>JBKPAA010000026.1:0-46754 GCA_046726215.1 Actinomycetota bacterium | reverse complement strand
GTCCATGACCGTGCTGATCGGCGCATCTTCGCCGCGGACCATGCTGGCGCTCACCAGCGCCGCGGGGGTGGCCACGCCGACCGGCTGGCCGTTCCGGTAGACGAGCGCGGCGGCGTCCCCGGTGGTGTGCAGGTGTGCCCGGGCTTCGCAGACGCTGGTCATGCTGGTGATCTGGTGAGGACCGGGTACGCGATCGAAGGCTTTCGGGTCAGCGTTCATCTGGGGCAGGGCCATGGCGCACCTCCTACTTGTCTTGCGTGCCGATGCTCCGCTCACGGCGCCTCGGCCGCTGCCGACGTGCGAACCGGTGTGTGCGGTTCCAGTCGATCGTGGACGGGAGAGGCCCGGTCACGGCAGAGGCGAACGTCCCGGTCGTGGGGCCGACCGGCCCCACCGCGCCTGAGCGAGCGTGAGCCGTTGCGAATGCCGGCTCAGGACCTTTGGCACTGCCGCCGCGCGCGCGACAGGGCCCATGATCCGCAACGGGTGATGTCCGGCCAAGGCGTCATTCGTAGCGCAGCGCGTCGGCGGGGTAGACGCGGGATGCCCGGATGGCGGGCAAGAGCGTGCTGGCGAGGGCGGCGAGATATACCACGGTGAAGATGACGGCGAGGTTGAGCCAGGGGACAGTCAGCGTCACATCCTGTTGCTTGCCCATGTACGCGACGACGTCGTAGGCGGTGATCAGCCCCAACCCGCAGCCGACGACGATGGCCGTGAGCGACACGAACGACGCCTCGGCGAGAAACGCCAGTCGCACCATGGCCAGTTGGAAGCCGATGGCCCGCAGCACGCCGATCTGCTGGCGCCGTTCCACGACGGCGCGGGCGCTGACGACACCGAGCGCCACCACGCCCACGACGAGGCCGAGACCCATGAACCCCTGGATGAGCCGGTTGACGGTCCACGACGCGGCGACGGCCTGGTCGAGGCGGTCCTGCAGGCTCTGTGCCTCGAGGCCGTCATCGAGGAACGCGGACTCCAGAGCCCTGGCGGTCGCTTCCGGGTCGGCCCTGTCGGCGAGCGCGAACCAGAACGTGCTCGGCCGGGCCCGGTCCCCAAAAGGCGCGAGGGCACGCTGGGAGGTCGTGATGCCCGCCATCTCCCAGGGCACGGAGTCGTCGAGCACGCCGATCACGGTCAGGGTGACGTCGGCGCCGGTGGCGGGGTCGCGCACCTCGACGTCGACGGGCGCGAACACCTGGTCCCCACGTAGAAGCCCCCGAGCTGGAAGTCGGGCACCGCACCGAACATGAACTCGTTGCGGCGCGGGGCGACGAAGGGGTCGACGACGGCCAGGCCCGGGCGTTTGGCCAGGGCGTCCCACACGTCGGCCGCCGAGTCGTAGCCCTCGGCGACGGCGGCGAGGCCGTATGTCGTCGTTGCGGCGAAGTTGTCGTCCACCCCACGGACCGGGTAGTCGGCGAATGTCGTGGTGCCCGCCTGGCGGGCCTCGACGGGAACCAGCGACTGCGCCGCGACCGTTTCGACGGTGGCCGGATCGATCCCGGCCGCCGGGCCGACCGACGTCACCTCGGTCTGCGTGTCGTCGATGGGCCGGAGCGGAGCGACCGCCGCCCGGACGTCGAAGCCGCCGCTGAAGCTGTCGAGGTCGTCGAGGTTGTTGATGAAGGACCCCGAGATCGTGGCCCCGGTGACGAGCGTGAACACCACGAGCATGAACATGGCGAGGGTCATCGAGGTGCGCAGCCGACTGCGCAGCGGGTATGCCACGGCCATCCGCACGACCGGCGCCAGCGAGCGGGCCCGGCCGGCGATGCGGCTCACGACCGCCAGTGCGACATCGGCGTTGTACATGATCGTCCAGGTTGCGCCGAGCACGATCATGAGACCGGCCACGATGTACACGGAGAAGTTCCAGGCCAGGTCGCCCACGAGCGAGTTGTAGGTGTCGCCGGGCAGCAACCACCAGGCGACGAGCGCGACGCCGGCGAGCGTGTGGGCGGCGCGGTCCCCCAGGCCGAGGGCGCGGGCGACCGGGATCAGGCCCACGATGACGATCGACACGCCGAGCAGGAATGGTGTCGCCTCACCGCCCGATGTCCCGGCGAGGGCGAGCAGGGCGCCCGCGACGACCGCCAGAGCGCCGCGCCCCCAGCGGGCGCGGCGGTTGGCGCGCGCCAGTGGCGAGGGGAGGTTGCGGATGGCGGTCACGACGTTGAGCACGCTGACCCGCCAAGCCGAAAGCGTGACCACCAGGAGCGTGAGGACGACACCGAGGCCGTACGCCACCACGAGGCTGGACGGTCGGAGGGCGTGCTCGATGGCGAGCTCCTCGGTCGTGAACGCGCCGGAGACGATCTCCACCATTCCGTAGGCCACGCCGAGGCCCACGAGTGCACCCACCGCGGCGGCCACCAGGTCGTAGAGGGGCACCCTCGAACACGAACGTCTGGACCAGGTGCCTGCGCTGGGTGCCGACCGCGCGCGCGATGCCCATCTCCGTGCGGCGTTCGGCGGCGAGCATCACGAAGATCAGGAAGATCAGCAGGATGCCGGCGGCGATGGCGAACGTGCCGAAGGTGGAGAACAGCGACAGGAAGGCGTTGCCCTGCTCGTCGGCCAGATCGAGGCCGTCCTGTTTCAGTGCCGCGACCTCCAGGCCCGCGCCCTCGAGGGCCGGCGTCAAGAGGTTGACCACCTCGTCGGTGTGGCCGGCGCCCGACACCTCGCCGCCGCGGTTCGAGAGCAACACGTGTGAGATCCGGCCCTCCTCGCCCACGATCTGCTGCGCGAGGCCGAGCGGCGTCAGCAGCGCCGGGCCGTCGTGCCCGGCACCCCGAAACGAGACGACGTCGCGGACCACGAGCTCCACCGGCGCCTCGCCTGCGAACACGACCAGTCGGTCACCTGCGGTCGCACCCAACTCGTCGGCCCCATCGTCGTTGAGGAAGACCTCGTGCGGCGCCAGGTCGGTGAGCAGCAGCGAGCGCCCCCCCGATCCCGTGATGTCGCCGAATCCCGCCATGCTCCCAGGATCGGACCCGAAGAGCGTGACGCGTGGCTCGCTCTGCCGCGACGACCGATCCTGCACCGCGATCGGCTCGATCACGGCCGGGGCCACGCCGTCCACCAGCGGTGACCCGTCGACGGCGTCGCGGACAGCATCGACCGCCTGCTCGTCGAAGTAGTCGACGGTGGCCACGGCGTCGAGCTGCAGCATCGGGTCGAGCTCGGCTCCGGGGGCGACGACGGCCTCGTCGGTCTGGCCCAGGGCCCGCAGCACCGAGGACCGGATCGTGCGTCCCATGGTGTCGCCGGTGACCAACGACGCCCCGATGATGGCGGTCGCCAGCATGAGCCCGCCCACGATCAGGGCGCTGCGCGCCCGCCGGCGGACGACGTTGCGGCTCGCCATCCGCAGGAAGACCCGATTTCGCACCGCGCTCACGGCGATGACGCCGAACGCGACCGCCATAACGGCAACCAGCGCCGTCGCCAGCGTGTCCACCGGCACCCCGAGGACGCGTTCCACCGCGCGACGCCCTCAGCTCCGATCGCCGACGGGGACGTCGGCGACGAGCACCTCGTACCGCTCACGCCCCGGCGGGGCCGCGAACAGCGTGACGTAGCGCGCCAGCATCTCTGGGTAGAACCCCGTCAATCCGCTGGCATCGGCCTGCTCCTCGGTATCCCAGAACGAGACCAGGATGGCCTGACCCTCGGCGGTGACCAGCACGTAGACGCCGCGGTAACCGTCCTGGGCCCGGAGGTCGGGGAGGACCTCGCGCTCGAACCGGGCGACGGCTGCTTCCACGGAGACACGCATCGTGTCGATCTCAAGCTGCGTGACCCGCGCGTACATGGCGAACCTCCATCTGGTCTTCTCCGACGACGCGGCCGTCGAGCATGCGGACGATCCGATCGGCCCGGCGGCCCACCGCGATGTCGTGCGTGACGATCACGAACGTCAGGGCCTGCTCCCGGTTGAGTCGGCGCATGAGGTCGACGATCTCCTGGGCCATCTCCGAGTCGAGGTCACCGGTCGGCTCGTCGGCCCACACGATGGCGGGGTGGTTCACGAGCGAGCGGGCGATGGTGACCCGCTGGCGCTCGCCGCCCGAAAGCTCCTCGGGAACGTGGCCGGCCCGATCGGCCAGTCCTACCATCGCGAGCGCCTCGGCGGCTCGGCGCCGGGCGTCGCCGGCCTCGACCCGTGCCACCAGCAATGGCAGCTCCACGTTCTCGACGGCCGAGAGCACCGGCAGCAGGTTGTAGAACTGGAAGACGAATCCCATGCGGCGGGCGCGGTAGGCCGTGCGCTCCCGGTCGGACATCGACGACAGCGACACGCCCTCGATGCGCACATCGCCCGCGTCGATCGTGTCGAGGCCCGACAGGCAGTTGAGCAGGGTCGTCTTGCCGCAGCCGCTGGGGCCCATGATCGCCACCATCTCGCCGGCCGCCACCGCCAGGTCGACGCCTTCGAGGGCCCGAACCCGGACTGCACCGGTGTCGTATACCTTCGCCACCCGGTGCGCCGCGATGATCGGCTCGGGGGGACCCGCCCCGTCGGATCGGGCGGCGCCCGCGACGTTGCCCAAGGTCGATACGTCCGTCATGGCCCGAGCATCGACGAAGCAAGCGTCAGCGGGTAGGGGCCAAGGTCCCGCCGCTGGGGGTCACTGGTCAGCGACCTGATCGTCGGTGCCGCTTGACCAGCGGCAGGGAGCCACGCGGCGATGCCCGATCGGCGGGTGGCCGGCCGTGATCCCCGAGGCAATAAGGTCCGCCGACACCAGCCCGAGGCAATAGGTGCCGGCCACCGGGCCGTATTGCCCCGAGAGTGGTCCGCCGGACCGTATTGCCTCGCCGTCGCCGCGAGACACTGCGTCAGGATCCACGGGCCCCGAGTGGGATGACGAGTGTGGGCACCTCGGCGTCGTGGACGACGCGCGTCGCATGGCTGCCCAGCAGCGCCCGGTGCGGGCGGGTGTGGCGATGCCACCCGATGACGAGCAGCGCGGCAGTGCGGTCGACGAGGCGCAGGAGCCCGCCCCGAACGCTGATCGGGTCGTACACCACTCGGGTGTCCACGCTGATGCCCGCCTCGGCGACGGTGGCCGCGAGGCCCACCAGGTAACCCTCGGGATCGTCCGGGCCGCGTGCCCGATGGAGCGGTCGGCTCTCGCGGAACGAGGGGGGTACCGGTTCGGCGACGGTGGCTATGACCAGCCGTAGGCCCAGCCTGGCAGCCCAGTCGGCGGCGACCCCGACCACGGCCGCGTCGTCCCCAGTGCCGTCCACGGCCGTCACGATCGGCGCGTCGCGAGCGGAGGGCGGGCGGGCCTCCGGTCCGACCAGCATCACGGGGTCGGTCGCATGGTCGAGCACCGACGTCGCCACCGAGCCGAGCACGGCGGCGCTCCGGTCTCGCCCGTGCGTCGCCAGGCAGGTGAGGCTCGGCCGCCCCGCGTCGGTCGCCGCGACGATGGCGGCACCCGGGTCATGGCCCGGGATGACCTCCCACGTCGCGCCGTGCCGACGGGCCAGGTCGCCGACATATTGGATGGTGCTCTGGGTGCCCGGGTCGTTCTGGGCGATCTCGACGAGGTGAATGGGGGCACCGACCTCCTGCGCCAGCCACGCCGCCACGGGCAGGGCGCGCTCGGCGAACGGTGAGCCGTCTACCGGCACGACCAGGCGGGCGACGACGGACGCTTTCGTTCCGCCATCTTGCCCTCGAACGTGAGGGCGTCGTCGCCCACTGCGGTTGCATGAGCTGCCCCGTCGAGCCTGACGCCATCTGAGCGGCGGACCCGGGTCCCGCACGACGCTGGCGGATGGCCCCATCTCGTCGGGTCGTCATCCCAGCCGACGGAGGTCGGGGGCAGGTCCGGCCGGCACCGGCACCACCCGGGCGCGGCAGTCGACGGTCAGGGCACCGGTCGTGGACACGATGACGGGATTGAGGTCGAGCTCGGCGATCTCAGGGATGCGCCCCGCCAGGCGGGCGACGCGCTGGAGGACGTCTTCGAGCGCATCGACGGCGACGCGCGGCGACCCCCGGTAGCCGAACAGCAGTGGCGAGGCACGCAGCGAGCGGACCAGCTCGGCGGCGTCGAGGTCGGTGAGGGGCAGGACCCGGAACGAGCGGTCGCCGAGCAGCTCGGTGGCCACGCCGCCGAGGCCGAACATGACGAGTGGTCCGAACAGCGGGTCCTGCACGACCCCGACGATGGTCTCGACACCGGGCGCGGCCATCTGTTGGACCACAGCGCCGGTCATGCCCGCGCCGAGGCGCGCGGCCATGGCCTCGTAGCCGGAGCGCACCTCGGTGCCGGAAGCCAGGTTGAGCTGGACGCCACCCACGTCACTCTTGTGGACCAGGTCGGGGCCGGCCGCCTTCAGAGCGACCGGGTAACCGAGGTCGTCGGCGGCGCGCTCACCCTCCTCGGCGTCACGGACGCCGACGGTGCGCAGGACGGGCACACCGGCCGCCTCGAGCAGCTCGCCGACCTGCTCCGCCGGCAGCCAGCCGCCCTCGGGCGAGTCCTGCAGGAAGCGCTCCGCGACCGAGCGGCCGCGGTCGGCGTCGAACCCCTCGAGCTCGGGAACGGCCCCGGGTGGACGTCGGCGCCACTCGGCGTAGGTCGTGGCCCGGGCCAGGGCTCGGGCCGCCGGTTCCGGCGACACGAACGCGGGCACGACCGCGCCCTCGGCCTCCGCGCCGACCAGGGGCGGCAGGTCGGGCGCAGCCAGGAAGCAGGCGACGACCGGCTTGTCGACGTCGGCGGCCAGAGGCGGGAGCAATGCGGCGACACGCTCGGGCGGGGCGGCGAAGGTGGGCGTGCAGATGACGATGACGGCATCGACACCGTCGTCGGCCAGCACCAGCCGCAGGGCCTGTTCGTAGACGGCCGGCGTGGCCGAAGCCACAAGGTCGACGGGGTTGGCGACCGCCCCGTTGGGATCCACGACCTCACGCAGGGCCGCCTGCGTGGCCGGGGTGAGCTCCGGGACCTCGAGGCCGGCGCCGTCGCAGGCATCGGTGGCGAGGATGCCGGGGCCGCCGGAGTTACCCACGATCGCCACGCCGCGACCGTCGGGCAACGGCTGTGACCCGAGCAGCAGCGCCATGTCGAACAGCTCGTCGAGCGTGTCCACCCGGATGACGCCGGTCTGACGGAACAGCGCATCGACCGCCACGTCCGGTGTGGCCATGGCGGCCGTGTGCGACGAAGCGGCCCGCACGCCGGCCTCCGACCGGCCGCTCTTGACCGCCACGATCGGCTTGCGGCGAGAGACCCGCCGGGCGATGCGGCTGAACTTGCGCGGGTTGCCGAACGACTCGAGGTAGAGGAGCACGACGTCGGTGGCGGGGTCGTCCTCCCAGTGTTGGAGGAGGTCGTTGCCGCTGACGTCGGCCTTGTTGCCGACCGACACAAAGGTCGACACGCCCAGGCCGAGGCGCGCCGACCGCTCCAGCAGGGCGATGCCCAGCGCGCCCGACTGCGACTGCATGGCGATGCGGCCGGGCCGCGGGGCGTAGGGCGAGAAGGTGGCGTTCAGCCCGATGGTGGTGTTGACCACGCCGATGCAGTTGGGGCCGACCAGGCGCATCCCGTTGCGGCGGGCGAGGTCCCGAAGCGCCACCTGGGCGGCGCTGCCGCCCACCTCACCGAACCCGGCCGACAGCACCACCACGTCGTTGACCCCCTTGCGGGCGCACTCCTCGACGACACCCGGCACGGCGGCCGACGGCACCGAGATCACGGCGAGGTCGACGGGGCCGGGGACGTCCACCACGCTCGGGTAGGCCTTGACGCTGGCCACCTGCGCGGCGCCCGGATTGACGGGGTAGACGGTGCCGTCGAACCGACCCGCATCGAGGAGGTTCCGCAGCACCTGGTGGCCCACCGTGGCCGGGTTCCGGCTCGCACCGATCACCGCCACCGAGCCCGGGGTCAGCAGCCGGGCTATAGACCGCGACTCGGCTCGATGCTCTCGCTCGAAGAACGCAGCGCGGGCGGTGTCGGTGGGCTCGATCGCCAGCTCGACGTACACCACATCGTCGCCGTACCTCGACCGTTCGTCGAAGCCCGCGGCCCCGAAGACGTCCAGCATGCGGCGGTTGCCGGGAAGCGTCTGGGCCACGAAACGCGTGATGCCGCGCTCGCGGGCCGCCGCCGCCAAGTGCTCCAGCAACACCGTTCCGATGCCTCGCCCCTGGTGCTCGTCGGCGACGACGAACGCCACCTCCGCTTCCCGGTCGTTGGCCGTCCGGTCGTAGCGGGCCACCCCGACCAGGCGATCGCCCAGCTCGGCCACCAACGCCACACGCGCGTCGTGGTCCACGTGCGTGAAGCGCTCAACCTCGGCCTCGCTCAGCGTTGGCTTGACCGAGAAGAACCGCGAATAGACCGTGTCCGGGGACAGCCGGCCGTGGAACGCCACCAGCGCCGGGCCGTCCGCCGGCTCGATGGGACGCACGTGGACGGTTCCGCCATCCACCAGCACGACGTCGGACACCCAATGCTCCGGCCAGGTCGTGGCTGCTGAAGCGGTCATCCTTGGTCCTCCTCGATGCGAAGCGGTCCGCCTCATCGTGCGTGATACCAGCGATCGAGGGCCAAGTGCAGTGCTGTTGTTCTGTTCACGCGCCGATGCGGCGCTGCCGGCGCAGGAACGAGATGCGCACCTTGGCCGGACCGCGACGTCGCATCCGAGGCTGGGCTCGGCCGTCATTTCGGAGCGCTCGGTGTCCCCGGCCGCTGGCATGCGCGAGGCTCCGGCACATGAACGACGACGACCTGCTCGAGGAGCAGCGCTCGTTCTACCGGGCACGGGCACCGGAGTATGACGAATGGTGGCAGCGCCGGGGCCGGTATGACCGCGGCGAGGCCGAGCTTCGGGAGTGGCGCCGCCAGGTGGCCAGGGTGGACGAGGCACTCGCCGCCTTCGATGCGAGGGGGGTCGTTCTGGAGCTGGCAGGAGGAACGGGCTGGTGGACCGAGCGGCTGGCCCGGACGGCGGGGCGACTCACGGTGGTCGACGCCTCCCCCGAGACGCTGGCGATCAACCGTGAGCGCGTGGGCCGCGTCGACGTCGACTACGTGGTTGCGGACATCTTCGGCTGGCTCCCCGAGCGCACGTACGACGTGGTGTTCTTCTCGTTCTGGCTGTCGCACGTGCCGCGTGCCCACTTCGGCGACTTCTGGGCCCTGGTGCGGTCGTGCCTGGCGCCGGGCGGCCGGGTGTTCCTCTGCGACAGCCACCGCGACCCAACGCCGCGACCAACCGGCAAGGATCCGTACGTCGTGGAGTACGGGCCCGACCTGCACCTGCGTCGCCTCGGTGACGGCTCGGAATACCGGGTCGTGAAGGTCATGTACGAGCCCGGCGAGCTCGAGGGACTCGTGGAGGCTGAGGGCTGGCATGCCGAGTTCGACGCCACCCGCTGGTTCGTATTCGGATCGGCCCGGCCTCGCTGAGCACCGCGCGGCAGCGGATCTGTCAGCCCGTCTCGCCCTCCCCCCGGACGCGGCGGCGGAGGCGGCGGGTCTCCTCGGACGGCTCGACGCCCAGGTCGGCCAATGCGTCCATCGCCCGACCGAGGGTCCGGCGGGCCGCCGAGCGGTCGCCTCGGGCCAGCGCCACCGAGACCAGCACCGCGTAGGCGTCCTCGGCCCACGGGTCGACCTCGACGGCTCGTCGGGCCACACGTTCCGCTCCGTCCACGTCGCCCCGCGCCACCAGCAGCTCGCCCGCCCGGGTGGCCGCTCCCACGAAGCGCCCGCGAAAATGCTCGCGCTCGAGCGCGATCCAGTCGGCATCGGCGACGCCCTCGTGCGCCTCGCCCCGATAGAGCCCGACGGCCGCCAGATTGTGCTCGAGCGCGAGCGACGGCGTGCCGTCGGCCTCGGCCTTCGTGGCGCTGGCGACGTGGTCGTCGAACCGGTCGGCGTCGATCCGCAGCCAGTCACCGGTGACGAGCTTGACGGCCTGACCGTCGACACGGACCAGGTAGGCGGGCTCGCGCGCCGAGCGAGCGGGCTCCAGCAGGCGGAGCAGGTACGCCATCGTGACCCGTAGGTTGTTGGCGGCGGCTCGCTCCTCCAGGTCGGGCCAGAGCGCAGCCATGATCGCCGCCCGGCTGGTCGTGCGATGGCCCACGAGGAACGCGAGCAACGCCCGCACCCGCTCGCGCCTCAGGTCTCCGTCAGTGATGGGTTCGCCGTTGCGCGCCAGCGCGAGGGGACCCAGCACGGCGACCTCCGTGAGATCGGCCGGCGGCGCCGGGACGGTCGCGAGCAGCGACTTGGCGAGCTTGGCGCGCGGCGTTCGCATGGCGGCCTCGGCGCGCATGGCTTCGCGGCCCACGGGCCCGAGAGCCTCGAGCAGGGTCACGCCCTCGGGTCGGCCGGCGGCCTCGAGGCCCAGCGCCAACTCGGCGGCGAACCGATGGTGCAGCGCGGCGCGCACGCGATGCACGTCGCCCAGATCGAGCCCGCGCAGGCTCGGGCGCACCTTGTCGCCGTCCCGACCGCCGGGGCCGGCGCCGACCGCGCAATCCCGCAGCGCGACCACCGCGCGGGCGAGCGTCCGCGCCTGGGCAACGTGACCACGGAGCTCGGCCGCGTCCCAGCGATCGCGGGCCGACGGAACGAGCACATAGGTCAGCGCCAAGCCGCGCCGCCACGCGCGCCGGTTGATCCCACCTTCGAGGCCGTGGGCGGCGATGGCCCGCTCGAGCAGCTCGGCGGCGGCCGCCTCGTCGCCCGCGGTCACGAGCATCGCCGCCTCCGCGAGTGCCAGACGGGCGGCCTCGCCGAAGTCAGTGTCCGCCTCGATGCGTCGGGCCCGCTCCACGAGGCGTCGGGCTCCGCCGACGTCCCCGACCCAGGCGAGCACGAACGCCGCTTCTGCCAGGCTCACCAGGACGAACTGGAGAACGCCCGCGGCCTCGAAGCGGTCGATGATCGCCGGAATGGTGGCGACCACCTCGTCGACCTGGCCCAGCGCCCAGCGGGCCTGGAGGCGGACGCCCTCCACGGCGAGCTGGAGCGCGGGGTCCGGTATCGGTGGAATGGCGTCGATGACGGTGATCGACTCCTCGGCTCGGCCGCCGCCCACCAGTGTGGTGGCATGGAGCCAGCCGGCCATCGCCTCCCAGACGTGGTCGAGTACGCCCGGCTCGATGGCGCCGAGATGGGCGAGCACATCGTCATCGCCGGCCACGATGTCCGCCATCACCGCCTGACCGAGCGCGGCCACAGCGCGGGCCAGGGCATGACCCTCGGCCTCGAGCTCGACCGCACGGCCGAGCACCCCCGCGAGCAGCCCGAAGTCGCCCTGCCACCAGGCCACCTCGCCGAGCAGGGCGATGGCCCCCAGCTCGCCCTCGGGGTCCCCCGTCTCGCGGCACCGCCGGATGGCTGTCTGCAGTGGTTCCGTCGCCTCGGCCGGCGTGAGCAGGGCAGCACGGACGCCGTCGGCCAGGGCGGCGCCGGCCGTATCCCGCACGGCCTCGGGCACGTCGGCCAGCCAGCGCTCGAGCTGGCGGCCCGGTGGCCGGTGGGGATCGATGCAGGCGGCCCGCAGGATCCCGGGCAGGACGTCGATCAGGGAGGCCTCGCGAGCCAGCGTCACGGCCTCGTCGTAGCGGTGCTCCGCGACCAGGTGGTCGACCGCCCGGCGGCGCGCGAAGACGCGGTCGTCGTTGGCCAGCGACAGCGCCGGCACCTCGTGCCAGAGCGGGTGCGGTACCCGCCACCCGCCGGAGCCGTGGGCGACGAGCGGCACGCCGTCGAGCGCCCTCGCCAGGTCGACCGGATGCCCCAGTGCGGCGCCGGCCAGGCCCTCGTCGGCGCCGCCGAGGTCGGACAGCACCGCCAGTACCTGGCGCCGCTCGCGTCCGAGGGGGTCGAGAACCTCCTCCCACAGGTAGTCGCCGGCCCGGTCCTGCCCGACGCTGGCCGCCAGCTCGGCCATGGCCGGCCAGCCAGCGGTGTCGTCGAGGCGCTCGACGGCGATGCCACGACGGGCGGCGAACCCGGCCAGCTCCTCGTCCGAGAACCGCAGCTCGTCCTCGGTCACGCGCAGCACCGCTCTCTGCGTGGCGAGGCGGGCGAGAGGCACGGCCGGCGACCAACGGCTGGCCATCAGGACGTGGCCGTTGGCGGGCAGCGCGTCGACCAGCGCGGTCAGCCAGGTGGCTCCGGGCGAGCCGGGCCCCAGCCAGTGCACGTCGTCGACCACCAGGCACACCGCCGTGGGCGCCCGGCGCCACACGGCGTCGGCCACCGCCTCCGGGCGCGGCGCCTCGTCCGTCACGTCGGGAACCGTGCCGGCGCCTCGGCCAGTACCCGCCGCGTCGACGGCCGCCCTCACGTCGCGGGCCAGCATGACCCCGTCGGCGTCGCCATGCTCGAGGCCGATCCAGACGTCCTCCCCGTGGGGGGCGAGCTGGTTCTCGGCGACGGCCTGGGCCAGCAGCGTCGTCTTGCCCAGGCCCGGCCCACCAACGACGGACGTGACCCGATGCTCCCACCGGCCGAGCAGGGCGCGCAGCAGCCGCGGCCTCGTCAGCGAGCCGGGCCGCGGCTCGGGTGGCTCGAACCGGAACGAGCGTGGCATGTCTCCCGCCACCCTAAATCGGCCGCACCGGTCCGGCTCGCGGGCGCACATCCGGCCCGCTTCGCGTCGGCTAATACGCTTCGGTCACCTTATGTATTCCCAGGTTGAAGCCCCGGGGGCGCTCTGCGGGCGATGACGCCTCCGGGCTTCCCTGGGTTCGCCGCGCACGAGCCGGCGCAACAAAGGAGCGACTGACGGTGACCGACTGCAGGGTGGACGAGGTCGCGGACGGCATCTACCGCGTCTCGACCTACCTACCCGATGCCGTCATGTCCCGGGGGCTGAGCATCAACCAGTTCGTGGTGCTCGCCGACGAGCCGCTACTCGTCCACACGGGCCTCCGCAAGACGTTCCCCCAGACCGTGGCGGCGGTGGCCCGGATCGTCCCCCTCGAGACGCTGCGGTGGTTGTCGTTCGGACATGTGGAGGCCGACGAGTGCGGGGCCATGAACCACTATCTGGCGGCGGCACCGCAGCTCGAGGTGGCGTTCGGCACGTTGGGCTGCCGGACCTCGCTCCGTGACATGGCCGACCGGCCCCCGCGGCCGCTGGCACCGGGCGAGGCGATCGACCTCGGTGGGAGGCGGGTCGTGATGGTGCCGACCCCGCACGCCCCGCACAATCTCGAGGCCCAGGTCCTCTACGAGCAGACGACCGGCACGCTGCTGTGTGGCGACCTGTTCACCCAACTCGGACCGGGACCTGCGGTTACCGCGGGGTGCCCCATCGAGGCGGCGCTCGACGCCGAGGAAGTGCTTCACGCCACCGTGCCCGGAGCCGCCGTCCCGCGTGCGCTCGAGCGCCTGGCCGACCTGGAGCCCCACACGCTGGCGGTCATGCACGGCTCATCGTTCGAGGGTGACGGCGGTACGGCGCTGCGAGAGCTCGCCCTGGCCTGGCCGGCCCCTGCCTCTGCGGCCGACCAGGGCATGGTCACCGCGGGGTGGCTCGGCCCCTGACCTTACGGCGCGTCGGTCGCCGGTTCGCCGGTTCGCCGGTTTCGACGGGTGGCGTCGAGCCGCGTTCGGCGTCCCCGGCTCGCGTCCTGTCGGCGTCGGTGTCCCCGTGCGTGCGCTCCGGCAGGAGGAGAAGCGCGGCGATGAGGAACGCGATGGCACCGACGAAGGTGCCGAGGTTCATGAGCGTGACGTTGCGAGACTGGTCGGAGGCGGGCACCACGTACGACGCGACGGCGGAGGCGCCGAACGCGATCGACCCCAGCAGGTTCAACGCCGTGATCAGCCACGACAGGCTGTGGGGCCGCCACGACCACAGCGCGTGGCTCGCCTCGGCCCATGCGAGGCCGCTGGCCACAAGGAAGCAGACGGACCCGAGGGCGTCGGGGGTCCACACCAGCCGGTCGGCCTGCGACGCCGACAGGTGCTGGAGCATCGCGTCGAACGTGCTGACGTTGAACAGCAGCGTTCCCGCGAGCTGCACGATGGCGGCCCACCAGTCGATGCGCTGCGGCTCCCAGGTGAAGAGGCGCCTGCGCTCGGTGACGTTGGCGCCGGGCGGGGTGCGGGACGCGTTCGCGACCTCGACGTACTGCAGCGCCGCGGCGGTGGTGAAGAACAGGGAGCCGACGAAATACGTCACCCCGTCGACGGCGGCTCCGACGGCGTCGACGTAGCGGGGCGCCGCGCCCACCGCGAAGCAGGTGGAGCCGATGGCGAACATGACACCGATCCACCACCCGATGGCGCCGGGTGCCCACCAGGTGGACCCGCGGCCGGTGTCAAGCAACGAATGTCGTTTGCGCCGGGAGCGCGACTCCCATGTCACGAACCGACCATCGGGCCGGCGGTAGGTCTCGCGCGTGACGAACGGACCCGGCCCGGCGGCGTCGATGCGTTCCCACCGCTCGGTGAGGGCCACGGTCGGCAACGTAAGGGTCGCTCCGTGCACCGGTCAACGTCGCAAGGAGTAAAGCCGCGCGCCATGTTCCCGTCACCGTGTGGTCAAACCGGGCGCGTAGAACAGTCTCGTCGCTCAGACCGAGCAACAGGAGGAAGCCTTGACCAGGACAAGGAACGCATGGCTGGTGGTGGCGATCGGCGCCATCGCCGCAGTCGCATTCGCCGGTGGCGCGCTCGCCGCCTCCGACTTCGGTGCGGAAACCGAAGCCAAGCTCAACAACCAATCGAACCAGCTGTTCGGAGTTACCGACACGATCGCGGCGTCGTCGGCCGCATCGATCGGTGCCGACGAGGCGAACGCCGACCCGACCAGGCTGGTGACGCTGGCCCGGGGCCTGCAGGCCTCGGTGGTCACGACCTCGTCGGGCTCGAACACCGACATGATGGCGCTGTGGCCTGACAGCACCAATCCGACGCACATCATCTCGTGCAACGAGCAGGGCACCGGCAGCCCCGGTGTGCAGCGCGTCGAACTCGCCACCGGTGCGACGCAGACCATTCTCACCGGCACGACCTCGTGTGACCCGGTCAGGCGCACGCCGTGGGGCACGATCATCTTCGGCGAGGAGACTGCGAACGGCCAGCTGATCGAGTTGATCGACCCACTCAACACGACGGGAGTGCAGTACAGCCGCACGACCGGTGTGTTCAGCGGAGGAACCAACCCGCAGAACCTGGCCCGCCGTACCGCCCTCGGCCAGCTCGCGTTCGAGGGCCTCGGCCTCCTGTCCAACGGGGTCCTCTTCTACGGAGACGAGCTGCGCCCCGCCAACGGGACCCCCGGCGGTGCGTATTTCAAGTTCGTGCCGGCGACGCCGTGGACGGGCGGTCCTGCCATCACCAACCTCGCCCAGTCGCCGTTCGTCGCGGGCAGCGTCCAGGCACTGCGCATCGGTCGGCGCGTGGAGAGCGGGAACGGGGCCATCGACTACGGCCAGGGCAACAACAGCGGGCAGGGCTCGTGGGTGCCGGTGTGCAGCGACGTGACATCGACGCCGACCTCATGCGCATCGACCAACCCCAGCCTGAGGAACTTCGCGGCGGCGAACAAGATCACCGGCTACTACCGTCCCGAGGACCTCGAGGCCGATCAGGCGGCGCTCGCCGGGGGGCAGGCCAAGGTCTGCGGCGCCAACACCGGCATCGAGGAGTTCGCCAACTACGGCGAGCTCGTCTGCATCACCGACGGCACGGTCGCAGAAGCCACCGCGAACAGCGCGGTTCCGACGGTGCAAAACTTCGTGACCGGCAACCCGCAGTTCGCGATGCCGGACAACCTCGCCTACCAGCCCGGTCGCGGCAACTGGATCGTCCACGAGGACGGCGACCAGCTCCAGGGCAACAACGACCTGTGGGCGTGCCTTCCGGACGGAACCGACACCGACCTGGGAAGCGACGGCTGCGTGCGCATCGCCACGCTCAACGACCTCGAGGCCGAGCTGACCGGCGGCATCTTCGACGCCGACGGCTCGACCCTGTACATCAGCGTGCAACACAACGTGACCAACCACGGGGTGGTGCTCGCCATCACCGGCTGGAAGTAGGGGAATCGACCCGCCCCCGAGGGAGGCTCGCGGAGCCTTCCTCGGGGCCCCCGGTACCTGCGGCGGCCCGCAAGCCGTCGAGCTCGTTCAGTGGCCCGACCGGTGGTGCCCGCGGTGCCGCGACCTGGCGTCGCTGCTATGACAGCTCCGGTCTCACGCCACGGATGCACCGGGCGTGGTTGACTCGGGCGCATGGGCCTGACACCTATGGGGGAGAGGTATCGGCGGCCGGATTGGGTGCGGCGCGTGAACGCCATGGGGCCGGCATCCGGTGGCCCCCGCCGCCTGGTGCCCATCGAGGCCGTTGGCCTGATCGAGCACGCCCGGGCGTCGACGGGAGTCGCCGAGCCGGCGGACCTGGGCGACGGTGACTGGGAGGGACGGCTGCGTTGCCTGGTCGACGCGGTCAACCGCAGTGACCTGCACGTCGTGGGCCGGCTGATGACGAGGGAAGAATTGCTTCGTTGCCTACGGACGCGGTTCCTCGTCGGCGAGCGACGGAGGCGCGATCCGTCGATCGTGGACGAGGTGATCGAGGCTCCGGTGATCGTGACGGGGCCGGCGCGCTCGGGCACGACGATCCTCTTCGAGTTGCTCGGGCTCGATCCCGGGTTGCGCACCCCCACCGCCACGGACGTGATCCACCCGGTGCTGCCGGACGGCATGGGGGAAGACGAGCGGCGTGCGATGACCGAGGCCGAGCAGGAGCTCTGGGCCGACGTTCAGCCACAGTTCGCCGCCATGCATGAGTTGCGGTCCGACCTGCCCGTCGAGTGCATCACCATCTGTGCCCCGTCGTTCGCCGGCAGCCACTGGGCGATGGTCCTGACCGACCAGGGCACCTGGCAACCCGATGTGACCGCCGATCTCGCCTTCCACCGGGCGCTCCTCCAGACCGTCCAGCACGCGCGACCGCCGCGGCGATGGCTGCTCAAGACCCCCGGGTACGTGTTCATGCTCGACGACCTGCTGACCGCATACCCGGACGCCCGCATCGTGCTGACGCACCGAGACCCGGCTCGCACCATGCCGTCGACTGTGAGCACGGCGGCCATGGTGCGGTGGCTGCGCAGCGACGACGTCGACCTCGATGTCCTCTCGGCGCTGATCGGCGCTATGTTCGGCGACGCCCTCAATGCCATCGCCCGCCGGCGCAGCGACGGGTCGTTGCCCGGAACATACGGCGACATCCGGTTCACCGATCTCATGGACGACCCCGCCGCCGCGATCGCGGGGGCGTACGGTGCGATAGGGCGCGAGCTGACCGGCGAGCATCAGGCGGCGATCATGCGTTACCTCGCCGCCAAGCCCCGCGGCCAGCACGGCACCCACTACTACACGGCCGAGGACTGGGGCTTCGACGCCGCCACGGTGCGTTCCGACCTCGCGGGCTACATGGCGCGCTTCGCCGTGCCGACCGAGAACGGTTGAGCATCACGGCGAGGACGCCTCACCGCAGCGAATCCAGGGGAACGACCTCGGCGACGGGCGTGTCGATTGGGCCCTCCGGGAGCATGAATCGCCAGAACACCAGGCCGAACGGCCGCCCCTCGGTCGACAGCCAGTTGGGAACGCCCGGGTCGCGATGGGCGATGACCATGGTCACGGCGGGGTCGGGACCGGGCACCGCCTGGGCGCGGTTGAGGCTGACCCGATGTCGGACGTAGTCGAACGTCTGGAGCTGGCGGTTCCACAGGGACACGTTGGCGCACCGGCAGCGCGGCCAGCGGGCCCGCATCACCAGTGCTTCGTCGGGGCCGAGCAGGTAGGGCGCCATGCTGTAGGCGGCATCGGCCGCCGCGAGGGCATGGTCTCCGGGGTGGACCGGCGGGGGGAAGACGTGCGGGACGCGTGACACGAAGGCGGGCGCTCCACCCTCGCCCGGCCGGGGGATGGTGTCGACGGTGCGGCTGCGAACGAAGGTCGCCATCCGGCGGATCGACGCCGCGACCGAGCCGTCGGTCGGAGCCGGCGGCGAATCGGGCACGTCGCCGCCGATCAGCTCGATGCTCAGGCCCAGGTCGACTGCGGGCGGCACGTTGGGGCACCCGGAGTCCTCCCAGTAGTGGCGCACCGTGATGCGCGAGGCGTCCTCGGGGAGCGTCAGCCACCCCCGCGCCCGCGGCGCGCCACCGAGCGTGATCTCGAACGAACCGTCGTCCGTGGCGTCGAACCCGGTGTCGTTGAGCGCCCCGGCGGTTCGCGATGGGAACGCACCATCACCGGCGCCGGCCTCGACCGTGAACGACACGTATGCCGCCCCGGCCAGCCGACCCCGGACCCGGTAGGTGCCTGCCGGGTGGACGGGCGCGTCGTGGTAGCGGGCGTCGGCGTTGTCGCCGAGAGACTTGCGCCACGGCGTGACGATGGCGCGGAACATCGGGTGTGCGGGATCGTCCTCGAACTGGGTCTCGAGGCCGGTAGCCAACAGGTGCATCACCGCACGTAGGCCCTCGGCGATGTCCGCGGGATCGGTCAACCCCCAATTCGCCCCGGCGAAGCGATCGCCCACGCTACGTAAGGTGTCGAGCAGCTCGCCGAAGGCGGCGCGGCTCTCGGACATCGGATCCTCCTGTCGTCGGAGCCCACGGGGCTGGGCAGTGTCTACACGCACACGGAAGGTTCTCTCGGTGGTCGGCAGTCAATGGCCCCGTGCCCCGGCAGACTCTCTGTCGTGGCGCGCCAGACGCTGAGCGATGCCGGGGTATCGGAGCGGGAGGCCGAGGTCCTCGCGCTGCTGGCCCACCGGGCGACCAACGCCGAGATCGCCGCTCGCCTCTACGTCTCGGTGCGCACAGTGGAGAGCCACGTGTCGTCGCTGCTGCGCAAGCTCGGCGCGTCCGACCGGCGCCAGCTCGCCGACCTGGCCACGGACCTGAGGGCCGCCGACGACGACGGGTTCGCTGCTCCCACCGCGCCGGCAACGGCGGCCGTCGTGGCCCTGCGACCTACACCCCCGGTGCCGGCGCAACTCACCTCGTTCATCGGGCGGGCCACCGAGGTCGCCGAGCTGTCCGCGGCGGTCACTGAGCATCGCATGGTTACCGCCACCGGGCCCGGCGGGGTGGGCAAGACGCGACTCGCCACCGCCGTGGCCGCCGAGCTGTGGCAGTCGCGCGTCGACGGCGTCTGGTTCGTCGACCTGGCAACGGTGAGCGATCCGTCACTGGTCCCGGCGGCCGTAGCCGCCGCGCTCGGCATCCACGACCCGCGCCGACGCACGATCGAAGACGCAGTGCTCGCCCGCCTGGCCGGCAGCGATGCGCTGCTGGTGCTCGACAACTGCGAGCACGTTTCTCGAGCGGTGGCCATGTTCGTCGAACGGCTGCTCGGGCATTGTCCGGGGATGACCGTCCTGGCCACCAGCAGGGCGCGGCTCATGTTGCCGTTCGAGTGGGTGTTCCAGGTGCCGGGCCTTTCGCTTCCCGCCGACGGGAGCGAGGGAGATGCGGTGGCGCTGTTCGTCGAGCGCGCTCGCCAGGCGGGCGTCGTGCGGCTGTCGGACGACGACCTCCGGCGGATCGGTGCGATCGTGCGCGGCCTCGATGGGATGGCGCTCGCCATCGAGCTCGCAGCCGCCCGCGTGGCCACGCTCGGCCTCGACGGGCTCGAGCACGGCCTGGCCGAACCGTTGCGCCTGCTCACCGGCGCCCCGCGGCTCGACGAGCGCCACGGTTCGGTGCGTTCGACCATCGACTGGAGCTACGACCTGCTGGCGCCCGACGAGCAGGCGCTGCTGCGCCGCGTGGCGGTCTTCGCGGCGCCGTTCGCCGCCGCCGAAGCCGCCCTGGTGACGGGATTCGGCCCGGTCGAGCCGCGGTCCGTGGCGGACGGTTTGGCGCGGCTCGCCGACCACAGCCTGCTGCTGGCCTCCCCGGGTTCGGAGACCAGCTATCGCGCGCTCGTGACGATCCGGCAGTACGGCGTCGAACGGATGGACGACGTGGGCGAGCTCGACCACGTTCGCCGGCGGCACCTGCGTTGGTGCATGGAGACGATCGAGGCGCTCGAGGCCGGCGCCGACAACGAAGGCGATGTCGACCTGGATCGCTGGCGCTCGGCCTTCGACGGGGTGGCCGACGACGTGCGGGCCGCCCTCGCCTGGGTCGACGGGCGGGATGAGCTGCGGTCCGATGCCCGGGGCCTGGCCACGGCGCTGGCCGCCGCAGCGTTCACCCGGGGCCTGATCGCCGAATCGCAGCGACGCTACGAGCAGGCGGCCGGCCTCGCCGACGAGCCTCGTGGCCGCTTCGCCGCGTTCCGACTCGCCGCCGGGGCCGCCGCGAGCCGCCACGCCGGCAACGATGCCGTGCGGCTATGGCGCGCGGCAGCCGATGCCGCCGGCGACGCGGGTGACACGGACGCCGTCGCGTATGCCCTCGCCCAGGCGGCCCTGCTAGCCAACCGGCTGACGGGCATCATGCCCGACCAGCCCCCGCCCGGCATGGCTGACGAGCTGCTCGCCGAGGCGCGGCCCCTCGCCGCTCACGGGTCCCGGGCCGCAACCGCGATGCTCCTCGCCGAGATCTTCGACCTGCCCGAGACCGATCCGGAGATGCGGACGATGGCCGAGCAGGCCGCCGCCCTGGCCCGGAACTTGGGCGATCGCCTGCTCGAGAGCGCCGCGCTCGACGCACTGTCGGTCGTCCACCTCGCCGCTGGTGACGTCCCCGGTGCCGTCGCCGCCGTGGGTCGCCGCATCGAGCTGCTGGCCGACGCGCGGCCCGGTGCCGACAACGGCATCGAGATCGCCGACGCGTATGCCATGGCGTCCGAGATCGCGCTCACCGCCGGCGACCTGTCCGCCGCTCGCCGCTATGCCGACACCCTGGCGGCGCTGCCCTACCACTTCGAAGAGGGTCACCTGGCGACGGCCCGCCGGTTGAAGGTCGACGCCCTGGCGGGCGACGTCGACCGGGTGCTCGTCGACGCCGAGCGGTTCCGCCGTGGCTGGGAGCAGGCGGGCCGGCCCCGGTCCCGCAACCTCGCCGGCGGCTCGCTGGCCGTCGCCATGATCCACGGGCTGCGCGGCGACGATGCCGCCCGCGCCGACTGGTACGAGATCACAGTGGCGCTCGGCGCCGACGTCGAGTTCCTCGGCTCGTGCGGGTCGGGCTACGCGCCGACGTTCGACGCCATCGTGCTGCTGCACCGCGGTGACGCCGAGGGCGCGTTGGTCCGGCTGGCCTACGACCCGGCGGACTTCACGCAGTGGCACAACGGCGAGTGGCGGCCGTGGTATGCGGCCCTGTGGGCCGAGGCGGCGGTGCTCGCCGCGCACCGGAGCGCCCGCTCTCGCCTCGACCACGCCCGGCCCATGGCTGCGCCCAACCCGATCGCCGCCGCCCTGGTGGAGCGCGCCGCCGCTCTCATGACCAACGACGCCGAGGCGCTGATCGGCCCGGCCGAGACACTGAACGCGGCCGGGTGTCGCTATCAGTGGGCCCGCACCCTCGTCCTGGCCGGTGGCGAGCACGCCCGCCAGGGACGGCTCGTCCTCGAGGCCATCAACGTGGCGCCGATGGCCGAGCGCTCGTGAGAGAGTGATGGCGGTGTCGCTGCCGATCGTCGACTCCGACGAGCACCTCTACGAGCCTCGCTCGTTGTGGGTGGAGCACATCGCTCCGGGCGAGCGCGCCGACGCCCTGGCCCTCGTCGAGGACGAGCTTGGTTACACCTGGCTGGCGTGGCGGGGGCAGCGTCTGGAGCTGGCGGATGTCCACTTGCCGGGTGACATCGATTCGTGCGGCCGCCACCGGGAGCGGCGACGACGGGGGGAGCCGCCGAGCTACCGGTACGACGATGCCCTCCCCGACGCCTATTGGGATCCGGTTGCGCGGGTGGATTGGCTCGACGCGGTGGGCCTGGAGGCCGCCGTGTGTTTCCCCAATTTCGGGCTGCTGTGGGAGCGTCGCCTCTCGGCTTCGCTCCCGGCGCTGACGGCCAACATGGCGGCATGGAACCGCTGGTGTGCCAGCGTGGCCGTGGACGGCGGCGGGCGGTTGCATCCCGTGGCGCACCTGACGCTGCGGGACCCGGCCTGGGTCGAGGCCCAGCTGGCCGAGCTCTCGGCCCGCGGTGTGCGCCTGGCCATGGTGGCGCCCGCGCCCGTCGAGGGGCGGCCCCTGTCGCACCCCGACCACGACCGGCTTTGGTCCGGATTCGTCCACCACGGCATCTCCCCGGTGTTCCACGTTGCCGATCAACCTCGCGTCTTCGATGACTGCTGGTACACGGACCCCGACTCGTTCGTGCCCACGATCGAGTCGATCTTCCTGTGGGTGCCCGCCGCACTCTGCTTGGCCGACCTCATCGTGAACGGCGTGCTCGACCGCCACCAGGGGCTGCGGATCGGCGTCGTCGAGCTCAGCTCGATCTGGGTTCCGCAGTTCCTGCTGATGCTCGACGGTGCGACCGAGTTCACGCGCCGGCTCAACGGTCGCCCGCCGGCGGCCCTCAGCCTGCGTCCGAGCGAGTACTTCGTTCGTCACGTGCGCGTGTCGTCGTTCGCCTACGAAGACCCGCGGCGACTGACCGCACGCGGCGGCGACCTGTTCATGTGCTGCAGCGACTATCCCCACTCGGAGGGCACGGCGACGCCGCTCGCCGACTATGCGGAGGCGGGCTGCGACCCGGCGTCGTGGCCGGGCCTCTACCACGACAACGTCGAGTTCCTCCTCGGAACCGCGTAGGGGGTCGCGCATGCGGGTCAGGGCCGGATCGCTGTCGGAGCTGGGCGAGGCCGGGCAGCTGCGCACCAAGGTCGGCGCCGTGCCCGTCGTGGTCTTCTGGCACGACGGCCAGGCGTGGGCGATGGATGACCGGTGCCCACACATGGGCTTCCCGTTGCACCGGGGCACGGTCGAGGACGGGCTCGTCACCTGCCATTGGCATCACGCTCGCTTCGACCTGGCGTCGGGTTGCACGCTCGACCTGTTCGCCGATGACGCGCAAGCCTTCGATGTGGCGATCGAGGACGGCGACGTCATCGTGGCGTCGCGGCCCGACGGAGACCGCGTCGGGCACCTGCGGGCCCGCTTGAGGGATGGGCTGGCGGACGGGCTCACCCTGGTCACCGCCAAGTCAGTGCTTGGCCTGCTCGCAGCGGGGCTGGACCCGTCGGAGATGGTGAGGGCGGGCCTCGAGTTCGGCACGACCTACCGGGAGGCGGGGTGGGGCGCCGGCCTCACCGTGCTGGTGGCGATGGCCAACCTGATCCCCGATCTGGAGGAGGCGGACCGGCCGCTCGCCCTCGTGCACGGCCTCGCGTTCGTGTCCCGCGACACGCGCAACCGCCCACCCCGGTTCGCGATCGACCGGCTCCGGGGCGCCGACATCCCTGCCGACCGGCTGGCCGGCTGGTACCGCCGATTCATCGACACCCGGTCGAGCGACGCCGCCGAACGCGTGCTGGCCACGGCGCTGTCCACGCTCCCGGGTGACGGCGCCCTCGATGCGGTCGAGCGGATGATGTTCGCGGCGGTCACCGACCACGTGTTCATCGACGGCGGCCACACGCTCGACTTCACCAACAAGGCGTTCGAGGCGTTCGACCACGTCGGTGGGTCGGCGGCGCCGCAGGTGCTGCCCACCCTTGTCCGCCAGACGGCCGGGGCCCGCCGGCACGAGGAGACCGCATCCTGGCGGCATCCCCACGACCTCGCCGGGCTCGTCCTGCAGACGGTGGAGCGCCTACCCGGACTGATGGCCGCGGGCCGGCAACACGCTGGGCGCTTCGACGACGTTGGCGGGCTCGGTTGGCGGATGCTGGCCGACGACCCGGACGAGGTGGTCGAGTCGGTGTGCGATGCCGCCGCCGGCGGCGCGAGCCCCGAGCAGCTCGGCCGCGCCCTGGCTTACGCCGCCGCGCTGCGCATCGTGCGGTTCCACCCGCAGAACGACTTCGGCGACTGGGACACCGTCCATCACGCCTTCACGGCCGCCAACGCCCTGCACCAGGCGCTGACCCGCAACCCGACGGACGAGCTGCTCCGGGGCGTGGTCCATGGTGCCCTCCGGGTCTACCTCGACCGGTTCCTGAACGTCCCGGCGTCACCCCTACCCAGCGCGACGGCCGGCGACCTGGGGGACCTCCGGTCCTGCTGGGACACGCAGGGTCAGGTCGACCGAGCCGGCGCGATCGCGTACGGGTTCCTTCGGTCCGGCGGCGATCCCCGCCGTCTGCTCGCGCACCTTGGTGCGGCGCTGGTCGCCGAGGACGCCGAGTTCCACTGGTTCCAGGTGGTCGAGGCCGGAGCCAGACAGTTCCACGCCTGGCCCACCGGCTCGGAGGAGGGCGCGCTCGTGCTCGTCGGAGTCAGCCGCTTCCTCGCCGCGCACACGCCGACCCGTCGCGAGCTACCACAGGTTGTGCAGATCGCAACCCGCCTCGGCCGAGGCGAGGCGCTCTACGAGGAGCTGGGCGACCAGGCGGTCAACGGCCCCGGAGCCTGACGCAGGCCGGCGACCACGGGGGTGACGTGCGGCCGCCGGCTCGGGAGCTGGCGGCCTCAGCCGTATCCGCCTACCCGGCCGTTCCCTGTGCCAGCGTCGAGGCGACGGTGTCGAGCTGTTCGGTGGTGAGCTCACCGCTGGCCCGTAGCACGACGGTGCCGTCGCCGTCGATGGCGACGAAGAACGGGTAGGCGGACAGGCCGGAGGCCAGGGCCGCCGTGTTGTCGCCGTCGACGAGCACCGGCGCGGACCAGCCCTCGTCGGCGAGCCACACATCGGGCGGATAGTTGGGTCGGGCCGGATCGATCGCAGTCGACACCGACACCAGGTCGACGGAGTCGGGCAGGTGACCGTCATCCACCCATTGCTGAACCACCGGTACCTCACGCTGGCAGTGCGGGCACCAGTGAGCGACGAACATGATCATCGTGGGCCGCCCGTCGGCGCCGATGGTCATCGGCGCTCCCGCCTGGTCGTTGCCGCTGAGCGTGGGCAGCTTCATGCCGACCGCGGGGTCGTTGGCGGTGGCCGCGAACTGGGGGAGCGGATCGCCGGATGCAGTGACGGTGCCGGTCGTGGCTGCGTCACCGTTGCCGTCGCCGGCGTTGGTTCCGCCCCCGTCCCCGCCGCCCCCGCCGACTGCGAGCGCCACCAGTAGCGCGACGAGCACGGCTGCGGCAACGGCGCCGATGGCGACGAGGTGGGTGCGACCCCGTTTGGCAGCCTGCCGGCGGGCGGCAGACGCTGCTGAGCGGGTCATGGGGTCTCCTTGGGAAGGACGAGCAGGACGGCGATCAAGGCGAACCCCGAGAGCGCCATCGTTGGAATTGTGACGTACCCGAGCCGCTCGACCCAGATGATCGAGCAAGGGTTCGTGGGGTCGCACGACCCCGCCTCGAGCGAGGGATAGCGCTCGACCAGCATGTGATACACGGACACGAGCCCGCCGGCGACGGCCAGCGGCAGGGCGTACCAACGCACGGCCGGATCTCGGCGCCAGGCCGCGATCGGCAGGATGACCGCCAGCGGGTACATCCCGATGCGCTGGAACCAACACAGCCGACAGGGCGGGAAGTTGGCAACCTCCGAGAAGTACAGGCTGCCGAGCGTCGACACGATTGCCACGCTGGCCGCAATCGCGAGGGCGACCGGCCGTACCGCGTGGAGCAGCTCGGTGGACCACTGGAGGTCCGGTTGGACTGCCTGGACCACCACCGCGGCGACCAGTCCGACGGTGGCAATCTCTGCGAGGAGGGCGAGGAGCGCCAGGAACAGGCTGACTTGATCGGTCGACATCGGCTCTATCGGGACGCGCGGCGATGCGCATCGGAGAGGCACACTACGGCGGAAGGGGATCCGCGCCGGGTCAGGCCTCGGATCTCACCCAGCGGGAGACCGTGAAGCCTGCCCGGGGATTCGCCTCGTACTCGACCGCCCCAGGAGGGCCGGTGACCGCTGTCGCGCCGGCTGGTGTGCGACCTCTTATCCGGGCCGCGGCACGACGAGGGCCGTCCCGGCGATCGACACCACGGCTCCCTGGTCCTCGAAGCTGGCCTCGAACGTGCACGCGGCCGCGCTCGACGGGACCGGCGCGGGCTTGATGTCGTCGAACTCCTCGACGACCTGCCCGTCGACCGTGACGGTGCCGGAGATGCGGTACGGGATGAACACCCGATTGGCGCCGAACGCCGGCGTAAATGCCCCATTGCCCGGAGGCGTGACGACCTCGAAGGTTCCGAGGCCCGGACAGGTCACGGAGAACGAGGGTCCCTTCTTGGGGGCCGCGGTCGCCATCGGCGCCCCCAGGAGCATTGCCGCCGCGGCGACACCACCCGCGACCGCAATCCTGCGTCTCTTCGTCATTTTGTTCCTCCTCCGGCCATGCGCGTCCGATGCGGCGCTTTCGATTGCTCGCCGCGCGCCGCTCGGATGCCTTGAGGTGACGGAGTGCCCGCCAACAGGTCCGCCATGAGCCTGCGGCGACGAACGTACGCCGGTCTGGCCCCCTGCACAAGGAGTGTCGGCCGGTTTCGGGGGAGGTGGCGTGCTGGTTAGGTTCCATTCGTGGCAGTGGATGGAGCGGCGGCCCCCCGCCGCGGGGTTCGGTCGTCGTCGCCGGTGCCATCGGTGGTCTGGCCGGTGCGGCGCTGGCCGCACACCGGGGCAGGCGGTCGGCCACAGCCGCTGCGCTGGCGGGCGCGGTCGGGCTCGGGATCTCGGAGGCGGTGGCCCGGGCCCGGCAGCGTCCGGGCGAGATCCCCGCGCTGTGGCAGCGCGTCGCCGTGAGCACCGCGTTGGTTGCCCCGGTCGGGTGGGTGGCCGGCCGGTTCACGAGCGCCGGACCGCTGGCGGTCGGCACGTCCGCGGGCACCCTCGCGGATGTCAGCGTCGGGTTCCCGCTCCCCCAGGCGAGCTTCACCGCCACACTGGCGCCCCGCGCGCGGCCCGGGGGTGGCCTGGTGCTGACCAGCCGAAGCGACCTCGACCATCCCGGCCACTACCTGACCTTCGTCGACTCCGCCACGAGGGAGCTGACCACCCTCGCGGTCCAGGGCTTTGCCGAACAGCTCGACGTGTACGTGGACGATGGCGAACTGCTGGCCGAGCACGCCTTCTGGGTGTTCGGGCTGCCGTTCCTCGTTCTCCACTACCGCATCCGCCGCAAGCCACCCGGTCGTCGAGGCGCCGAGCAAGACGCCCACGACGATGTCCCTTAATGTGACGTCCGGAGAGACGGTGCGAGAAGGGGGATGGTGAGCTCGTGGATCGACGCGATTTGATGCGCAAGTCTGCTGTCGGGATGGCTGGTGTCGTCGGGGGGCACGCGTTGGGGGCCGCCGGGGCAGCGGCCGCCACGCACCGCGGCGGTGGCGACGACGCGCTGAGCCGGCTCGGCCTGATCTACCTGTCGCACGTGAACGACCCTGCGACAACGAGCCTGTTCCCGGGCGACCCCGCGTTCACCCTCGAGGTGATCGCCACGATCCCGGCGGACGGGTTCTACATGCAGTTCGTGCGGGAGGGGGAGCACACGGGGACGCACTGGGGCGCGCCGGGTCACTTCCAGGAGGGTGGCCTGCTCGCCGATCAGCTCGACCCCGGGGACCTGTTCCTCCCAGCGGCGAGGATCGACATCCGGGCACAGGCGGCGCAGGACGCTGACTATGGCGTGACGATCGACGACATCAGGCGGTGGGAGCGACGCTACGGCCGCATCCCCAGGGGGGCGGCCGTCATCCTGTGGACCGGGTGGGAGGACAAGTGGGGCACCGATGCCTACGCCAACCTCGACGCCGACGGAGTGATCCACCAGCCGGGGTTCCTGCTCGAGACGGCCGAGTGGCTCATCCAGACCCGCCGGCTAGACCGGCGCGGCGCGCTGGGCACCGACACGTTCAGTCCCGACCGCGGCATCGACACCGACTTCGGCGTGTCGATCGCGCTCTACGACCAGCACCGCATCAGTCTCGAGAATCTGGCCAACCTCGGCTCGCTGCCGGCGCAGGGGGCCTGGGTGCTCGTCGGCGGGCCCCGTCACAAGGCGGGCTCGGGGTCGACGGCCACGATCTTCGGCGTGCTGCCCCGCTGATCTCGCCGGCCCGGTCGGCGGCACCGCCTACCGGGCGCCGGCTGTTCGCCGGGTCGGACGTTCGGGTTGCCGCGCGAGGGTGGAGGGGCGAGGGGCCCGCGGCATGTCGGGCGTGGCGTCGGGGCAGTAGTGCACCGCGATGCCCTTACCCTGCCGCTTGCCGCTGTACATGGCGCTGTCGGCCCGCTGGACGAGCGCGTCCGCCGTGACGCCCCGCTCTCCCCGCCGGGGTGACACCACGCCCAGGCTGCCACCGAGTGTCACGGTGTGCCTATCGATCCGGAACGGTTGGCGAAGCGCCGCCAGGATGCGCTCTGCCGCGACGTGGCCCTCGCCGTCGATGACGACGGCGAACTCGTCCCCACCCACCCGGGCCACGGTGTCCGCGCTGCGCACGCAGCCGCGCAGGCGCTGGCCCACGGCGGAGAGCAGGTAATCGCCGGTCGCGTGGCCGAACGTGTCGTTGACCACCTTGAAGTCGTCGAGGTCGAGCAGGATGAGGGCGAAGGGCCAGCCGTAGGCGCGGTGGCGTTGGATGGCCTCGCCGAGCTGGTCGTCGAACAGGGTGCGGTTCGCGAGGCCCGTCAGCGGATCGTGGTGCGCCCGGTGGGCCAGCTCGGCCTGGGCGGCGGACACCCGCTCGAGCAGCGCGGCGTTCTCGAGGAGGGTGACGACCTGGCGCAGCAGCACGAGCGCCAATACCGCCCCGGCCACCGAGGCCTCCATGGCGTCGATCTCGGCGCCGAGGGCGATCTGGCCCGCCACCACCGCACCCGTCAGGGCGACGAGTGCGTAGGGCAGCAGCATGTGGCCGCGATCGACGGCAACCCGCCGACGGAGATGCCGGGCCGACGGCCACCCCTCGGAGGTTGCCAAGGCGGCCACGGCGATGAGGAGCGGCCCAGCGATGAACCCGGCGTTCGTGAGCGGCGGCATCTCGTCGGCGCCACTGCTGACGAGATAGGCGAAGATGCTGTCGGACACCGAGATGGCGACCAGTCCGGAACCCAACAGCCAGAGCTGCGGGCGGAGCTGGCGCGGTACCCGACCGGTCGCGATCAGCAGCACGACGATGACCACGAGCATGAGATCGGTCAACGGGTAGGCGATCGCCACGGCCAAGGCCGGGACGTTGGGGGTCTCGGCGTGCACGACCGCCCCGAGTGCGGTAGCCCACGTGAGGATGAACAGCGAGCCGACCACGATGGCCCCGTCGAGCGAGAACACCAGGCGGTCACGGCGAAGCACCTGCCCGGAGTGGCGCGGTGGGTCCACGTCCAGCGCCAAGAGGGCCGGCAGCGCCAGCACCGGCATGATGAGGTAGCCGACGTCGGCGATGGAGGGAGACGGCAGTGGCGTGTCGGAGAAGATCTGGTACCACGACCAGAAGGCCTGGCCCACGGTCCAGCCCAACATGCCGACGGCCATGAGGCGGCGCCAGGTGCGTTCGACCCCGGCAACACGCCTCGACGTCCACCAGCAAAGCGTTGCCGCCGAGGCTCCGGCGATGAATTGCGCCAGGTCGTCGACGACGACCTCCCCGTCGGGCGACAGCACACCGGAGCTGTCGAAGAACAACACGACCACGACGAAGCCAGCCACGACCATGAGCCATGTGCTCAGCCCCCTCATACCCATGCGGCCCTTCCCCAGGAGACGGCGCAATCACCAGGCTTTGCACCGCACCCGGTTCCCAGCGTAGTGCAGCCGCTACGCACACTGGTCGCCTCTTTTTGAGGCCGCACCCCTGGCCCAGGCACTCGACAGGAGGAAGCCATGCCCCGCAAGCTCCGGTTCGCGATTTCCATTCCCCAATTCATCGCCGACGGCGCGTTCGATCCGGGCGGCTTCCTCGCCTACCTGGCCAGAGCCGAGGCGCTGGGCTTCGATGGTGCGTGGACCCTGGAGCAGGTCCTGGGCACGACGCCGGTCCTGAGCCCGATCGAGACAATGAGCTACGCCGCGGCCTGCACCGAGCGGCTGCGGCTCGGCTGTGCGGTGTTCGTGACCACGTTGCACAACCCCGTCCACCTGGCCAAGAGCCTCAGCACGCTGGACCAGCTGAGCCGGGGCCGGATCGAGGTCGGCGTCGGCACGGGGGGGCGGGCACGAATGTTCTCGGCCTTCGAGGTCGATCCCGCCAGCGTCGTGGCCCGGTTCACCGAGGGCTTACGGGTGACGAAGGCGCTCTGGACCGAGCCCCGGGTCAGCTTCGATGGACGCTTCTGGCAGCTGGAGGACGCCGCCATGGCCCCGCCGCCATTCCAGAAGCCCCACCCGCCGATCTGGTTTGGCGCCAACCACCCGGCCGCGCTGGCCCGGGCCGTGGCCCACGGAGACGGCTTCATGGGCGCCGGGTCGACGGACACGGCCACATTCGCCGAGCAGGTATCGGTCGTCCGGGAGGCGCTCGCCGAGGCGGGGCGCGATCCGACGAGCTTCGGTATAGCCAAGCGCGTCTACATCGCGGTCGACGACGACGCCGAGCGGGCCAGCCGCCGGGTCGCCGCCTCGCTGGTGGCTCTCTACGGTGACTTCGGCAAGCGGCTGGAACCGGCCACCATCGCCGGGTCCCCGGACGCCTGCATCGAGGCCGTGAGCCGGGTGGCGGACGCCGGCGCCGACCTGATCCTGTTCACCCCGTTCTTCGACGAGCCCGAACAGATGGAGCGTCTCGCAGCCGAGGTCATGCCGCGCGTCTTCACGTCGCGAAGGTGATGCGAAGCGGGCGTGACCCGTCAGGCCCCTGGCGGGGCCCCGTCGCGGGCCAGCGCAGCGTTGGACCAGGCGGGCTCGCCGGTCAGCTCGTCGCCGAACCAGTCGGGCGGATCGAACGCCTCGGCCTCTGGTCGGGATGCGAACTCCACCTCGACCACCGCCAGTCCGGCCAGCGCGCCCGCGTAGACATCGACCTCCGCGGTGAGCCCGCCGACGTCCATCTCGTAGCGGGTCTTCTCCAGGTGCCGCTCGCCGGCCAGCCCCCACAGCCCGGCGAACGCGGGGGCCTCGATGGCGACCTCGACCTCGGCGCGCTCCAGGCCCGTGCCACCCTTCACCGTCAGCAGATGACGGGTGCCGTCGCTCCGGACCCGGACCTCGACGTCGCCCTCGATGGCGACGTAGGCCTGGCGGAGCGAGGCCCCGGCGCCCAGGCGCGCGGGCAGCCGGGCGACCCGGAACTTGCGCTCGATCTCGGCCACGCGCCTACGTGCCGAGGTCCTTGTTCTCGGGGACGAACTTGCTGGCGATGAACGTTGCGCCCTGCGGGTCGTTGAGGATCGTCATCCGGACCCAGGGAGCGTCGAAGGGCGGGATGACCACCTTCCCGCCGAGCTCGGTCGCCTGCGCAGCCGTGCCGTCGGCGTCGTCGACCGCGAACGTCACGCTCCAATGCGCCGGCGTGTCGGGCTGGTCGTCCGGGATCGGATTGATGCTGGCCACGACGTCTTCGAAGCCAGGTGGTCCACCCGCCTCCGCCACCAGCTTGCGGAGGTCGGGATTGTCGCGTTCGAGGTAGTCGCCGTAACCCGGCAGCGTCCACATCTCGGCGCCGCCGCCCACCGGCAGCGTGGTCCAGCCGAAAACCGCGCCGTAGAAGGACTTCGCCCCCTCGACGTCGCGGGTGGCCAGGCCGTTGAAGTTCAACGTGCCCGGCTCGTTGACGACTTGGGCACCTCTGAGATCCTTCGCTTGCCAGACGAAGAAGGCGGCTCCTTCGTGATCCATGAACACCGCCATCCGGCCGGCGTCCATGACGTCGAAGGGCTCCATCAGGACGGTCCCGCCGGCCGCGCGGACCTTCGCGGCCGTATCGTCGGCGCTGTCGACCCAGACGTAGGTGTTCCACGTCGCCATGGGCGGGGCGGCGTCGGGGATCGACCCGACCGCGGCCACGTCGCCACCACGCACCCGCGCGATGAAGTACTTGCCCTCCGACTCCGGAGGCATCACGTCCTCGAACTCCCAGCCGAAGAGGTCCCGGTAGAAGTCGACCGCAGCCTCGGGGTCGGGCTGGCTCGTGTCGACCCAGCATGGGACGCCGGCGATGTATCCGTCTCGCTCGGGCATTGCTGCTCCTTTCCGCTGGTTTCGGGGCTAGCGCGTGTTGTTGGCGGTCGGTGTCGTCGCCTCGGCCGACACCACGATGTCGTGCGTGCGGGCGCCGCCGTCGGACCAACCGGCGAACGAGAGGTCGCGAGCTCGTTGGTCACTGTATCGGCCGTGAGAACTCCATGGCCGTTGGGCGGTTGGGCCCTAACTGGAATCGTTACCGACACCTCGCATGGGTCTGCGGCCGAGGACGTCGGCGATCGCCGCGAGGTATTCGATGTGGCCGTCGGTCGAACCGATCCCGAGTCCCATCGTGAGGACCGCGGCGTGCGTCCCGCCCGCGTCACGCCAGGCGGCGATCTTGGCAGCGACCTCTTCTGGGCCCTTCCTGCTCATGACCACGTACTCGCCGCCGAAGGTCTCGACCGACCGGCCTTCAGCGGCGACCCGGTCGCGTATCCCGTCCCACGCGGCCACGACGTGTTCAGTCCGGCCACCGAAGATGAACCCGTCGCCGACGCGGGCCGCCCGGGCGTGAGCGGCGTCGCCGTAGCCGCCCAGCCATATGGGGATGAGACGCGTGGGCTTGGGAATGACGGACGCCCGGTCGACACGATCGAACCTGCCGCTGAAGTCGACAACCGGCTCGGTCCACAGCCGGCGCAGCAGCGCGATCTGCTCCTCCTCGCGGGCGCCTCGGGTGCCGAAGTCCTCGCCCAGGGCCTCGTATTCGGCGTGGTTCCACCCGATGCCCACGCCGAGGCGCAGCCGTCCGCCCGACAGCAGGTCGACGTCGGCGGCCTGCCGAGCGACGAGGGCCGTTTGTCGCTGGGGAAGGACCAGCACGCCCGTGACGAAGCGGATGCGCTCGGTCACCGCGGCGAGGTGGGCGAACATGACCAGCGGGTCGTGGAATGGATCGCGCTCGGTGTACGGACCGACCAACGGCGGGTTCCGGTCCTCGTGCACTGCGCCGAGCACGTGGTCATAGGCCAGCAGATGATCGAAGCCGAGCTCCTCGGTCGCCCGACCGATGCGCCGCACCGCCTCGGGGTCACCGCCAAGCTCGATCTGCGGATACACCACACCGATCTGCATGGACCTCACCCTGCCACGAGCGCCCAAGATGCGAGCGTCAGAAACGGGCACGCCGGACGGAACATCACCGGCCGGTCCGGCCGACCAGCAGCGCCTCGAGGACGTCGTCGACCGCCGGCGCAGCGGCCATCTCGGATGCGATGCGTCGGGCGCTGCGTCTATACGACCTCGCGCCGAGCACGGCTCTGATCGCACCTGCGATGCGTGGCGCATCCTCTGGGCCGAGGACGCGGCGGGATCCGTCGCCGCGACCCCGCTCCGGTTCGATCGCCAGCCCGGCGCCGTGATCGGCGACGCGGCGGCCGTTCTCGAACTGGTCGGCAAAGATCGGCACCACGACGACGGGCACGCCGGCGGCCATTGCACCGAACACCGTGCCCGAACCCCCGTGGCACACCACGAGGTCGGCCGTCTCGAGGACGCTCGCATGGTCCACCCACGCCTCGACGTGGACATTGGCGGGGATGGGCCCGAGACCGGCAGAGTCGACCCGGTGCCCCACGGTGAGCAGCACCCGGACATCGAGGTCGGCCACCGCCCGCAAGGCCATCCGGTAGACGTCGGCGGCGATCGACATGTGGCCCAGCACCGTGCCGAACGTCGCGTAGACGAGCGGCGCGGGGGACCCGTCCCACCAGTCCGGCAACGCATCGCCATGGGCATCGCCCGGCACCCGGAAGCGGACCGTCGTCGGAAAGGAGGAGGGATCGAGCGAGGCAGGGAACCGGGTCAGGTAGGGCGACGCGCGTAGCTCCCGGACCAGTCCCGGGCGGTGCTCCTCGAGCGCGGGAGCCGCTGCTGCTATCGACGCGGCCTCGCCGCGAGCCAGTGAAATTGCCACCTGGGCGTTCGCAATGCCCAGCTGGTGAGCGACCACCGCCGACGCATACTCGCACGGCTCGCGCAGGACGAAGTGGGGGGACCAGTCGGCGCAGACCTGCCGCATGCCCGGCAGCATGGCAGCGGTCGCCAGCCGCCCGAACAGGTCGCGGTTGCCGAGCACGGACGCTTCCTTCGCCGCCGCGACCGGGAGCCGTTCCCTGATCGGCGCCACGTCGTCCTCCGACGGCTCGCCGCCCGCGCGAAACGCGTAGCCGGCGAGCTCGACCATGGCCCTCACGGCCGGCGGACCCACGACGAGGGTCTCGTCTCCCCGTCGTCGGGCCGCGGCGAGGAACGGAAGCAGAGGGTTCAGATGACCTGCACCACCCAGCGAGCAGGCCGCCAGAACACGCACGGCGACGCAGCCTAGAGGGGTGCTGCCGCTCGCTAACCGCCTCGGCTGCCCGCGGGTACCGTGGACCACCCGTCGCCCAGCACGCCGGCACCGCGGTGTCGTTGGCCGCCGCACATGTAGTCGATCTCGAGCGTCGCGCCAGCACGGTGCCGGCGAGGGTTCATCGATTCCGGTAGCCGGTGTGGTTGACGTTCTTCTGGAGGGCCCACCGGTGGCGGTACTCCGAGGCGGTAATCCGTATCCACACGACCCCCGCGACTGACAGTGCGAACAACAGTCCTGAGGTCAGAAGGAAGATGGTCGTCACATCGCCTCCCGCGGTCTCGGCTCGAGCAGCCGTCAAGGCGAGCATCTTCCGGATCCGGCAGCCGGACTGCGGCAGATGCCACCTTTGCGGTATGACCGATGACACGTGGCGGGCTCGGTCCGGCTGACACAAGGCGGCCGGACCTGGGGTAGGTGCCGCGGACGCGGGGCGGGCGGCGCGGGCGGCCAATCGGCGCTGATTTTGTGCGACGACCGCAAGAAAAACGGCGCCGATTCCGGCCCCGGGGACCACCGGCGGCGGCCGCGGGGCCGCCTGCCGGCGGCAGGCTCAGCCCCGGGCGACCGCGGCGACGAAGGCGTCGAACAAGCGCTGCTGGACGGGATCTGCGGCGGCGGTGTGCTCCGGGTGCCACTGGACGCCGACGACCCACCGGTCGGGGTCGCTGAGCTCGATGCCCTCGATCACCCCGTCTTCGGCCCACGCCACCGCCTCCAGATCGTCGCCCAGCTTGTCGACGGCCTGGTGGTGCTGAGAGGAGATGTCGGCGACGGTCGCACCCAGGGCCGTCGCCAGCCTCGACCCGTCCTGCACCCTGACCGGGTGGGCGATCGGGCGCCCCGCCACGCCGGGCACGCCGTGCGGCACGTCCGCCGAGATGATGTGCTGCTCGAGGGTGCCGCCCAGCGCGACGTTCAGCACCTGGTGGCCGCGGCAGATCGCCAGCGTCGGCATGCCGAGGGCGATGGCGGCGCGCGCCAGCGGCAGCTCGAAGTTGTCCCGGCGGGGGATGACGCCATAGACCTCCGGTTCCCGGGGCTGGCCGTAGGTCTCCGGGTCGAGGTCGCCACCGCCGATGAGCAGCAGGCCGTCGAAGCGGTCGAGTAGCTCCTCGGCGTCGCGCTCGTCGAGCTCGTCCGACATCAACGCGGCCCCCCGCCCGCCGGCCCGGCGGAGAGCGGCCAGGTAGTTCTCGGGGGTGGCGACGGCGCCGGTCGCCCAGCCTTCCACCTGGCCCGACCGCACCAGGTAGGCCGGCACTGCGATGAGCGGCGGCATCATCCGAGCTCGAAGCTGCGTCGCAGCTCCCAGTCGGTGACGACGCGGTTGGACGCGGCCCACTCCTGGCGGGCGGTGTTCACGAGGTGGAAGTGGACGTCCTCGCCGAACGCCTTGGCCGCGAGCTCGCTGCCCTCGAGCTCTGCGATCGCCTCGACCAGGGTCGACGGCACACGCGGCACGTCCTCGGCCTCGTAGGCATTGCCCCGGAACTCGTCGCCGGGATCGAGACGGTGCTCGATGCCGTGCAGGCCTGCGGCGATGGTGGCGGCGTACGCGAGATACGGGTTGCAGTCGCCCCCCGGGATCCGCGACTCGATGCGTAGCCCGGCACCGTGGCCCACCAGCCGGAGGCCGCAAGTGCGGTTGTCGCGACCCCACACGATCGCCGTCGGCGCCCACGATCCGGGCTGATACCGCTTGTACGAGTTGACGTAGGGAGCGAACAGGTAAGAGAGCTCCCGGCTCGCCGCCAACAGGCCGCCGAGGTAGTGGCGGAACGTCTCGGACATGTGGTTGGCGGCGTCGTCCTCCCAATCGAGCGGCTCGTCGGTGGCGGCGCTCCACAGGCTCGAGTGGAGGTGGCAGGAGTTGCCGCACTCGTCCATCGTGTACTTGGCCATGAACGTGATCGCCCGGTCATTGAGCGCGGCGATCTCCTTGGCGCCGTTCTTGTAGATCGTATGGCGGTCGGCCATCTCGAGCGCGTCGGCGTACCGCAGGTTGATCTCGTGCTGGCCCCGACCCGCCTCGCCCTTGGAGAACTCGACCGGGACGCCGGCGCCGTCCATGGCGTTGCGGATCTGGCGGATGAGGTACTCGTCCTTGGTCGTCTGGAGTATGTGGTAGTCCTCGATGAACGCCGAGTGCGGCGTCAGCCCGGTGTAGCCCCTGGCCCCGGCGTCGTCGAAGGAGTCCTTGAACAGGTAGAACTCGAGCTCGGAGCCGCACTTCACCGTGTACCCGGCCGCCGCAGCCCGCTCGATCTGGCGCTGGAGGATCCGCCGCGGCGACACCTCGACCGGCTCGCCCGTCTCCTGGTCAGCCAGGTCGCACAGCACCAGCGCCGTCTTCTCCAGCCAGGGGACAAGGCGCAGGGTCGCAAGGTGGGGCTTGAGCACGAAGTCGCCGTAGCCCGTCTCCCAGTTGGCGAAGCGGTACCCGGGAAGCGGGTCCATGTCGATGTCGACGGCCAGCAGGTAGGTGCAGGCCTCAACTCCCTCCGCAAGCACGTCGTCCACGAAGAAGTGGCCGGTGACGCGCTTGCCCATCAAGCGGCCCTGGAGGTCGGGGAACACGACGAGAACGGTGTCGACGTCGCCGGCACCGATCATCGCGGAAAGGGTCTCCTGGTCGAGACGGCCGTGCTGCATGTCTTCTGCTCCTTCGCTGGGCCGACGCGACCCGCTCAGATTACTGGCCATGTTCCGACCGAGACGTGTACGGCGCCGCCGTCGGGATCGACGCGGTCGAGCCAGCCCGCCCGCAGGTGGACCGGCATGGTGGGGACGGTGCGCCGTAGCCGTCCCGACCAGAGCGTTCTGCCCCCCTGGTCGACGGTGACGCGGGGCCAATGGGCGAAAGCGCTGCTGCGCAGCAGGAACCGGCCATGAGGGACGGCCGTGCCGGGGGCGATGGCGTTCGGGCACACCCAGCGCAACGGCGGGGCGCACTCGACCGTGACGGCGCCGGTCGCCGGCCACCGCGGTGCCCCGGCGCGCAGCCAGTCCAGCATCGCGGCCGCCACCCACTCACCGTCACGCGCGCACACGCCCGCGGTCTCGGCGCCGTGGAGCAGGTTGCCGGCGGCGAACACCCCCGGCGCCGACGTGCGATAGCCCGCATCGACCCACGGCGCCCTGGTGCCGGGGTCGATGACGAGGCCGCCCCGACGGGCGAGCTCGTGGTCGGGAAACCAGTCCCCGGTGAACACGACCGTGTCGCACTCCAGGCGACGCGTGGCGCCGCTGTGCTGGCCGGTGAGCTCGATCGCCTCGACACGCCGACGGCCCAGGATCGCGGTGACCGTCGTGCGGGTGAGCACCGGGACCCTTCCCCGGGTGGCCGCCAGGCGCAGGGCGGCATAGCTCTGGTGACGGCGCTCGCCCGTCACCATGGCGGCGACATCGCATCCGGCGTGGCGCAGCGTGAGGACGGCGGAGAAGCTGACGTGCTCGGCGCCGACGACCACCGCCCGGCGTCCGACCCCGTGCTGCCCCCGCGCCACGAGTTGCTGGAGGGCCCCGGTGGTCAGCACGCCGGCCGGGCGTGTCCCCGGGACCAGGCGTGCCGTGCGGGGCCGCTCCCGCGTGCCGGTCGCGAGGAGGACCGCCCGGGCGCGGATCACCCCGGTCCCGGCTGGGCTGGTGGTCGTCACCGCGCGGCCGTTCGCGCCTGCGTCGCTGTCAGCCCAGCCGGTCACCGTGGTCGCCGGGCGGAGGTCGACGCCGGCGCACTCGGCGCGTCCCACCCACGCGCGCGCGTACTCAGGACCGCGCAGCACCCGGCGGAACTCGCGCAGGCCGTAGCCGACGTGGTCGGTGTGGCGGGGAATGCCGCCGAGCTCGGGCTCCCGGTCGACGACCAGCGCCCGCATGTGGCCGCGGGCCACGGCGGTCGCGGCCGCCAGCCCGGCGGGTCCGCCGCCGACGACGAGCGCATCCACGTCCTCACCCGATCCCGGCGTCACGATGCCAGCCCGAGGATCTCGGGGATAGCGCGCCCGGTGTGCCGGGCGAAGCGCTCGACCACCTCCGCGGTGCAGTAGAAGCCCTGGCACCGCCCCATGAGGGCGCGCGTGCGCCGCCGCAGGCCATCGAGGTCCGCCGGTGGTACGGGACCCTCGCACGCATCGCGGATCTCGCCTGCGGTCACCCGCTCGCAGTGGCACACGATGCGCCCGTACTCCGGGTCGGCGGCGATGCGCTCGCCGTCGAGGAAGGGGCGCGGGGCCGCATCGCCGAGGTTGGGCATGTGCACGCCGACGGCGTCCGGGCGCTCGGCGACGTCGACGCCGGCGACGGCCAGCCTGCCGGCCACCCACTCGGCCAGCGCCAGGGAAGATGTCAAACCCGTCGAGCGGATGCCGCCCACGCATACCGTTCGCTCGTCCGGGCGGAACGCCAGCCGGTAGTCCGCATCGTCTGTGGCGGCCCGCAACCCGGCGTACACCGCAGTCACCTCCTCGTCCAGGAGGGCCGGCAGGATCCGGCGACCGTGGTCGAGCAGGCCGGCGATGCCGTCGGCGGTCGACGCGGTCTCGGACTTGTCGTCGAGGTCCTCGGCGGTGGGTCCGAGCAGGACGTTGCCGAAGACGGTGGGGGACAGGAGCACGCCCTTCGACCGGGCCGTGGGCACCGGCAGCAGGATGTGCCGCAGCAGCGGCCGAGCGAGCTTGTCGAAGACGATGAGCTGGCCTCGTCGGGGGGTGATGGTGAAGTCGCCGTGTCCCAGGCGTCGCTCGACGTCGTCGGCGCGCAGGCCGGCGGCGTTCACGACCCAGTCGCAGAGCAATGGTCCGAGCGGCGTTGCGAGCTGCCAGCGGTCGCGGACCCGCTCTGCGTCGGTGACGGGGCGCGACCGGTGGAGGGCGACGCCGTTGGCGACCGCCTCGGTGGCGTAGGCCAGCGGTGTGGTCCATGGGCAGATCAGCGACTCGTCGGGAACGGTGACGGCGCCGAGCGCTCCGGGGCCCAGGTACGGCTCGCGCCGGTACAGCTCGGCGGCGTCGACGAGATCGCAGCGGTTGTAGCCATTGACGGCCGCATGCTCGGCCAGCCCTGGCAACAGGGCCCGCTGTTCCTCGGTCCAGGCCACGAGCAGCGCGCCGGTCCGTTCGACCGGGATCCCGGCCTGCGCCGCGTACGTCGACAGGAGCGCGTGGCCGTGGGCGACGAGCCGGGCCTCGGCGGTGCCCGGCTTGGCATCGAAGCCGGTGTGGAGGATGGCGGTGTTGGCCTTGCTCGTGCCGGCGCCGACGTCGGGCCCCGCCTCGACGAGGGCGACCCGCAGGCGGGTACGCCCGAGCCGCCGGGCGATGGCCGCACCCACGACGCCGGCGCCGACGACGGCCACGTCGAAGTGAGCGCCCGGATCGGTCACGGCGCCCTGGCGAACCGTCGCAGTGTTTCCCGCTCTTGCAGCTTCGCTGCGGGCCGCTCGGGCCACGCCCCCGCCTGTCGGCGGGGTCCCAAAGGCCTCGACGGTCATCGGGCGAGGGCGATCGTCGCCTCGGCGGCGCGCCGCCAATCGTCGAGTCGCGTGTCGGCCTCGTCTCGGCTCGCACGCGGCTCGTAGACGGCGGCGGGTTCCCAGGCGCCGACGGCCTCGGCCGCGGTCGTGATGGCCCCGAGTCCGAGGCGTGCGAGGGCGGCGACCCCGAGCGCGGTGGCGTGCGGCGAGACGTACACCTCGACCGGCGCCTGGAGCAGGTCCGCCTGCGCCTGCATGAGGACTCGGGACCGCGTCAGCCCTCCGTCCACCCGGAGGCGCGCCAGTGGGGCACCGAGGTCGTCGCGAACGGCCCGGGCGAGCCAGGCCACCTGCGCGGCGATGCCCTCGATGACGGCGCGCACCAGCTCGGCGCGCGTGGTCGCGAGCGAGAGGCCGGTAAACGCGCCTCGGGCGTTCGGCTCCCAGAACGGCGCGGCGAGGCCGGCCAGGCCGGGTATGAAGGTCGCGCCGCCCGCCCCGTCCGCCTGGCCGCCGATGCCATCGAGGTCGGCGGCCTCGTTGACGACGCCGACCTCGATGAGCCAGTGGAGGGCCGCACCCACCGTGTACACCTGGCCGTCGAGGCAGTAGGTGGTGACCGGGTGCCCTCCGCCGGCGTCGGGGAGCTGCCAGGCGATGCACGCCACGAGCCCGCTTTGCGATCGGCGCGGCTCCGGACCCGTGGTCGTGAGCAGGAACGCGCCGGTGCCATACGTGCACTTGGCCTCGCCCGCCGCCAGGCAGCCCTCGGCGAACAGCGCTGCCTGCTGGTCGACCGCGAGGCCCACCACCGGAATCTCGGTGCCGAACAGCGCCGTTCTGCCCACGGACTGGGCGCAAGTGACGATCTCGGGCAGCTCGTCGGCGTCGACGCCGAAGCGGTCGGTGGCCTCCGCGGCCCAGGCGACGGCGTCGAGGTCGAGGAGCAGCGAGCGGGACGCGGTTGCGGCATCGGTGACGAACGCCCCGCACAGCCGGTGGAGCAGCCATGCGTCGGTGGTCGTTGCGACCCCCTCCTCGGTGACGTGTTCGCGCAGCCAGGTGATCTTCGGAGCCACGAAGTAGGGGTCGAGTTCGAGGCCGGTGAGCTCGGCCAAGCGTGGACCGTGATCGCGTAGTCGCTCGCACACGCTCGCGGCGCGCCGATCCTGCCAGACCAGCGCCGGCGTCATCGGCGAGCCCGTGGTGCGGTCCCACGCCAGGACGGTCTCGCCCTGGTTCGACAACGCCACCGCGTCGATGGGCGTCGCCGCGGCTCGCACGGCTGCGCCCCCGGACTCGACGACCGAACGCCACAGCTCCTCGGGGTCCTGCTCCACGCCCCCACCGTCGAGCGCCACTGGGCGCACGGCCACCTCGGCCTCTCCGAACACATCCCCCTCGGGCCCGACGACGAGGGCCTTGGTCGCCGACGTGCCCTGGTCGACGGCGAGCACGGTGGTCACGACGAGAGCGTCCCGACGATTGTGGTGCCGCTATGTGGCGCCGGTGGCGCCCGGTGCCGGGGCGGGCGCCGGTGGTGGCGCGGGGATCCCCTCGCCCCGTTCGAGCGCGGCCAACTCCCGCTCGATCGCCGTGAGTTCCTCCTCGGAGCCCTGCACCCGGGGCCCGGTGAACCGATGGCGGGCCGAGACCAGCCACCAGATCCAGATGAGCGCCAAGGCGGCGATGAACACGGGGCCCGCGAAGTTGAACAGGTTCCGGTTGCTGCCCTCCCACGGCGGCCAGAAGGCGTCGACCGGTCCGTACACCGGCAACACGAACAGGATGTCGATGATCACGACCCAAACGATCGCGGTCCAGCCGACGAGCGGGCCCCACCGGCCGAGGTTCCATGGCCCCGGCCGGAAGTCGCGGTTGCGGAGCCGCAGGAACACCGGTGTCACGTACGCGGTGTAGAGCCCGATGCCGGTGATCGCCACGAACGCGAAGAAGGCGTACGAGTAGTTGTCCTTCTGGAGGAGCGACAGCAGCCCCAGCACCGCACATACGATGACGCCGAACCACACCGAGTTCGTGGGCGTGCGCGTCTTGGGGTTCACGCGGCTCCAGAGCTTGTACCCGGGCACGCCACGATCACGCGACATCGCGTAGACGGTCCGCGACAGCGACGTCAGGCCGAACATCCCGCAGAAGAACTGCCCGAGGACCGCGGTGAACACGAGCAGCTTGGCCATGTTGCCGCCGACGGCCTGCTCGAAGAGGGTGGGTGCGGAGTTGATGCCGACAAGGGCGATGTCGTCGTAGGCCCCTTTTGGCACGGCCGCGATCATGACCACGGTGATGACCCAGGCGGCCAGCGCTGAGATCCACACCGAGCGCACCATGGCCCGCGAGGCGTTGACGGCCGCGTCCTTGGTTTCCTCGGCCACGTGGGCAGATGCGTCGTAGCCCGTCAGCATGTACTGGGACAACAGGAGGCCGATCGGGAAGACGTAGAACCAGTAGGCGCCCGTGAAGCCCCATCCGGTCAGGTTCTTGTCGTCGAGCAGGGAGCCAAAGCCCTCGGTGCCGCTCGGGATCACGAGCATGGCGATGACGATGAGCGCAGCACCGATCACGTGCCACCACACGCTGATGTCGCCGAGCCACTTCAGCAGGCGGACACCGAAGGTGTTGAGCAGCCCGTGGAGGACCAGGATCACCGCGAAGATGATGTACAGGGCCTCGGCTTCGGCCAGTGCGTACCCGAAGATCGAGTCGATGTAGTAGTCGAGGAAGAACGACGTGAACACCGCCAGGGCGTAGTCCACGCTGGCGACGACCCCGATGAGGCCGAGGATGTTCACCCAGCCCGTGACCCACGACCATTCCGCCTGGTTCCTCTTGGCCAGCTTGGCCGACCAGTAGTACATGCCGCCGGCGGTCGGGTAGGAGGAGTTCACCTCGGCCATCGCCATGGCCACGAGCGTCGACATCAGGCCGACGATGGGCCACTGCAACAGGATGACGCGCGGCCCGCCGGCCTGCATGCCCAGGTAGAAGACCGTGAGGTTGCCGGCGAGGATCGAGATGATCGTGAACGAGACGGCGAAGTTCGAGAACTGGCTGAGACCTCGCCGCAACTCCTGGGCATAGCCCAGGTGATGGAGAGTCCGCTGATCCTCCTCGAGGACCGCGGGTTGTTCGACGGCCACGTCGGGAACCCCCCTTCCCGTCGGTGCAGTTGTGGCCACGATCGAACCACGACCCGACAGAAATAGCCAGGATCTCGTGACCGAACGGGTGATTCACTCAGGGGTCACGTAAGCGGCGGTGATGCCACCGTCGACCACGAGCGCGGCGCCGGTCACGAAAGAGGATTCGTCGGAGGCGAGAAACAGCGCGGCCCGGGCGATCTCCTCGGCTTGGCCGGGTCGCCCCATGGGGATGTGCACGAGGCGGCGGGCGGCCCACGCCGGGTCGGACATGAGCTGGCGCATGAGCGGCGTGTCGATCGGGCCCGGGCACAGCACGTTGGCCCGGATCCCTTGGCGGGCGTACTCGACCGCCGTCTCGCGTGTCATCGCCAGCACGCCCCCCTTGCTCGCGGTGTAGGCGATCTGGGGAACCGCCGAGCCCACCAGCGCGACCAGCGACGACACGTTCACGATCGTGCCGCCACCCGACGCGAGCAGGGCCGGGATCCCGAACTTCATCCCCAGCCAGACACCCTTGAGGTTCACCGCCAGCACGCGGTCCCACGTGGCCTCGGGCGTCTCCAGGGTTCCCGCGTCGTCGCCGGGGAGAATGCCGGCGTTGTTGTAGAGCACGTCGAGGCCACCGAAGGTGTGGACGGTGAACTGGACCATCGCCTCGGCGTCCGCGGTGACGGACACGTCGGCGTGCACGAATGCGGCCTGGCCGCCGGCGGCGACGATGACGGCGACGGCGGCTTCGCCGTCCGCATCCACCACGTCGGCGATGGCCACCCGGGCCCCCTCCGCTGCGAACAGCTCGGCGGCCACGCGACCTATGCCGCTCGCCGCCCCGGTGATGAGCGCCACCTTGTCGTCGAGTCGTCCCATCACTGCCCCCTTGCTACGACCGGGTCACGGCGCCCGGGACAATGTCGAATGTCGGGCCCGGGGTCAACGGGTCGCACGGGTCACGGTGGCCCGAGTGCGATCCCGCGACCGCGCCAGGCGCGGAACATCGTGCTGACGAGCCCGGCGAAGGCGAGCGTCCAGGCGGTTAGGGCGATGGCGAGCGCCAGCGGAGGGAGCCAGTCGAGCCCGTTGAGGTCGGTCGCCTCGATCATGCGGCTGCTGGCGACCCCGTACATGCCGAGCGGGAACACGAGCGCCCAGTACGACGGGTGGTACTCGAGCGGTACGCGGCAGATGACGTGGCGCCAGACCCCGATGGCGACCATCAGCGGGAACCAGAACGTGGCGGTCCGCCCAGGCCAGCACGACCATCACCTCGACCGCCGGGGCCACGCGGGCGACGCGCGGCGCGACGTCCTGGGCGAGCAGCAGGTTGGAACCGGCGAGGACGATGATGGCGACGGCGCCCGCCGCGATCCATGCCGGGGGATCGGCCTCCGTGGGTTCCAGCGGCACGAAGGTCCACCGCAGGAAGACCAGGGTCATGACGATGACGTAGAGCACCAGGCCGAGGCAGAAGAGGGCCAGGCAGGTGAACGCCAGGGCATCGCTGTCGCCGCGGCCCAGCAACAGGGCGCCGAGCACCGCAATCGACTCGGTGGCCACCGTGAGCAGGAACCAGGTGCCGTTGATGCCCGCCTCGAGCCCTGGCTTGGGACTGCGGAGCACGACGGCGATGAGCGTGATGTAGAGGAGGCCCACCCACAGGGCGATGCCGGCGAACCACAGGGCCCAGGCAATCCCCCACCATCCATGGATGACCGCCGAGGCGGCCCCGAGGACGTTGGTGCCGGCGACCACGGTGAGGAAGGCGAACCCGCGGGCGTGGCTGGTCATGTCGGCGAGGACCAGGCGGGGGTAGTTGACGACGCGGAGCGTCATCAGCACGGCGATCACCACATAGGCAAGGGCGGCGACGATGGAGAGCCCATCGGCGAGCCAGTCGAGGTCCTCGAGGTCGGCACCGATGGCGATGATCCCGGTTGCCATCACCAGCGCGAAGTAGCCGGGGAAGAGCGTGGCGATCGCCGAGTCGGGTGCCTCGGGCACCTCGCTCACATCAGCCGTGTCGGTCGCCTCGGTGGTCATGGGTGCTAGGGGCGGAGGTAGCGGAGGAACGCGGCCGCCATGCCGGCCAGGGCTACCGACACGCCCGCAGTCGCCCACGCGATGGCCTCGTCGTCGGTGAGGAACGCCTCGACGGCGACCGTGACCGTGAAGACCTGGAGCGAAACGAGGATGATGACGTAGACGATCACGGCCGACGATGTGCGCTGCGGCCCTCGGCCGATGCTCAAGGCTCCGCTCCCAACGCCCAGACCTGGCCGTCGCCGCGCACCTCCACGTCGATTCGCCCAAGGGGCCGTGTGGGCGGGCCCGAGATCACCTCTCCGGTCGTCGACTCGAAGTTGCCCTCATGGCAGGGGCAATGCCAGCGGTTGGCGGCGGTCTCGAAGTAGACGACGCAACCGAGGTGGGTGCACTTCTGGCTGAACGCCACGACCGCCTGTGCGTCGACGCGCAGGAGCACCGCCGGGTCGTCGTCGGCCGGGTAGCGGAACAGGTACGTCTCGCCGACAGGGACGTCGGCGAGGGCGACGATCGGGCGCGGCTCGCCGGTGTTGATGGACCGGAGTTGGGTCCAGGCCGCCAGCCCTACGTTGCCGGCGGCCATGGCGCCCGCGCCGAGCACGAGGTAACGGGCGAACTCGCGGCGCGTCACCTCCTCCTCGGCGGCGGACTGGTAGGGGAAGTCGCGCCGCCACAACGGGGCTGGCATGTCGGCGGTCACCGCGGCGCCTCGTCCAGGCCGAAGGGGTCGTCTAGCCACGACCGTTGGCGGCCACCCATGATGTCGAGTGGGCCGGCGCTCAGGTCGTCGACGACCGTGTATACCTTGGTGCTCACCTCCTGGCGCCCGAAGAAGAAGTCACGGAGCAGCGACCCCCGGCGGGTGTCGTTGTATTCGTCGATGGTGCCGTACCACAGCGCCTGGCTCGGGCACACCGAGGCGCACATCGGCTTGAGGCCCTCCGAGGTGCGGTCGGTGCACATGTCGCACTTCATCATCTGGTCGAGCTCGGCCATGTACTTCGGCACGCCGAATGGGCAGGCGAGCACGCAGTTCGAGCATCCGATGCACCGAGGTTTGAGCGCGGACTGGACGATCCCGCCCTCGGTCTGCTTGATGGCGTCGGCGGGGCACACTTGCGCGCACGTCGGATCCTCGCAGTGCATGCACACCATGGGCGCGGTCTGGGTGGTCGACGCTGGGTCGACGCGCTCGAGGTGGATGAGCGAGCGGCCCCGGTGCGTGCCGCACTCCATGCACGCCTGGACGCACGCCTCGCAGCCGATGCAGCGGCTCTGGTGATGACAAAGATGGGGGCGTCGTCCGTGGTGTACGTCATGGGCGCAGCTCCTGACCGGCCGACCGCGCGACCGCCAGGGAGCCGGGCGGCGATGCGGTCCGGGGGCGCAGCCCCCGCTGGAACGCAGTCATGCACGGCCCTCCGTGAGGTCGAGGTCGCGGGCATCGGTGGTAGGGGTCCGTCCACCGGCCGGGGCAACGCGCACCGCGGCCACCTTGAACTCGGGCATCTTCGATGCGGGGTCGACGGCGCGGTTGGTCAGCTGAT
>JBKPAA010000025.1:0-60186 GCA_046726215.1 Actinomycetota bacterium | reverse complement strand
TCGTCGGCAGCGTCAGATGTGTATAAGAGACAGACTCCCAGTCGTTCGACTCGGGGTCGAACCCCGGTGCTCGCTTGACCATCGCCTCCTGGGGGATGAGCTGGATCACCGTGCCGACCGGGTAGGTTCCGCCCTCCGCATCGTTGGCGACCGCCAAGGTGCCGTCGAGGTTCCCCGCCAAGTTGTCGACGAAAAACCCGCGCACCGGCGTCATGTCGGCCAGCGGCTTGAAGTCGTCGGCGTCGACCACCACATCTTCGACGGCGGTGGTGTCCGTCGTGCCCGCGGCGCGCTGTTCACCGTCGTCCCCGGACGAGCAGCCGACGGCGATAGCGATCGTGATCGGGATCGCCACCAGGACGGCATGAGTGAACAGCCCGACTCGAGGACGTGTCGCGCGCATGGCCGCAGACTAGGGAATGAGCCTCTGGCGTGCCCGGGGCCCGCCCGACCGCCATGGCCGCCACGGACGGCCGGGCGTAGGTTCGTCGCATGACAACCGTTGCACTCGTCGTCAAGCTGACCGCCAGGCCCGAGACCCAGGACGAGGTCGCCGAGTTCCTCGCCGGCGCCGTGGAGCTCGCGAACGCCGAGGAGGGCACCCCGGTATGGTTTGCCCTGCGGAGCGACCCATCGACGTTCTGGATCGTCGACGCGTTCCCCGGACAGGCCGAGCGCCAGGCGCACCTCGAGGGCCAGATCGCCGCGGCTCTGATGGCCAACGCCGACCGTCTGCTCGCCTCGCCGCCCGAGATCAATCCCGCCGACGTCCTCGCCTCGAAGACTCCCTGACGGCCCTCCCTCAGTCCAGCTCGCGATGCTGACGGTGGTCACCGAGCAGGTCGGCGGGGTAAGAGCCAGACCATTCGGGATGGTGGGTCCAGTCGGGCTGCTTGGTGCGACGACGGACGTCCAGCGTGACCTCGCCGTCGGCGAGGGCGGAGATCTCGGTGATGAACAGCGGTTCGACGGTCCCGCCCGCCGCACCGGCGACGGCGCGTGCGGCCGGCTCGTCGGGCCAGCGGTGCAGGATTCGTCCCACCACTGCCTGCTGCTGGCTCGCCAAGTTGCACCGGGCGCCATCCGCGACGGTCCTCATGGCCGACGTAATCGTGTCGAGGTCCGTCTCCCGGCCTTCGCCGGCGCACAGGCGCTCCAGCGCCTCGGCCAGCGCGAGACCGTCGCGTTTGCACGGGATGCACTGGCCGCAGGACTCGACCGCCAGGAACCGGGCGGCACCAGCGGCGACCGCCGTCATGTCGGTGCCCTCGCAGACCACGATCAGCCCGGCGGTGCCGAGGCCGCTACCCACTCGCGCCATGTCCTCGTAGGTGAGGGGGGTGTCGAGCAGGTCCGGCGGTAGGGGTCCGGCCGACACCCCGCACAGGACCGCCCTGACCGCTCTGCTGCGGAACGGGCCACCGGCGACCTCGTCGATCGCAGCCCGCACCGTGGTGCCGAGCGAGATCTCGCCGGCCGCCGGGCGGGCTACGTCGCCCGTCACCGTGCAGACGATGGTGCCCGGCGATTGCCGGCTGCCGTGCGTGCGAAACCAGTCGGCTCCCCGCAGGATGATCGCCGGAACGTTGGCCAGGGTCTCGACGTTGTCGACGAGGGCCGGGGGGGCCGCCGTTTCGTGCCCGGGGCCGGCCATCTCGACGTGGGCGGACAGGCCGCTGCCGCTGTCCACATCGTCGTCGTGCTCGACCAGTTCAACGACGCCCCGCCGGTACGGCGGGGCGATGCGGGGGAACGGCGCCCGCCCGTCCAGCACCTCGAGCAGGGCGGTCTCCTCACCGAACAGGTACTCGTCGGGCCCGGTAGCCACGGTCACGTCGACATCGCCGAGCAGGCCGGAGTCGCGCATCTCGGCGATGGCCGCGTCGACCCGGTCCCGTTCGACCGCGGCCGACGCCTTGAGCGCCACCACGACGTCGCTCCCACTGACCGCGTGGGCCGCGATGAGGGCACCCTCGATGACGGCATAGGGGTTGGTTCGCAGAATCGATCGGTCCTTGAACGTTCCCGGCTCGCCCTCGGCCGCGTTCACGACCACGGAGGTCGGCAACTCGGGCGACCGGTTGCCCGCCACCGTGCGCCACTTCGTACCCGTGGGAAATCCCGCGCCGCCCCGCCCGCGCAGCCCCGACGCCTCGACCTCCGCCGTCACGGCGTCGGGCTCGACGCCGCGGGCCGACTCGATGCCCTGCCCGCCACCCGCATCGAGGTAGCCCTGCAGCGAGTCGAACGGCCGGCGGGGAAGCACACGTTCCACGAGTGTCACCGTCCCTTCTTACCCCGCACGCTCGGATGAGACCCCCGACGTTCCGTCCGCCGCCACCCTCCCCCGGGGCCGTCGCGGCCCGTGGAACGCGCCGCCCACCAGGATGACTCGTGGACGCTAGTGTGGCGAGAGCAGGCGAACGAGCGGGCGTGCTGGGTGCACGGCGGTGCCCGCGACTCGGTTCCTCGGAGTTGTGGGCCCATGGGCACGTGGCCGCGATCATGGTCGAGCAAGCGCGTGACATCGCTCGCCGCCGCCGCGTTGGGCGCGGCATTGGCGGCGGCGTTGGTCGCGCGCCGCCGGGCCGGGTTACGTGCGGCCCGACCGCTGGTCGCGTCGCCGGCGCCCACGCCCCCCCTCGGGGACGCCCACGAGGTGGTTCCTGCGCCTGTGTTCGCCGAGCCCGCCCCAGCCACGCCGGTCGCCGATGTCACCGATGTCACCGATGTCGACGACGGCTCCCCCCGGGACCGGCCGGCGCCCCACCCGGGCGCGGTCGAACCGGACGCTGGCCCGACTCCGCCCGCCGGTGGCCGCGGCCGCACCGGCACGGTGGCCGTGGGTTTGGTCCTCCTGGTCGCGGCTGCGGGCCTCGGGTGGATCGTCCTGGGCGGGGACGACGGCCAACCGGAGGCGGTGGGAGTCGAGCCGACGGCACCCGCCGCCCCGACCAGCACCACGGCGATCGACGACGACTCACCACAGGAGGCCTTCGCGCGCGCGGCCGATCGCCTCGTGGCCGGTGGCTCGTTCGCCTATGCGGGCACGACGACCGCCATCGACGTGAGTCACGTGCGCCCCGGCCTGTGGCTGGCGGTGGACCTCACGGTCGAGGGTGAGGTCATGACGTCCGCCGGGCGCGCCCACGAGATCGCCGTCGACGGCGACGGTCGTGCCAGCGAGACGATCACCGAGGGGCCGGCCGTGTGGGGCCGCCTGGCCACGTCGCGTGAGGCGCTGCCCGAGGCCGGCTACCTGTCGATCACCGAAGAGAGCGGCCGGGGAGGTGCCGGCAAGGGCGCTGCGCTGCTGCCCGGCTGGCTCGACTCGACCGTCGATCGGCGGGACGCCGGCACCGATGCGCTCGGGCACCGTTTGCTCCGCGCCACTCTGCCGGCCAGCGTGCTCGGCGAGACCGTCGACGGTCGGCCGGCCGGCGACGCCGACGTGGTCCTGACCCTCGACGCCGCCGGCGATCCGGTACACGTCGACGTCACATCGGTGCCGACAGGGCCACCCCTGCGGCTCGCTCTCGACATCACGGGGATCGGGGAGCCCGTCGTCATCGACGTACCCGTGCGGTGAACCCCGCCGCGGGCGTCGGTCACGAGGCAGGCGCCGCGTCGGGCCGCTTCCCGTGGGCCAACGCCAGGTGTGTCGCCGGCTGGTCGAGCCAGGCCTCTGCGCAGGCGAGGAACGCCTCGGTCGCCGGCCGGCGCGGCCGGCCCGTTCGCCAGGCGAGGGCGACGTGGCGACGAGTGATGGGCGGCCGGATGTCGACCACGCGCAGGGGCTGGCGCGCCGCGCCGAGGTCGGCGATCGAGCGCGGCACGATGGTGACACCGAGCCCGCGCGCCACGAGGTCGCAGAGGAGATGGACGTCGCTCGTCTCCAGTGCGATGCGAGCATCGAAGCCGGCGGCGTTGCACGCCTCCTGGAGGTGCGTGCGCAGGGAGGATCCCCGGGCGAGGGTCACGAACGTCTCCTCACGGAGATGAGCCACGGCGACGGAGGCGCGGTCGGCCAGCTGATGCTCCGGCGCCGTCACGAGGACGAGCGGCTCGACGGTGATGAGCTCGAGTCCCAGCCCGTCCGGCGGGTCCGGTTCCGACAAACCGACGACGATGGCGTCGTAGTCGTCGCGCCGAAGGTGCTCGATCAGGGGCAGTGGGTGCTCCTCGCGCAGCGTCACCTCGACTCGGGGGTGGCGGTCGTGAAACGCCGCGAGCAGCCCGGCCACGTCGATGTCGGGAATCCCGGGGATGACCCCCAGGCTGAGCCTTCCGCTCACGACGCCCCGCAGTCGCGCCAGCGCTGCCCGCCCGGCGTCGGTGGCCTCGAGCGCGTCGCACGCGTGGGGGAGGAACGCGCGGCCGGCGGGGGTGAGGCGGATGGGCTTGGTGGCCCGGTCGATGAGCTGCTCGCCGAGCTCCGCCTCGAGTCGGCGGACCTGCTGACTTATGCCCGGTTGGGCCACGTGAAGGCGCTCTGCGGCGCGCGTGAAGCTCTCGTCCCGCGCCACGGCGACGAAGTAGGCGAGTTGGCGTAGCTCCATTGCCGGCTCCCAACCATCAGGATTCGTTATCGAAGATCATAGACAACATGTCTTTGACTTCTGGTGCCCATCGACCGGACGATGGGTCCGATGACCGACCTGATCCCTGCCGCGGAGAGCGATCACCGCCATGACCAAGTGCGCCGCGACTCGAGGGTGCGCGAGCCGGCTCATCCGCGCTGGACACACGCGCCGCTGGGTGGGGTGTTGTTCGTCGCCCTGTTCGACGTCCTCTCGGCCGCCGCGGGCAGCACACGCCCCTGGGCTCACGATCTCTACCGGTCGGGCACGTATGTGCTGAGTGCCATGCCCGCATTGCTCGCGGTTGCGATCGGTACGGGCCTGATCGACAGAGCCCGAGCAACCGCCGACCACACACCGATCCGGGCGCGGGTGAACCTGCACGCGGCGGTGATGGACGCTATGGCCCTCGCGTCGGCCGCGGACCTGGCGCTTCGTCGACTCGTGTACGCCGACGCCGAGCACACCCCGGCCGCCGTGCTCGCGGTCACCATCGTGGCCGTCACGGCGGCTCTCGTCGGTGGCGCCGTCGGTGGCCGGCTCACATACCGCGCCGGCGTCGGTGTCCGGCCGCCAAGGCCGTCCAGGAGGTCAGACGTTGGCGATCCCGGTTGACGGCGCCCGGTCTCGTACGGTCGCAGACGCCCCACCGCCGTCGCTCACCCGCGGCCGGCGGACGGCCACGCTGATCACAGTGTGCGTCAGCCTCATGGTGATCACGATCGACGTGACGATCCTCAACGTCGCGTTGCCGACGCTGGCGGACGCACTGGACGCCGGGAACAGTGCGCTCCAGTGGTTCATCAATGCCTACGAGTTGGTGTTTGCCGGCCTGCTGCTCACTGCGGGCGCCCTTGGCGATCGCTTCGGACGTCGCCGGGCGCTGGCCATCGGCCTGGTGATCTTCGGCACGGGGTCGGCGCTGTCTGCCCTGGCGGGGTCCCCGGGCCAGCTCATAGCGACGCGGGTCGTGATGGGCGTCGGCGGGGCGCTGGTCTTGCCGGCGACGTTGTCGATCGTGACCAACGTCTTCACCGAGCCGAGCGAACGGGCGCGAGCGATCGCGGTGTGGGCGGGCGTCGCCGCTCTCGGCCTCGGGCTCGGGCCGCTGGTCGGCGGCTGGCTCTTGCAACGGTTCTATTGGGGTTCGGTGTTCCTTATCAACGTTCCCATAGCGATCGCCGCGCTGGTGGCCGGGCGCCTGACCATTCCGGAGTCACGCAACCCCGGCGCCGCCAGGCTCGATCCGCTGGGTGCGGCGCTGTCGGTGGTGGGCCTCGGCGCACTCCTCTTCGCGGTGACCGAGGGACCGGACTGGGGTTGGAGCAGCCCGGCCATCGTTGCCGGCTTCGTCCTGGCCGCCGTCGGTCTCGCGGCGTTTGCCGCCTGGGAGTTGCATGTCGACCAGCCGATGCTGAACATCGAGTTCTTCCGGAATCCGCGCTTCAGCGGGGCGATCGTGGCGATCATGGCCCTGTTCTTCGGACTGCTGGCACTGATGTTCGTGTCCACGCAGACACTTCAGTCCGTGCTGGGGTATGACACCCTCGGCGCCGGCGCCCGTCTCGTTCCCCTCCCTGCGATGTTCGTCGTGTTCGCCCAGATCTCCGTCCGGATTGCGTCCCGGGTCGGGACCAAACGGGTCGTGACCGCTGGCCTGGTCATCGCCGCGGCGGGCCTGGGCGTGGCCAGCACGGTCGACGCCGGCTCCGGCTACGGCGCGCTTGCGCTTGCCCTCGGCCTCACCGGCATCGGGATGGGTTGCACCATTCCCCCTGCCACCGAGTCGCTCATGGGGTCCGTTCCCCGGCAGCGGGCGGGCGTCGCGTCTGCCGTCAATGACTCCACCCGCCTGACCGCAGGGGCGATCGGCGTCGCCGTCGTGGGAAGCGTGGTGTCGAGCACGTACCACGCGGCGTTCGCCGGCACCGCGGCCACCGGTGCGCTGCCCCCCGGGGCGGTGGAACGGGCGCAGGCTTCGATCGCCAGCGCAGTGGCCGTTGCGCACGAGCTCGGCGGAACGGCGGGTCAGCAACTGCTCGCGGCGGCGAGAGAGGGGTTCGTCGACGGCGCCAGCACAGGGCTGCTGATCGCCTCCGCCGTCGCGGCCCTCGGAGCCGTCGTGGCGTGGCGCTACCTGCCCGCCTCCGCCGATCCGACGTCCAACCCGAACCCGGCGAGCTCAGCGCTCCATTGCTCCACGGCCGGGAGGACGCCATCCGCCACGGCGTCGAGTTGGCGTTCGGGCGCATCGAGCGATGCGACCCGCAGAACGAAGGCGCGGGCGCCCACGTCCCAGTAGCCACGGAGGAAATCGAGGATCTCCGCCCTGCTGCCGGCGCGACACGCCTGGATCAGCGAGACGACCTCGAACGAGTAGCCGTAGAGGCCGGCCACGTAATCGTCGAGCGCCCGCGTGCTGGCGCCGTCGGCACCGATGTTGATCGTGGCCATCATCGCCGGCGTGATGCGCGCGGGATCCCTGCCCGCCTCCTCGGCGGCCTCCTGCACACGCTCCCAGCCGGAGCGGTAGTCGGCGGCGCTGGGCGGGTACGGGAGCCAGCCATCGGCCAGCCCGCCCGCCCGCCGGAAGGCGCCAGGACCGAACCCGGCCAGCCAGATCGGCGGGCCTCCCGGCTGCGCGGCGCCGGGCAGCAGCGTTTCGCCATCGAGCCGCGCGTACGGGGTGGCCATGGAGACCGTTCCGTGCCCGGACCACGCCTCCCGCCAGAAGGCGACGGTGTCGACCATCCGCTGGGTGCGCTGATCGAAGTCAGCACCGGCGGCCGCGAACTCCCGCCGGGTCTCGGGAAGGTCGAAGCCGCGACCCACGCCGACGATGAGTCGGCCGGCGCTGAGCTGATCGAGCGAGGCCAACGCCTGCGCAGTCAGTGCCGGCGGTCGCATCGGGGCGAGAAGCACACCGGTGCCCAGGCGGGGAACGGTCGTGACGGCCGCAGCGGTTGCCAGGACGGTGAAGGGGTCGAACAGTGGTCGAGCCAGCAGGGAGTCACCCGCCCACAACGAGCCGAAGCCGTGGGCCTCAGCAGCGCGGGCGAACGACGCCACCAGCGCCGGCCTGCCGGTGCGCAATGCCTCGCGGGTCGGGAGCACGACACCGACATGGCCTTGCAGGTCGCGGGCGGCGTCAGGCGACGGCATGAACGCGGTAATGGATGTGGCGTTGCGACAGCTCGGTGACCATCCCGACCGCCACGGTGGCGTTGAGCCAGGCGTACTCGCCGGCGCCGGCTTCGAACATCAGCGCCAGGCGCGAACGCACGTCGGCACTGGTCATCGTGTCACCGGCAAGGAATCGGTCGCGTGCGCCATCGACGATCTCGGCGCGACCCAGGCCCGTCATGTAGAGCATCTCGCCGTCGGTGGTGCGGATCGATGCCCGCACGTCCATGCGGGCGATGCCGTCCGCTCCGAACATCAACCAGTCCCCCCCGCCCGGCAGAACCTCACCTTCCAGGCGGCCCTCGACCCGGCCGCCACGCGCCACCGCGATCAGCCGGGTGCCGAGCGCGGTGGGGAAGGTCTGAAACTGGTCGAAGCCAACCGACAACTCGCAGAGCTCGCTGACGGCTAGCTGATCGATCGCGCTGGTGCTGGTCACGTGTGCATCTCCCTTCGCCAGGTCTTGGTTGATCCTGGCCGGTTTACTTTGAAAATACAAGTGAGCCTTTGGTCACACCAAGCGCAAGGTTCGAAGTGTGGAGCATGGCTGGGTAGGGTGGGCGGGTGAGCGTTCGCACGTACGGTCAATACTGCGCCGCCGCCAAGGCACTGGACGCGGTCGGTGACCGCTGGACGCTGCTCGTGATCCGTGAGCTCCTGATCGGGCCCAGGCGCTACACCGACCTACTCGACGGACTGCCCGGCATCTCCACCGACATGCTTGCGGCCCGACTGCGCGACCTCGAGGACGATGGCCTCATCGAGCGGCGCGTCCTTCCTCCCCCGGCGGCCTCGAAGGTGTACGCACTCACGGACGACGGATCTGCGCTCGAGCCGATCCTCGTCGCACTCGCCGATTGGGGCGCGCGCCGGCTGCCGGCCGACCAGGACGGTGAGTTCCGGCTCCACTGGCTGGCACTCTCGCTGCGTTCGATGTTCGTCCCGGCCGCGGCGCCCGCGAACCCGGTCACGGTCGACTTCATCGTGGCGGGTGACCGCCTCCGGGCCCGCGTCGAACACGGATCTCTCTCGTTCGAGCCCGACCCCACGGGGCACGCCGACGTCGTGATCAGGGGCGATCCCGCTTCCCTCGCCGGGCTCGCCACGAAGCGCGACGGTCGGATGGCCGCCATCGCCGAAGGCCGCGTCGCGGTCGAGGGCGCTCGCACGGCCATCGCCGCCCTGCAGCGGGCATTCGGCCTCGAGCCCGGGCCGACCCCTGCGACGAGAAGGCCGCGGCGCAGGCCGTCCTGACCGACCCGGCCGTCACGCAGGGGCGGGTTCCGCCGGCGTCATTCCCACGGCCTGCCGGATCAGCACCGCCCATCCCCCGGTGTCGATGCCGAGACTCGCGAAGCGATCCGAGGATTCTGCCAGTAGGGACGGTGCGGCCGGGTCGCCGACGACCTCGAGGGCCAGGGCCCAGCCGAGCCGGATCACGGCCTGGGCGATGCGGTCCTCGGTGGCGTCGACGTGGGCACACAGGTCGGGGAACCGGACGTCGACGGCCGCCCGATCGCCGCGCCGGGCGGCCGCGCTGGCCGAAGCGAGTCCCGCCCACGCCCGGTCGAGATAGGTCGACCGGTCGTCACCCTCCACCAGGTCGGCAGCGGCGATCGCGTCGTCGACTCGACCCGAGGCGGCCAGCGCCAGCGCCCTGACCGCGCCGGGGTAGCCCACTGTGCTGCGCTCCCCCGTGGCGCGGTCCAGCTCGCGCAGCAGGTCGAGCGCCTCATCCGGCTGCGCGCACTGCAGTGCCAACAGCGCCCTCGACACGAGCTGCTCGCTCGTGCCGGCGGTGGCGAGGTCGTCGGATGAGAGCTCCTCGTCGGGAAGGATGACCGCCGCCGCGGCCGCCCGATCGCGATCGCCGACCTGGACGGCGGCGCTCAGCAGGCCGGTCGCCGAGAATGCCGTGAACCGCGGCGAGTGGCTGGGGAGGAGCGACGCCCGGGCCTGCTCGAGCACCTCGAACCCCTCGGCAACCCGCCCCGCCGTGACCAGCGCCCGGCCCAGCGGGAGCCTCGCCTGCACCCGCCCGTAGTCGTCCTCGATGGCATCGAATGTCGCCAACGCCTCGCGGGCACGCTCGATCGCCGACTCGGCCCGTCCGGTCCACAGCCGGATACTGGCGGTGAGCACCTGACCCATGCCCACGGCCCACCGGTCGCCGGCCACCTCGGCGCCGCCGAAGACCTGCTCGGCCATGGTCTCGGCTTCCTCTGCGTACCCGGAATGGAAGCGTGTGAACGCGAGCAGCCCCAGGGCCCAGCCCAGCCCGCCCCGGTCGCCCAGGTCGGCGAACAGGGCCGCCGACTCGTGGAGGAGCGCCTCCGCGTCGTCGATCCGCCCGGCGACGAAGTGAGCCCAAGAGAGGTTCTGCAAGGCCCAGGCAAGACCGCGCGGGTCACCCAACGCCGCGTACAGCTTCCGTGCCGGCTCGAGCGATGCGATCGCGGCGTCGGGGTCGTTGCACAGCAGCGCCGCGAACCCCCGCACCCGTAGCGCAGTCGCACGACCCTCGTCGTCGCCCGCAGCCTCGGCCCGGGCCAGCGCCTCGCCGAGCAGCGCCTCGGCCTCGCCCGGTGAGCCGCCACGCAGGGCGGCGTCGGCGACTGCGACCGTGGCCCGAACGATCGCCCGCTCGTCGTGCGCGGCCTCCGCCAGGGCGCGCGCCTTGTCGGCGTCGGCCCGCGCCGGCCCCACCTCGCGCAGCTCCCCATAGGCCGCCGAGCGGGCGAGGAGCAGGGCGATGCGGGCGTCGGTGTCGGCCGACGGGGTTCCGACCTGAGCAACACCGGCGGCGCCGATGTCGAGAGTGGTCAGCGCCTCGGAGAAGAGCCGCGCCGCCCGCCGCGGCGTGTCGGCCTGGGTGGCGCGGTCACCGGCGGACCGCAGCCAGCTCACCGCCCGCGCCCGTACGTCGGGCGGCACGTCCGGCGAGCCCCCCAACTCGGCCGCCAACGCCGCGGCCCGGGCGTAGTGGTGCGCGATGCGGTCGACGACCGCGTCGTGGTGGGGGCGCTCCTCCCTCTCCAGCCACGACGCGATGCCAGCGTGGACCACGGCCCGGCGTTCCTTGGTCATGGTGCTGTACGTGACCTCTCGAACGACCTCGGAGCGAAACTCCCACGAGTCGCCGTCGAGGGCGAGCAGGTCTTTGACCTGCAGCCCGCCGAGGGCGCCTCGCACCACGCCGTCCCCCCCGTGGGCCTTGCGGTGCATGATCGCCAGCCACTCGACCTGGCCGCGGGAGCCCAGCACGGCGGCGTCCTCGAGGACGAGGCGCTCCTGCGGCGTGAGCCCGTCCAGTCGGGCGGCCACCAGGCCGCGCAGCGTGTCCGGCAGGTCCGTCGAGCGAGATTCCTCCAGCCACGAAATCAGCTCCTCGAGGAAGAGCGGGTTCCCGCCCGCCCGGTCGAGCAGCCCCGCGATCACCGCGTCGTCGAGGGCGACGGTCTTGTCGTCGGCGAGGAGGTGCAACACCCTGGTGGCGGCGTCGCGATCCAGCGGATCGACGTGCACGACGACCGAGTGATGCCCGCCCTCCGGCGGCGACCACCGGTCCGACAGCGTGGGGCGGGCGGTCGCCAGCACGATTATGGGCTGCCGGGCGTTGCGCTCGAACAGCGCCTCCAGCACGCGCAGCACCGCGGTGTCGGCCCAGTGCAGGTCGGAGAGCACGAGCACCAGCGGGCGCCGGCGGGCCGCCGCGGCGGCGAACGCGAGCAGCGCGCCGGTCGCCTCCTCGCGGGCCCGGGCAACATCGATCCCACGAAGGACGTCGAACCCCAGAAAGTGCATCAGGCCCTCGACCACCCGATCCACCTCGGCGCTCGCCCCCGTGGCCGGAGCGGCGTCCGCCCGCCGGCCCACTCGCTCCGGCCCATCGCCGGCCGCGTCCCCGCCGTTGCCGGCGGCGTGCGCCTCCGGATCCCTCGGCCTCGGACCCATCACGCCGGCCACCACGGCCCGCACCTTCTCGGTCGCGGCCTCCTGGTCGTCGTCGGGCTCCAGGCCGCAGCCGGAACTGACCGCCTCGGCCAACGGCCACCACACGTTGGCCTCGCCGTACGGGACGCAGCGGCCCTGTAGCACGAGGCTGTCGTGACAGCCGCGCGCCGTCTCCGCCACCGCCTCGACGATCCGTGACTTACCGACGCCCGCGTCGCCGACCAGCAGCAACAAGGCGGCGCGGCCCTGGCATGCCGCGAGGTCGAGCGCGTGGGAGAGCAGCGCAACCTCGTCGTCTCGACCGACCAGCGGCGACCGGTGGCGGTCGGGGCGGTAGCCGGGCGGGAGCCGGGCGGCCTCGGCCACCCAGGCGGCCACGGGAGCGTTCCGACCCTTGGCGACGATGTTGCCGACCGAGCGATAGGTGACGACCCGGCGGGTGGCGCCGTACGTGGTCTGCCCGACCAGCACCTGGCCCGGCTCCGCCGCAGACTGCAGCCGCTGGGCCGTGTTCACCACGTCGCCCATCGCCGTGTAGTCACCGCCCGCCCGCAGCGAGCCCACCAGCACCTCGCCGGTGTTGACGCCCACGCGGAGGCGCACGTCGACGCCCAGGTCGGCCCTGGCCTCGTCAAGCGTGCGATGCAGTTGCAGCGCGGCCCGCACGGCCCGCTCGGCGTCGTCCTCGTGGGCGATCGGGGCGCCGAACAGCGCCAGGATGGCGTCGCCGACGATCTTGTCGACCCGGCCGCCGAACGCCCCGATGTCGGCCACCAGCCGCTCGAAGCAGCGGTCGACCAGCCGCTTGACCTGCTCGGGATCGCGGAGCTCGGACAGTGCCGTGAAGCCCACAAGGTCGGCGAACAACACCGTGACCACCCGCCGTTCGTCGCCGCGTGCCTGCAGGTCGGTGCCGCAGGTGGAGCAGAACCGCGCACCGTCGGCAACGCCGGTACCACAGGACGGGCAGATCACGCCGGTCAGTGTACGGACGGGTGTCGGGGCATGGCCCCGGCGGGTCCCCGTGGGCGGTGGCTGCCGGGGCGCACGTCCGGTCCGTTCTTGGCGCCATGTTGGTTGCTGACCAACCGCAACGGCGCCGGGAAGCCGAAAGGGGTGGGGTGACCCGCCGCCGACGGCCGGCCCGCGTCGCCTAGATGCGGGCGACGACGAGCGCCGCGGCCAGCAACGGGAGGCCCCAGGAGAGGGTGCGCAGGGCCGCCTCGGGCGGGTCGAGCAACAGCTCCTCGTGTGCTGTGCGCTCGCCGCCGTCCCGCAGGTCCAGCGTGACGTCGACCCGGTCGGTCTGCCGGCGCACGAACCGGACGCTGCTGCTCAGGCTCCTCTGCGCCCGGGACACGGCGTAGGCGGCCGCGGCGGCGAGCAGGGCGGGGGCCTCGAGCCGTTCGGCCTGGGCGACATAGGCGGTCAGCACCGGGAAGGCGCCCCACGCGGCGGCGAACATGGCGTCCGTGTGGAACCGACCGTGGAGCAGCTCGAGGTTGTAGGCGGCGACGAGGAAGGCCCCCACGACCACGAACGGGACCAGCACGAGGCCGATGCGCGTGATCCCCACGACCCCGATGACGACGGCGCCGGCAAGCGCGGCTGCGGCGACGGCGGCGAGCACCCGGGAGGGGATCGAGGTCCGGAGCGGCCGGCCGTTCAGCTCGTCGAGGGCGTGGGCGGCAATCCCCACGGCGAGGAAGAACGCGAGCAGCGTGGCGACGAGGCGCTCGGCGTCCAGCCGCGGCGCCAGGGCCGCGCCAATGGCGACGTAGGAGAGGTGCCACGCGGTGTACGGCGGATGCAGGAGCGTCCACCAGTCGCCGACCGGGCCGGTGGCGGCGTAGAAGGCGGGGCGCCGCTCAGCCACCGGCGCGGCGCCCCCACGTCACCACCCCTCCCCCGAAGCTCATCAGGCGGACCCCGATGTCGGAGATCCCGGCCCGCCGCCAGGCGTCGACGGTCCACGGGTCGGGGTAGCGCTCGTAGTGGGCGGAGATGCTCGGACCAAGGAAACGGCCGACGCGGTACCACTCCCGGCCCGCCAGCCCTCCCAGGATGGGGAGGCCCACGCGCGTGTAGAGCCACCAGGCGCCGCGCAGGAGCGGCCGGGGCGGGACATGGAACTCGAGGTTGGCGACGGTGCCGCCCGGCCGGACCACGCGGGCCAGCTCGGCGATCGTGTCGGCCGGGTCGGCGACGTAGCGCAACAGGTAGGTGAAGGTCAGCGCGTCGAACGTGGCGTCGGAGAACGGGAGCCGCTCGGCCTGCCCGCCGACCAGGGCGATGCGCTCGTCCAGGCCCTGCCGCAGGACGGCCGCCCGCCCGCGCCGGAGCATCTCGTCGGTTATGTCGATCCCGGTGACGCGTGCGCCCGTCCGGCGGGCGAGCTGGACGGCGACGCCGGCAGTGCCGGTGGCGACGTCGAGCACTGTTGCCGGCCGGCCCTCGACCACCCTGTCGACCATGGCCCGCCGCCACCGCCGGTTCTGCCCGAATGACAAGGCCTCGGCGAGCAGGTCGTAGCGCCGTGGCAGGCCCTGGAAGAGCTGCTGCGCGAATCTGGTGGGATCCTGACGCGACCGGGTCAGCACAGGCACCTCGCCATATCGGGCCGTTGGTGGACTCTACCCACGGAGGTGACCGGTGCCCGCGGCGCGTGCTGAGGTCGCGGTGATCGGGGCCGGGCCCGCCGGCAGCGTTGCCGCCCTGGTCCTCGCCCGAGCCGGTGCCCGCGTCGCGCTCGTCGACAAGGCCCTGTTCCCACGGGACAAGGCGTGTGGCGACCTCGTCGGTCCTCGGGGGATCCAGGTGCTCGACGACCTCGGCGTGCGGCTGGCGGGGGCCGAGCGGGTGGGAGACATGCGCGTGGTCGGCCCGTCCGGGAGGTCGGTCCGCCTGCCCTGCCGCCCAGGCCGGACCTATCCGGGCCACGGTGTGGCGCTTCCTCGGCTCGAGCTCGATCAGACGCTCCGCAAGGCCGCCCTCGACGCCGGCAGCATCGCGTACACCGCCCGCGCCGGCGCCCCAATCCACGACGGCGGGCGGCTGGCCGGCTTCGAGCTGTCGGATGGCGGCCGGTTGCAGGCCGACGTCGTGATCGGGGCCGACGGGGCGACGAGCCGGGTGGCGACCGCGGCGGGCCTGGTAGACGAGCACCGGGTGCTGTGGGGATTCGCGCTGCGCTCGTATGTCGACGCAGCCATCGACCTGCCCACGATCGTGCTGTGGGACGAGGCGCGCTGGCGCGGCTTCCCCGGCTACGGCTGGGTCTTCCCCGGGCCCGGGGACCGGGCCAACCTCGGGGTCGGGGTCGGCGTGCTCGGCGACCGCACGGCGGCCGGCCATGCGGCCCGTTCCCTCGGCGCCTTCGTCGAGGTGCTCCGGCGCTACGGGCTGCTCGACCGTGGGGTGCGCCTCCCACCCGAGCGGCTCGGCGGCTGGCTCAAGATGGGGATGGTGGGAACGATCCCGGCACGCGGCCGCGTGCTGCTCGCCGGCGATGCGGCCGGGCTCGTCAACCCGCTGCAGGGCGAGGGGATCTCCGAGGCACTGGCCAGCGGGAGGGCGGCGGCCCAGGCCGTGCTCGCATGCCCCGCCGAGCCGTCCGGCGGCTACCTCTCGTTCCTGGCGCGTCGCTACGCGGGCTTCCACGCTGCGAACGCGGCCATCCAGGGGGCGCTCGTGCGGCGCGCCCGGATCGTGGCTGCGACCGGACGGCTCCTCACCGCCCCCGTCGTCGGACGCGCCGTCGCCGGCGGGTGGGCCGTGTACTGGAACGAACTACTCGACGGGGCCATGCCGGGCGCCGCGCGCAACACCGCCGTGCTCGCCACCGCGATCGCCCGGGCCGCCACCGCGCACGGGCGAACCCGGCGCTCCGTCATGGACGCCCTCGGTCAGGATCCCGACAGGATCGTGACGACCGCCACGGCCTCCTCGCCGGAAAGGTGACCGCCGCTGTTCTGCGCCAGCGCCAGGCGGGCGCCGCCGACCTGGCGAGGACCGCACCGGCCGCGGAGCTGATCGGCCAGCTCCACGACCTGGGCCAGCCCGGTGGCGCCGACCGGGTGACCACGCGACAGCAGTCCGCCACTGGGGTTGACCGGGCAACGGCCGCCCAGGCGGGTCACGCCGTCGGCCAGCAACCCGGGTGCACCGCCCGCACCGCAAAGGCCGAGCTGCTCGTACGCCCACAGCTCGGCGGGGGCCGCGGCGTCGTGCACCTCGCCGACGTCGAGGTCGGCGGGAGCGACACCCGCGGCCTCGTAGGCCGCGGCCGCGGCACGCCGGACCGCGCCGTTGCTCTCGATGTCACCCGACCCTCCCGAGCGCAGCGTGCAGGCCTCGATCCGCACGGGAGGCGTTGCGCCCAGCGACCGCGCCCGCCCCTCGGCGCACACGATGACCGCGGCGGCGCCGTCGGCGATCGGCGAGCACATCAACAGCCGCAGCGGGTCGGCGATCATCCGGCTGCCGAGCACCTGGTCCAGGGTGACGCGCTCGCGGAACTGGGCACGCGGGTTCACCGTCGCGTGCGCACGGTTCTTCACGGCGACCGCGGCGGCGTCGGTCGCCGAGCCGCCACCACGGGCGAAGAACCGCCGGGCGGTCGCCGCGTAGACGTCCATCAGCGCCGACTGGATGGGCCCGGTAACGGCGTCCGTCCCTGCGTCGGTGCCGATGCCGAGCAGGTCGCGTTGGACCTGCTCCCGGAGCGCCGGCATGTCGTCGAAGTCGACGGCTGCGCTGAACACCGCCATCGTCCGCCGCTTGTCGGGGTTCGTCAGCTTCTCGGCGCCGACGGCAACCGCAACGCCGGCGGTGCCGGTCTCCACGGCCATGCACGCCACCTGCAATGCCGTCGACGCCGATGCGCACGCATTCTCGACGTTCATGATGGGGATCCCGCCGAACCCGTAGCCGTGGAACACGACCTGCCCGCGGATCATCTCCTGGCCGGTCAGCACTCCCTCGCCCGCATTGGCGAACACCAGCATGTCGACGTCGCCCACGCCGACTCCGGCATCGGCCAGCGCCTCGCCCACGGCCGCGGTCGCCAGCGAGCGGACCGAGCTCTCGGGGGCGAACCCGAACGGGGTCATCCCCGTTCCGACCAGGTGCACAGGCACGGACCGAGTTTGGCAGGCCCTGCCGGCCCCGCGTCAGGCCACGCGCGCCCCGCCGTACTTCCTGATCGCCCAGGACGCCACCGCGACGACGATGACCGCCCCGATGACGGCGCCGACAATCCCACCCCAGTCGAACTTGTCCTCGTCGCCGATGCCGAGCAGACCGGCGAAGATCCAATAGCCGACGAGCGCACCGAGCAGGCCGAGGCCGGTCGAGGCCGCCCACGACTTCCAGCCGGTCATCGTCTCGAAAGCATCGTTGGGGACGAGCGCACGCCCGATGGCTCCGCAGACCAAGCCGAGCGCAAGCGCCGAGAGCAAGCTGCCAATGTCCATGGGTTCCCTCCGGGTTCTGGGAAGGTCGTTCTCCACCTACCGCGTCCGGCCGTCGCCGGCCTCCTTGACGACGACCGCTACGACAATCTTCACACGACGGCGCCGCGCTCGTCCTCACGCGGCGCGCGAGAAGCCCGACGCAACGGCGCGTCAGGTCCCGCAGGTCTCGAGTGCGACCCGCACGAACGCGGCGGTCACCGGCGACGGGTCGCCCGCCCGCCACGCCACCCGGAACTCGTCGTACAGCCCGATCGGGCGCAGGGGCCGGACGACGACGTCCTGGCGGCTGCCCGCCCGCTGGGCCTGCCACGAGTTCAGCCAGCCGATCCCGGTGCCGAGCGCCACCAGGTCGAGCACCCGTTCCACCTGGACGGCGGCGTGCGTGACCCAGTGGGGGCGGACGCCCATGGCCGCGCAGTACGACAGGATCTCGTCGTGCGCCGTCGGCGCGTCCGACCGCTCGACCACGAGCACCGGCTCGTCGTCCAGGTCCTGCGCCCGGACCACGTGTTGTCCCGTTGCGAGCCGATGGTCCGGGGGCAGGGCCAGGTGATCGACCGGCACCCGCGCCAGCGGCACCGACGCCAGCCGACCCGGCTCGACCACCGGTCCCCGTACGATGCCGACGGCTACCCGCCTGGCGCGGAGGCCCTCCAGGATGAGCAGCGAGGTCAGGGCGTCGGGGCGAACGTTGGCGTCGGGGTGTTCCGCGCGGAAGGCCCGAATGGTCCGCATCATCCCGTCCTCGCTGCCGTGGCAGTACCCGACGGTCCAGGTCGCGGGCGCCGCGGCCAGCTCGACCGCGGTGGCGTCGAAGCGATCCATGGCGCGGAGGACGTCGCGGGCGCCGGCCAGCAGCTGCTCGCCGGCCGCGGTCAGCACCACCCTCCGGCTCGTCCGCTCGAACAGCTGAAGCGCGAGGTCCTGCTCGAGCTCGCGGATGCGCTGGGACAGTGGCGGCGCCGAGATGTGGAGCCGGGCGGCGGCCCGCCCGAAGTGCAGCTCCTCGGCCACCGCCACGAAGTAGCGCAGGCGGCGCAGGTCGACCTCCCGGGCCATCGACCGAACGTTATCGGTTGGGACATGATCCGTGTCCCAGACGGACGTGGACTTTGGCTCCCCGCTCGGCGACCGTAGGACCCATGAAGCTGCTCTGGTTCCACCTCATGCCCTACCCGGAGCTGCCCGAAGACTTCAACCGCAAGCACCGCAGCGTCTGGGTCGACGTCGATCCCCGCCTGTTCGAGCCCGAGGTCGTCGGCTCCGCCTACGAGCGCTACATCGACCAGCTCGTGCATGCGGAGCAGTGCGGCTTCGACGGGATCTGCGTCAACGAGCACCACGGGAACGGCTACGGGCTGATGCCCTCGCCCAACGTGATCGCATCGATCCTGGCCACCCGCACCTCCCGTGCCGCGATCACCGTCCTCGGCAACTCGGTCGCGCTCTACGACCCGCCGGTCCGGGTGGCCGAGGAGATGGCGATGGTCGACCTCCTGTCTCATGGCCGGCTCATCAGCGGCTTCCCGGTCGGTACGCCGATGGACACCGCCTACGCCTACAGCGTGAACCCCGGCATCCTCCGGCGGAAGTACCACGAGGGCGTGGACCTGGTGCTGCGGGCATGGACCGCAACCGAGCCGTTCGCGTTCAACGGACGCTTCACGCAGATGCGCTACGTGAACGCCCTCCCCCGGCCGCTGCAGCGGCCACATCCCCCCATCTGGATCCCGGGGGGCGGCTCCGTCGAGACGTGGGACTACTGCTCCACGCGTGACTACGTCTACGCCGCACTGTCGTACTACGGCCACCTGATGGCCAAGGAGACCGTCGGCGGCTACTGGCGGAGGGTCGAGGAGAACGGCAAGGACCCCAACCCGTACCGGCTGGCGTTCCTCCAGTTCATCGGCGTAGGCGACACCGACCAGGAGGCGTACAGGCTGTACAGGGAGCCGGCCGAGTACTTCTTCAACCGATCGCTGCACGTCTACCCCGGCTACGCCGACCCACCCGGCTACGTCACCGAGGCATCCGCCCGGGCGCGCTACAAGTCACAGGTGCGGGCGGTCGTGCGAGCCAAGCAGGCGAAGCACGACCTCAGCTGGGACGAGATGATCGAGAGGGGCTACGTCGTCATCGGCAGTCCCGACACGGTGAGGGAGACGCTCGAGGACGTGGCCCGAACCTTCAACTGCGGCCACCTGCTTACGATGCTCCAGTTCGGCAACATGAGCGACGAGCTCACGCGCCACAACTCCAAGTTGTTCGGGGAGAAGGTCGCCCCCGGTCTGCGCGGCCTGTTCGCAGACGCCGAGGACCGTTGGTGGCCAACCAACGCGGTGGCCGCATGAGCGAGCGTCCGCAATGCAGCGAGCGTGGCCCGAGCGGCCCGCTGCGAAGCAGCAAGAGCGGGAAGCAATGAGCGGCGCGACCCTCGCCTACATGCCGGGCATCGCCGGTCACCCGGCCGCCTCCCCCGCGCTCGAGGCCCTGGGCGAGGCGGGCTGGGACGTTGTGGTCCCCCAGATCCCCGGTCTCGACGGCCGCTCGGGGTTCCAAGCGCCCGACGACTACCTGAGCTGGCTCACGGTCGTCTGGGATGCGCTCGACGCCACGGGAGCGCTTCCGTGCCCCGTCGTGGGCGCATCGATCGGGGGCATGCTCGCCGCCGACCTCGCCGTGTTTCGTCCCGAGGCCGTGACCGCAGCCGTCCTGCTGGCGCCGTTCGGCATCTTCGACGAGGCCCACCCGGGGCTCGACATCTACGCCCTGCCGACCGCCGAGCGAATGGGCCACCTGTTCGCCAAAGGTGTGCCCGATCCGTTCGTCGACCGCTTCGCCGAGCTCGGACCGGACGACGGGCCGGTGGCCCGCTACCTGAGCGACGTGGCCGCCGCCAGCCTGTTGTGGCCACTCGGCGACCGGGGACACGCCCGGCGCATCCACCGCATCGGCTGCCCGACGCTGGTGCTCTGGGGAGAACTGGACGAGCTGCTTCCCATCGCCACGTCGGCGGCGTGGGCGGAGCACGGCCTGCCCGTGGAGGTCGTGGCGGGCGCCGGCCATCTGCTCGAATGGGACGAGCCCGACGGCGTCGCCGGCCGCGTGGTCGGGTTCCTGGCCGACTTCCGGGGCGACGCCTGAGGCCCTCACGGGCGGGCGCCTCCCCACCACAGAAACCGTCATCCGACGAGGGGGGTTCGATGGGTCTGGTCGATCAAGCGGAGTTCCACTTCTTCCATTTCTTCCCGTACACCGACCTGCCGCCCGACCACAGGGAGCATCCGTCGCTCTGGGTCGACTTCCCCAACACCAACTACGACCCGAAGACCGGCCACGAGCTGTACAACCGCTACCTGTCGGAGATGCTGCTCGCCGACAAGCTCGGTTACGACGGGTTGATGCTCAACGAGCACCACAACACGCAGTACTCGATGAACCCGGCGCCCAACCTGACGGCGGCCGCGTTGATCCCCCAGACCAGGAGCTGGATCAGCCTGTTCGGCACGCCGCCGAACCTCGGCTACCCCAACCGGCTGGCCGAGGAGTACGCGATGCTCGACGTCATGTCCGGCGGCAGGCTGCGCGTCGCCTTCCCGCTGGGCACCGGCATGGAGTACTGGGCCAACGCCGTCAACCCCGCCACCGCCCGCGCCCGGTTCCGCGAGTCCATCGACATCATCCTGCGGTGCTGGACGCAGGACGGCCCCCAGAGCTACGCCGGCGACTTCTACACCTACCGCTACCTGAACCCGTGGCCGAGGCCGGTGCAACAGCCCTACCCCGAGTGCTACATCGTCGGCACCGGCTCCGCCGAGACGATCGAGCTGGCTGCGGAGCTGGGGTTCGGGTACTCGGTAGTGTTCATCCCTCGAACGGTGCAGCTCAAGGTGTTCGACCACTTCCGCGAGCGACTCGCGGCCCACGGCCACGACCCGACGCCCGACAAGGTGGCGATCGGTGTGATGGCCTACGTGGCGGAGACCGACGCGCGGGCCGAGGAGGAGTTCCTGCCCCACGTCATGTACTTCTTCGAGAACGCGCTGCGCACGACGCCCCGCTACCTGAACCCACCCGGCTACGTGACCGTGCCGGAGTTCAGGAAGCGCATCCAGGCGGCCGACGTGCACGGGTCCGCCAACTGGGAGGACCTCGTCGCCATCAACCGGATAGTCGCCGGCACGCCGGAGAAGGTGGCCGACGCCATCGGCGGCTGGATCGAGGAGGCGGGCAGCAGCCGCCTGAACCTCAACCTCACGCTCGGCGACATGCCGAACTGGAAGGTGGTCAAGAACACGACCCTGTTCGCGGAAGAGGTCATCCCCCGGCTTCGCCCGAAGAAGGAGGCGGCGTGACCACGAGTCCCGTCACCGCCGGCACGTTCGAACGGCTCGACTTCGATGTCCACGGGACGTCCACGGCGGTCTTGGCGGCGGGCAACCCCGCGGCGCCGCCGCTGGTGTTCTTCCACGGGGCGGGTACGTGGCACGGCTGGGGATTCGCCGAACCGTGGGCCGAGCAGTACCGGGTACTGATCCCCCACCACCCCGGCTACGGCGACTCGGACGACCTCGAGGGGCTGTCCGACGTCCACGACCTCGTGCTCCACTACACCGAGCTGTTCGACCAGCTCGGGCTGACCGCGGCCGTCAACCTCGTCGGCCTGTCGCTGGGCGGCCTGATCGCCGCCCGCTTCGCCATCGAGCAGAAGCACCGGCTGCGGCGACTGGTGCTGGTCGCGCCGGCGGGCCTGCGGGTGCCGGGGGTGGCGTTCGACGACGTGTTCCGCATCCCACCCGAGGAGCTGATGGGGCGCCTTGTCCACCGGATGGAGACGCTGGTGCCACACCTTCCGGACGATCCCAACGACGTCGACTTCACCGTCGACCGTTACCGGGAGATGCGGACCACCGCGATCATGCTGTGGGAGCGGCCGTTCGACCCGGTGGTGCCACGGTGGTTGGGGCGCGTCGACACACCCACTCTGGTGGTGTGGGGCGAGGAGGACCGCCTCGTGCCCGTCGAGCTCGCGCACCGTTGGGCCGAGCTGCTGCCGCAGGGCACCGTCGCCACATTCCCCGACTCCGGGCACCTCGTGCTCGACGAATCGCCCGACGCCAGCGCGGCCGTCGCACGGTTCTGCGGCGCGGGCGACTGAGCGGCTCGATCGATCCGGAGGCGTGGCGGAGCATGTACGAGGGCCTCCTATTGGACGTCGGCGGCGTGATCCTGGACCCGTGGCGGGCGCTCGACGCCTACGCCGTGGCCATCGGGGTTCCGGTGCCGGGCCGTGGTCCGATCGATCCGGACGGTGACGCGCTCTGGAAGGACAAGCTCGCCGGCACGCTGACGCTGAACGGCTACTGGGATCGCGTGGCGCGGAGGACCGGGCACGACGACTGGCGCGCGATGTTCCGCTCGATCACCGCGGTCGTGCCCGACGAGCTGTTCGACGACGCTGCCATCGCCCTGATGCGCGACGCTCGGACCGCCGGCCGCCGTGTCGGGGTGCTCTCGAACGACGCCTACGCCATCCAGAGCCGAGCGTTCTTCGACGCCCACCCGGCGTTCGACGCCCTGGATGCCTTCGTCGACGCGTCCGACATCGGTGTCAACAAGCCCGACGCGGAGGCGTACCTCGTGGCCGCCGATGCCCTCGGGCTCGCCACCGAGGACGTCGTGTTCCTCGACGACGCCCCGGAGAACGTCGCGGGCGCCCGCGCCGTCGGCATGCTCGGCATCCAGGTGGAGCCGGGCAACGCCACCCAGGCGTTCGACGCCGCGCGCGGGCTGCTCGGACTGGCGCTATGACGCCGGTACGGCGCTCGTTCAGCGGTCGACGGCCCGGCACCCGGGACCCGTTCCGGCGCCGATCCTTAGCGAGCACCGCAAGAAATCGGCGCCGGGACCGCCAACGGCCGGCGGCTGGCGGCCTGCGGGCGGCCAACCGGCGGGTGTCAGCCCCGGCGGACCGTGTAACCGCCCTCGGCGATGGCCTGCGTCAGCCGGCGGGCGCCGGCCTTCAGGATGCGCGTGTGACGGGTCTCGTGGTCGCCGACGACCCTCGGGGTCGGGCCCACCATCGAGATGGCCGCCACCACGGGACCATCGTCCGAGTTGCGCACCGGCACGGCCAGCGACGACATCCCCAGCTCGGTCTCGTCGACGCTGCGCGCGTAACCGCACTCGCGGATCCTCGCCAGCTCGGCGAGGAGTAGGTCGGGCACGACGATGGTGTATCCGGTGCTGGGCGGCAGGCCGGCGCGCAGCCGGGCCTCCGCCAGCTCCGGGTTGAACGCCGCCAGCACCTTGCCGGCGCTGGACCGATGCAGCGGTGAGCGGCGCGAGTTGGTCGAATAGCGCAGCGCCCGCTGACCCTCCACCCGCTCGACGTAGACGACGTCCGCCCCATCGGGCACGCCGATCTGCACGGTCTCCTCCAGGGTGTTGCGTAGCTCGACCAGCAGGGGCAGCGCCTGGTCGCCCACGGCCGTGCGCTCGGTCGCCAGATGCCCGTACTCGACCAAACGGAGCCCGAGCCGGTAGCCGCGGGCGGTCGTGCGGTCGACGAGGCCCCGGCGGGCCAGCGCCGCGCAGGTGCGGTGCGCGGTGCTCTTCGCGACCCCCACCCGCCGGGCGAGCTCGCTCAGACTGAGCTCCTGTGCCTCCGCCAGCGCGTCGATGATGTCCAGGGCGATCCCGACCGATTGCAGCTCCGAGTGCGCGGGCTCCGGCCTGTCGGCGTCCCGGTCGTCGCGGTGGTCCCCCCGAGCGGCGCTCACCCCGCCAGTGAACCACCGCGGCGCCGCCGTTCGTGGTCGCGTGCTAGTTGGGAACCCGGCCGCCGTTGACCAGGAGCGTTTGCCCGGAGACGAAGGCCGAGTCGTCCGAAAGCAGGTAGCAGAAGGTGCCGAGGAGATCGTCGGGCCGCATGACCCGGCCCAGGGGCGTGCGGCTGGGGTCGTACGTGCCCAGCACCTCCGATCCCGGCGTGGGGGTGAACCCGGGAGCGACGCAGTTCACGCGTATGCTGCGGACCCCCAGCTCGTTGGCCAGCGCCCGGGTCATGGAAATCACCGCACCCTTCGACGCCACGTAGTGCACGAAGCCGTGCGAACCGGTGACCGCCGTCTCCGACGCCACATTCACGATGCTCCCGCCCCGATCCCCCATCGCGGCCGCAGCCGCCCGGGCGCAGAGGAACGATCCCCGCACGTTCACTGCGAACATGCGGTCCCACTCGCCCAATTCGATCTCGTCGTACGCCTTGCGGGCGACCAGCAGCGCCGCGCAGTTGACCAGACCGTCGACGTTGCCGGCCTCGGCGAATGTCGCCGACACCTGGTCGGCGTCGCTCACGTCGCAGGTCAGGTCGGCACCGCTGGCGAGGTCGACCGTGATCGCCGTGGCGCCGCGCGAGCGAAGCTCGGTCGCCAACGCCGCACCGATCCCCCGGGCGGCGCCGGTGACGACGATGCGCTTGCCCGCGAGGCCGTTCACCCGGCGCTGCCCTCCGCGGTGTGGATGATGTCCGCAAGCGCGGCGTGGATGCCGCCGTTGCTCGCGAGCACGTTGGCCAGGCCGGGGCCGAGGTTGAGCGGGCCGCCGTCCAGGTCCTCGATGCGGCCGCCGGCCTCGGTGACGAGCAGCGCCCCGGCGCCCACGTCCCATGCGTAGGTGGCGTCTCGTTCCAGGAAGGCGTCGATCCGCCCGGCGGCAACGTAGGCGAGGCACAGGGCCGGAGAGCCCACGCAGCGGACGCCGCGGCAGTGGCGGCTCAGCGCGACGATGCGGCGGCCGAACGCAGCGATCTCGTCCGCGTCGTCCGACTGGATGCCGGTGCAGACGAGTGCGCCGCTCGGCGCATCGACGGCCGACGCCGACAGGCGCTCCCCATCGAGCCACGCTCCTCCGCCCCGCACGGCCGTGAACAGCTCCCCCCGGAACGGATCGAAGATGGCACCGGCTGCCAACCCTTCGGCGTCGCGCACTGCCACCGACGTGCATGCGAACGGCACCCCGTGCGCATAGTTCGACGTGCCGTCCAGGGGATCGACCAGCCACGTCATGGCGTTTTCCCCGCGGGATCGGTCGTCGGGGCGCGCGATCCCGCGGTGAGAAACGGGGGCCCCGCCGCGGTCCTCCTCGGCGAGCACGGCGTGGTCGGGGAAGCGCTCGGTGATCACCCCCAGGATCGCCGCCTGGGCCGCGACGTCCGCCCAGGTGACGATCGACGCACGCTCGCTCTTGAGCTGCACCTGCTTGGGCCGCTGCAGGCCCTCGACCAGGACCGCACCGCCGGCCCGGGCTGCGGCCACCGCCCCGTCCAATAGGTCCGCCGTCGCCACCATCCCGCGCCCGATCACCGGACCGCCAGCGCGGCCCAGACGCGCTCGGGGGTCAGGGGGGTCTCCAGGTGGCGGACGCCGAGGTGGCCCAAAGCGTCGATCACGGCGTTGTACACCGCGGGGATGGCCCCGATGGTGCCCGACTCGCCGATGCCCTTGGCACCGAGCTCGTTCACGAAGGTCGGCGTCGCCATGTGCACCAGCTCGAACGACGGCAGCTCGGTCGCCGAGATCACCGGGTAGTCGGCGAAGTTTGTCGTCAGCGGCTGGCCCTCCTCGTCGTAGTGGACGGCCTCGAGCAGCGCCTGCGCCGCACCCTGGGCGATGCCCCCGTGCACCTGACCCTCGGCGACCACCGGGTTGAGGATCCGGCCGGCATCGTCGAGGGCGACGATGCGCCGCAGCTCCACGCGTCCGGTCTCGGTGTCGACCTCGACGACCGCCACGTGGGCGCCGAACGGGAACGTCGGCATCACCGGCAGGTGATCGGCCTCGGCCGCCAATGGCGCGCCGGCCGCCAAGAGGTCCGCCCAGCCCACGGCCCGCGCCGGCGCACCCGCGACGTGGAAGCGGCCGCCGGCACGGTCGAGCACCACGTCGTCGACGGACGCCTCGAGCAGCTCGGCGGCGGAGCCCCGTCCCAGCTCGACCAACTCGTCGCAGGCCTTGGCGATGGCGGAGCCACCGAGCTGCACCGACCGGGAGCCGACGGTCAGCGCGCCCCTGCGGACCCGGTCGGTGTCGCCGTGGATCACATCGACGTCTTCGAGCGCCACGCCCGTCCGGTCGGCCACGATCATCGCCCACGTCGTGTCGTGGCCCTGGCCCGAGGGCGTCGACCCGCTCGCCACCCGGATGCGACCGGCGTCCACCACCTCGACGGCCCCGAACTCGCCACCCCCGGCGCCGGCGGTGATCTCGACGTAGGTGGCCAGGCCGATGCCGACGGCCATGCGATCGCCCGCGGCCCGGCGGCGTGCCTGCTCGGCCCGCAGGGCGTCGTAGTCGGCGGCCCGCAGCACCCGTTCCAGCGCCTCGGGGTAGTCGCCGACGTCGTACACGGTCCCGATGGCGGTGGTGTAGCGCTCCTCGAACCGGGCCACGAGGTTGCGGCGCCGGACGTCGGCGGGATCCATCCCGATCTCGGCGGCGAACCGGTCGACCATGCGCTCGATCGCGACGGCGGCCTCGGGTCGCCCTGCGCCCCGGTAGGCCGTCGTGGACATGGTGTTGGTGACGACCGACACGCCGCTGAAGCCGGCATTGGCGATGTCGTATGCGCCGGTCGTCATCAGCATCGTCATCATCGGCAGGCGCGCGCCCAGCACCGGGTACGCCCCCGCGTCCTGCACGACGTCGAGCTGGTAGGCGGTGATCCGCCCGTCCCGGGTGCCGCCTAGCCGGGCGTGCTGGACCTGACCGCGGCCATGGGCCATGGCGATCATGTTCTCGGAGCGCGACTCGGTCCAGCGGACCGGGCGACCGGCCACCTGGGCGTAGAAGCCGAGCGCCAGCTCGTCGGGGAAGTTGCGGGACTTTGCGCCGAACCCGCCGCCCACGTCGGGCACGACCACCTGGACCTGCGACGGGTCGAGCCCGTAGACCGTCGCCAGCAGGTCGCGGGCCGGATGTGCTCCCTGGCACGCCGCGTAGTGCACGAGTCGGCCGTCGTCGGTCCAGTACGCAGCGGCGGAGCGGGGTTCGATGGGCGCCGCGGTCAGGCGCTGGTTGACGATCCGCTCCTCGACCACCACCTCGCAGCCAGCGAAGTCGGCCGGCGAGCTCGACGCCACCCGCTGCACGACGTTGGTGCCGACGTCCGGGTAGAGCAACCGCTCGTCACGCAGCGCGTCCTCGGGATCGATCACCACGGGGAGCGGCTCGTAATCGACCAGCACCAGGTCGGCGGCGTCGCTACCGCTGGCCCGGTCCTCGGCGATGATCGCGACGACCGCCTCACCCACGAACCGCACCACGCCGCGGGCGACGAACGGCCGCCGCATCGCCTCCGGGAAATCAGAGCCGGACGACGGTGCCAGGCCGAGCTCGGCCAGGTCGTCCCACGTCAGGACGGTGAGGACACCGGGTGCGGTCTTGGCCTCCGACACGTCGATGCCGGTGATGCGTGCGTGCGCCAAGGACGAGCGCACATAGGTCAGCCAAGCGGCGTCCGGAAGCACCACGTCCTCGACGTACGTTCCGCCCACGGTCAGGAACCGGGGATCCTCCAGCCGCGCCACCCGGTTCCCCAGGATGCTGCCCAACCGGTCCTCCCCCTCGTGCTCTGCGGCGGCGGTCGGCCCGACCCTACGGGGTGACCGTCGTGCCTCGCTCATGCTCGACCAGGCGGTGCCAGAATGCCAGGGAACCTGACAACCTCACACTCCGGGGGTGCGCGGGTGCGCGTCGAGCAGGCCATCGTCTTCGCCGAGCGGGAAGGCTTCAGGGGGCTGGAGCTCGACGTCTACGGGCCGAGCGGGCCCGACCCCGCTCCCGACGGGCGCCGGCCCCTGTTGGTGTACGTCCACGGAGGCGGCTGGCGGGTGAGCCATCGGAGCCGGCCGCCCCGGGAGACCAGGGAGTGGTCACCCGGTTTCTTCGAGCGGCTGACCGACAGGGGGTTCGTCGTCGCCGCTCCGGACTACCGGCTCAGCGGCGAGGCCCGGTTTCCGGCGCAGCTCGACGACACGTTGGAGGCGCTGGGCTGGCTCCACGCCAACGCCGGGGACCTCGGCGTGGACCCGGGGCGCACGTACCTGTGGGGCGCATCGGCGGGCGGCAACCTGGCTGCACTCGCGGCGCTCGCCGCCGACGCACCCGCGGCCGCCGGCGTGGTGTGCTGGTATCCCGTCACCGACCTGCCCGCCCTCGACCAGGAAGATGACGCCGGCGACACGTACGAGGCCCAGCTGCTCGGCGGCCCCATAGCTCGACATCTCGACCTGGCGGAGGCCGCCAGCCCGGTGGCGCACGTGCACGGCGGGGCGCCGCCGTTCCTGCTCCAACACGGCGAGCACGACACATGGGTTCCCCACGACCAGAGCGTCCGCTTGGCGGACGCCCTGCGGGCCGCAGGCGGGTCCGTAGAGCTCCAGACCGTTCCGGGCGCCGACCACTTCTTCGGCGGCGCCGCCGACGCCGAGGTCGAGGCGATCTTCCAGCGCGCGCTGGATTTCCTCGTCGGGCTGGACACCGGCCCCGCAGTGGGGGCGAGCTAGGGACGACCCGGCGGCCACTTCCTGTACGCCAAACGCAGGACCTACTGGCCTGCGCCGCCTAGGCGGGATCCGGATCACGGCGATCTCCACGTGCTGGCGGCGGTTGTGTACGGGAGGCGGTGGCCCGTCACGTGGCATCCACATCCGCACGTCCGACGAGGTGGGCGCTGCCATGGGCATCGAGGTGGCGAACTGGGCGCTCGACCATCACTTCGCGCCTGCGAAGCAAGGCGGTGGCGGTGACGCCCCTCTGAATGTGTGGGTGCTCTGGCCGGCCGTTGGGTCGGCCAGAGCACCCGATCACATCACGGGTCGGTTATGCCAGGGCAAACTCGTCGAGGTCGACGCCGCACACGAGCTCGCCGGCGAAGTGGGGGCGGACGCGTGCCTCCCACTCGGCCTCGCTCAGGTCGACATCTCCCGGAACCAGGTGCGACAGCACCAGGGTCCCGACGCCCGCCTGCGTGGCGATGTCACCGACCTCCTCGGGCGTCGAGTGGGACCCGGCGAGGTGGTTGCGGATGGCCTCGAAGTTGGGCAGTCGACGCAGGCGTTGCGCCAGCAGCTCGACGGCGATCACCTCGTGGACCAGGACGTCGGCGCCGTGCGCCAGGCGGACCACGTTGCCGCATGGACCGGTGTCACCCGAGAACACCACCGATCCCTGCGGGGTGTCGAACCGGAAGCCGAGCGCGGGGAACACCGGAGCGTGCTGCACCAGGGTGGCGCTCACCGTGACCCCGCGGTCGTCCTCGGGCTGCACGACCACCGGGTCCATGTCGGGTGCGGCCGACGCCGCGCTGCCCCCATCCCCGACGCAGCCGAGATCGATCTCGGGCGCGTACCCGTCCCGCACCACCCCGATCTCGTGGACCGTCAGCGAGTCGGTGATGCTGCGGCGGCCCTCGTCGGCGATGCGGAGATTGATGTTGTACGCGTAGGCCCGGAGGAGCTGATCCACCGTGGTCCGAATGCCCGGCGTCGGCGCATCGGGAAACACCAGGGGCCGCACCTCACCGGGCGGGAACACCGGGATCGGGAGTGCCGGGGGGGCGGGGCCATACACGTCGATGGCGTGCGGTGGCCAGCTCCCGAGCAGCAGGTTGGCCAGGTCCACCACGTGGTCGGCGTGGAGGTGGGTGACGAACAGGGCCCGGACCAGCGGCCGGCCCGGGCCGAGGTTCGGGTTGAGCGTCAACCCCGCCCGCCACAGCTGGCGATGCGCACCCTCGCCGCAGTCGACGAGGTAGGCGGTGTCGCCGACCACGATGGCGTTGGCGTACCCGGCGCGCGTCGCCTTGGGGTTCGACCCACCCGCGGTGCCGAGGAGGACCAGCCGGTCGGCGGCGTCGGTCCGCCGGGGCGCCCGACGCTCGGCGAGCACCGCCCGCCAGTCCCTTCGGGTGGACATCTGGAGGTCCATCCCCGCCGACGCTAACGGGCGCCCGGACACGTCAGGGAGCCTGATGTATCGGCGGCCTCAACTACAGTACGAGCGCAGTCCCGTGTGTGGGCGGGTCAGGTCACAGGAGGGGTCGACCGTGACGACGACGAACGACGAGATCACGTTCCCTGGGCCGGACGAGATCGAGGGGTTCTGGGCGCTGGACAAGATGCATGCGCCGCGGCCCGTCACGCCGCTGTCGTTCGACCTGGTGGTGCGCACCCTGGCCGAGGGCTTCACCAAGGCGCAGGCCGAGTACGACTGCCCGATCATGGTCAGCACCAAGGAGATCAACCACTACTTCTACGTGGCCTTCCACCCGATTCCCGACGAGGCCGAGATCGCGGACCGGATGACCCGCTACCACGGCAAGCTCGCCGACAAGGTCCCCGGCGTGGGCAAGACCTGGGACGAGCAGTGGAAGCCGGAGGTCATCGCGAACAACGTTCCGCTCAAGACCGCCGACTATTCGGGGCTCGGCGACGAGGAGCTGATCGCCGAGCTCCACGAGCTGACCGAACAGATGCGGTACCAGTGGTGGATCCACGGCCACATCAACTTCGTGTTGCTGTCCAGCAGCGCGTTCTGCGACCTGTACGACACGATCATGAAGCCGGACGACCCCACCGAGTCGTATCAGACGCTCCACGGCTTCCCGACCACCTCCGTCGCCGCCAGCCGCGGGCTGTGGGCCCTGAGCCGCACGGTTCTCGCCAGCCCGACGCTCAAGGAGCTGTTCGAGACGACCGAGCCCAAGGACATTCCCGACAAGCTCGACGCCACCGAGGAGGGCCGGTCGTTCCACCGGCAGCTCGACGACTTCCTCTTCGAGTTCGGCTGGCGCCACGACGCCGTGTACGACCTCGCCGACGTGCCGTGGCGGGAGAACCCGGCGATCCCCCTGGCGAGCATCGCCAACATGATGGAGCTCGACGAGAGCGATGACCCCGAGGTCGTCTACCAACAGAAGGTCGCGAAGCGGGAGGAGCTCTTGGCCGCGGCCCGTGCCACGCTGGCCGACGACCCCGAGACGCTGGCGAAGTTCGACGAGCTCTACGAGGCGGCGCGCTACAGCTTCCCGCTCACCGAGGACCACGCCTTCTACATCGATCAGCTTTTCATCAGCGTGTTCCGCCGGTTCGCCCTGGCCGTCGGCGAGCGGCTGGTGGCCAAGGGCGTCGTCGACCGGCCCGACGACGTCTTCTACCTCTACCGCGACGAGGTCGTTGCCGCCCTGAGCGACGGGGGTGACCAGCGAGCGACGGTCGCCGAGCGCCGGGCAAGCATGGACCGCGCCAGCAAGGTCGTCGCCCCGACCGCGCTCGGGAACCCGCCACCGCCGCCCGAGGTGCCCGACCCGTTCATGGACGCGCTGGTGTACCGGCTCCTGGGCATGGTCCCGCCGGAGGAGAGCGCCGACCCCGGGGCGCTCAAGGGCGTGGCGGGGTCACCGGGCGTCTACACCGGGACGGCCAGGGTGGTGCGGTCGCTGGACGAGGCGACCGAGCTCGAGGACGGCGAGGTCATGGTCTGCGAGATGACGTTGCCGCCATGGGTGCCCGTGTTCTCCGTGGCGGGCGCGATCGTTGCCGACGTCGGTGGCGTGCTCTCCCACACCGCGATCGTGGCCCGGGAGTTCGGCGTTCCCGCCGTGGTCGGCACCGAGGTCGGCACGACGGCCATCAAGACCGGTCAGACGATCACCGTCGACGGCAGCAAGGGGTTCGTGTACCTCGACGGGCGCTCCGCCACCGAGGCGGCGACCACCTCGACCGCCTGGTAACGGCCGGCGTAACCCTCGTGATCAACGCGAGGGATGCCCGCCCGTGCCGGCTGACGACGTTCACGGGTTCTGTAGGGGCGTTGTGGCGCATCGCAGCTGCTTCCCCGTCGGTCAGGCCCGGGGCGAGGCATGGCTGGGCCGCCGCCGCACGAGAACCGTCGGGGCAATCGGTGCGGGTGGAGGACTCCGCGGCCATCGAGCCGTGAGGCCTGTCCGGCGGCACGTCGCGCGGTGACAGATCGAATCTGGCACGGTCGCGGTCCGGACCGACTGGCTGTCGCCGGTGAGGAGTTTGCGGGTTCGAGCAGTTCGTGTGTCGATGGGTGCGCCACATCGACAGGTGGGCGCGGCACCGCCCGACTCGGCGCGGCTAGCGGCCATCACGAACCCGAGTCCGACCTTGACTGAATGAATCATTCAGTCAATGATGGAGGCATGGACCTGGCCCGCGGTAGGGCGCAGCCGCAAGACCGACTAGAGGATCTCGTCCGAGCGGGCGCGGTCGTGTTCGCCAGTCGGGGCTACCGCCGAACCCAGATGGCCGAGGTGGCGCGGGAGATGGGAGTGTCGCCGGGCAACCTCTACAACTACGTCGACAGTAAGGACGCGCTGTTCTACCTGGTACTCCGCCGGATGTTTGGGGAGCGACCGGACGATCGGCCGTTGGAACTGCCTGTCACGGGGACGAGCGTCGCTGTTGCCTCGGAGTGGGTCGCGACGCGACTGGACTTCGTGAGCGACTTCCCGGAGCTGGAGAGGGCCTTCGCGCGGAGGCGACCTGCCAGCCAGGACGCCGAGGTCGAGGCGATCGTGGGCGAGCTCTACGACGTGCTCGCACGGATGCGCCTGGGGCTGGACATGATCGAGCGGTCGATCGAGGACCTACCCGAGCTCGGTGAGGTCTTCGGCGAGCTACGCCGGGAGCTGTTCGCCCGCTACGAGCGGTACCTGCGACAGCGAGGAAAGGTAGGCGGGATCAGGGTCGCAGAACCCGAGGCCACTGCCCACCTCATCGTCGAGCTGTGCTCGTGGGGGGCCGGCCGTCGCCCCCATGACCCGCAAGCATCGGGGATCTCGGACTCCACCGCGCGCCGGGCGGTGTGCCGCTTCATCGCTGATGCACTGACCTCGGGTGGTGGGCGCAATCCCGCCTCCACGCATGCGAAACCCAAGGAGCTAAGGACATGACGGTTGCACCGGCGAGGCCCTTGAGCCGCAGTCCCTCGCGGGTGATCGCTCAAGGACACTCACTGCGATCCGAACGCGCTAGTGGGCGCGAGGAGCCCCGACGCTGGGCATGGATTGACAACCTACGGATTGCGGTGATTGCCGGAGTCATCGTCGCGCACGTCGCCACCGCCTACGTCCTCGATATCGACTGGTACTACGAGGAACGGACTTCAAATGCTGTGACCGAGGCCATCGTCGGCGCCGCGATCCTTCCGGCAGCCCTGTTCGCAATGGCGGTCCTGTTCCTGGTTGCCGGCCTGCTCAGTGCACGGTCGCTGACTCGCAAGGGTCCATGGCCTTACGTTCGCGACCGGCTCATGCGTCTGGGGGCACCGCTCATCGCCTTTTCCTTCGTGATCGGCCCGCTGACCAGTCTGGTGGGCCAGCGGGCCGAAGGAAACTCGTCCGCGGACGATGTCGGTTCCTTCCTCATCGAGAAGATGCAAGACGCTGACACCGGGCCGATGTGGTTCGTGACAGCACTGTTGGCTTTCTCCATCGCCTACGGATCCTGGCGCTGGGCCCGTCCTGCCGGGTTGACCGCGTCTGGACCGCTCCGGCCGGGGCATCTCGTCGCCGCAGCGGCTGCCATCGTCGTCGGGTCGTTTGTGGTGCGGCTGAAATGGCCCTTCACTGCCGACACGCCCTTCGACCTGAACCTATGGGAGTGGCCCCAGATGGCGACCTTGTTCGCCTTGGGGGCACTGGCGGGTGAACGTGGATGGCTCGACCCGATACCGGATTGGCTTCGGCGGGCTTGTGGGCGGGCCAGCATCATCGGCGCCCTAGGTCTTATCGTCGTCGTCGCGGCCGTGGGGCTGGCAGGCGACGAAGACCCCTTCCTCGGCGGGTGGCACCTTCAAGCCCTGGCGGAGCCAGCCACCGAAGCAACGATCGCGGTGGCCATGTCCTTTTGGTTGGTGGGATGGTTCGCGCGTCGGTGGAACCACCAGGGCACGCTGGCCCGTTCCCTAGGGCGCGCCTCATTCGCCGCTTACATCATCCACGCACCGGTCCTCGTCCTGCTCAGCGTCGGTCTCAGTTCGGTCACCATTGCCGCCGAGGTCAAGCTCGTGGCGGTCGCGGTGCTCGGGGTGGCAACGTCATTCACGCTGGGCTGGTACATGACGAAGATTCGGCCGCTGGCCCGCGTGCTCTAACGGCGGCGCGGAGACGCCGACGGCTGAGGATCCATTCGAGCCGACGGACCATGCAGTCACTCGGATGGCTGAGCGACAGCCGGTTCATCGCTCCTCGAGGATGCGGTCGAGCGTCCGGGCCATCACATCCCCGAGGGGGTGGCGCCGTGGGCTGTAGTAGAGGATGCCGCCGACGGCGTGTTCGAGCTCGAACATGCGCGCTCGCACCCACGTGGCGTCGTCCATGCCGACCGCCTGCCGGAAGGTATGTCGGCTGCGCCCATCCAGCACCGCCCAGGCTGGCGCAAGGTCCTGCGCGGGATCGGCGTAGCCGGCACTGTCCCAATCAATGACCCCCGATAGCCGTCCTGTCTCGACCAGCAGATTTCCAGGGATGAGATCTCCGTGCACGAATCCAGGGACGACCGGCTCGTCGGACAGCTCGAGGGCCTCAGCGCCGAGTCGCCTCACCGCAGCGACGTCGACGAGGTCTGAGGCACGCCACTCGGGGTCTTCCAGCCACTGGTCGAGCCTCTGCACGAGTGGCGCAATCGGCCCTCCACGCCTTCCGGGCTTTCGACCAGGTGCCGACACGTCCGTCAGCGTGCCGATCGCCAGCACGGCCTCGGCGAGATCGACAGCGAGCGACTCGAGCTCGCCCTCCAGCGTCGCTCTGGCAGACCACGCATCGGACCCGTCGAGCCAGCCGAGAACGCCCCATCTATGAGGAAACACCTCGTGCGGTTCACCCACGTGGCGCACCGGCGGAGTGCTCACGACCGACGCCAGTGAGCTCTCCGAGATCAGCCGCAGGAGGTCGAGTTCCTGCCCGACCGTCTCCGCAGCGTGTCGACGCCTCGGGAGCCGCACCACGACGCCCGCGCCCTCGGGCACGTGTACACGCCACATGGCGTTGTCGGTGCCCGACGTTCGCAGGTACGTGATTGGCAGGTCCGACCACTGCGGGCACTGGGCCAACAGGAGGGTCCGAACGGTCTCCTCGCTCGTGTCGAGTTCGTCGTCGTGAATGCGTTCCGACACAAGGCCATCCTGACCGTTCGACGAAGATCGGAGCCGGGGGGTTTTCCCCGCGGGAATGGTCGCCACGGCGGCCGATCCCGCGAAGAGAACGACGTCTGAGCCGTGGTAAGTAGTGGCTCCGCTGCACGCCCGTCCTACCTCGTACCGTCGCGGAGGGCCCATGAAGGCAATCGTCCAGGACCAATACGGCTCGCCCGACGTTCTGGAGCTCAGGGAGATCGACAAACCGGCGGCCGCCGACAACGAGGTGCTGGTGCGGGTTCATGCGGCCTCGGTCAACGCACTCGATTGGCATTTCATGCGCGGCGACCCGTACATGGCGCGGCCGAGCCTCGGGCTCCGCGCGCCCAAGCTGAAGATCCGGGGCCGGGACTTCGCCGGCCGAGTGGAAGCGGTTGGTCGGGGCGTGGACCGGCTCCGTCCGGGCGACGAGGTGTTCGGCGACGCCGACGGCGCGTTTGCCGAGTACGTCAGCGCCCCGGACGGCGCTGTGGCGCCGAAGCCGGCCAACCTGACGTTCGAGCAGGCGGCCGCAGTGCCCGTGGCCGGGAACACCGCCCTCATGGGACTGCGTGACCTGGGGCGGGTGGAGTCGGGACACCATGTGCTGATCAATGGTGCGTCGGGTGGCGTGGGAACGTTCGCCGTGCAGGTAGCAAAGGCGTTCGGTACGGAAGTGACCGGCGTGTGCAGCACGAAGAACGCGGACCTGGTCCGGTCGATCGGGGCCGACCACGTCATCGACTACAGCCGGGAGGACTTCACCCGGAACGGACGACGGTACGACGTCGTGTTCGACCTGGTGGGCAACCGTTCGCTGACCGACTGCCGGCGGGCGCTGACGCCTGCGGGCACGCTGGTCCTGTCCGGTGGCGGCGTGTCCAGCGGTGGCAGCCTTGTCGGGCCACTGGGCCTCTTCATCAAGGCGCTGCTGCTGTCGCCGTTCGTCCGCCACCGTTTGGTCTCGTTCACCGCGAAACCGAGCAGCGAGAACCTGGCGACGCTCACCGAGCTCGTCGAGTCCGGAAAGGTCGCCCCGGTCATCGACCGGGCCTACCCGCTGAGCGACGTGCCCGAGGCGATCCGGTACCTCGAGGTTGACCACGCGCGTGCGAAGGTCGTCATAACCGTTTGACGGCGCCCTACCCCCACAGCTCCTTGGTGGCCAGCGCCGCACCCTCGGCCAGGGCCCGGAACTTCGGCCACACCACGGTGGGGTGCACCTCGGGGGAATAGGTGGCGCGGGACGAAAAGCCGCAGTCGGACCCCGCGATGACGTTCTCGCGACCGACCAGCCCCGCGTACTTGACGATGTAGTCGGCGACGAGTTCCGGGTGCTCCACGTAGTTCGTCGCGTGGCCGATCAGGCCGGGGATGAGGATCTTGCCCTCGGGGAGCTTCACGTCCTCCCAGATGCGCCACTCGTGGTAGTGGCGGGGGTTTGCCACCTCGAAGCTGTGGGCCCCCGCATTGATCGTCAGCATGTAGGGAATCACGTCGATGAGAGGGATGTCGTTGATCCGGGGGCCGTGGTTCAACCCGTAGCACGTGTGGTGGCGGATCCGCTCCGTGGGGATGTCCCGGAGCGCGTGGTTCAGCGCCTCTACGTGCACCCACGCCATGCGCTCCCGTTCGTCCTGCTCCCTGGTCGGATCGCTCAGCATGTCGATCAGGAACGGGTCGTCGATCTGGAGGACGAACCCAGCCTCCACGATGGCCAGGTACTCCTCGCGCATGGCCTCGGCCACGGCCGCCAGGTACTCCTCGTGGCTGGGGTAGTACTCGTTGGCCCCGAAGCCACTCGGCCCGGTGGAGGGGATGAACGCCTCGGTCACGTCGAACGGCGCGATGGCGGCCCGGAGGTTGTCGATGTCGGTCTGCACCAACTCCTGGCCGACGTAGCTGATCGGCCCCCGGCAGATGATGCGGCGAAGCGGTGTGACCGTCGAGGAGTACTTCTTGAAGTACTCGGCGTAGTACTCGGGAAAGTCGTCGACCTCCCTCTGCCACGACGGCGCCATCCGTGACGTCTCCATGTCGGGCTCGAAGCCGGCGAGGCGGTCCTTCACGTACCCGAGGAAGCTGACCTTGCTCATCTCCCCGTCGGTGACGACGTCGATGCCGTTCTCGACCTGCTGGCGCACCCGGTCGGCCACGGCGTCCCGGATCTGACGATCGAGGAGCTCGGTGTCGTACGGCCGCCCGTTCTCCCGCTCCTTCAACAAGTCGAGCAACCCGGTCGGCCGGGCCAGGCTGCCGGCGTGCGTCGTCAGAATGCGTTCGGTGCTGCGCTTCATTGCGTTCCCCTTGGTAGAGGTGTCGTCACCTCTAGTTGACGCAGGTGATGTACGTCCAGCAGGCCTGGAACTTCGCCCGCCCGTGGAACAGTACGTCCATCGCATGGCGGATCAACTCGAGCCTGTCGGCGACGGCCTCCGGCGACGGCGTTGCCCCGTCGATCTTCTCGGTGCCACCGACCCAGCCGAGCACGGCATCGTGGTAGGTCCGGAGCAGCTCGTACCAGTCGTCGACGCGGGCCTCGATGCTCGCCTCCCGCACGGACTCGACCTTCAGGCCCGAGAGCTCCAGGGTCTCGATGTAGAAGTCCAGCGGGCGCGGCTGGAGGAAGACCCGGTCGCGGTAGGCGGCGTGGGCCGCCATGCGTTCCTGGTTGTCGACGTCGGGGCGGTACGTGGCATACGCAGGGTCGTTGCGCACCAGACCCTCGGCCAGGTCGCCGACGACCCAGACGGTCTCGTCGAGGATCCACTCGTTGCGGCGGGCGCGTGGGTTGCGGATGTTGCCAGAGTTGATGAGGACGTGACCCCCCGGGCGCAGGGCCCGCATCCACGACGCGACGGTGTCGGCGAGGTCCGGATACAGGTGAATCGCGTTGGTCGACACGATCGCGTCGACCCGGCGTTCGAGCAGCTGCGGACCCAGCACCTCGTCGAGTCGCTGGAGGCGCTTCTCGGGTTTCAGGAAGCGGAGCAGCCTCAGCCCCACGTCGGGGTCGTCGCGGAACTTCTCGAGCGCCACCCGGAGGAACTTCGGCGAGCTGTCGACGATCACGGCCCCGGCGCGGGCATCGAACATCCGCATCTTCAGGCGATCGAGCAGGATGCCCGTCCCGCCCGAGTAGTCGACCAGGATGTCGCCGTCGTTCAGCAGGTGGGACAGCTCCTCGACGGTGGCGTCCAGGTTCCGGTACCAGCTGTGGTGGTCCACGCTGTCGTAGGCCTCGCCGAAGGCGTCCACGGGTTGGCGCGTCCAGTCGTCGCCGGGCACGCGTTCCCAGCCGGCCGGCCAGGCGAAGCCCGGGCGGCGTCGGGTCGCCGGCCGGATCGGGGCCGTCACCGCCCGGTGCAGCTCGATCAGTGACGCCACGTCCTGCGGGCGGTGGCGGGCCCAGCCGCAATCTGTGGCCACGCCGAAGTCGTGGACGAAGCGCTGGGCGGCGACGATCCGGGCCCGGGCGCCCAGCTCGCCGTCGGAGGGATGGAGCAACCCCAGGTACAAGCGGGTCTCGGGGCGGAGCGCAAGCTGGGCCAGCGTCTCGAAGAACCGCAGGTCGACGCGGTCGCCCGCCACCGGGAGATGGATCCAGTCGAGCGACCGGCTGAGGCTGAGGGAGAGCGCGTTGGCGACGTCGACGAGCGGCTGGGCGTGGTACGGCCGGTCGCGGTGGTGCGCCTCGTGGCCGTGGCAGAAGTGGTAGCCGAGCTGCACCCCCGGTGGGACGCTGCGACCCAGGCGGACCAGGCGCTCGATGATCCCCGATCGGGGGTCACCGAACCAGACCGGCATGACCGCGTCGAGCATCGCGAACTCGAAGTTCGTATCCCATTGGATCGCCAGCTGGTCCTGCGGGATCGCGTCGAAGATCCCCGCCAGCTCGTGGAGCATCCGCTCCTCGTAGAGCGGCTCGATGCGGGCCTGGTCCTCGGGCGCGACGAACGCTGCGATCGGCGCCAGGGGCGTCGGCAGCGAGACCTGGAACCGGCAGTGCGTGGGTATCTGCCCGTCCCGCTTGCGGCGAGCGAAAACGCCGTACGACGAGATCGCGGCCTCGGCGTAGCCAAGGTCGTCGAAGCGCAACGTGTCGATCGATTCGTCGTCGCGCACCCGCAGGCGCGGCAACGCCCGATGGGGCTGGTCGCCCGGCGGGCAGACCTCGAACTCGGGGCGGGAGCTCAGAACCGGGTACTGCCACACGATCCAGTCGGACCGGGGACCGGTCTCGCCGTCGGGGAGCTGCGTGACCCGGTCACCGAGCTCCGCCGCCATCACCTGGAACACCTCCTCGGCGCTCCGCAGCGGGACACTGCCGACCAGCAGCACCCCGCCGGTCGCCGGACCGCGGCTTTCCTCGAACATGAGAGGCCCCTTGCGCTCGGCTTCAGTACCCAGTATCCGGTCACCCGGATGGCCCACAAAGCGCCACGTTCGCCGCACACGAACGCTTCCGGGGTGGGGACTCGCTATCTCAGGCAAGCTGATACCGTTACCGCCGCCACGCCTGCGGACGGGGCAGCGAACAGGTAGTGCAGGGGTGCGCGCGGCGTGCGCCGGGCACCGTGGCATTGACCGGTGGAGGGGGACACATGAGACGGTCACTGTTGGGCATCCTCGTAGTCAGCAGCCTGCTGGCCGCGGCCTGCGGAGACGACGACGACGGGGGCGCCAATACCGCCGCGGATCAGGAAGAGACGACGGAATCCACGGTCGCCCCGGTCACCGGGAGCGGCAGCAACATCCAGGCCTCGGGCGAGTGCGGCGCCGGGACCGACGAGAAGGCGACCGGGGAGCCGATCAAGATCGGTGCCATGGCGACGAACATCCCGGGCGTCGACTTCACGTGGATCACCGACATGACGGGCGCCTACTTCGATTGCGTGAACGACAACGGCGGCATCAACGGACGCCCGATCCAGTACATCGCCGAAGAGGAGCAGGTCGACCCGCAGCAGATCGCGTCGCTGGCCACGAAGCTGGTGGAACAGGACAAGGTCCTCGGCATCGTCGGCAGCACCAGCCTCATCGAGTGCAGCGTCAACCGTGACTATTACGCCCAGCAGGGCTACTACCTGATCATCGCCGGGGTCGCCCAGGACTGCTTCACCAGCCCGAACTTCTCGGCCGTCAACATGGGGCCCTACTACTCGAGCCTCGGCGGGGCGCAGGCTGCGCTCCGGGCCGGCGCGGAAGGGAAGATGGTCGTCGTCTCGCCCAACCAGCCCGGCTTCGACCTGATCAACAGCGGCGTGGTCGAGTTCGCCGAGGAGAACGACATGGAGGGCTCGAGCATCCTCGAGGACGTCCCGATCAACGACCCCGCCGGCCTCGCCCAGCGCCTGGTCGCCGAGGCGGGCAACGGTGGTGGGGTGGTGCTCGACTTCACCGGCCCGACGGTGCTCCCGCTGCTCCAGGCGATCGAGCAGCAGGGCCTGATCGACTCGGTGATCTGGGCCAGCTCCACGCCACCCAACGACCCATCGTTGGCGGCCGAGCTCAGCGAGGCGTGGAACGGCAAGTTCCTGATCAACGCCGAGTTCAACGTGCTCGACTCCGGGAAGCCCGACCAGGACCACATGAACGAGGTCCGCGAGAAGTACGCATCGGACGTCCCCAGCTCGAGCTTCGCCCAGATGGGCTACCTCGCCGGTCGGGTTGCCACCGACGCGCTGATGGGGATCGAGGGCGACATCACGAAGGAGAGCGTCAACGAGGCGTTCAGGAGCGTGAAGAACTTCGTGAGCGACATCTGGTGTGCGCCCTGGTACTTCGACAGCGGCACCGGTTCGAACGTGTCGAACAACATCGACCTCACCGTTGCACCCGAGGACGGCAACATGGTCCAGGTCGAGGGGTGCTTCGAGATCGCGGACCTGCCCGACAACCCGCTCGACGAGATCCGTGCGGCCGAGAAGGAGAAGGGTCTGAACACAGGCGAGGCCTCGTAGCCGCGCACACAACTACATTTCCTAGACAAGGGAGATCAGGGTGCCCGGAGTCCCCCATGCCTGACCTCAAGCCGTTCCTGGTGCTCGGCTTCGCGCTCGGTGGGGTGTTCGCCATGTCCGGCGTGGGCCTCGTGGTCCTGTACCGGGCAACGGGCGTGTTGAACCTGGCCTACGGGGCCATCGGCGCCACCGGCGCCCTGATCACCTGGTCGTTGCTCGACTCCAGTTGGGCGCCCGACTGGCTCGCCTACCTGGCGTGCATCTTCTTCGGGGGGCTGGCCACCCTGTTGTACGGGGTTTTGTTCGGTCCCCCGTTCTCCGCCCGCGACCCGCTCGTGAAGGCGACCGCGACGCTGGGGCTCCTGCTGATCCTGCTGGGAACCATGCAGTGGGTGTGGGGGCGCGACCCGCACGGGATCACGCTGCCGACGACGCGCTGGAACTACGAGATCCTTGACGCCCGGGTCAGCGGCACGCAGATCATCGGGGTCGTGTTCGCCGTCGTGGTCACGGTCGGGACGGCCGTGTTCCTGCGGGTCACCAAGGTGGGGACGGCGATGCGGGCGCTGGCCAACGATCGCGAGATCACGGCGACGCTCGGCGTGCCCGTGCGCCGGGTGGAGGCGGCGGCGTGGCTCGGTTCCGGAATCCTGTGCGGCGCGGCGGGCCTGCTGCTGTCGAACCTCGTGGGGCTCGACATCGTCGGGCTGACCTTCCTGGTGATCCCGGCGCTGGCCGCAGCGCTCATCGGGCAGCTTCGCTCGCTGTGGGTGACGCTGGCCGCCGGCTTCCTCATCGGCATCGTCCAATCGGGCCTGACCGCGTTCTCGGAGGTGGCGGAGTACCGCACGCTGACGCCCTTCGTGCTGGCCATCCTGGCGCTCCTGTGGTTCGCGATCAGGCGCGAGCAGTCCCTGGTCCGGTCCTCCGGATGACGGGGCGCTAGGGCGATGACCGCGGTCCGCACGCTCCAGAGCGGGGAGGCGGCGCCGACCGGCGAGGTTCGCACCCACCCGTCGCTGCGCGGCCCGGTGCGGTTGGTTGTCCTGGCGGGGCTGCTGGCGTTCGTCGTGTTCGGCCTGCCGACGATGCTCGATCGCTACTGGCTGCAGATCGTGACCTCGGCGGTGATCTACAGCATCGTGACGCTGGGGCTGGGACTGTTGATCGGGCGCGCCGGCATGGTGTCGCTGTGCCAGTTCCTGCTGCTGGCGATCGGGGCCTGGGTGGCGCTGCGCCTCGAGTACGCAACGTCGCTGCCGTTCCCGGTGCTCATCCTGGTCGCCGGCGTCGTCACCGGCCTGATCGGCGCGCTGATCGGGCTGCCGGCCCTCCGGCTCTCGGGTCTGTACCTGGCGCTGATCACGCTCATGGCGGCCGGCGCCATCACCGTCGTGTTGCGGATCGCCCAGTTCCCCAACGGCGGCGGGGGCTTCTTCGGCAACTCGGCTGCTGGCGGCGCATCGTCGCGCCTGCCGCGGCCGGCGCTCGCCACCGACGACACGGCGTACTTCCGCTACTGCGTCGTCGTCGCCGGGCTCATGTTCCTGCTGGCGCTGTGGCAGGTCCGGGGCAAGTCCGGACGGGCCTGGGCGGCGCTGCGGCAGAGCCAGGCCACCGCGGTCGCGGCGGGCGTCAACACCACGCTCTACCGGCTGTGGGCCTTCGCGCTGGCGTCGTTCATGGCTGGGGTGGCCGGAGGCCTCCTGGCTGCCGACAGCGGCGGCGTCAACATCAACCAGTTCCCGGTGCAGAACTCCATCCTGCTGTTGGCGGTGGTGTTGATGGGTGGCGTGTACAGCCTCTGGGGGGCGGTGGTTGCCGCCCTGCTGTTGCGGCTCCTGCCGGCGCTGCTCGACAACTGGGGGGTCTCGACCGAGCTGCTCACCATCCTCTTCGGCATCGGCATCCTGCAGGTGCTCCTCACCGCGCCCGGCGGCCTGGCGGACCAGGTGCCGAAGGACCTGGCCAACCTCGGGCGCGGGCTGCGCAGCCTCGTCACCCCAAAGGCCAAGCGAGCGGCGCCACCGACATGATCGAGGTCCACGACCTGACGGTCCGGTTCGGTGGCGTCGTCCCGATCGATCGCATGACCGTGACCCTGGCCGGCGGCACGTGCGGGCTCATCGGCCCGAACGGCGCCGGCAAGACCACGTTCTTCAACGTCCTCAGCGGCTTCGTCAAGCCGATCGCCGGTTCCGTGCGTGCGTTCGGCGAGGACCTTTTGGGCGTGGCCGACTTCAGGCGGGCGCGCTGGGGCGTGCGCCGGACCTTCCAGACCGAGCAGGCGATCGCCAACCTCTCGGTGTACGACAACGTGCTCCTGGTCCACGAGAACACCGGCGGCGGGCGGTCGACGCGGCGGCAGGACGTGATGGAGGCGGTCGCGTTCGTCGGGCTCGAGCGGGAGGCGAATCAGCGGGTGGGCACGCTCGGTGTCGCCAGCCGGCGGCTCGTCGAGGTGGCCCGGGCCGTCGTCGGCAAGCCGCGCCTCGTCCTCCTGGACGAGCCGGCCGCCGGTCTTCCGGCCGACGAGACCGAGCACCTCGCGCAGCTGATCCGCCGCATCCCCGAGGAGACCGAGGCGCCCGTGATCCTCGTCGACCATGACATGAGCCTGGTATCGGCGTGCTGCACGCAGACCGCCGTCCTCGACTTCGGCCGGCTCATCGCCTCGGGCACGACGTCCGAGGTGCTGCGGGACGAGCGCGTCATCAGCGCCTACCTCGGCACCGAGGAGGAGGTGTGACCGCGATCGTCGAGACCCCGGACCAGGGCACCGTGACCCTGCGCCTCGAGGAACTATCGGTCCCCCGCGCCGGGCGGCGCGTGTTGCGGGAGGTCTCGCTCGAGATCCCGCCCGGCCAGGTGACCGCGCTGCTCGGACCCAACGGCGCCGGCAAGTCGACGCTCGTTCTCTCCGTTGCCGGCCTCCTCCGGCCCACCGCCGGACGGGTCCTGCTGGGCGAGCGCGACCTCACCAGGCGCCCACCCGAGCGGATCCGCCGCGCCGGCGTGGCCATCGTGGCCGAGGGCCGGCGGGTCCTGTCCGAGCTCACCATCGCGGACAACCTGCGCATCGCCACCTACGGGCTCGACCGTGAGCAAGCGGTGCGAGGCATGGACTATGCCCTGGAGCTGTTCCCGGAGCTGAAGCGCCGTTGGAACACCAGCACGGTGTTGCTCTCCGGTGGCGAGCAGCAGATGGTCGTGCTCGCGCAGGCGCTCGTGTCGCGGCCGTCGGTGCTGCTCGTCGACGAGCTGTCCCTGGGGCTCGCACCGGTGGTCGTCAAGCGCCTAGTGCCGACCCTGGCGTCGGTCGCGGCGTCGGGTGCCGGTGTGCTGCTCATCGAGCAGTTCGCACACGTGGCGCTTGGCCTCGCCCATAGCGCCTACATCCTCGAGGGCGGTCGGATCCGCTATCACGGTCCGGCCGCCGAGCTGAAGGCCAATCCCGACCTCCTGCACTCCGCCTACCTCCTGCGCGTCTAGTGGGCGCTCGCGGAAGTTCCGTGGATGTATCGCCGAGGCAGATTCGTCGCTGGCGAGGACGCAGGAGGAAGGCGCAGCCAGCGGCTGCGGTGACGACGAGGACGATGTCCAGCGGCGGATCTGGCCGGCGAGACGCCACGATGACTTCCGCGAGGGTCCACTAGGTGCGTAGGGCCATGGAACACCTCGAGGGCAGGGTCGCCGTGATCACCGGCGGTGCGTCGGGCATCGGTCTGGCGATGGCGCAGCGATTCGCCGCCGAGGGCATGAAGCTGGTGCTGGGCGACATCGAGCGACCGGTCCTGCAGCGGGCGGGTGAAACGCTGCGCCGCAGCGGCGCCGACGTGCTCACCGTGCCCACCGACGTGAGCCTCGAGGCCGACGTGTCGGCCCTCGCCGCGACGGCGCTCGAGCACTTCGGCGCGGTCCACCTGGTCTGCAACAACGCCGGGGTCGGTAGCCGGGGCCTGCCCATCGCCGATCTGCCGTTGGGGGACTTCGAATGGGTCCTCGCCGTGAACCTCTTCGGCGTCATCCACGGGCTGAGGGCGTTCCTGCCGCACCTGCGGGCCAACGACGTGGGTCACATCGTCAACACGGCGTCGACCTCCGGGCTCTACTACCTGCCACACATGGGCCCCTACAACGCGTCGAAGGCTGCGGTCGTGGCCTTGAGCGAGACGTTGCACTTCGAGCTCGCGGCCGAGGGCAGCAACGTCGGGGTGTCGGTCCTCTGCCCGAGCTGGGTCCGGACGAACATCTCCACCGCCGACCGCAACCGCCCGGAGCGCTTCGCATACAGCCTCGACACCGAGCAGATGGCGCAGGTCACGGCGTACAAGGCCAGGCGCAGGCAGCAGGCGCCGCTCGCTGCGGACCCTGCCGACGTCGCGGACCTCGTATGCAAGGCCGTCAAGGCCAACCGCTTCTACATCCTCACCCACGCCGCCAGCCTGGACGCCTTCGACGCCCGGGCGCGACGCATCCTCGCCGGGGACGGCCCGGTGCAGCCGCCAGAATGATCGGACAGTGATGGTCCAAGAAACGGACCGATCGAAGGAGAGCGGATCATGACCGATAAAGCGCGTGCCGAGCTGCTGGCCGACGTGCTGTCGCGCTACGAGGACTCGCCGAACCCGCGCCTGCGCGAGATCACGGAGGCCGCCATCCGCCACCTGCACGCCTTCGCCGAGGAGGTCAACCTGCAGCGCGACGAATGGATGGCCGGTATCCAGTTCCTGACTGCCACCGGCCAGCGCTGCGACGACACCCGCCAGGAGTTCATCCTCCTGTCCGACACGCTCGGCGTGTCCAGCCTGGTCGAGATGCTGACGCACGACGGGGTCGAGGGCAGCACCGAGAACACCGTGCTCGGTCCTTTCTACGTCCCCGGGTCTCCACGACGAGCCAAGGGTGAGACGATGCTCGTCGATCCCGACGACGGCGACCGGGTCGTCATCCGGGGCACCGTGACGGACATCGATCACCAGCCGATCGCGGGCGCCACCCTGGACTGCTGGCAGAACGCGACGGCCGGCTTCTACGCCGTCCAGCAGCCCGGTGAACAGTCGGCCGAGAACCTGCGGGGCGTCTACACCACCGAGGCCGACGGCAGCTACGAGATCCGCACCGTGCGCCCGGTGCCCTACCCGATCCCATCCGACGGCCCGGCCGGCGACCTGCTCAAGGCCCACGGCCGGAACTGGATGCGCCCCGGCCACACGCACATGTGGGTCCGCGCCGACGGCTACAAGGACCTGATCACACACGTGTTCGACGAGCAGACGGAGCACCTCCGCGACGACGCCGTGTTCGGCGTGCGGGACAGCCTCGTGCGGGGCTTCGAGCTGGACGACGCCGGCGAGCTGGCGACGACGTTCGACATTGTGCTCGACCGCGCCTGAGGCGCGGGGGCAGAGGGGTCATGGCGAAGCGTTCCGCTCGCACGGTGCCGCCGAAGCCGCCCGAGGGCGCGCTGGAGATAACCGAGGACGGCAACGAACCGACGCTCCTGTACCTCGTTGGGCGCATCGACCGTGTCGTCCGCCGGGCGATCGGGACCGTGCTGAAGGCGCAGGGGCTGTCGGTCAACCAGTACACGACACTGAGCGTGCTCAACCGCCGCAGCGGTCTCTCCAACGCCCAGCTCGCCCGTCGCGCCCTGGTGTCACCGCAGTCGATGAACGAAGTGCTGCTCACGCTGGAGCAACGCGGTCTCGTGCGGCGTCACGCCCATCCGGAGCATGGTCGAATCCTCCAGGCTCGGCTCACCGCCAAGGGACGGTCGCTCCTGGCACGCTGCGATGCCGAGGTGCACCGGGTCGAAGCCCGCATGGTGAGCGGCCTGGGCGACGAGGACCGAGCGGCGCTGCGACACGCACTGCTCTCGGGCATCCGCTCGCTGCAGGGCGGACTCGGGCGTGACCTTGAACCCATCAACCACCAGGGCCTGAGGTAGCCCGGGAGGACGAGCAGTGGACCACCTTCTGCAGGTGCTGTGCCTCAAGGGGCGGGCGACGCACGAGGCCCTGGGGGCAGCCGTCGAGGCCGACACGACCGCGGCCATCGCCGAGCTCGAGGCCGCGGGGCTCGTGGAGGCCACGAAGCTCGGTTACCGCGTGACCGAGCTCGGCCGCGGTCGCGTCGATGAGCTCTATGCGCGCGAGCGGGACCAGGCGGGCCCGGTGATCGACGACGTCTACGAGTCCTTCGTGCCGATCAACGACGAGGTGAAGCAGATCGTCACCGACTGGCAGATGCGGCCGGTCGGCGGCGAGCTCGTCGTCAACGACCACCGCGACCGCCGCCACGACGAACGGGTCATCACCAGGCTGCGGCGCAACGATGCCAAGGTGTCGACCGCCCTCACTCCCCTGGCGATCACGCTGAGCCGCTTCGACGTGTACCCGCGCCGACTTCGGCGGGCGCTCACGCTGATCGACGACGGGGATCACTCGATGCTGGCGGCACCGCTCAAGGACAGCTACCACACGGTGTGGTTCGAGCTGCATGAAGAGCTAATCATCCTCTCGGGCCGCAGCCGCGCCGACGTGGAGAGTTGACCGCAGGGCGGTGCAGGACCTCAGAATGGGTAGAGGCGCCCGCCCCGTTCGAGGGTGAGCCAGCGCGTCCTCGTGAAGGCGTCGACGGCGGCGCTGCCACCGTGGCGGCCGAGCCCGCTGCTCTTCACGCCGCCGAACGGCGCGTTCGGCTCGTCGTACACCGAGGTGTCGTTGACGTGCGCCATGCCCGTCTCGAGTCGGCGGGCGACCGACAGGCCCCGCTCCTCGTCCGCGGTGATGATGCCCGCCGAGAGCCCGTATTCAGAGTCGTTGGCCAGCTTGATGGCCTCCTCGTCCCCGGAGACCGTGATCACCGGTGCGACTGGGCCGAAGGTCTCCTCGGTCCAGACCGACATGTCCGGGGCGACGGCGTCAAGGACCGTCGGTTGGAAGAACAGCCCGTCGTTGCCGCCGCCGGTGCGCACGGTGGCGCCCCGTGCCACCGCGTCGTCGATGTGCCGCCGGATCTTGTCCGCCTGCTTGGTGTTGATGACGGGGCCGATGACGTTGCTGCGCGGGTCACCGACGCTGAGCGCCGCCGCCTTGGCCACGAACCGCTCGGTGAAATCCTCGGCGACGGTGGCGTCCACGAGGATGCGCTCGGTCGACATGCAGATCTGGCCGGCGTGCATGAACGAGCCGAAGGTGGCGGCGCCGACGGCACGCTCGAGGTCGGCGTCGTCGAGGACGATGAGGGCGTCCTTGCCCCCCAGCTCCAGGGCCACCTTCTTGAGATGACGGCCCCCCAACGCCGCGATCTCGCGGCCCACCGCCGTCGAGCCGGTGAAGCTGACCGCGCCCACGGCGGGGTGGCCGACGAGCACCTCCCCCACTTCGGCGACGCGGTCCCGAGAGCAGGTGACCACGTTGAGGACCCCGGGCGGCAGGCCCGCCGCCTCGAAGATCCTACCGACGAGCACGCCACCGGCGAGCGGGGTCTCCTCCGACGGCTTGAGGACGACGGCGTTGCCGACGGCGACGGCGAACGCCACGGCCCGCATCGACAGCAGCAGCGGGAAGTTCCAGGGCGTGATGACCGAGACGACGCCGACCGGCTCGCGGGCGACCATGCTCACCTTGCCGTGGTCCGAGGGGAGCAGTTCGCCGGTGACCATGTGTGCCGCTGCGGCTGCGGCCTGCGCGATGCCGGCCACGTAGCCGGTCTCGAACATGGCCTTGCCGACCCAGGAACCGCCCTCGTCGACGAGCGCCTCGACCAGCGTGTCCTGCAGGTCGTCGATGGCGCTCATGGCCTGGATGAGAAACCTCGCCCGCTGATCGTGCGGCAGCGCCGCCCACTCGGGCTGGGCCGCCCCGGCGGCCTCGACGGCGTCGGCCGCCGCATCCGCTCCGCCGTCGGCCACCGTGCGCCACACCTCGCCGGTCGCCGGATTGAAGTCGTCGAAGGTGTCGGCGGCATCCCGCCACGCGCCTCCGACGAACAGCCGCTCGGTCTCGACTGCCATGGGCCACCCCTCCCGCGGATCCGTTGCGCTGCGGACGCTATGAGTTGTCCGCATGATTGTCAACAATCGCGGCGGGCCGGTCACGGAGCACCGAAGGCGGCGCGCAGCTCGGCCTTCAGCACCTTGCCGGCGCCACTGCGGGGCAGCCGGTCGGCGAACACCACCGATCGCGGCACCTTGTAGCGGGCCAGCCGGCCGTCGAGGTGGGCGAGCAGCGCCTGCTCGTCGAGCGTCGCGCCGGCCCGCGGGACCACGATGGCGCGCCCCACCTCGCCCCACCGCTCGTCGGGGACACCGATCACGGCGCACTCGGCCACGTCGGGGTGGCCGTAGATGACGTCCTCCACCTCGGCCGGATAGACGTTCTCGCCCCCCGAGATGATGACGTCCTTGATCCGGTCCACGATCGTGACGTAGCCATCGTCGTCGACGACGGCCACGTCGCCGGATCGGAACCAACGGCCGTCCATCACCTCGGCGGTGGCGTCCGGGCGGTTCCAGTAGCCGAGCATCACGTTGGGTCCGGCGACCACCACCTCGCCCGTCTCGCCCGGGGCCACGTCGCCGCCGTCGGGGCGTACGACACGAACGTCGGTGAAGAACGACGCCACCCCCGCCGTGCCCGCCTTGTCGGCGGCCCGCTCGGCGGACAGGAACAGGGCGCCGGGCGACGTCTCGGTCATCCCGTAGCCCTGGAGGAACGGGATGCCTCGGTCGAGGTAGGTGCGGATGGTGGACAGGGGCACCGGCGCCCCGCCGCACAGCAGCCGGCGCAGGCTGGACAGGTCGGCGGACGCGAAGCCCGGCACCTGGGCCATGGCATTGAACATCGACGGCACGCCGAACATGACCGTCACCCGGTGCCGGGCGATCAGGTCCAGCGCCACGTCGGGCTCGAACGCGCCCGTGAGCACGACCGTGCCGCCCTTCATGACCATCGGCAGCGAGACCATGTTGAGCGCCGCCACGTGGAACAGCGGCGCGCACACCAGCGCCACCTCGTCCGACGCCAGATCGGTGTCGATGAGGACGTTGACGCAGTTCCAGGTGATGTTGCCGTGGCTGAGCGTCGCCCCCTTGGGCCGGCCGGTCGTGCCGGACGTGTAAACGATCACGGCGGGATCGTCGAGCCGGACGGGGGCGTCGATCGGCGCCGGGGCATCGCCACCGCCACGCTCCCCACCGGTCGCCATGCCCTCGAACGCGGGGCCCAGCTCCACCACATGGCGCAGCGCGGTCGACCCATCGGCCGCCATGGCCGTTGCCGTGTCCGCCATCGCCGCGGCGTGCATCAGCACCGTGGCGCCGCAGTCGGCGGCGATGTAGGTCAGCTCGGGGGCGGTGAGCCGCCAGTTGAGCGGCACGAACACGCCACCCAGGGCGGTGGTGGCGAGCAGCGTCTCCAGGAGCGTGGGGTCGTTGGGTCCCAAGTAGGCGACGCGGTCGCCACGCCCGACGCCGACGTCGCGCAGGGCGCCCGCCAAGTGGCGGGTGCGGTCGTCGAGCTCGGCGTAGGTGCGGCGGGTGTCGCCGTGCACGAATGCGACGTGCGCCGGTGACAAGCGCCGCCGACGAGCCGGCCACGAGCCCAGGCCCTGGTCGCGCATCGCCCGGTTACGCCTCGCTCAGCCCCAGAAGCCGGGCCGCGTTGTGTTTCAGGATCTTCGGTCGTACCTCGGGCTTGATGTCCAGCGTCTCGAAGTCGGCCAGCCAGCGGTCGGGGGTGATCATCGGGAAGTCCGACCCGAACAGCACCTTGTCGGCCAGCAGCGTGTTGGCGTACTGGACGAGCTGGGGCGGGAAGTACCGGGGTGACCATCCCGACAGGTCGATGTGAACCTGCGGCTTGTGGGTGGCGACCGCGAGCGCCTCGTCCTGCCAGGGAAACGACGGGTGCGCGAGCACGATGCGCATGTCGGGAAAGTCGGCGGCCACGTCGTCGACCTCCAGCGGGTTGGAGTACTTCAGGCGTAGGCCGGCACCCCCGGGCACTCCGGCGCCGATGCCGGTCTGCCCGGTGTGGAACAGTGCGACCAACCCGTGCTCGGCGATCGCCTCGTACACGGGATAGGCCATGCGGTCGTTGGGGTGGAACGCCTGGACGGTGGGGTGGAACTTGAATCCCAGCACCCGCTGTTCGTCCACCAGCCGATGGACTTCCCGGACCGCGGTCCGCCCCAGGTGGGGGTCGACGCTGGCGAACGGGATGAGCACATCGGGATGCGCATGCGCGGCCTCGGCGATCTCGTCGTTGGGCACGGGGGGCACGCCCATCGCCGTCGTGGCGTCAACGGTGAACACCACGGCAACCATCTTGCGCTCGCGGTAGTAGGCGGCCATCTCCTCGAGGGTCGGGCGCCGCCGGTCGCGCATGCCGAAGTACTCGTCGGCCGCCCGCTCCAGCTGGGGCGCCAACGACCCCCGGCCGGTCACCGCCGACACCTCCGCGTGGGTGTGGACATCGATGGCGACGACCGCGTCGAGATCGATGCCCCCCGCCGCACCGGCCATCGCCGTCAGCCGCCCTCGCCGGCGCCGACGGGCGCACCACCGGGTTGGAGGACCTCGAGCCGTTCGCGCAGGGCGAAGCGCCGGACCTTCCCGGTGGCCGTCTTGGGGAGCTGGTCGACCACCTCGATGCGCCGGGGACGCTTGAACGCCGCCATCCGGCTGCGGCAGTGGGCGTCGATGGCGGCGGGGTCGATGTGGTGCCCGGTCCTGGGGACGAGGAAGCCCACGGTGACCTCGAGCCCGTCGGCGTCCCGTCCGCCCACCACCGCGGCCTCCAGCACGTCGGGATGCTCGACGAGGACGCCCTCGACCTCGGCGGGCGACACCCAGATGCCACCGGCCTTGATCATGTCGTTGTTGCGGCCGAGGAACGTCCAGTAGCCGTCGACCGACCGGCCGTAGACGTCGCCGGTGACCAGCCACTCCCCCAGGAACGCCGCCCGACTGGCGGCGTCGCGGCACCAGTACCCGGTGGCGAGCGACGGCCCCCGGACCTGGAGGTGCCCGGGCGTGTCGGCTGCGGTGACCTCTCCGCCCGTGTCGTCGACGAGGCGGGCGTCGTAGCCGGGGACCGGTGTGCCGCTGGTGCCGGCCCGCTCGGCGCCCTTGGTGTTGGACAGGAAGATGTGCAGCGCCTCCGTCGTACCGATCCCGTCGAGGACGGGATGCCCGAAGCGGGCGTGGAACCGCCGGTGCAGGTCCGCGGGCAGCGCCTCGCCGGCCGTGACCGTGCAGCGCACCGAGGCGAAGGCGTCGTCGGCAGGGTCGGCGTCGAGCAGGGCGGCGACGAAGCCGGGGGTGGCGAAGAACAGGGTGGGCCGTTCGTCCCGCACCAGGTCCAGCACGTCGGAGGGTGTCGGCCGCCGGGGGTTGAGCACCGCGCTCGCTCCGACGGAGAGGGGGAAGGTCAGGGAGTTGCCCAGCCCGTAGGCGAAGAACAGCTTCGCCACCGACAGGCAGCGGTCCTCGGCCCCGATCTCGAGGACCGACCGGGCGTAGGTGTCGGCGGTGGCCTGCGGGCTGGCATGGCGGTGCATCGCCCCCTTGGGCGAGCCCGTGGTCCCCGAGCTGTAGAGCCAGAACGCCGGCGAGTCGGGTCCGGTCGGGGCCACGGGCGCCTCGGAGCGGTCGGTGAAGGCCGACCAGCCGTGCACGGGAAGCCCACCGGCAGCCACGGGGTCGCCGATCACCACGGCGTTGCGCAGCTCCGACGGACTCGCCGCCATGGCGGCGAGGTGCCCCCCGTAGCCGGCCGACACCACGGCGGTGCCGGCGCCGGCGTCGGCGGCGATCACCGCGAGCTCGTCGGCGGTGAGCATGGTCGACAGCGGCACGGGGACCGCGCCGGCTCGCAAGGCACCCAGGAACCACGCCGGGAAGGCCAGCTCGTCGTCGACCACCAGCGCCACCCGCTCCCCCCGGCGAACGTCGAGCTCGTGCAGCGCGTTCTGAACCCGCCACACCTCGTCGCGCAGCTCCGCGTAGCTCACCGAGCCCCCGTCGATCCGGTACGCCGTCCGGTCGCCGTGGCCGGCGTCGAGCTGGCGGTCGAGCAGCCAGGCGGCGGCGTTGTACTGGCCCATGTGCCCCCCTCCAGACGCCTCACAGCCTCACGTAGTCGTAGTCCACGGGCCTCTGGTGGATGCCCGTCGACGGCGCCGCGATCCAGCCCGCCATCTTCCCCGGCTCGCGCACGCCGGTCATGAGGGACTCGACGTGGGCGCGGTCCTCGTCGGTGGGCAACCAGGCGGGGAGCCCGGCGGACCACTCCTCATCGGTCACCACGCGCCCGTCCGGGCTCACGCGGTGGGCTGCGAACTCGCCGACCGCCCGGTGGAAACCGACGTGCGGCAGGGCCAGCTCGGCGTCGACATCCGCCAGCACGCGGTTCCAGCGGTCGAGGCCCTTGCGGCAGTCGGCGACGTAGTCGTCGCGGAGGGTCTCGTTGAGGGCGGCGAGTGCGGGCGCCTCCCGTTCGCCGACGCGCCCACCGGCCACGCAGGGCACGGCGCGGGTGGCGTCGAGCAGCCGGTGGTCGTCGGTGCGCCCGGCCTCCTGGAACCGGCCCTTCAGCCCGGCGGCGTAGTAGTTGGCGGCGTTGGTCGACGTCTCGGCCCCGAACAGGTCCAGCGAGACGCTGTAGTGGAGATTGATATACCGCTGCAGCGTGGCGACGTCGATCCCGCCGTGGGGCCGGACGGCGTCGGTGTCGTGCTCCTTCATCAGGTCGACGGTCCGCTGCACCACGCGTCCCACGCCGGTGGCGCCGACGAACATGTGGTGCGCCTCCTCCTTGAGCATGAAGTCGCAGGTCCGCGCCAGCGGGTCGAATCCGCTCTCGCGCAGCGAGGCGAGCTGGAACTTGCCGTCGCGGTCGGTGAAGTAGGTGAAGAGGAAGAACGACAGCCAGTCGGGGGTGGGTTCGTTGAACGCCCCCAGGATGCGGGGGTTGTCCCGATCGCCGGAGTGGCGCTCCAAGAGCTCGTCGGCCTCGTCCCGGCCATCGCGTCCGAAGTGGCGGTGCAGCAGGTACACCATCGCCCACAGGTGCCGGCCCTCCTCGACGTTGACCTGGAACAGGTTGCGCAGGTCGTAGAGGCTGGGCGCCGTGAGGCAGAGGGCACGCTGCTGCTCCACCGACGCCGGCTCGGTGTCGCCCTGCACGACCACCAGCCGCCGTAGGTCGGCGCGGTGCTCCCCGGGCACCTCCGGCCAGACCGGCTGGCCGCGGTGGTCGCCGAAGCCGATGCGGCGATCGGGCTCGGCGTCGGCAAGGAAGATGCCCCACCGGTACTCGGGCATCTTGACGTAGCCGAAGTTGGCCCAGCCCTCCTGACCGACGGCGATGGCCGTGCGGAGGTAGACGTCGCGGTCCTGGAAGGCGACGGGCCCGAGCTCCTTCCACCATGCGATGAAGCGTGGCTGCCACGACTCGAGCGCCCGCCGCAGGCGGCGGTCCCCGGCGAGGTCGACGTTGTTCGGGATCGTGGCGTCGATGTCGACGACGGTCACTTCACGATCACCTCACGTCCGTGCCCGATCGTACGCCGGCCGCGAGCCGGTGCCGAAGCGCCGCAGGGCGCCCTCGCTGCCCGCGGCGTTGGGTCGCTGGAAGATCCAGTTCTGCCAGGCGGACAGCCGGCCGAAGATCTTGGTCTCCATGGTTTCCGGGCCGGCGGCGCGCAGGTTGGCCTCCATGCCGGTGAGGGCGTCGGGCGAGAAGCTGGCGCGCTCCTCGAGCGTCAGCCGCACCTCGTCGTCCCAGTCGATGTCGTCGGGCGTGAACGTCACCAGACCGGCATCGGCGGCGTCTGCGGCGAGCAGGTCCTTGCCGATCCGGGCGCGGGCCGCGTCGAGGGCCTCGTCGTCGCCCCAGAACCTGGTGGCGAGGCGGCTGAGCCCGTTGGATGCGGGGAACCAGCCGTCGTTGGCCGCGGTCAGGCGGAGGTGCGGGGCCGGTAGGTCGCTGCCTGGCTGCGTGCCCTGGAGCATGAACGAGCGGTCGGCGGCGAGGACCAGCTCGGCCAGCAGGCCGGCGAAGCAGCCACCGGGCTCGACCAGCGCGACCAGCGTGCGGGCGGAGAGGTCGAGGCGATTGAGGGTGCGGCTCCAGTACCGGCGGACCTCCCGCACCAGCCAGTGGTCGGATGGCGCCGGCGTCAGCAGCTCCTCGGCGGCGACGGCGAGGGCGGGATCACCCTCGGTGCGCAGCACCCAGGTGCCGACCTCGGGCTCGTTGAACCGCAGTCGCAGGATGGCGTCGTCCAGCTGCCGCGCGGTGGCCAGGAGCCAAGCCGAGGCACCGGCGGCGAGCAGCTCGGCCGGGTCGGAGGGCTCGGGCCCGGTCGGGGCGTGGACCGTGAGGAAGGCGGCGCCCACCCCCCGATCGATGGCGACTGCCACCGAGCCGTAGCGCAGCCCGTCGTCGTCGTCCTCGACCTCGAGGGGCGAGAGCGGCACCCCGGGCCCGCGATCCGGGCGGTCCGACGCCGCCGCTCGAGCCAGCGCTCGTTCCCGCACCAGGTCGTCGAAGCGGCTCCGCGGGGCGACGGCGTCGACCAGCCCCCACTCCACCGCCTGCCGGCCCTTGATCCCCTCGGTACGGGTTGCGAACACGTCGGCCCGATCCCGCCGCACGTGGCGCTTGTCGACGAGGCGCGTGAGCCCGCCGGTGCCGGGTAGCACCGCCAGCAGCGACACCTCGGGCAGCGACACGGACGAGGACCGGTCGTCCACCAGGACGATCTCGTCGCAGGCCAGCGCCAGCTCGTAGCCGCCGCCCGCCGCCGTGCCGTTGACCGCCGCAATCCACGCCTGGCCCGAGTGGGCGCTCGCGTCCTCGATGGCGATGCGGGTCTCGTTGGTGAACTTGCAGAAGTTGACCTTGTGGCCGTGCGTCGACCCCGCCAGCATCTGGATGTTCGCACCCGAGCAGAACACCTTGTCGAGCCCAGCGGTGAGCACCACCGCCTTGACCTCGGGATGCTCGAAGCGCAGCCGCTGCACCGCGTCGTGCAGCTCGATGTCGACCCCGAGGTCGTAGCTGTTGAGCTTGAGCTGGTAGTCGTCGCGCAGGCCGGCATCGGGCGTGACCCGCATCGTCAGCGTCGCCACCGCCCCGTCGACGGACAGGTCCCAGTGCCGGTACGCGGACGGATCTGTCCGGAACTCGATCGTCTGGCCCGTGCTCACGAGCCCTCCCGGGGGGCGTTCGACGGGGACATCATCGCATCCTCGCCGGTGCCGAACATTGTCGCCAATCATGTCGACATCGTGCACACTGGGCGCCGTGCACGACGGCATCCGCTGCATGGTGATGCGGGGCGGGACGTCCAAGGGCCTCTATTTCCTGGCCGACGACCTCCCCGCGGACGAGGTCAGCCGCGACGACCTGCTCCTCCGCATCATGGGCTCGCCCGACCCGCGCCAGATCGACGGCATGGGCGGCGCCCACCCGCTGACGAGCAAGGTCGCCCTGGTGGGGCGCGGCACCGAGGAAACCGCCGACGTCGACTACCACTTCCTCCAGGTGGTCGTCGACGAGGCCGTGGTCACGGACCGGCAGAACTGCGGCAACCTGCTCGCCGGCGTCGCGCCGTTCGCGCTGGAACGCGGCGTGGTCGCCGCCCCGGCCGGCGACACGGCCACCGTCCGCATCCACATGGTCAACACCGGGGGCCTGGCCACCGCAACCGTGCCGCTCCACGAGGGCCGGCCTCGCTACGACGGGCCCGCGTTCATCTCCGGCGTGCCCGGCACGGCCGCTCCCATCCGGCTCGACTTCGAGGGTGTCGCGGGTTCGTCCTGCGGCGCGCTCCTGCCGACTGGCCGGGCGGTCGACCAGGTCGAGGGGCTCGCCGTGACGCTGATCGACAACGGCATGCCCGTCGTGGTCATCCGCGCCGCCGACCTGGGCGTCACCGGCCACGAGGCCTGCGCCGAGCTCGAGGCCGACACGGCCCTGCGCGAGACCCTCGAGCGGCTCCGCCTTGCGGCCGGACCGCTCATGAACCTGGGTGACGTGGCGGCCACGACGGTGCCGAAGCTGACGCTGGTGGCGGCGCCCAGCGAAGGCGGCGCGATCGCCACGCGCACCTTCATTCCCCACCGGTGCCACGACGCCATCGGCGTGCTCGGGGCGGTGAGCGTGGCGACGGCTGCGCTCCTGGCGGAGGGACCGGCGGCCGAGGTCGCCAAGCTCGACGACGCCGACAATGGCGGGGTCGTGACCATCGAACACCCCAGCGGGACGTTCGACGCGGCCGTCGACCTGGCGCTGGTCGACGGCGTCCCGGTCGTGGAGCGTGCCGGGATCATCCGTACCGCCCGCAAGCTCATGGACGGCACCGCGTTCCCCCGCGAGCGGTGATGGAACGCACGATCCCCGCGCCGCATCCCGACCCCCACCCGCCCCGGGCGTTCGACCCCCCACCCGGCGCGTGTGATGCCCACTGCCACGTGTTCGGGCCGGCCGCGCGATTCCCCTTCGCGCCCACCCGCCGCTACACCCCGCCCGACGCCGGCGTCGACGACCTGCGGCACCTCCACGACCGGCTCGGGCTGGAACGGGCGGTGCTCGTGCAGGCGAGCTGCCACGGGACCGACAACGCCGCCCTCCTGGACGCCTTGCTGCAGGGCAAGGGCCGCTACGCCGGCGTAGCCATGATCGGCGACGCGACCGGCGACGCCGAGCTCGACGAGCTGCACGATGCCGGGGTCCGCGGTGCGCGCATCAACTTCGTCGCCCACCTTGGCGGCGCCCCCGACCTGGAGCGCTTCGACCGCACGGTGGCGCGGGTGGCGCAACGCGGCTGGCACGTGGTCCTCCATTTCGACGCCATCGACCTGCCCACGTACGCCGGGTTGCTCGACCGCATGCCCTGCCCCTACGTCATCGACCACATGGCCCGGGTCGATGCCACCGCCGGGCTCGACCAGGAGCCATTCCGGGCGCTGCTCCGACTCCTCGCCGACGATCGCTGCTGGGTCAAGGTGTCCGGCGCCGAGCGGCTCACCGCCACGGGGCCGCCGCCGTACGACGACGTCGTGCCTTTCGCCCGGGCCCTCATCGCCGCCGCCCCCGACCGCGTGCTGTGGGGCACCGACTGGCCGCATCCGAACGTGCGCCACATGCCCGACGACGGCGACCTGGTCGACCTCCTCGCCGACCTCGCCCCCGACGAGGCGACGCGCAACCGCATCCTGGTCGACAACCCGCAACGGCTCTACCACTTCACCTGACCAGGGGGACGTCGTAGAACCCGAGGCAATGGCTAACGGTCAGGAACGCCCGAGGCAACAGCTAGCGGAGACCGTTCGCCATTGCCTCGGGCTTGGCTCATCGTTCGTCATTGCCTCGGGATCGGCGTGGTCGTCAGCCCCAAACCTCGCCGGCGACCTCGACGATGAGGCGCAGCTTGGCGACCTCGTCGTCGTAGGTGAGCTTGTTCCCCTCGACGGTGGACGAGAACCCGCACTGCGGCGACAGGCACAGCTGATCGAGCGGGACGTAGCGGGCGGCCTCGTCGATCCGGCGCTTGAGCACGTTCTTGCTCTCGAGCGCCGGCCGCTTCGTCGTCACCAGGCCCAGCACGACCTGCTTCCCCGGTGGCACGAACCGCAGCGGCTCGAAGCCACCGGAGCGCTCGTCGTCGTACTCGAGGAAGAACCCGTCGACCGCTAGCTCGTTGAACACCGCCTCGGCGACGTAGTCGTAGCTCCCCTCCGCGGCCCATGCCGAGCGGTAGTTACCCCGGCACATGTGGGTCGTGACGCTCATGCCCTCCGGCTTGTCGGCGAGGGCGGCGTTGATCTGACGGATGTACCGCAGGTGCTGGTGCTCGGCGTCGTCGCCGCGGGCCGTGAGCTGGGCTCGCTGTTCGGGGTCGTTGAGGTAGGCCAGGCTGGTGTCGTCGAACTGCAGGTACGTGCACCCGAGTTCGGCCATGGCCGCGACCTGTTGCGCGTACGCGGCGCTCAGGTCGTCCCAGAACTGGTCCATGTCGGGATAGACGTCGGGGTCGAGCGCCGCCCGGCCGCCGCGGTAGTGGACCATGCTCGGCGACGGGATCGTCAGCTTGGGCGTCGCCGTCGAGGTCATTGCGGTCAGGGCCGTGAAGTCCGCGCCGAAGATGGGCTCGGGCAGCGAGATCCGCTCGTCGACGACCAGCGCGGGGGCCTCGAAGGACAGCTCGCCTTGCTCGTCGCGGAAGGCGACGGTGAGCTTCTCGTCGCCCGGGTGGACGCCGCCGAGCTGGTAGATGAAGTCCATGTGCCACGCCGCGCGGCGGAACTCCCCATCCGTGGCGGTCTGGAGGCCGACGTCCTCCTGCATCCTCACGACGTCGGCGATGGCGCGGTCCTCGATGGCCCGCCGCTCCCCGGCGGTGATGCGCCCGGAGGCCGTGTCCTCCCGGGCCTGGAGCACCTCTGGCGGACGCAACAGGCTGCCCACGTGGTCGGCGCGGAACGGTGGGGCGGAGCGGTGCGGCATGTCGGTCTCCCTTCTCGGCGCCGTCACAGCGGCAGTCCCGTGTAGTTCTCGGCGAACGACCGCTGGGCGGCCTCGGAGCCGGCCAGATAGTCGAGCTCGGCCTCCTGGATGCGGCGGTCGAACTCGCCGCTGCCGGGGAAGTGGTGCATGAGCATGGTCAACCACCACGAGAAGCGGACCGCCTTCCACACCCGCGCCAGCGCGCGGTCGGAGTACCCGTCTAGGCCCGTGGTCGACCTGCCGTGTACGGCGTCGGCGAGCGCGTCGGCCAGATAACAGACATCGGAAACGGCGAGGTTGAGGCC
>JBKPAA010000024.1:0-40338 GCA_046726215.1 Actinomycetota bacterium | reverse complement strand
GTGCACCCGGGCCGCTCCGGGGCACGGGGGCTGCCCCGCGGCGGGGCCGCGCCGGCAGCGGCGGCCGGGGCTCGTGTGAGGGTTCCGAGTGCGGCGGCGCGGGGAGCCGCTCGCGGGCTCGCAGCGCCGGCAGCTCGATCAGCTCGGACAGCTTCGCCGCGGCGGCGACATCAGGCTGCGGCCGCGGCCGGACGTCGGGCACCGACCGCGGCACGATCTCCGGCACCCGCCGCGGCACCTCTTCCGGCACCGACAAGGGCACGATCTCGGGCACCGACCCCGGCACGACATCCGGAGGCGGGTGCGGCGCGTCCTCCACCTCGTCGGTGGCGTCGGCCACCGGGACCGGGATGCCGCCCGCCGGTGTCGGCGCCGCCGGGGCCGGTTCGGGGGCGGTGACGGCCTGGTCCTCGCCGTCGTGCTCGGCATCGCCTCTCGCCGTGTCCCCCACCGTCGACCAATCACCGTCGCCGATGGCCCAGTCGCGCCGCACGATGCGGGCCCGCTGCTCGAAGGCCTCGGTGATGATGGTCTCCGCCTCGGCGCGGGCGGCGTCGACGATGGCGCGGGCCTCGCGCCGCGCCTCCACGCGGGCACCGTCGATGATCGCGTGGGCCTCGCGGCGGGCGTCGCCCATAATGCGGTCGGCGCGAATGTCGGCCAGGGACTCGGCCACGCTCGCCCGGGGGGTGGGGGCGGACGCGTCACGGGCCTGATCCCCAGCGCCCCGGTCGGTGGCCTCCTGCTCCTCGGTCGGTGATCCCGCCCCAGGAGCCGGAGTGTGCACCTCGGGGTTACTCACTCACAGCAGGCTAGCCGCCCATCGGCCGTTGGAGCCCTTCCGTTACCCCACGGTAAGTTGCGGCGATGCACCAGATCCTCGAGGCCATCCAGGGGGGCGCCTCGGGCGACGAGATCGCCGCGCTCCCCATCCCCGAGAGCTACCGGGCCGCACACGTCCTGCGGGCCGAACAGGAGATGTGGGAGGGGGTGTCATCGGAGGACAAGGATCCCCGCAAGTCGCTGCACATCGGCGACGTCCCCACCCCCGAGCTGGCGCCCGACGAGGTGTACCTGGCCGTCATGGCCAGCTCGATCAACTTCAACACCGTGTGGACCTCGATCTTCGAGCCCTTGCCCACCTTCGACTTCCTCGATCGCCTGGCCCGCGAGTCGAAGTGGGCGGCACGCCACCAACAGGACTTCCATGTGGTCGGCTCCGACGCCTCCGGTGTGGTGCTGCGGGTCGGGTCGGCCGTGCGCAACTGGGCACCCGGCGACCGGGTTGCCGTCCACTGCAACTACGTCGACGACCAGGACCCGTCCGCTCACGACGACTCGATGCTCGCTGCGAACCAGCGCATCTGGGGCTTCGAATCGAACTATGGCGGGCTGGCCGAGCTGTCGATCGTCAAGGCCAACCAACTCATGCCCAAGCCTGCGCATCTCACCTGGGAGGAGGCGGCGGTCAACGGCCTGTGCGCCTCGACCAGCTATCGCATGCTCGTCGGCCGCCACGCCGCACGCATGAGGCAGGGCGACAACGTCTTCATCTGGGGGGCCACCGGCGGCATCGGGGCGTACGCCACCCAGCTGGTGCTCAACGGTGGCGGCACGCCGGTGGGTGTGGTGTCGAGCGAGAACCGGGCCCGCCTGCTCCACGCCATGGGTTGCGAGCACGTCATCGACCGCAAGGCCGAGGGCTACAAGTTCTGGAAGGACGAACACACGCAGGACGATGCAGAGTGGCGCCGGCTGGGCAAGAAGGTCCGGGGGCTCGTGGGCGACGATCCCGACATCGTGTTCGAGCACCCAGGACGCCAGACCATGGGTGCCTCGGTGTTCATCGCCAAGCGGGGCGGCACCATCGTCACCTGCGCGGCCACCAGCGGCTTCATGATCGAGTACGACAACCGCCACCTGTGGATGAAGCTCAAGAGCATCGTGTCGAGCCACTTCGCCAACTACCAGGAGGCGTGGGACATGAACCGGCTCATCGACAAGGGCGCCATCCAACCGGTGATGTCAGCCGTCTACCCGCTCGATCAGGTAGGCGAGGCCGCCCGAGCCGTGCATCGCAACGAGTCGGAGGGCAAGCTCGGTGTGCTGTGCCTGGCGCCCGAGCCGGGCCTGGGGATCACCGATCGCGACAAGCGCGATCGCATCGGCGAGGGCCGCATCACCCTGTTCCAGCGCCACGCGCGGGGCGACGTGTAGCCACTCTCGTTCTTGCGGTGGTTACGGCTGCCATGACCTCATTGACCGCCGCACGTTCCGCTTAACCTACGGGCGTGCTGCTGACCGAGATCGACCACGTCGCCATCGCCGTCTCCGACCTCGATGCGGCCATCGCCTACTACCGGGCCACGTTCGGCGCCGACGTCGCCCACCGCGAGGTGGTCGAGTCCGACGGCGTCGAGGAGGCGCTCCTGCGCGTGGCCGACAGCTACATCCAGCTGCTCACGCCCACTCGCGACGACTCGCCGGTGGCCAAATACCTACAGAATCGCGGCGAGGGCCTGCACCACGTCGGCTACCGGGTCGACGACTGCGCCGCCGCGCTCGACGCCGTCAAGGCGCAGGGCGGTCGGGTGATCGACGAGGTCCCCCGCCCCGGCAGCCGCGGCACCACCGTGGCCTTCGTCCACCCCAAAGGCGCGTTCGGGACCCTCATCGAGCTCGTACAGGAATGAGCGCCATCGCCCACCGGCCTGATCCGCAGGGGTAGCGTCTCGCCGGCTTCTCCCCGGACGAGCCCTAGGAGGGGAATTTTGGAAACCTTCGCCCAGACGTACCCGGCAACGTTGGAGGTCGATCGCGCCGAGCGGATCGCCAACTGGCGCCCACTCGTGCAGTGGTTCCTGGCGATCCCGCATTTCGTGATCCTGTCCGTGCTCGGGTTCCTCGCCGAGGTCGCCTCCGTGATCGCCTGGTTCGTCATCCTGTTCACCGGCCGGCTGCCCGAGGGGCTGGCGAACATGGTGTGCCTCTACGTGCGCTACAGCAACCGCGTCGTCGCGTACGGGGGCTTCCTCCGAGACGAGTACCCACCGTTCGCCTTCGAGGCCGTCGCCGCCGATCCCGGCACCTATTCACCCGTTCGCACGGGCTTCACGCCCGAGCTGGAGGATCGCAACCGGCTTACGGTGGCGTTCCGCTTGATCCTGGCGATCCCGCAGTTGATCGTGCTCAGCATCCTGGGCCTCGTGGCCTTCCTGGCCTCGGTGATCGCCTTCTTCGCCGTGCTGTTCACAGGACGCTGGCCGGAGGGGCTGCGCACGTTCGTCGTGGGCGTCATGCGCTGGAGCACCCGAGTCACCGCCTACCTGTACCTGCTCACCGACGAGTACCCGCCGTTCAGCCTCGACTGATACGCACGGGCCGTCCATCGAACACCGAGAGGCTGACGGACCGGGCGCGACACGTCACGAGCGGAGCTTCGGGGACGCCACGGCGGTTGGCGGCCCACGTCGGAACAGGGGCAGGCTGGCGTCGGTACCTTCTCACCATGCCGTTCTATGTTCACGCCCAGGACAGACCGGGGGTTGAAACTGAGCTGCTTGACCTGGCCGAGGCGCATTGGTCTTACATGGACCGGTTTGCCGATCGGCTCCTTCTTCGAGGCCCTACCTTGTCCGACGACGGCGCTGAACACACAGGAAGCGTCCATGTCGTCAACCTGGCCGACCGTGCCAGTGCAGAGCAGTTCGCTACCGAGGAGCCATACTGGCTGGCCGGTCTCTACCGACAAGTCACGACTGTCCGAACCGTCGTACTGCTCCAGCGCCAACCCACCGAGGGCTCGCTCGCGTCAGGAGCACCGAACGCACTGATAACAGGCCAGTGGCCCCCGAAACCCCGCAACGCCAACGACACCGACCTGCAACTGCTGGGCGTCAATCCGGACAGCCGCTTGAGCTTCGTGGGCGTCCTCCTTGACGATGACCAATCCCACACAACAGGAATCGTCTCGATCGTAAGAGCCCTCCCAGGCGAGGCACTGAGAATCATCCAGCCGTTCGCGGAGCAACTCACGGGCGAACCCGTGGCTTTCACCGCACAACGCTGGCGCCGCGGAGGGCGCTCCTAGGCTGGAACCTTCGCGGCGGATGATGCAATCGATTGCCTGCGCGTGCGTATAACCCGCGGCGGCACCGTCGCCCGTCCACCAGTGGCGGGGGCACCCGCTACACATCGGTCGTCATCGGGCGCGCCGGTGGCCGGGCCCACGACCCGGCCACCGCGTCGGTCGGGAATCGACCCCGGACTCAGCTCGCAGGGGGCAGCATCACGTGGTCGATCAGGTGGACGGTGGCGTTGGCGGTCTGGATGTCGGGCACGACTATCCGTGCCTGCCCGCCGCCGACGGTGATCGTGTCGCCGTCCGACTCCACCGGCAGCACCGCACCGGTGAAGGTCTCGAGCTCACTGGTGTTCGCCAGGTCATCGGACGACAGCCGCTGGCCGGCGACGACGTGGAACCCGAGCACCTGCGTCAGCAGCCCGGTCGGATCGGCCAGGGCGGCGTCGAGCGTCGCCGGATCGAGCGCCGCGAAGGCGCAGTCGGTGGGCGCGAAGACCGTGACCGCGTCGGCCGAGTTGAGCGGGTCGACCAAGTCGGCCTCGGTCACCGCGGTCACCAGCGTGGTGAGGACGGGGTTGCTCGACGCGGCGGTGGCGACCGGATCGTCGGTCATGCCCGCGAGCGTGCCCTCATCGGGACCGCTCTCGACCGCATCGACGAGACCGGCGGGATCGCAGATCGTCGCCGGATCGGTGGCGCCCGCCGAATCGCCGGCGACGTCGGGCGCCGGGGACTCGACCGGGGCGGGCTCATCGGAGCTCGCGTTGCCTTCGCCGCCGTCCGAGCAGGCTGCCGCCGCCAGCGACAGGCCGACGACGAGCGCAAGGCCAGCTCCCAGCTTTCGGGTAGGGCGCATTTCGTTGTCCCTCCTTGGGGGGAATGGGTGTGGATGGATCATTCGACGGTGACGACCAGGGACATCCAGCCGCTGGCGCCATCGGGGACCGTGTCGGCCCGCGTCTCGGTCTGCGTCTCGCCGCGGCCGTCGACGGCGCGCACCGTGAGCGCGTGGCGCCCGGGAGCGGCGTCCCAGTCGAAGCGCCACTGTCGCCACGAGGTGCGGTTGAGGGCGTCGGCCAACTGGGCGGGGCGGAAGGGCCCGTCATCGACCCGCACCTCGACGGCTTCGATGCCCCGGGTCTGTGCCCAGGCCACGCCGCCGATGGCAACGGGGCCTGCGGCGACGCGCTCGAGGCTGCGGGGCGTGTCGATGCGAGCCATCGTCTTGACCGGCGCCCGGTCGGCGTAGCCCCGGCGCACCCAGTACTGGTCGAAGGCGTCGAACGTGGTGACCTCGAGCTCGGTCAGCCACTTCGTGGACCCGATGTAGCCATAGAGGCCCGGGGTCACGAGGCGGGCCGGGAACCCGTGCTTGAGCGGCAGGGGCTCCCCGTTCATCCCCACGCCGACGATGCAGTCCCGGTCGTAGGCCGCTGACAAGGGGAACCCGCACGTGTACCCGTCGACCGACCGGCCCACGAGCTGATCGGCGCCGCCAAGGGGGCGAGCCTCCTCGAGCAGCTCGCGAGTGAGGACCCCGAGCCACCGGGCGTGGCCGACGAGGTCGCCCCCCACCGGGTTGGAGATGCAGGTCATCGTGATGTCGGCCTCGACCAGGTCCCGGTCCAGCAGGTCGTCGAAGGTCAGCGCGAACGGCTCGTCGACCATCCCGGTCACCGCGAGCGACCAGTCCTCGGCGCGCACCTGGGGCACGACGAGGGCCGTGTCGACCCGGTAGAAGTCGGCGTCGGGGTGACGAAAGGTGCCACGCCGGGAATGCCGACCTCGACGCCCCTGCCGGCGGGCGGGAGCGGTGGAGCGGGACGGCGGGCGCGAGGCAATACGACGTTGGCCCGCGATTCGGCGGCACTGAATCGGCTGCGGAGCGCCCGACCGCCGGCGGCCGCAAGGGCCCCGGCGGCGGCAGCTGCGGCCGTCATCCCGAGAAAGGCGCGCCGCGAAGCCACACCGCCGCGCGTCGGCGCCGCCACGGGCGACGCTGCCGCCGGCCCGGAGCCGTTGCCAGCAACGCCCGGGGCGCTCGCCGTTCGGCTCGGGGCGCGCGACACCAACGACCGCAAGCAGGCCACGCCGACCAGGCCCGCAACCACGCTCGGCAAGCCGGCGGCGGGCGAGGTGCGGGGTCCCGCGACCGAGGCCAGGAAGCCAACGAACGCAAAGGCGGCCAAGCCCAACGCGCCGACGGGACGCCGGCGGCGGGAGACGACACCGAGGACGATGCCGAACACGGCAGAGAACGCCAAGATCCCGATGACCAGGGCGAGCTTGTCGTTGCTGCCGAAGGTCTCGATGGCGAAGCGCTCGACGGCGCGAGGAACCCGGTTGATGACCTCCCCGGCGAGCGCTTCGACCGGGGACGCCATGCGGTCGTCGACGCCCGCGACCAGCTCACCGGCCCCGAGCGCGGCGGCGGCCGAGACCAAGCCGGCCAGCGCAGCGCCGGGCGCTCCGACCGCGGCCGCCGGGCGCCCGCGGTCGGTCGGGGTCCTCCGGCTCGGGTGTGGCAGGCGTCGGGACGCTGCCCCGGATGTGTCCGTCCATTCCATGCGCGGCGTATCCGAAGCCGCAGCCCGGTTTGGATGCCGGGCGACGCTGCTGCCGTCAGGCGGGCCGGACGACGGCGCCGGACGCGACCACGGGGCCGGTGGGCGTCGTGGAGCCGCGCGCCGGTTCCTCGCTGATCGCCAGCTTCGTCGCCGTCGCCGGCAGGCTGACGGGCATCGTTGCGTCATGCCCGTCGCCGCCCATGAGACCCAGCGACACCGGGCGGGGCCCGCCGACCGACCACAGCTGGTACGTGCGCTCGGCCGCCAGTTGTGGCAGCTCCTCGAGGATGACCACGTCGCCGCCTTCATTGGTGACGACCCGGGCGACGTCGGCGCCGTGGGCGTCGGCGAGCACCGCCACGGTCGTGCCGTCGGTGGACACGCCGGCCAAGGTGCCGGATCCGTTGTCGACGTCGTTCAGCCTGGTGCCCAGACCCACGCCCAGGACGGCCGCCAGGGCCGCCGCCGCGGCCAGCATCGCCAACCGACGCCGCATCCCGCGACGACGGGCGGACCGGTCCGGGTGGGCATGGTCCGACCCCAGGTGCAGCGGGGCCCCGTTCACCGGGGTCGGCCCGCTGTCCCGGATCTGGGCTTGAACCGCGTCCCACAGCGCTGGCGGGGGTCCGTCCTCGACCAGCGCCCCCAGCGCCTCCTCGTGGGCCGTTAGTTCCTGCCGGCACGCGGCACACGCCGCGAGGTGCGCCTCGATCGTCCCGACATCATCGGCCTCGAGCGCGTCGAGTGCATAGAGCGCCAGGTCGTCCAGGGGATGCCGTTCGCCACGCTGCTGGCGTCCACTCACGGGGCTCACAATGTCACCCCCTCGGCGTCCAGCAGGCGTCGCAAACTCTCGAGGCCGCGACGAATGCGGCTCTTGACCGTTCCCTCGGGTGCCCCCAGCAGCGCTGCGGTCTCGCGGTAGCTATGGCCGCCGAAGTAGGCGAGCACGATGGCGTCACGGTCGTCGGCAGCCAGTCGATCGAGGGCGCGCCGCATGTGGTCGGCGAGCGAGGCGAGCAAGCTGGCCGCCTCGACGTCGCCCGAGGGCGGTGGGGTGGGTGCCAGCCGCGCCGCCCGCTCCTGCCGGCGCTGCCGCGCCGTCTCCGACCGCACCACATCCACGGCACGTGCGTGTCCCTGGGCCACGAGCCAGGACCGCAGCTTGCCCCGCTGGGGATCGAAGCGCTCCGGCCGCCTCCAGAGATCGACGAACACGGTCTGGCACACGTCCTCGGCCGAGGCCCGGTCACCGCAGACGCGCTGCGCTACGGCCCACACCGCCCCGCCGTACCGGCGGTAGACCTCCGCCACCGCCCGCTCGTCGCCGTCGGCGACGGCGGCCACCAGCTGGGGATCGCTCGCCGAGGCGGACGCATCCGCGTGTGACGTCATCAGGACTCCAGCCAAGTGCGAACTCCGGGACCTCGTCGCGCCGGACATGCCGCCAGTAGTTCGGCGCCGAGCGGCCCGCTGGATGACAACAACCCGCCCTGCGCGCGGAATGCGGTTGGTGCGAGCGCAGAGAGGCGCCAGGATGGGCGGCCATGCTGTCGGTCCGCGGGCTCACGGTCGAGGTCGGTGGCACCCTCGTGGTCGAGGGCGCAGCCTTGACCGTGCGCGCCGGCGACAGCGTCGGCCTGGTGGGACGCAATGGCGCCGGCAAGACGTCGCTGCTCAAGGTCCTGGGCGGAATGGCCGAGCCCAAGGCGGGCGTCATCCAGCGACCGCGGGCGTTCGGCTACCTGCCCCAGGATCCGCGGCTGGACCGGATCCCGGCGCGCGTCACCGCCCTCACCCACGTGCTCGGGGGGCGGGGCCTCGACACCCTCGCCGCCCGGCTCGAGGAGCTGCGCCTGAAGATGGAAGCCCAGCCCGGCGACGACGCGCTGGTCGACAAGTGGAGCCGGCTACACGACCGGTTCGAGCATGGGGGTGGCTACGCCGCCGAGGCCGAGGCCAAGCGGCTCCTCGCGGGGCTGGGCCTGCGCCAGGATCGGACCAACCTGCCCATAGTCGTGCTCTCGGGCGGGGAGCGCCGCCGGGTGGAGCTGGCCCGGATCCTGTTCGCGGGCAGCGAGTTGCTGCTGCTAGACGAGCCCACCAACCATCTCGACAACGACGCCCGCGAGTGGCTGTTCGCCTTCCTGCGGTCCTATCGGGGCGCGCTCATCATCGTCAGCCACGACCTCGAGCTCCTCGACGAGTCGATCACCCGGGTCCTGCACCTCGACCGGCCGGGGGAGGCCGACATCGGTGAGCTGACCGAGTACAAGGGCACCTACTCGCAGTACAAGGTGGCACGTGCCCGCGACGAGGAACGCCGGGCCAAGATCGCCTCGCGCCAGCAGGCGGAGATCGCGCGGCTGCAGACCCTGGTCGATCGCTGGGGCGCCAAGGCGTCGAAGGCCAGCTTCGCCAACGCCCTCGAGACCCGCATCGCCCGCATCCGCAGCGAGGCCGTCGACGCGCCCACCGCCCGCCGCGGCCTGCGCCTGCGGCTGCCGGAGCCGCCACCCTGCGGCCGCACTGCGCTCACCGTGGCGGCGCTGTCCAAGGGTTACGGGGGCGGCCCGCCCGTGTTCGAGGACGTGGCCTTCGACGTCGGCCGCGGCGAGCGGCTGCTGGTCCTGGGGCTCAACGGCGCCGGCAAGACCAGCCTGCTGCGCATCCTGGCGGGCGCCTCCAACCCCGACACCGGCGTGGTCACGGCGGGCCACCAGATCACGATCGGCTACTACGCCCAGGAGCACGAGGGGATCCGCCCCGGCGCGTCGCTGTTCGAGCACATGAGCGAGGCGGCGCCCCGCCTCGACAACCAGATGCGGCGCCGCCTGCTCGGCACCTTCGGTCTGTCGGGCGACAAGGTGTTCCAAGACGCGGCGAGCCTGTCGGGCGGAGAGAAGACCAAGCTCGCCCTGTCGCTGCTGGTGGCCGGGCGTCACAACCTGCTGCTGCTCGACGAGCCCACCAACAACCTGGACCCGCCATCGCGTGAGGCGGTGGCGGCTGCACTAGCCAGCTGGGCGGGCACGATGGTGATCGTCAGCCACGACACCGGCTTCGTGCGCGACCTGGCACCCGACCGGGTGCTGCTGATGCCCGATGGCGAGGTCGACTTCTGGTCCGACGACCTGCTCGACCTGGTCGAACTGGCGTAGAGCCAGTAGGCCCGCCGGGATCGGGATGAGGGGGCAGCCGCTACCGTGTCGCGTCGTCATGGACGTGCACCTGGTCGACGGCACCTACGAGCTGTTCCGGTACCACTTCGCCCCCAACAACCGCGACCTCCACCGGGGCGCCACGGTGGGAGTGTTGACGACCTTGCTGCAGCTCGTCGCCGACGGCGCCAGCCACGTGGGCGTCGCCACCGACCATGTCATCGAGTCGTTCCGCAACGACTTGTGGCCCGGGTACAAGACGTCGGCCGGCATGCCGCGCGAGCTGCTGGCCCAGTTCCCGATCATCGAGGACGCGATGACAGCCGCCGGGTTCGCGGTGTGGCCGCAGGTCGAGCTCGAGGCCGACGACGGGCTCGCCACCGCGGCAGTGATGGCCGCCGCCGACGACCGCGTCGGGAAGGTGGTGATCTGCACGCCCGACAAGGACCTCGGCCAATGCGTCGGCGGCAAGGTCGTGCAGCTTGACCGGCGCAAGGGCGTCGTGCTCGACGCCGCCGGCGTGGAGGCGCGGTTGGGCGTGCCGCCGCCCTCGATCCCCGACCTGCTGGCGCTGGTGGGCGACTCGGCTGATGGGTTCCCGGGTCTGCCGGGCTGGGGGGCCAAGTCGGCCGCCGCCGTGTTGCGTCGTTGGGGGCACCTCGAGTCGATCCCCGCCGACCCGATCACCTGGGACTCCGGGGTGCGGGGCGCCGCCAAGCTCAACGCCGTCCTTCGCGAGCAGTTCGAGCTGGCCCTGCTGTTCCGCCGCATCGCCACCGTGGAGACCGACGCGCCGGTCAGCGACAGGGTCGACGAGCTGCGCTGGGTCGGTCCCGCCGACCCCGTCGCCTTCCTGGAGCTGTGCGAGCGGCTGGACGCCCGCCGGCTGGCGGAGCGAATGACGCGGGTCACCGACCTGGTGGCCTCCCGCGCCTATTGAGCGCCCGCGAAAGTCACACCATGGGGTCGGCGATGTCCAACGCCGCCAGCTTGTCGGGATTCACCACGCTGTAGAGGGCGGCGATGGCGCCGTCGTGCACATGCGCGGTCAGGGTCAGCAGCCGGCGGCCGGCACGAGTGACCACCACCCCCGGCTCGCCGTTGACGACGGCCGACTCGATGGTGACGTCCGTGCTTAGGAGCCGCCTGGCGGCGTTGACGAGGAACCGGGCCACGCGCTCACGACCCACCACCGGTCGGCGTGCGGCGTAGGCCTGCGGCCCGCCGTCGCTGACCAGGACCGCATCCTCGGCGAGGAGCGAGAGCACCCGGTCCATGTCGCCATCGGTCAGCGCCTCGAGCAGCTCGCCGACCACGCTGTCCGCGTCGTCGGGGACCCGGTGCCGGGGTGCGCCCTCCCGCAGGCGCCGGCGGGCTCGGCTGGATATCTGGCGGCAGGCCTCGGGGCTGCGATCGACGGCCGGGCCGATCTCGGCGAACGGGACGTCGAACACGTCCGACATCAGGAACACCACCCGCTCGACGGGCGCCAGCGTCTCCAGCATCCGGAGGAACCCGAAGGTCACCGACTCCGCCAGCTCGGTGGCACCGGCCGGATCCTCGCCGGTCGCGGCGTGGACCACGGAGCCGAGCACGGGCTCCGGGAGCCACGGTCCGACGTAGCTCTCGCGGCGGTGGCGGGCCGAGCGCAGGTGGTCGAGGGCCAGCCGCGCGACGACTCTCGTCAGCCACGCCGCCGGGTTGTCGATCTGCGAGCCGTCGGAGCGCCGGGCGCGAAGCCATGCCTCCTGGACGATGTCTTCGGCCTCGACCCGCGACCCGGTGATCCGGTATGCCAGCCCGACGAGGAGCGGCCGCTCGGCCACCATCGCGGCGAGGAAGGGATCGTCGCCGGGCTCGGCTATGCCGGCCCGTCCGCTGCGATAGGTGGGCGGCGCCCCGGGATGCGGACGATGTCGCATCTTCCAAGAGTGTCGCGCCGTCGCCCGGGTTCGGCCGCGGTCATCCGTCACGACGCCCTGCCCATCACCGGGCGCCCGACTCGCTGCCTCGCGATGACCGGGCGCCCGACCAGATCGGCCTCGATCGCCGCCGCCGCCAGCCGGCCGGCATCCTCGCCGCTGGCCAGCGCGGCGTCGGCGAGGTGGCCTCGGGGTCCGACCCAGTCGCCGGCCACCAACACGCCCTCGTGGCCAGTGTCGGCGACGTCGACCCGGCCCGCCAGGCCCACGCCCGGCACCGGCACGGCCCCAACCACGGTCATCCGGTGCAGGTAGCGCACGTGCGCGGCGCCGCCCGGATCGATGCCGGCGAGGCGGGCGTGCTCGAGCAGCTCCGCCCGGGCCTCGTCGGGCGACAGGTCCTCGTCGGGCCGCAGGTAGCGCAGGCCGTGGACCACCGACCCACCTGGCGGCGCCAGCGCCGCGGGTGGGCAGTGCCGGATCAGGTACAGCGGCCGGTCCAGTCCCAGCAGCACCGTGAAGTCGGGCGGCGAGGCGAACGCCATGTCCAGGCAGGCGGCGCGGGCCGGCGGGCCGAGGTCATCCCATCCGGGCGGCGGGTCCGGCAGCAGTGCCGCACACGCAGCCGGCGTGCCGGCGGCGATCACCGCGCGGCGCGCCAGCAGGGTGCCGCCGTCGGCGATGGCGCCGCCGTCGTCGCCGTCACGGGACGCGCCGTGCGCGGCCACCGCAACCCGGACCCGGCCGCCGTCTGGTGCCACGAGCCGTACCCGTGCCCCGGTGTGGATCTGGGCCCCCCGGGCGCGGGCGGCGCTCGCGATCCCCTCGACCATCGTCGACCACCCGCCGTGGAGGTACTCGACACCGTCGTCCAGGGCCATCTGGATCTGACCGGCCACCAGGTCGGCGGACACGCTGGCCATGTCTGCCACGTACGTGGCGGTGCGGGCGAGCATCTCGGCGAACTCCCGGGAGGCGCCGACGAGGCCCAGCTGGTCGAGCCACGTGGCCGCCGATCGGTCGGCCAGCGTCGCCGGCTTCCAGCGGCGCACGCCGGCCAGGACCCGGGCGATCCTGGCCTTGTCACCCGCGCTGAGCATGCGGCTGCGCGCGATGCCGGCCGGTCCCAGGCCGAGCGCGCCGACCCGTTCGCCCCGGCGGACGCGGGCACCGGCCAGTATCGGTGGCTCGCCTCGAACGCCCACACCCAGGCGCCCGAGCACGCCCCGCCCGGCGCCGCCCCGATAGAAGGCGTGGGCGCCGCGATTGAGCCGGTAGCCACCCACCTCGTCGGTGGTGGCGCGGCCGCCGGGATGGTGGCCGTCGAGCACGAGAACCGAGGCCCCGGAACCCGCCGCAGTTGCGGCCGCAGTCAAGCCTGCCAGGCCCGCGCCCACCACGATCACGTCCCAGTGCCTCTCCATCGTGCAACTCCTCGTTCGGCTCTGCCGTCACCCAACCGACGAGGCAGCGACACAATTTGTGACGGTGTTCGCAACCTCCGGTTGCGAACCCAGGAACCAGGCGTTGGCCATCCGGCGGGGGGTTTGGGGGGCAGAGCCTCCTGGCGGAGCCCACCAACGTCGCTCGAGCCGGCTTTGCCGGTCGAGCGACCGGAGATCGACGCCGCCGCCAGGCGGCGCCCAAAGCCTCGATTCGCAACCGCCGGTTGCGAATCGAAGCCTCATCCGTTCTTGGGTAACTCCCGGAACGGCGTGTTCTTGTCGAAGCCCGGCTCCTTGGGGAGCCCGAGCACACGCTCGCCGATGATGTTGCGCTGCACCTGGTCGGTGCCGCCATAGATGGGAGGACCCTGGGCGAACAGGGCCATCTCGGTGACGCCGTTGAGGAACGGCAGCCCGGTCGCCTCGTCGAGCGCCTTGCGGGCGTCGGGGTCGTAGCCGTGCAGCGTGCCGTAGGCGCCCGCGATCTCGAGCCCGAGGTCGCGGGACAGTCGCACGATGTTGCTCATGGTGAGCTTGGCGATGTTGGGCAGCCCGGGGATGTCCCCGCCGGCGGCCTTGGCCGCCTTCAACCGAAGGTTGTTGAAGCGGGCCAGCTCGCCGTGGGTGTGCAGCAGCATCAGCCGCTGGCGCACGCTCGGGTCCGCGGCCCTGCCGTTGGCCTGCGCGAGCCGCGTGAGCGCCTTGGAGGAGGCACCGAACAGCGTCCCGCCGCCACCGCCCTTGCGGCCCCCCGTGGCCACGAAGTCGCCGGCCCGCCGCTGGAGGTCGCCGGCCACTGTCCCGGGCGTGGCCAGCGAGGCCGCCGCCGAACCGCCGCCGGCGCCGAGGCTCGTGCGCTCGAACATGAGCGTCGTGTTGGCGACCCGCCAGCCGCCGTTGAGCCCGCCGATGATGGCGTCGTCGTTGACCCGGGCACCGCTGAGGAACACCTCGTTGAACAGCGATCGGCCCGTCATCTCCCGGAGCGGGCGGACATCGACGCCGGCCTGGTGCATGTCGAGCACGAAGTAGGTGATGCCGGCGTGCTTGGGCTGGTCGGGATCGGTGCGGGCGATGAGCATCGCCAGGTCGGCGACCTGCCCGCCGGACGTCCACACCTTCTGGCCCTCGACCACCCACTCGTCGCCGTCCCTCTCGGCACGGCATTGCAGGCCCGCCAGGTCGGATCCGGCGCCCGGCTCGCTGAACAGCTGGCACCAGCCTCGCTGACCGGTGACGATGTCGCCGAGGTAGCGCTGCTTCTGCTCGTCGGTGCCGTGCGCCAGGATCGTCGGCCCCGCCAGCATGAGTCCCAGGCCGCCGGGCGCCGGCAGCGCGCCGAAATCGGCTATGGCCTGCTGGACACGATTGCCCTCGTCACGGCTGAGGTCCTTGCCGAACCACTCGGCCGGCCACGTGGGAACTCCCCAGCCCGAGGTGCCGAGGCGTTCCCACCACTCGGCGACGGACAGCTCCGGGTCCCAGTTGCCGGCCAGCCAGTCCTTGACCTCCGCGACGATGTCGGAGGCCGTCGTTGGGCGTTCGGCGGTATCGGTCATGGGCTCAAGCGCACCACGTCCTTGACCGGGGGGTCAAGCTGCCTCCCGGGGCCGGTTCAGGGTCGGGCCGGAGTGCCGAAGATGCTGGCGAGCTCGGCCGGGGCGACCGCCTCGAGCTGGTCGTAGCGGCACTCGATGGGCGTCTTGTCGGGCCGCCAGCGGACGAAACGTGCGTTATGCCGGAAGCGGCCGGCCTGTAGGTGCTCGTAGCGGACCTCGACCACCCGCTCGATGCGGAGCGGCTCCCACGAGAGATCCTTGGCGGCGTTCCAGCGGCTGGGCGCCCCCGGCATGCGCTGGCCGGCCTCGTGCGCCTCGGCCAGCGCCCACTCGCGCCACGGGTGCCCCTCGAGGGCATTGTGCCGCAGCGGCTCGAGCTCGCCCACCAGCTGTGTACGCAAGCCGGCGGCGAACGACGATGCGACGCCGACATGGTGCAGCGTGCCCTGGTCGTCGTAGAGGCCGAGGAGGAGCGAGCCGACACCCTCGCCGTCCTTGTGCCGCCGGAACCCCGCGACCACACAGTCGGCCGTCCGTTGGTGCTTGACCTTGAACATGTCGCGCTTGTCCTGGCGGTACGGACCGGAGGCCGGCTTGGCCATGACGCCGTCGAAGCCGGCGCCCTCGAACCGGCGGAACCAGTCCTCTGCCACGTCGGGATCGGCGGTGACCGGCGTGAGGTACACGCGGTCGTGGTCACTGCCGCCGGCGAGCGCGCCCTCGAGCACGCGGCGGCGCTCGGAGAACGGTTCCCCGCCGAGATCGCGATCGTCGACCGCGAGCAGGTCGAAGGCCACGAACGAGGCCGGCGTCTGCTCGGCCAACATGTTCACCCGCGAGGCCGCGGGGTGGAGCCTGAGCTGGAGCCCGTCGAAGTCGAGACCCGTACCCGTCACCACGACCAGCTCGCCGTCGACCACGCAGCGCTCGGGCAGCCTGGCCCGCAAGGGCGCCAGCATCTCGGGGAAGTAGCGGGTCAGCGGCCGGTCGTTGCGACTCCCGAGCTCGATCTCGTCACCGTCCCGGAACACGATGCAGCGGAAGCCGTCCCACTTCGGCTCGTACAGCAGTCCCGGGTCGCGGGGTAGCTCGTACATCGCCTTGGCGAGCATCGGTTTCACCGGCGGCATGACGGGGAGGCGCATGACGCGCAGGGTAGGGGACCACAGCGGCCGCGGTCGCCATCGGCCCGGCCGAGTCCTGGCGCCGGAATGATTGCTGACCAACCAATGACGCTCCAGGAACCGCGGGCCTGGACATTTTCGGAGCCCGAAACCCCGCCACTAGCGTTTCACCCATGGCCGACCACCCCATGAGCGAGCGGCTCGCCGACCTCGAGAAGCGCAAGGAAGAGGCGCTCGCTCCCGGCACCGACGTGGCGCGCCAGCGTCAGCACGACCGCGGGAAGCTCCTGGCCCGCGAGCGCATCGACCTGCTGCTCGACCCGGGCTCGTTCCACGAGCTCGACCTGCTGGCCCGGCGCCCGTCCGACTCGGGATTCGACGACCGCCCCTACACCGACGGCGTCATCTGTGGCTGGGGCACGGTGGACGGTCGCAAGGTGTTCGTGTTCTCCCAGGACTTCACCGTCTTCGGCGGCGCCCTGGGCGAGGTGTTCGCCGACAAGATCCACAAGCTCATGGACCTGGCGCTGAAGGTCGGCGCCCCGGTCGTGGGCATAAACGACGGTGCCGGCGCCCGCATCCAGGAGGGCGTCGTCAGCCTCGACAGCTACGGGGGCATCTTCTACCGCAACGTGCAGGCGTCAGGCGTCGTCCCCCAGATCAGCGTGATCATGGGGCCGTGCGCCGGCGGCGCCGTGTACTCCCCCGCCATGACCGACTTCGTGTTCATGGTCGAGGACACGTCCTACATGTTCATCACCGGACCGGACGTCGTGAAGACGGTGACGGGAGAGACGGTCACCCAGCAGGAGCTCGGGGGTGCGATCGCCCACGCCTCGCGCTCGGGTGTGTGCCAGTTCACGTCCGCCGACGACGCCGCCTGCCTGGAAGACGTGCGCTACCTGCTGGGCTGCCTGCCCTCGAACAACCTCGAGGAGCCGCCGGTGGTCGCCAGCGACGACGACCCCATGCGGCCGTGCCCCGAGCTGCGCGACGTCATCCCGGCGTCGTCGCACCAGCCGTACGACATGCACGCGGTGGTGGAGGCGGTCGTCGACGGTGGCGAGTACTTCGAGTACGCCCGGCGCTGGGCACCCAACATCGTGTGCGCCTACGCCCGGCTCGACGGGCGAGTCGTCGGCATCGTCGGCAACCAGCCGATGCACCTGGCCGGCGTGCTGGACATCGAATCGTCGGAGAAGGCCGCCCGGTTCGTGCGCACGTGCGATGCGTTCAACATCCCGCTGGTCTCGTTCGTCGACGTGCCCGGCTTCCTGCCCGGTGTCGACCAGGAGCACGGCGGCATCATCCGCCACGGCGCCAAACTGCTCTACGCGTTCTGCGAGGCCACCGTCCCCCGCATCCAGGTGGTGACGCGCAAGGCCTACGGAGGCGCCTACGTGGTGATGAACTCCAAGTCGATCGGCGCCGACCTCGCCTACGCCTGGCCGTCGGGTGAGCTGGCGGTGATGGGACCGCAAGGCGCAGTCGAGATCGCCTACCGGCGCGAGATCGAGGCGGCGCCCGAGCCCGAGGCCCGCAAGGCCGAGCTGGTCGAGGAGTACACCGACCGGTTCGCCAATCCCTACCAGGCGGCGGAGCGGGGCTACATCGACGACGTCATCGACCCGGCCGAGACCCGCATCAAGCTCATCGCCGGGCTCGACCTCCTGCGCTCCAAGCGGGAGGACCTTCCCAAGCGCAAGCACGGCAACGTTCCCCTCTGATGGCGGGAGCCAACCCGAAGCCGCCGCCGGTCGCGGTCACCCGCGGTGGCGAGCCCACCGACGAAGAGGTCGCCGCCATCGTTGCCGCCATCGAGGTCACCTGGCCCCGGCCCGTGGCCGCCCCCGCCGCCGGGCCGCCCCGTTGGCGGTTCTCGGGCCGGTGGTGGGCCAAGCCGGTGCCGCTACGCCGGGTCCGTCCCTGGACGCGCTGAAGCGCTGGCATGGACCTGACGACGGTCGCCGACGACGAAGCGGTGATGCACGACGGCGTGGTCATCCACCGCTTTCCCGACCTGGAGCCCGACACCGCCTACGAGCGGGCCGGGCACGGCTTCCGGACGCTGCCGCGCCCGCCGGGCGAGCGGCTCGCCACCGTATGCACCGTCAACGACGTCCACTTCGGCGAGACCGAGTGCGGGATCCTCAACGGCATCGACGACTACCCCATCTACACCACCGCACCCGGCGACGAGCCCTACCCAGAGCTGATGAACCGGTGCGCCATCGCCGACATGAAGGCCGTCCACCCCGACGTGGTGGTGGTCAAGGGCGACCTCACGTCGAGGGGCACCCGAGCCGAGTACCAGGCGTTCCTCGACGCGTACGGCCCGGCGTTCGGCGAGCGACTGGTCCACGTGCGGGGCAACCACGACGCCTACTTCGGCGAGGACTTCGCCTCTCACGCACCCATCTCCGTGACGCTCCCGGGCGTCACACTGGCCGTGATCGACACGTCGATCCCGGCGAGGGCATCGGGTGGCGTGTCCGCCGAGTCCCTGGACTGGCTCGACCAGCTCGCCGCCGAGGCCGACCGGCCCGTCCTGGTCTTCGGCCACCACCACGCCTGGAACCCCGATTCGCCGAAGCGGCCGGAGGGCTACTTCGGGATCAATCCCGACGACTCCGAGAAGCTCGTCGACGTGGTGGCCCGGAGGCCCCGGATCACCGGCTACTTCGCCGGCCACACCCATCGCAATCGGGTACGGCGGTTCTCGGCCACCGGCGACGTGCCCTGGGTGGAGGTGGCGTGCGTCAAGGACTTCCCCGGGGCCTGGGCGGAGTACCGCGTCTACGAGGGGGGCATCCTGCAGGTGTTCCGGAGGATCTCGGCGCCGGAGGCCCTGGCGTGGAGCGATAAGACCCGGGACCTCTACGCCGGGCTCTACGAGCTGTACGCGTTCGGGGCGCTCCAGGACCGCTGCTTCCCCATCGCCACGACCCGAGGCTGAGGCAATAGGTCCCGCCGTCCCCCGTCGGCGACGACTGACCAAGGCGGACGGGCGTTACCGGCCGATGGCGTGCCGGCGGCGGAGGCGCGTGCCGACCTCGGCGGCCACCAACGACGCCATGAACAGGACGATCAACAGCACCTCGTCGCGGCCGCTGTCGATCTCCCACACGAAGTGCGGCACCGTGATGGCGTAGCCGTACATCAGGCAACCGACCGCCACTGAGCCCAGGCCGGCATCCCGCCCACCCATGCGGCCGGACAGGAATGCCACGGCGACGAGCACCGGCACCGCGATCGGCGTCGGCACCCACACCAGTCCCAGCCCCACCAGCCCGGTGGCCAGAGCGGCGGTGACGAGGTGGTCGGCGTCGAAGCGCTCGTAGGGCATGGGACGCTCAGCTTCCATGGCTCCGGCCTAGCGCCCTCGGAGCGCAAGGTGGTGGCGCGTTCACGCGACCGATACGCCCGTCGGCCCGATTTGACGAGTCCTTATCGCCAGGAGCGGCGCGGCCCTGGGTCATCGTCCTCGGTGGCTGGTGGCCAGGTCCACAATGTCGCCCATGATCCGGACCAGCTCGAAGTCCTTGGGCGTGTAGACGGCGGCGACACCGGCGTCGAGCAGCGGCTGGCGATCCTCCTCGGGGATGATGCCGCCCGCCACGACCGGCGCCTCCACGCCGCCTTCCCGCACCAGGCGGACCACCTGAGGCACCAGCTCCAGGTGCGAGCCCGAGAGGATCGACAGGCCGACGACGTCGGCGTCCTCCTCCACCGCCACCGCCGCGATCTGCTCGGGTGTCAGTCGGATGCCCTGGTAGATCACCTCCAGACCGGCGTCCCGGGCAGCCACGGCGATTTGTTCGGCACCGTTGGAGTGACCGTCCAGGCCCGGCTTGGCCACCAGGAGCCGGGGCGGACCGCCGGGCATCGCCTTGACCCGCTCGGCGATGGCACGCAGCCCCGCGGACCCGCCAGCGGCGCCGACCGCGGCGCCGACGCCGGTCGGGGCCCGGTACTCGCCGAACACCTCCCGAAGAGCACCGGCCCACTCGCCCGTGGTGCCGCCCGCGTGGGCCAGGTCGATGGTGGCCGGCATGATGTTGTCGCCGGACTCGGCGGCCCGGCGCAGCTGGTCGAGCGAGCGCTTGACGGCGTCGTTGTCGCGCTCGGACCGCCACGCCTGGACCCCGGCGATGGTCCGCGCCTCGAGCGCAGGATCGACCCGGAGAATGTGCTCCTCGTCGTCGCCGACCAGTAGCGACGGCGCGGTCTCGGTGAAGCGGTTGACGCCGACGACGGCCAGCTCACCGTCCTCGATGCGCCGGAGCCGCTCGGCGTGACTCCGCACCAGCCGGCCCTTGAGCTCGTCGATGGCCTCGAACGCGCCGCCCAGGGCCAGCACGTCGTCGAGCTCGGCGCCGGCGGATTCCACCAACTCGCGGGTGCCGCCCTCGACGACGTGCGACCCATCGAACACGTCCGGGTACTCCAGCAGGTCGGTCTCGTAGGCCAGGACCTGCTGCATGCGCAGCGCCCATTGCTGGTCCCATGGGCGGGGCAGCCCCAGGGCCTCGTTCCATGCTGGTAGCTGGATCGACCGGGCCCGGGCATCGCGGCCGAGCGTGACCCCCAGCATCTCCAGCACGATGCGCTGCACGTTGTTCTCGGGCTGTGCCTCGGTGAGCCCGAGGCTGTTGACCTGGACGCCGTAGCGGAAGCGCCGGGCCTTGGCGTCGGCGACGCCGTAGCGCTCGAGGCCGATGCGATCCCACAGCTCGGTGAACGCCCGCATCTTGCAGGCCTCCTCGATGAACCGGATCCCGGCGTTGACGAAGAAGCTGATGGAGGCGAACACCGCCGGGAACCGCTCCTCCGGCACCTGCCCGGACTCGCGGACGGCGTCGAGCACGCCCACCGCCGTGGCGAGGCTGTAGGCGATCTCCTGCGTTGGCGTGGCCCCCGCCTCCTGAAGGTGGTAGGAGCACACGTTCATCGGGTTCCAGAGCGGGATCCACTCCGAGCAGAACGCCACCATGTCCACGATCAGCCGGCGCGATGGCAGCGGCGGGAAGATGTAGGTGCCGCGGGACAGGTACTCCTTGACGATGTCGTTCTGGGTGGTGCCCCGCAGCTCCCTCGAGCCCACCCCTTGGCGCTCGGCGTTGGCCACGTAGAGTCCCAGCAGCCAGGCGGCGGTGGCGTTGATCGTCATCGACGTGTTCATCTCGCCCGGGGGAATGCCGTCGAGCAGCTCACCCATGTGTCCGAGGTGGGCGACCGGCACGCCGACCTTGCCGACCTCGCCGCGCGCCAGGGGGTCGTCGGGGTCGTAGCCGGTCTGGGTGGGCAGGTCGAAGGCTATGGACAGCCCGGTCTGCCCCCGGGCCAGGTTGGTGCGATAGAGCTCGTTGCTCGCCCGGGCCGTGGAGTGGCCGGAGTAGGTCCGCATCATCCAGGGTCGATCGGGCTGGGGCAGGTGCGCCTCGCGCTCGCTCATGAGGTCCATCGTCGCCCGACCTACCGCGCGGTCACAACCGGCGGGTGACCGTCACCCGCGAAACGCGGCGGGCAGCGGACAGTCGACGGCCCGCCGCACCAGCTCGAGGTAGTCCTCGCGGGCGATCTCGACCGCGCCGAGCTGGGCGAGATGCGACGTCATCCACTGGACGTCCAAGAGGGGATGGGTCGGCGACCCTGGCTCTCGCTGGGCATCACCCAGCAGGTCGACCAGGCCCACCAGCGCCACCTTCGACGCATCGGTGCGGCGATGGAACATCGACTCGCCGGCGAACAGGCCACCGATGGCCACCCCGTAGAGTCCGCCGGCGAGCGTGCCGTCGTCGCGGTCCCAGGCCTCCACCGAGTGGACCCAACCCATCTCGTGCAACCGGGTATAGGCCGCCTGGACCTCGGGGCTGATCCAGCCGTGGGGCCGCGACGGATCGGCGCAGGCACCGATGACCTCGTCGAATGCCGTGTCGACCTGGATGTCGAACCGGCGCCGGCTGCGCCGCAACGAGCGGCTGACGTGCAGTCGATCGAGCGGTATGACCGCCCGGGGGTCGGGCGACCACCAGCCGAGGGTGCCCCGCCGCCCCACCGGCATCGGGAACAGGCCCCGCCGGTATGCGGCCAGGATCGTTCCCGGCTCGAGATCGGCGCCCACCCCCACCAGCCCGTCGCTGTCCGCCTCCTCGACCGGCGGGAACGCCCACGGCGTGGGCGCAGGCTCGACGGGCATCACCAACCGACGGAACCGCCGCGACCGTTCGCCGACCGCTCCCAGCGCCCGGCCAGCCCGAGGTCGGTGGCCAACCGGCCGCCGATGTCGAGCGTGGCCCTGCGATTGAGGTAGGCGGCGGCGGCGGCGCCCGTCAGCATCGGCGCCAGCGTGGACAGGTTCCAGATGAAGCGCCGCCGCAACAGCTCGCGGAGCCGCTGGCGTCCGGCGCGTCCCAGCATGTCGCCCCGCACGGTGGCCACGACCTGGTTGGGAGGCACCGCTCGGCCGGACATCCATGCGATGAGCGCCGCGCCCGCCCGCTGGTGCGGTGCGCCGGGGAGACGCCGGCCGGCCACGTGGTGCAGCTCGGCCGCCAGCTTGACCTCGGTCGCCACCACCAATGCGGTCTCGGCCGCGAGCTCGAAGGGGACCAGGACCAGCCCGGCGACGGTCAGCTCCTGGGCGGCGATGATGCCGCCCGCGGTGGCGGCGATCCCGCCGGACACGTGGCCCGCCGACCGCACGAGCTCGCCGGCCAGCTCCGCTCCCGTCAGCCCGTCGTAGTGGGCCGACAGCCTGTCGGCCCCGCGCACCGGCAGGCGGGGCGCCACATCGACCACCGTCTCGGCTAGCCAACGGCCACTCACGACGGCACGGCGCCCGGCCCGGCGGGCGGACTCCTTCAGCTCGTCGACATCGGGGAGGTCGGGGACCCGCGGGCGCACCCTACGGATTCTTGTCGCGGGAATGGTGGCCCGAGCACCCGATCCCGTGGCAGGTTGACGCGGGGCCCTACTGATCGGCGTAGTCGTAGAACCCGTGGCCCGACTTCCGGCCCAGGTGCCCGGCCGCCACCATCCGCCGCAGCAGCGGCACGGCCGCGTAATTGGGGTCGCGGAACTCGGCATAGAGGGCATCGAGAATGGCCAACGACGTGTCCAGCCCCACGAGGTCGAGCAGCGCCAGCGGTCCCATCGGGAAGTTGCAGCCACCCATCATGGCGGCGTCGATGTCGTCGCGGCTGGCGATGCGGTTCTCGAGCATGCGCACCGCGTTGTTGAGGTAGGGGAATAGCAGCCCGTTGACGATGAACCCGGCACGGTCCTCAACCACGACCGGCGACTTGCCACAGGCCTCTGCGAAGGCTTTTGCGTCGGCGATCGTCTCGTCGCTGGAGAGCAGCGTCCGGACGATCTCGACCAGGCTCATCGCCGGCGCGGGGTTGAAGAAGTGGATGCCGCACACCCGCTCGGGGCGGCTGGTGGCGGTGGCGATCTCCACCACCGGAAGCGTCGAGGTGTTCGTGGCGAGGATGGCGCCGTCCTTCACGAGCCGGTCGAGCTCGATGAACAGCTGCTTCTTGGTCTCGAGGTCCTCGACGATCGATTCGACCACGAAGTCGCAGTCGGCGAGCGACTCGAGATCGGCGGTGGCGCTGACGCGGCCGTTCACCGCTGCTGCCTCGGCCTCGTCGAGCTTGCCTCGCTCGACCTGTTTGGCCAGCGAGCGCCCCAGGGCGGCGACCATGGCGTCGGCCGTCTCCTGCTTGCGTGACCGCAGGACGACCGTCATCCCCGCGCGCGCGGCCACCTCGGCGATGCCCGAGCCCATGATCCCCGATCCGACGATGCCGAGCGTCTCCAGAGCCATCGCCGGAGGCTACCGAACGGTAACCACCGCCGCCCAAGCCGCCCCCGGCGTTTTCTGCGCGGGAATGGTCGCCGGGACGACCGATCCCGCGTAGAAAACGGATTGTGACCGGACCCCTGGCCCTGGTGGGCGGCGATGCCTGGACCGCCGGATGTGACTTCGACCGCGACCTCCTGGCCGCCTGCGGCGCCGATGAGGTGGTGGTCCTGCCGACGGCCGCGGCCTACGAGCACCCCGACCGAGCCGTGGCCATGGCCAGCGACTGGTTCGCGACGCTGGGCGCCGCGGTGCGCCCGGTCATGGCCATCGACCGGACCGGCGCCCACGACGAGGCCAACGTCGCCGCCGTGCGGTCCGGCCGGTTCGTGTACCTGGCGGACGGATCGCCGATGCACCTGCGCTCGGTGCTGCTGCACACTCCCCTGTGGGACGCACTGGTGGCGGCATGGCACGACGGGGCGGCCGTGGCCGGGACGGCGGCCGGGGCGATGGTCCTGTGCGATCCGATGGTCGATCCCCGGGGCGGCGCCTACACCGTCGGACTGGGGCTGGTGGGGCAGCTCGGCCTGGTCCCCCGCGCCGACACGTGGTCGGACGACAAGCTGCACCGCACTCGGCAGCTCGCACCCGCCGGGGTGCCGGTGGTGATGGTCGACGAGCGCACCGCACTGATCCGGGAGATCGGCGGCGACGGCGCGGGCGGCGGGACCCCTCCGGCGACGTGGCGGGCCGAAGGAGCGGGCACGGTCAGCGTCTGGATCGACGGCCACGAGGCCGGCCTGCGGGCGCTGCCCGGCTGACCCGGGGTGGGCGTCAGCCGGCGGGCTTCGTGACGTCCACGACGTCGATCTCGAAGGCCAACGGAGCGTTGGCGGGGATCGTCGGGGGTTGGCCTGCCGCCCCGTACGCCTTGTCGGACCCGATCTCGAGGCGGCGCCGCTCGCCGATCTTCGCCCCTATCAGACCCTCGTTCCACCCGGGGATGACGCTGGCCTGGCCGAGGTTTTCCAGCGGGAAGGGCTGACCTCTCGACCACGAGTCGTCGAACTGGGTGCCGTCCGATAGCACGCCCACGTAGTGCACGAGGACGGTGTCGCCGGCCGCCGCGCCCTCGCCCTCCCCCTTGATCAGCGTCGTGACCTTCACCGCGTCGGGTGCGATGTCGGCCGGCGCGTTGGCGGGCACCGGCGGCTGGCGGGCCAGCACCTCGGCGGCCAGCTGCGGGTTGCTGTAGGCGACAGTGGTGGTGGTCGCGTCCCCCGCGGCCGTGGTGGTGGTGTCGGCCGTCTCGGTGCTGTTGGACGAGTCTTCCCGGGTGAGCAGCGAGACGACGAACGCGCCGCCCAGCACGACGACCAGCGCGATGCCCAGGCGGACGGCCGTGCGCCTCGTCCGCTGGCGTTTGGCGAGATGCTCCTCGGCCACGGTTTTGGCCTGCCGGCCTTGCCTCTGGCGCTCACGTTTATCCGTGCCCACGAGGGCGCAAGGCTAGCGAGCACCCGAGGTGGTCCCGTAGTCGGGAGCGGGCCGCGACGACCACCCAACCGGGTCTCGACTGCACGATTCGGAGCGGAACGTGCGAGAATCCCACCCGAGGCGGTTCCAAGTGACGGATCCATTACATGAGACCCAGATGAACAACCAAGAAGAAGAGACCACGGCCTCCAACGTGACGATCGAAGTCGGTCGGCGGCTACGTGCCCTCCGTAAGGCACGGCACATGTCCCTCGACGACGTCGAACGCCAGTCGGCCGGGCGCTGGAGCGCATCGGCCATCGGGGCCTACGAGCGAGGTTTCCGCACCCTGAGCCTGCCGAGGCTTCACGAACTCGCCGAGTTCTACGACGTGCCCGTGTCGGTGTTGCTCGGGGAGCAGACCTCGGCGACCGAGGGTCCGCCGAAGCTTGTGCTCGACCTCGAGGCGCTCAACCGGGTGCCCGAGGCCGCGCCGGTGCAGCGCTTCGTGCGCTCGATCATCGTCGAGCGTGGCGATTACAACGGCCGGGTGCTGACGATCCGCCGCGACGACCTGCGGGCCATCTGCGCGCTCCTGCAGCTCGACGTGGCTGACGCCATCGCCCGGCTCGAGGGCTGGAGGGCGCTCGTCGAGAGCCCCTCCCACCTCGGCTGACGAGACGTAGGCGGGCAACCCTTCTCCGTAGCCGGCCTTCCCCCAACCGGGGAAGGGGTTCGATCGCCGCGCCGCGCCACAGGTACCTTCACGACTCGTGTCCCTCGTGATCCAGAAGTTCGGCGGCACATCGGTCGCCGATCCCGATCGCATCCGCGAGGTCGCCGATCACGTGGCGCGCACGCAGCGCCGCGGTGACGACCCGGTCGTGGTCGTGAGCGCGATGGGCAAGGAGACCGACGACCTCATCCGCCTCGCCGGCGACGTCTCGGACGTGGCGCCCGGCCGGGAGATGGACATGCTCATCACCGCGGGTGAGCGCAAGGCGATGGCGCTGCTGTGCATCGCCCTGCATGCGATCGGGGTGCCGGCCGACAGCTTCACCGGCAGCCAGGCGGGGTTCATCACCGACACGAACCACACCAACGCCAAGATCGTCGAGCTTCGCCCCGACCGGCTGCGCAAGGCGATCGACGCCGGGCGGGTGCCCGTGGTCGGCGGCGCGCAGGGGGTGTCCACCGACCGCGACATCACGTTCCTCGGCCGCGGCGGCTCCGACACGACCGCCGTCGCCCTGTGCCACGCGCTCGAGGGCGAGGCGTGCGAGCTGTACACCGACGTGCCCGGGGTCTTCACCGCCGATCCCCGGCTGGTGCCGGAGGCCCGCCGCATGTCCCAGGTGTCGTTCGAGGAGATGCTGGAGATGACCGCCACCGGTTGTCCCAAGCCGGCGATGCGGTCGGTGGAGTTCGCCCGCCGATGGGGGGTCAAGCTGCACGTCCGCTCGGCCTTCACGTGGGAGCCGGGCACGTGGATCACCGAGGAGGACCCGTCGATGGAGCAGGCGATCGTCTCCGCGGTCACCCACGACGTGAGCGAGGCCAAGGTCACGGTGTCGGGCGTTCCGGACAAGCCGGGCATTGCCGCCCGCCTGTTCCGGGAGCTGGCCGACGTCGGCGTCAACGTCGACATGATCGTGCAGAACGTGTCCGACCACGGCGTGACCGACATCTCCTTCACGGTCCCCAAGAGCGACCTCACGACCGGTACCGAGGTGTGCCGGCGCCTGGCCGTCGAGATCGGAGCCACCGGGGTGTCGTCGGATCGAGACATCGCCCGGGTCAGCATCGTGGGCGCCGGCATGAAGTCCAACCCCGGCGTGGCCGCCACGATGTTCGAGGTGCTGGCCGCCAACGGCATCAACATCGAGATGATCTCGACATCGGCCATTCGAACCTCGTGCGTCGTCCGGGAGCGCCAGATCGAGCAGGCGGTCCAGAGCCTGCACGCCGCCTTCGCGCTCGAGGGCTGACCGCCGCAATGCGATTGGGCGCCCGATCGGCCTGCCCGTAGCCTGCCGGCATGGGTTCACAGGTGCGCGTGGGCGTCGTCGGCGCCACGGGACAGGTCGGTGGCGTGATGCGTTCGGTGCTGGCGGAGCGCGCCTTCCCGATCGGGGAGATCAGGTACTTCGCCTCGTCGCGCTCCGTGGGGCGCACCCTTCCCTGGCAGGGGGACGAGGTCGTGGTCGAGGACGCCGACACCGCCGACTGGTCGGGCCTCGACATCGCGCTCTTCTCGGCCGGTGCAGCTGCGTCGAAGGTGCTGGCCCCGCGGGTCGCCGCCGACGGCGCGACGGTGATCGACAACTCGTCGGCCTGGCGCATGGACCCGGACATCCCCCTGGTGGTGTCAGAGGTCAATCCCGGGGCTCTCGATCGCATCCCCAAGGGCATCGTCGCGAACCCCAACTGCACCACGATGGCCTTCATGCCCGCACTGGCACCGCTCCACCGGCAGGCCGGGCTGCGGCACCTGGTGGTCAGCAGCTACCAGGCCGCCTCGGGGGCGGGACTGGCGGGCACGGCCGAGCTCGACGAGCAGGTCCGCAAGGTGGCCGACCGCGCCGCGGCGCTCGCCTTCGACGGGACCGCCGTCGACATGCCCGCGCCGGTCAAGTTCGCGGCGCCGATCGCCTTCAACGTGCTGCCGTTGGCCGGCTCGATCGTGGACGACGGCAGCGGCGAGACCAACGAGGAGCAGAAGCTCCGCGACGAGACCCGCAAGATCCTCGACATACCCGCCCTGCCGGTGTCGGGGACCTGCGTGCGCGTGCCGGTGTTCACCGGGCACTCGCTGTCCATCAACGCCGCCTTCGAGCGGGCGCTTAGCCCGGAGCGGGCGCTCGAGCTGCTGGCTGATGCACCCGGCGTGGTGGTTGTCGACGTGCCGACGCCCCTCATGGCGGCCGGGAACGATCCGTGCTACGTGGGCCGGGTGCGCCGTGATCCCACGGTCGAGCACGGGCTGGCGTTGTTCGTGTCCAACGACAACCTGCGCAAGGGCGCGGCGCTCAACGCCGTGCAAATCGCCGAGCTGTTGGTCGGCCGCCCTTCCCCGCGTCTTTGAAGATTCTCGGGGCCATAGGACCACCTTTTCTTCAAGGACTGGGCACCGATGCCGCTGACCCTGCTGTCGTGGAACCTCAAGGGAAGCAAGGGCGTCAACGTCCGTGCCGTGGTCGACCACATCGGGGCGATGGCCGCGGACGTGGCGGTGCTCCAGGAGGTGCAGCGCCGCCAGGCGGACGCCATCGCGCGCTCGCTCGGGGCCGTGAGCCAGCAATGGGGGTTCAAGCACTGGCCCATTCGCACCTGGCCCGAGGGTATGGCAGTGATCGGCGTGACTCGCCCGGCCTCGGCGCGCACCTATGCGATCACGCAGCCGTGGGCGCTCTGGAGCTCGCGGCGTCGCATCATCCAGGTCGCCGCGGTCCGCGTCGACGCCGACGCCGAAGCCGAAGCCGAAACGATGATCACACTGGTCGACGTGCACCTCAGCTCGGGCGCCGCTCCCGCCGTCCGGGTCGTCGAGGCGGGGGCCGTGCTCCGTCACGTCGCTGAGCACCGTCGACCGGCGGTGGTCGCCGGTGACCTGAACGATCGTCCCGGGTCGGACGTGCACACCCGCCTCGAGAAGGCCGGCCTGCGTGATGTGTGGACCGTCCTTCGACCCGACGACACCGGCCCGACCAACTGGCCGGCCTGGGTACCGGGGACGCCCAAGCCGCCCACCCGGCGCCTCGACTACGTGTTCGTGAGTGACGGACTGGACCCGATGTCGGTGTCGGTGCCCCGCTACGGCGACCCCGACTTCGCGCCGTTCGCGTCCATCTCCGACCACCTGCCGGTCAGGGCCACCGTCGCCGCCGGTGGAGAACCCCCCGACCCGGTCTAGACCCCCGAACCGACCGGCACCCTCTCCGGCGGCTCGATGGGGGCCACCCAGGCCTGTTGCGCCCGTTCGCGCTCCGCTTGCTCGGCCTCCTCCGCCATCATCCGGCACGGGTAGCGGCGGTGGGCACGGATCAGCACGTTGTCCACCCCGAGCAGGAAGAACGTGCCCACGACCAGTCCGGCCGTGACGTCGGAGAACCAGTGGACGCCGAGGTAGACGCGGCTAGCGGCGATCCCGGCGATCAGCGTCGCCGACACGGCCACCGACGCCCACCAGATGGCGCGGCGGCGCGTGTACAGCGCCACCACCACGGGCAACAGGCCCCAGAGCGCGATGGCGGCCATGACGTGACCGCTCGGGAAGGAGGGCCCGGTGCCGGCCACCAGCCGGTCGAAGTCGGGCCGGTCCCGGCCGATCAGGCCCTTGACGATGAACTCGATCGCGGGCCGAGCGAATGTGGCGACGAGCAGCGCGGTGGCCACCGCCCGGCAGCGGCGCCAGGTCAAGATCGTGGCGAGCGTTCCCGCGACGAGGACGAACACGGTCGACCCCAGCCGCGACAACATGAGGAACAAATCGTTGAGTGCCGACGTCCGGTTTGCCTCCACCTCCCTCTGGATGGGCTCGTCCCACGTCAGCAGCGCCTGGCCGTTGCGGAAGGCGGCGGCGGTCGCCAGCGCGACCAGCAGGGCCCCGAGAACGATCAGCAACCTACGGCGTCGCAGCAGCAACGACGACGGGGTGAACGGTGGGGCGGTGTGCACATGGCCCACGCAACCCTCTGACGAGCTGGAGGGCAGCGAATCCGCACACCCATCCGGCGAGGCTGGGGGCATGGAAGCGGCGGCGGGAGTGATTTCCATGAGCGGCGGCAGCGGGGCCGGGCACCGAGTATTGCACCCAGCGGGGGATCCCGGGCGCCCGAAGCGCGATTGAATCAGCTTCGACACGTCCGGGCGAAACTCCCGTGGAGCCGCTCGTGGCCGTCGGGGCCGCCGTTTCGATCGGGACCGTCGGCCCGTGGCTGGTCCGACGGTCAGGTTTCACCTGGTCCCGACCCGTTCGCGTTGCGCGGGAGCAAGCCGGCACGCGGCGGTCCCGCCCGGCAGGCGGTGGCGGTTGCGGGCGATCAGCCGGTAGGCGAGGCCTGCGAGCCAGCGGACGGGTCGGACGTCGAGCAGCCGCCCGAGCGGCCGCCAATACGAGCCAGCGTCCACGAGGAGGCTGGCGATGGCCGCGGTTCCGGCGGCCCGGACTGGCCGGCCGGATCCGGGATCGATCCACTGGACCGATGCCTCGGCGTCGGCCTGCGTGACACCCAGCGCGTCCAGGTCGGCGAGCTGCCACGGCGTCACCGCGGCGGACGTGGGGATGTGCCGTCCGATGAACCCGGCGGACGAGGTGCAGAACGCGCAGTCGCCGTCGTAGAGAAATACGGGCCGGTCGTGGCCGCGTCGCTCGCTAGCGTGTCCCACTCGGCCAGTCTGCCGAACGAGCCACGCCCCCAGCGGGTGACCAACGCCACGCCCCGAGGCGTTGACTTCAAGTTCACTTCAGCAGTTACGTTCCGAAGAACGCCCGCCCCCTGGAGCCACGATGTCCGAAAGCCACGCCGTGGAAGCGCGCGGCCTCGTCAAGCGCTACGGATCGACGATCGCCCTCGACGGCATAGACCTCGAGATCCCGACGGGCACCGCCACCGCGGTGCTGGGCCCCAACGGAGCGGGCAAGACCACCGCAGTGCGCATCCTCGCCACCCTTGCCGAGGCCGACGAGGGTGAGGCCACGGTGGCGGGGTTCGACGTCCGGACGCAGGGGACAGAGGTGCGGCGGCGGATCGGCCTGGCCGCCCAGGACGCCACCGTCGATCCCCTTCTGACCGGCCGGGAGAACCTGATCATGCTCGGCGAGCTGCACCAGCTCGGCCGCAAGGAGGCTGCGGCGCGGGCCACAGAGCTGCTCGCCCAGTTCTCGCTCGCAGATGCCGCCGACCGGGTCGCCTCCGGCTATTCCGGCGGCATGCGGCGGCGCCTCGACCTGGCGGCGACCCTGGTGGCCCGGCCCGAGGTCCTGTTCCTCGACGAACCCACGACAGGGCTCCCGCGCGCCCGAACCGAGCTCTGGTCGGTGCTCGACACCCTGGTCGACCACGGCGCCACCCTGCTGCTCACCACCCAGTACCTGGAGGAGGCCGAGCGGCTGGCCGACGACATCATCGTGATCGACCGGGGCCGCATCATCGCTCGGGGCGACGCCCGCAAGCTCAAGCGCGAGATCGGCGGCGACCACGTCCACGCCGTGGTGGTCGAGCCGGCGCACGTGCCGGCGGCCACCGACATCCTGGCGGCGATCACCGGTGCCGAGCCCCGCGTGGACCCCGCCGCCCGCTCGATCATCGCCCCGACCAGCCGCGGTGTGGAGGCTCTCGTCACGGTGGCCCAGGCCTTCACCGAGGCGCAGATCCCCGTCGACGACCTGAGCCTGCGGCAGCCGACGCTCGACGAGGTGTTCCTCACGATCACCGGCTCCATGCCCGACGACACCGACGATCGCGTCCCGGAGGAGGCCACGCCGTGACCGCCACGTCCCCCGTCCCCGTCGCTGGGGCTGCCGCCCGCCGGCGGACGCCCGGCGCGAGCGTCCACCCACCCCGCGGCGTGCTCCACGACACGTGGGTCATCGCCCGCCGGGGCCTGGTCCACATGAAACGCCAGCCCGAGCAGCTCAGCGACGCCACCATCCAGCCGATCATGTTCGTGCTGCTGTTCGCGTACGTGTTCGGTGGCGCCATCGATGTCCCCGGCGGCGGCAACTACCGGGAGTTCCTCATGGGCGGAATCTTCGCCCAGACCATCGTCTTCACCGCCTTCGGGGTGGCGCTGTCTCTGGCGAACGACCGCAAGAATCAGGCCGTCGACCGGTTCCGCTCCTTGCCCATCGCCAAGGGGGCGGTGCTCGGCGGTCACGCCGTCGCCAACCTCATCAAGTCGCTGCTGCCGATCGCGCTGATGTCGATCTGTGGGCTGGCGATCGGCTGGCGGATTCGTGAGGGCGTCCCCGACGCGGTCGGCGGCTTCCTCCTGCTGATCGGGTTCGCCTTCGCCATGATCTGGGTGGGTGTGTTGCTCGGCAGCCTGGTGGCCACGCCCGAGGGGGTCACCGGCATCGCCTTCGTCGCCCTGTTCCCGATCACGTTCGTGGCCAGCACCTTCGTTCCCACCGAGACCATGCCGGGCGTGTTGCGCACCATCGCCGAGTGGAACCCGGTGACGACCCTCGCCGACGCGGTGCGGGTGCAGTTCGGGAACCCCAACACGCCCACTGCGCCCGGCGACCCGTGGTCAATCGCCCACCCGATGGTGTACTCGATCATCTGGATCGTGGGTGTCGTGGTGGTGTGCGCCCCGCTCGCGGTCCGGGCGTACCAGCGCTCGATCGACAAGTAGCGGCCGTTCGTCGCCCCGCCTGCCAGCCTCAGCCGTGGGCGGTGTCGATGACGCAGAAGCGGTTGCCCTCGGTATCGGCGAGGACGATGAAGTCGGGGTCGTCCGGGTACAGCTGCCAGTCGACGTGCTCCGCTCCGAGGGCGAGCAGCCGCTCCACCTGCGCCGCCTGGTCGGCCGCGTCGCCGGCGTAGAGGTCGAGGTGGATGCGTGGATGCTGCTGCACCGGCGTCTCGCTGAGCTGGAGAGCGAGGCGGGTGCCGGGGCCGCCGTCGGCCGGGACCAGCACCGCCCAGTCGTCCTCCACCTCGTCGCGGGTGACATAGCCGAGCGCCTGCTCCCAGAACGTGACCGCCCGGCGCATGTCGTTCACGCCCACCACCACCGTTCCGATCGTCAGCATGGGCCGATTCTCGCAAACTCGATGGCGAGCCCAGGCCGGCAACGTCCGAAGCGGCGGCGCACTCTCAGGGCCCGCGCGTCGAGAGTCGCATGAAGTCGGTGACGCCGAGCAGCCGCAGGATCGGTCGCACCAGGCGCGGCACCGATCGTCGCGTCTCGTCGTGGAAGATCTCGGGCGCGCCGAGGTGGACGGTCCGCCCGCGCGTCACGAGGTCACAGCCACCCTCGGCCAGGACGTTCTTGACCCAGTCGGACTCGGCGCCGTAGGTGAGCGCCACCACGTAGCGGCCGCCCCTTGCGAACACGTTCACGGGCGACCGGTATTCGCGCTGCGACCGGCGACCTCGGTGCACGACGACGCCGAGGCCCGGGAGCCACCTCGCAAGCGGCTCGGTCACACGGTTCGTGACGCGACGATTGAACGCAGCGAGACCACGCGGCAGACCCATGGTGGCGCTCCTACCCGAACTTGGCCGTGAGGCCTCCGTCGACGGGAATGATCGCGCCGTTCAGGTACGAGGAGGCAGGGAGGGCGACGGAGAGCACGACATGCGCAACCTCCTCGGGGTCGCCGTAGCGGCGCAGCGGGACCCGGCGGCGCGCGAACGTCTGCTTGGCGTCGTCGGGGATGAGGGCCGTCATGCCGGTGTGGATCGGGCCCGGGCAGATGCAGTTCACGGTCACTCCCTGCGGGCCGAGCTCACAGGCGAGCGACCGGGTGAGCCCCACGACGCCGTGCTTGCTCACGGTGTAGGCACTCAGGTAGGGCGTCGCGCCCAGGCCTTCGGTGGAGGCGATGTTCACGATGCGGCCGGCGCGCTCGCGTGCGAGGTGCGGCAGGCACGCCCTGATCATCCGCACGTATCCCTCGAGGTTCACCGCCAGCGTGGCGTCCCAGGCTTCGCCGTAGCCGTCGGCGTCGATGGGGGTGGGGACGCTCACCCCGGCGCAGTTCACCAGCACGTCGATCGGCCCGAGGGTCTCGACGATCTCATCCACGACGCCGCCGATGGCGTCGTGGTCGGTTACGTCGAGAAGCCAGTTCGCCGTCCCCCGGAGGTCTTCGGCGTTGCGGTCCGTTGCCGCGACCTTGGCACCCTCGGCGACGAAGACATCTGCGATGGCGCGGCCCATGCCGCTGGCGGCACCGGTCACGAGCGCGACCTTGCCGTTCACACTCCGAGTCAGGCTCACGGGCCGGAAGGTAGTGACTGCGCGGGCTCAGGCGGAGCCCGTAGGGCCACCGCGCCACCGACCGGGGCTGTAACGGGAGCCGGGGCCCACGCGGTCTCTTTAGCGGCATCGCTCATCCGCCGCAGAGCGGTGACCAGGTGGCGGCGCTAGATCGCCACTCTTGCGCGGCCCCTGGGCATCCCCCGCCTGGGGGCAGCGCAGATTCCCGAGTGCATGGGCGCGCGCGGCCGGCGACGCCGCCGTCGCCGAGCACCTATGCGAGCAGGGCCGGGACCGGTGATCGTGGCGGGACGTCGTGCGCCGGACGTGTAATCGCTGCCGGCTTGTAGCGGCCTGGCCTCAGGTGATCGCGGCGATGTCGTTCACGAGGAACGCAAGCCCGAGCCCGGCCACCAGGACCCACACGGCCCGCAGCACGTTCATCAGCAGCGGGCTCGATCGCACGCGATGGATGCCGGGAACGCCGTCGGCCCCGTCCCAGGCGACCATCACCACCCCGGCGATCAACACCACGGGCACGAACACGGGAATGACGGCGACAACGGCAATCGGAAGCAGCCAGCGACGCCAGCGGCCGCGATTCACCCAGGCATCCGTCTGGTCCCATCGATCGAGAGCGGGCCCGATGGTTGCGCCGAACCCGACCGGGATGGCGACGAACACGGCGATGGCGAACCAGGTCGGCTCGAGGAGGGTGAAATCGACGCCATCCGCGTGGACCAACATCGAGCCGACCACGGCACCGGCGCCGAGGGCGGCCGTCAGCTGGTGCAACCACGGGGGGCCGATCAACGCTGGTGCTACCAAGCGGTAGACGAACCCGCCGATGATCCCGATGGCCGTACAGAGCGCGAGCAGCCCGACCGTTCCGAACAGCGTCACCCGACCGATCACGAACCCATCGTCGCTCTCGATGCCCCGCACCGTCTCTGGCGAGGTCGCGCGGAGCAGCAGCATTCCGAGGCGCCCGCCGAGCCCGCCGACCACCAATCCCAGGACCCCTCCGGCCAGCACCGTCACGCGCACGCGGTCGATGGAGCCCGCCACGGCGCCCTCGGAGGCCCGCCTCGCCATCAGAGCCGTTGGTACCGGGCTGGTTGGGAGCTGTCAATCGTTGACGTGATCGAGACGATCCCGAGAAACACGTCAGGCGGCACTGAGGTGCCACCTGACCTGGGGTCGGGTGGTTCACGGTGGTGCCGTCATAGGCGGACAGGTCACCTACCCGGAGTGTGGGGATACGTCGTCGTAGTCAGTTGCTCGTGACCAACCAGGCCGCGGTACAGCACCTGCTGATCGGCGGGCCATCCCTCCAGCCACTCATCGAAGTACGCGTCGGGGTCGGCACGGAAGCGCTCGCCCAAGGGGGTGAGGACCTGACGGAGGAGGCCGTCGGCGGCGTCAGGGTCTTGGCGGGCGAACGGCAACAGCGCTTTCAGCGGATGGTCGAAGTCGTCGTCGAACTCGGGGTGATCGAGGATCGGCCCCAAGGCGCACACGAGCCCCACACACGTCACTCGCTCGGGGAGCCCGATGGCCAGCGACAGCGCATAGGCTCCACCGGCCGATACACCGACCACCGCGAATCGTTCGATTTCCCAGGGCGTCGGCAAATTCGGCCACGTCCGCGCGCCAATCCGCGAGCGTGCGCCCGGGCGCACGGGTCGACAAGCCAATCGCCGGCCGTTCCAAGGTGAACGACCGGGCGGCGGCGGCTCTCAGCGCCGCCTGCTCGAGATTGAAGTTGCGCGCCCCAGGGAGCGGATGGTTGTAGATGATCGGAGCTCCCTCGGGATCGCCGTGCTCGGCTTAGCTCAGAACGCGTCCGTCGGAGAGCGTCACAGTCGCTTCCCGCATCGCTCCTCCTCCCAAGTTCAGCCCCGTGCCGACTCCCACCGTGTTACTAGATTCGTCCTGAGCAATCCGGGTTGACGTGGATAGGGTGCGCGCCGGAGGGTCAGTGACCGGAAGGAGTAGCGGTGCCCGAGCGCGACGGATACATCCCGGGCGTCCCCTGCTGGGTGGATGCGAGCGAACCCGACCCGGAGGCGGCGGTCAACTTCTACGGCGGTCTGTTCGGCTGGCAGTTCGAGGACGTGATGCCGTCGAGCTCGGAGCGCAGATACTTCGTCGCACGGCGCGAGACGACAAGCTCGTCCATCTTTGACACGTCGGGCGGCGTGCGCAGCGGCGATGTTGCCGCCGTTGGATCGATCCCCGGGGCGGCGCTGCCGGCGGCGATGTGGAACAGCTACTTCTGGGTCGATAGCGCCGACGAGGCTGCGTCCAAGATCCGCGATGCTGGCGGAGGTGTCGTGATGGAGCCCTTCGATTTCTTGGACGCCTGCCGGATGGCAGTCTTCGCCGATCCAGAAGGAGCGGCGTTCGGGGTCTGGGAAGCCAGGCGGCACAAGGGCGCGCGGCTGGTCAACGACCCGGGAGCCTTGGTCTTCAACGGCCTCAACACCCGTGACGTCCAAGGCGCTAAGTCGTTCTACGGATCTGTGTTCGGGTGGCAGACGGGCAGCATCGGCGGCGGGGCTGAGGGGTGGACTTTGCCCGGCTACGGCGACCATCTCGAGCGCTACCATCCGCACCTCCGCGAGCAGATGGCGAAGGCAGGCGCGCCGGCGGGGTTTGAGGACGTCGTCGCGGGCATCATCCCGATCGCCGACGACCAGCCCGAAACGCCGCCACATTGGAGCGTGACCTTCGCGGTCGACGACGCCGACGCCACGGCCGCGAAGGCCACCGACCTCGGCGGAAAGGTCATCGTCCCGCCGTTCGACGCCCCCTGGTCCACACCTACCTACACCATAAGGGTGACGGTCATCGCCGACCCGCAAGGCGCGACGTTCGCTGGGAGCAAGTTCATGGCGAAGAACTAGGACCTCGGCGGCTGAGGCAGATCTGCCTGGTGGATCTCGGGCGGAGTCGTTTGTCGTCCCCGCGTGGCGAGCGGTGGGCGCTCGGTGTGGGCATTATGCGTGCATGAATGGGGCCGCGATTCTTGCGGTCACGGCGTTTGCGCTGATCTTGGGTGCCTGTAGCGACGACGATGAGCCCGCCGCGGTCTCCACCACAACGGCGACGGCTGTCTCCATCACAACGGAGACAACGGAGTTTGTAAGCGTCGAGGAGTGCGTCAGCACTGGCGACCCGACGGTCGCGGCGCCCGTTGTGACTGGTGAACGGCTACCAGATGCGATCCGAATCGTCGAGGAGAGCGGACTCACCGTGATCGACGACGGAGTACCTGAGGGAGTCCCTGTAGGAGCAACTGCCGTTGTACAAGCACAGAAGCCGCAAGGTGGAGAACTTGTACCACGAGGAGCGTGTGTCGGATTTCGGACGAAGGACTGATCGTCTCGTTGCGGTATGCGGCAAGTGCATTGAGTCGCTGCTGCGCCAAGTCGAGCAGTGGGGGCGAGACGGCGGGGGTGCATAACCGATGCGACGAAGGAGCGGGGCCTCCGCTCCCCGCGGGTTCCCGAGTGGTCGAGACTCGGGGTTTCTCACAGCTTCAATTTGGTCTGGCCCGGGCGTGCTCACGTGATCTGGCCCCACCCCAAGGCGGCGTGAGCTGGCCGCACTGGGTCGGGCGGGTGTCAGTGCCGGGGCAGCCGGTGTTGCGGCTGCGGATCGTGCTCGTGGAGGTTCACCCGCCGATGTGGTGGCGACTGCTGGTGCCGGGTAGCCCCTCTTGCCCGCCGCGGCGGCTGCGGCCGCCGAGCGGGCCGAGGTCGGCCAGCGGGCCCAGGTGCCGCAGCTTGTCGGGGTCGATCACCGAGGTCACCGTCTGGATCTGGCTGCCCTCGGCGATGTCGAGGGCGACGACGCCGATCAGCCGCTCGAACGGGTCGAGCACCATCGCCCCGGGTTGCCCGTTGACCGTGACCGCGCGCAGCGAGAGGCCGCCGAGGCGGGTCGTGGCGACCCGCATCCCCGCCAGCAGCGTGCGGGCCACCCGCACCCGGCCCTTGAGCGGTTGGGGCAGGCCGCCGCCGTGCAGGGTCACGTCGTGGGCCAGCAGCTCCTCGAGCGCGCCGAGGTCGCCGTGGTGAGCGGCGGCGAAGAACCGCCGGGCCAGGCGCTCCCGCCGCTCGCGCGACGGCTCGAAGCGGGGCCGCCGCTGCTCGACGTGCCGCCGGGCCCGGGCCACGAGCTGACGAGCGTTCTGCTCGCTGGTCGCCACGATCGCGGCGATCTGGTCGTAGGGGTAGCTGAACACCTCGCGCAGCAGGAACGCCGCCCGCTGCTCCGGCGACAGGCTCTCGAGCAGCACGAGGAACGCCAGCGACAGCGAGTCGGCCATCTCGGCGTGGCCGGCCGGATCACCGCCGGCGACCCCGGCCGGTCCGCTCGCCGGGACCAACGCTGCAGCAGCCCCCGGCTCGCCCACCAGCGGCTCGGGCAGGGCCTCGACGTAGCTCTCGCGCCGGGCCCGGGCCGAGCGCAGGTGGTTGATGCAGAGCCGGGTGACCACCGTTGACAGGTAGGCGCGGGGTGACTCGATGCGCTCGCCGTCGGCGAGCGTGTGGTGGAGGCGGAGGAACGCCTCATGGACGATGTCCTCCGCCTCGGTGACGCTGCCGAGCATGCGGTAGGCGACCGCGAACCCGACGGGACGCAGCTCCTCGAAGAGCCGGGCGTTCACTCGCCGAGGCCCTTGGCGAAACCGATGCGCCAGGTCGACCAGCGGGGCTGCCAGCCGAGCTCGCGCTTGGCCTTGGCGTTCGACGCGCCCCTGACCTCGGTCATCATCAGCACTGCGGCCTCGCCGGCCACCAGCCGGACCAGGAAGCGGGGGACCCTCCTCGGCTTCTTCGCCCCGAGCTGGTCGGCCAGAAACGGCAGCCACTCGCGCACCGGTGCCGGCTCGTCGTCGACGACGTTGTAGATGCCGGGCCCGCCGGTGTTGACGGCCGCCACGGTGGCGCTGGCCGCGTCCTCGATGTGGACGTGCGACCAGACGCCGCCGCCGTCGCCGATGATCGGGAACCGCCGCTTCCGGATGGCCTTGGTCAGCAAGGCCTCCGGGTCGGCGCTTATGCCGGTGCGCGGTCCGGTAGAAGGCGCCGTAGCGCAGCGCGAGGCCCTCGGCCCAATCGGTGCCGGTCACGGTGTCCTCGAGGTAGCGGATGGCGTCGGCGACGGACCGCATCTTGGCCGACAGGTCGGGGTCCGGCCGGTCGTCCTCGGTCTTGACCGGGCCGCCGGAGCGGTCGTAGGTGCCGATGGCGACAATGCTCTGGGCGATGAAGCGGCGGATGCCCACGGCCCGGCCCGCAGCCAGCAGGTGGTCGGTGCCCTCGGTGCGCAGACGGTTGGTCATGGCGGCGACGCGGTCGGGGTTCCTCATGTCCCTCAGGTTCAACTCGCCCTTGAGGGCGGTGAGTTGGTGGATGATCACCTCGGGCTCGGTCTCGGCCATGGCGCGGGCGACCGCGTCGGGATCGAGCGCGTCGGCCACCACCGGCCAGGCGCCCAAGGCCCGCAGGGCGTCGGTCTTGGCCGACGAACGAGTCATTCCGATCACGTCGTGGCCGGCGGCGGCGAGCTGGGGGACGAGCTGTGAGCCGATGGCACCGCTGGCTCCAGCGACGAACACTCTCATGGGTGCCTCCTTCGCTATCCACCGTCGGGCGGACAGCCGGGCGGTCACCTCTAGAGACAAGACAGCCCAGCTGCCTGTGACACATCCAGTGTCTCCGCTGGATGCGCCGATCCCGACCACGAGGGCCGTGACAACGTCCGCAGCTGGCTAGGCGCAGCGTTCGATCCCACCGAGTTCGACCGGGGCTTGGTGAACGCCCGGCTGCAGCAGGTGCGCTGATCAGCCGTGTTCGAGTCGGGTGGGCCGGATTTGAACCGGCGACCTCTGCGTCCCGAACGGGGCTGCAACCCTGCTACCAGGTACTTCGCGGCCTACAGGGCACCTGGTGGCATGCCCTGGAACCCATTTGGCGCCTCCCATGGCGGAAAGATGGCGGCAGCCCGCGGGTGACCGACGCCATGCGCAACATCATTACCGTCAACCGGGATGCAGGAATCGCCGACCCAGACCCGCACGTCCTCCCCGTCTGACAGATCGCCATTCCTGAAGAAGCGCCTGGTGTCAATAGTCTTCGACGAAGTCGAAGGCCACTTTCGTTGCCGTTGGCGCGGTCGGGCGTGGTGTGGGGGCGCGCGTGGTGGGCACCTCAGCCGAAGACCGGCAGGGTGGTGGGAGGGGCGG
>JBKPAA010000023.1:0-53011 GCA_046726215.1 Actinomycetota bacterium | reverse complement strand
CGCAGCACGTCGAACACGACGTCGTCGTCGACCTCCAGCAGGTCGGGGTACGCCAGGTAGAGCTTGAAGCTGGTGACACCGCGCTCGACGCAGTCGGCGACGACCGCCTCGCCCACCGCCTCGGTGAACGTCATGTGCAGCCCATAGTCGACGGCCGCCGGTTCGGCGAGCGCCAACCACGTGCCCAGCGCGGCCAGCGGATCCTCGCCCCGGTAGGCGGTGACGTAGTCGATGACGGTGGTGGTGCCCCCGATGGCCGCCGCCACCGTGCCGCTGGCGAAGTCGTCGGAGACGTGCACCGCACCGACCGGCAGGTGAAGATGCGTGTGGGCATCGATGCCGCCCGGCACTACCAGCCGTCCGGAGACGTCGACCTCGCCCGTGCCGGCGGGCTCGAACCCGGGAGCGGTCGAGATCCCGGGCCCCACGGCGGCGATGCGACCGTCGGCCCCGACGAGCACGTCGGCGACGCGCTCACCGTCGACATCGACCACGGTTCCACCACGCAGGAGCACGGGTCCCAGCCAAGCAGACCGGCGCCCCGGGGCCAGTGCCGAGCGGCGGGCGGCCGCGTTCGTCGATGGATGCGCCGAACAGGTTGCCATCCACCAGCGGGTGACCCCCGATTCGCCGGTGGGTAACATCCCGGGGTTCAACATGTCGTTGACGCAGGCCTAGATCGCCGTCGTGACCGTCCTCACTCCCACCCGACTCGACGACGCCGTCGCTGCCCTAGCCGCCGACCCCTCGCTCACGGTGCTGGCGGGCGGCACCGACCTGATGGTGGCCGTCAACTACGGCCAGCACCGCCCCGCCGGCGTGCTCAGCCTGCGGCGCGTGCCCGAGCTGCACGACTGGCGAGTCGAAGGGGAGGGCCACGACGCGCACGTGGTCCTGGGCGCCGCCACGAGCTACACCGCCCTGCTCGATCCGGCGCTCGTCGCCCTGCTGCCGGCCCTGGCCCAGGCGTCGCGCACGGTGGGCAGTCCGCAGATCCGCAACACGGGCACGATCGGCGGCAACCTCGGCACCGCGTCGCCCGCCGGTGACACGCTCCCGGTCCTGGCTGCGCTCGATTCCACCGTGGAGCTGGCCTCCGCCTCGGGGGGACGGCGCCTGCCGGTATCCGAGTTCGTCACCGGCCCCAAGCAGACGGCGTTGGCCCCGGGGGAGTTGGTGACGGCGGTGCGGGTGCCGGTGGCCCGCGGCTCCCAGGAGTTCCTCAAGGTCGGCGTGCGCAACGCCATGGTCATCGCGGTCGCCAATTGCGCCCTCGTCCTGGACCTCGAGCGCCGGGAGCTGGCGTGCGCCCTGGGTGCGGTGGGGCCCGTCCCGATTCGCGACCACGACGCCGAGCGCTGGGCGGCGACCCGGCTCGACTGGGACGCCCGGCCGGCCCTCGACCCGGGGGTGGCCGACGGCTTCGGCCGCCGCATGGCCGCCGCCAGCCGGCCCATCGACGACCACCGCGCCACCGCCGCGTACCGCCGCCATGCCGTCGGGGTGCTCGCCCGCCGGGCGCTCGAGCGGGCCTGGGCGGCAGCGTGAGCACCACCCCGCCGATCCCCGGGGGGTCGGCACCCGATACCGGCGCCGTGCCCGCGGCGTACGAGCTGACGGTCAACGGCGCCGTCCACACGGTCGAGGGGACGCGGCCGACCGACAGCCTGCTGCACGTGCTGCGCGATCGGCTCGGGCTGCCCGGCGCCAAGAACGCCTGCGAGCAGGGTGAGTGCGGTTCGTGCTCGGTGCTGGTGGACGGAGTGCTCGTGTGCGCCTGCCTGGAGCTGGCCGAGGCCACGGTGGGGTGCGAGATCACGACGATCGAGGGACTGACCCCGCCGGGTGCCGAGCCGGGCGACGCCGCCCTGACCGGCGCCGTCCTCACCGACGTCCAGCAGGCCATGATCGAGGCCGGGGGCGTCCAGTGCGGCTTCTGCACCCCCGGCTTCGTGGTGGCCATCCACGACCTGCTCGATCGCGAGCCCAACCCCGGGCCGCTCGAGGTGCGCGAGGCGCTGGCCGGCAACCTTTGTCGCTGCACCGGGTACGGCCGCATTGTCGCAGCCGTCGAGCGGGTGGTGACCGTGCGGGGTGACGGGCGATGACGGCCACCTCCGCCGAGCCGCAACTTGCGGTGGTTGGCGGGGTCGTGACCCCCCTGACCACCGCACGCCCGCGTGCGGGCGGCGTCGGCGACAGCCCGATCCGACCGGACGGCACGCCCAAGGTCCAGGGGCGGTTCGCCTTCGCCTCCGACCTGGAGGCCGACAACATGCTGTGGGGCCGCACGTTGCGGTCGCCCCACCCCTACGCCCGCGTCCGCTCGGTCGACATCGGCCCGGCGCTGGCGATCGCCGGCGTGTCGTGCGTGCTCACCGCCGACGACGTCCCCGGCGCCTCTACGTACGGGTTGATGTCCCCGGACCAGCCCGTGTTCGCCCGCGACATCGTCCGCTACGTCGGCGAACCGGTGGCGGCGCTGGCGGCCGACCACCCCGACACCGCCCGCCGGGCCCTGGCTGCCATCGTCGTCGACTACGAGCTTCTCGATCCGCTGGTCGATCCGGGCCTGGCGACCTCCACGACGGCCGCGCCGATACATCCCGACGGCAACGTGATCCGCCACATCCGCGTCGAGCACGGCGACCCGGCGGCGACCGGGGACGTGGTGGTCGAGGGTGCCTACGAGGTCGGCATGCAGGACCAGGCCTTCCTCGGCCCCGAATCGGGCCTGGCCGTTCCCGACGGCGAGGGTGGGATCGACCTCTGGGTTGCGACCCAGTGGCTCCACGAGGACCGCGACCAGGTCGCCGCCTGTCTCGGGCTCCCCCACGACCAGGTGCGGTTGCACCTAGGCGGTGTGGGCGGGGCGTTCGGCGGCCGGGAGGACCTGAGCATGCAGGTACACGCCTGCCTGCTCGCGCTGCGCACCGGTCGTCCCGTGAAGGTGAGCTACCTCCGCGACGAGTCGTTCGTCGGCCACGTGCACCGCCACCCGGCCGTGATGCGCTATCGGCACCACGCAACCGCCGCCGGCGACCTGGTCAAGATCGAGGCCGAGGTGCTGCTCGACGGCGGTGCCTATGCGTCGTCTTCATCGGCCGTCGTCAGCAACGCCGCCCGCTTCGCCTGCGGCCCCTATCGCGTGCCGAACGCCCTGGTCGACGCGACCGTGGTCCGCACCAACAACCCGCCCTGCGGCGCCATGCGGGGCTTTGGCGCCGTCCAGGTGTGCTTCGGTCACGAGTCGCAGATGGACAAGCTCGCCGACCGGCTCGGCATGGATCCCGTCGAGCTGCGCCTGCGCAACGCCCTGGCCACGGGCGACGTGCTCCCCACGGGTCAGAGGGTCACGGGCGCGGCGCCGGTGGCCGAGTGCATCCGGGCCGCAGTCGCGCACCCGCTGCCCGCGCCGGCGGGTGACGGCTGGCTCGAGCGCCCGGGAGGGGTCGGCCGGACCGCCGACGTGGCGCGGCTCCGCCGCGGGGTCGGTGTCGCCGTTGGCTTGAAGAACGTCATGTACTCCGAGGGCTTCGAGGACGACTCCGAGGCCCGGGTCCGCCTGGCCGACGGCGTCGCGTCGGTGACCTGTGCGGTGGCAGAGGTGGGACAGGGCTTCGTGACCATCGCCATGCAGATCGCCCGCACCGTGTTGGGCTGCGACGCCGTCGTCGAGCCGGCGGACACCGTGGGCATCGACTCGGCGGGATCGTCGTCGGCGTCGCGACAGACCTGGATGTCGGGCGGTGCGGTGCTGCGGGCGGCGCGGTTGGTGGCCGACCAGGTTCGTTCGGCGCTCGCGCGGCGCCTGGGGGTGGCGCCGGAGTCGCTGACCCTGACCGACGACGGTCGGATCGTGGCCGCGGCGACCGACCGCGGCGCCGACGCCCTCGACGTCACCGTGGCCGAGGCGGCCGGCGACGAGGTGTACGAGTCGACGGCGGTGCACCGCCACCGGCGCACCGACCCGCTGGACCAGCGGGGGCAGGGCGACGCCGACGTCAGCTTCGTGTTCGCCGCCCACCGGGCCGTAGTCGACGTCGACACCGACCTCGGGCTGATACGGGTCGTGCAGGTCTCCACCGGACAGGACGTGGGCAGGGTGCTGCACCCCACCCAGGTCATCGGCCAGATCGAGGGCGGCATCGCCCAGGGCGTGGGTTTGGCCGTGATGGAGGAGATGGTCATCGAGGACGGCCTGGTGCGGAACCCGAGCTTCACCGACTACCTGATCCCCACGGTGGCCGACGCACCGGAGGTGCTCGCCACCTGCATCGAGGACCCCGAGCCGGAGGCACCCTTCGGAGCCAAGGGTGCCGGCGAGCCACCCACCATCTCGTCGACGGCGGCGATCGCCGCCGCCATCCGGGCCGCCACCGGCGTCGACGTGACGCGGGTTCCCGTGCGGCCCTGGGACCTGACCTGAGGGCATCCCCAACCTGTCCGAATCCGTCGAGCCCGGGGCCCGCCCGGCGGCGATCATGACGGCGTGAACACCTACTCGGCGGTCGTCACCACCGGCATCTACTGCCGGCCGGGATGCCCGGCTCGGCCGAGCCCGGCCAACGTGGTCGGCTACGACCTGGCCGCCGCCGCCGAGGCCGCCGGCTTCCGCGCCTGCCTGCGCTGCCGCCCCTATCGCAACTCCGATCCGGTGGCGCCTTCGGGTGGGCCCGAGCTCGTGTGCCGCGGCGTGCAGCTGGTGCTCGACGGCGTCCTCGACCGGGGCACCGAGGCCGAGCTCGGGGCCCGGCTGGGCGTGAGTGCCCGGCACCTGCGGCGGCTGTTCCACGACCACCTCGGGACCACGCCGGACCAGCTCGCCCGCTCCCGCCGCGCCCACTTCGCGCGGCGCCTGCTCGACGACACCGACCTCACGATCACACGGGTGGCGTTCGCGTCGGGGTTCGGCAGCGTGCGGCAGCTCAACCGGGCGTGCCGCGACCTGTTCCGGGCCACGCCGGGCGACCTGCGGAACCGGCGCCGGCGGGCCGACCGGCTGGTCGCCGACGGCGGTCTGGCGCTGCGGCTGCCGTTCCGCCCACCGCTCGACTGGGATGTCATGCTCGGCTACCTCGCCTTGCGAGCCATCCCCGGTGTCGAGTCGGTGCGCGACGGCACCTACCGGCGCACCGTGGAGGTCGACGGCGACCCGGGGGTGATCGAGGTGCGCCGGGGCGGCGACGATCACCTGCTCCTGCGGGCGCACCTGCCTCACTGGGACGGGCTCATCCACATCGCCCAGCGCGTGCGGGGCATCTTCGGTCTGGACGCCGACGTCGAGGCCGCCCGGGCGGGACTCGACGACGACCCCGTGGTCGGCCCGCTGGTGGCGGCGCGACCCGGCCTGCGGGTGCCGGGCACATGGGACCCGTACGAGACCGCGGTGCGGGCCATCGTCGGCCAGCAGGTCACCGTGGCCGGCGCCAGCACCATCACCGGGCGGCTGGTCGCGCGGCACGGACGGCCGGTGCCGAGCCTGGCCGGGCTCGGGCTGTCCCACACGTTCCCGCCGTCGGGGGCGTTGGCCGGGGCAACCCTGGGGCGCGTCGGCCTCACCGGGGCGCGGATCCAGGCGATCCGGGGACTCGCCGCCGCCGTGGCCGAGGGGCGGGTGCGGCTCGACCGGAGTGTCCCGCTCGACGAGCTGGTCGCCTCCATCACCGCCCTACCCGGGCTCGGCCCCTGGACCGCCCACTACGTCGGCCTGCGCCTCGGTGAATCCGACGCGCTCCCGGCATCCGACCTCGGCCTACGCCGGGCCCTCGCCAACGGCAACGCGTGCGCAGGCCTTCCGACGGCCGAGGAGGTGGCGGCGCGAGCCGAGGCCTGGCGGCCGTGGCGGGCACTGGCGGCCGTCCACCTGTGGTCGAGCGTCGGGGCGGCACGCCGGGCGGCATGAGCTGTCCATCGGTCGGCTGAACCCGCGAGCATTGGCGGGATGAAGATCCAGCCCGACCGCCTGTTGGCCGACATCGAAACTCTGGCCGCCATCGGCGACACCGGTGACGGGGGGAACTGCCGGCTGGCCCTCAGCGACGAGGATGCCGGCGGGCGCGAGCTCGTGGTCGGGTGGATGCACGACCTGGGGCTCGACGTCCGCGTCGACCGGATCGGCAACGTGGTTGCCACCCGGATGGGTGCGGGGGGCTCCGGCGACGGCGACGGTGCGGCCCCCGTGTTGACGGGGAGCCACATCGACACCGTCGCCACCGGCGGGCGCTACGACGGCACGCTCGGGGTGCTGGCGGGCCTGGAGGTGGTGCGGGCTCTCGACGACGCCGGCATCCGCACCCGCCGCCCCCTGGCCGTGGCGTTCTTCACCGACGAGGAGGGCAGCCGCTTCGCCCCCGACATGCTCGGCAGCCTCGTCTATGCGGGGGGCATGCCGCTCGAGGACGCCCTCGACACCGTCGCCATCGACGGGGCGGTGCTCGGCGACGAGCTCGAACGCATCGGCTGGGCGGGGGACGCCGCCGTGCCCGGCCCGGCGCCGCACGCCTATGTCGAGCTTCACATCGAGCAAGGACCGGTGCTCGAGGAGGCCGGCGTCACCATCGGCGCCGTTACCGGGGTCCAGGGCATCTCCTGGCAGGAGCTTACGCTCACCGGGCAGCCCAACCACGCCGGCACCACGCCGATGCGGCTGCGCCGCGATCCCGCCTATGTCGCCGCCGAGACGGTCGGCTTCGTGCGGCGACTGGCCACCGACCTCGGGGGCCCCCAGGTGGGCACCGTCGGCCGGCTCGAGCTGCACCCCGACCTGGTCAACGTCGTGGCGGCGCGGGCGACGCTCACCGTCGACCTGCGCAACACCGAGGAGGCCGTGTTGGCGGACGCCGAACGCCGCTTGCGTGAGCACGTGGCGGCGGTGGCGTCCGCCGAGGGGTGCGAGGCGGCGTGGCGGCGGCTGGCCCGCTTCGAGCCCGTCGCCTTCGACACCGCGGTGATCGACCTCGTGGAGTCCACGGCCGAGCGGTTGGGCCATTCGGTCATGCGGCTGCCATCCGGTGCCGGGCACGACGCCCAGATGCTGGCCCGGGTCTGTCCCGCGGGCATGGTGTTCGTCCCCAGCCGTGCCGGGGTCAGCCACAGCCCGGCCGAGTTCACCGACCTCGAGCACCTGGCCGCCGGCGCCCAGGTGCTGGCCGAGGTCCTCACCGAGCTGGCGGGAGTGGCCGAGTGAACCCGCCGACCCGAGGCAATAGGGACCGCCGGGGACAACCTGAGGCACGCACGACCGGCCCCCGGACCGCATCGCCTCGAGGCCGGTTGGGCGGGCCCTATTGCCTCACGACCGACGGGCGCGCACCGTGAGCCGGGTCGTCACGGCCGCCGCCGCCCAGCTCGGACCGATCCAGCGGAACCACACGCGGGCCGACGTCGTCGAGCGGCTGCTGGGGCTCCTACGGGCCGGCGGGGGACGGGGGGCGGACCTGGTCGTGTTCCCCGAGCTGGCGCTCACCACCTTCTTCCCCCGCTGGTGGTACGAGGACGGCTCGCCCGAGCTGGCCGCCTGGTACGAGACCGAGCTGCCCAGCGCCGACACGAAGCCGCTGTGGGACGAGGCCCGCCGCCTCGGAGTCGGCTTCTGCCTCGGGTTCGCCGAGGAGACGCCCGACGGGCGCCGGTTCAACACGTCGATGCTCGTCGGCCCCGACGGCGCGGAGATCGGCCGCTACCGCAAGATCCACCTGCCGGGCCACCGCGAGCACGAGCCGTGGCGGCGGTTCCAGCACCTCGAGAAGCGCTACTTCGAGCGGGGCGACCTCGGCTTCCCGCTGTACCGGGCCTTCGGCGGCGCCGTGGGCATGCTCATTTGCAACGACCGGCGGTGGCCCGAGGCCTATCGCATGCTCGGGCTCCAGGGCGTCGAGCTGGTGTGCATCGGCTACAACACGCCGGTCCACAACCCGCCGGCACCCGAGCACGACCGGTTCGGCGACTCCCACAACCACCTGGTCATGCAGGCGGGCGCCTACCAGAACGGCACCTTCGTGGTGGGGACGGCCAAGGCCGGCGTCGAGGAGGGTGTGGAGCAAATCGGCGGGTCGTGCGTCATCCACCCCTCGGGCACCGTGATCGCCCAATGCACCGGCCTGGACGACGAGCTGGCGCTGGCCGACTGCGACCTCGACGACTGCACGTCATACAAGACCACCGTGTTCGACTTCGCCGCCCACCGCCAGCCCGACCAGTACGGTCGGCTGACCGACACCAGCTGAACCGACTACCGCGGGGGGCGGCCGACGATCCGCTCGAAGTTCACCGGGTCGGTCACACCCTCGGTGGCCAGCAGCAGTACCGACGCGTGCGCGGGAACCGGCAACTCGTCGCCGTGGTCGGTGCGCAGGGCCATCAGCCCGCCCAGCGCCGCCGCCCCCGACTCGCCCAGGTCGAGGCCGGCGGCGGCCAGGGACCGGACGGCGTCGCGGCAGCGGTCGTCGTCGATCGTCACGAAGGCGCCGAACCCGGCGACGAGGCTCGGCAGCGCCAGCATGGACGCGAGGCCGCAGTTGAGCCCGGCCATGATCGAATCGTGGGGCCCGGGCACCTCGACGACGTGGCCCGCATCCACGGCGGCGGCGACGCAGGCCGCCGAGTCGGGCTCCACGCCCACGAGCATGGGCCCGTCCCCCGGTTCGAGCCCGGCCCGCAGGCAGCACGCGGCCGCAGCCCCCAACGCGCCCACCCCCAGCGGCACCATCACCAGATCCGGCACGGGCGCGTCCAGGGTCGCTAGCTGCTCGTCGATCTCGGCGAAGATGGTGGCGTAGCCCTCGATCACCCAGCGCGGGGGGTCCTCATACCCGGGCCACGAGGTGTCGGAGATGACCAGGTCATGGTCGCCGGCCAGCGCTGCCGACTCAGCGACGGCGTCGTCGTACGTCCCCGGTACGACGATCACGTCGGCGCCCTCGGCCGCGATGCCGCCGATGCGGGCCGGGACGGTGCCGTCGGGCACGAGGACGGTCGACGACAGGTTGAGGAGCCGAGCCATCCGCGCCACCGCCCGGCCATGGTTGCCGTCGGTGGCGGCCAGCAGCCGCAGGGGCCCCAGGACGCGGGCCACCATGGCCGCCAGGTCAGGGACGCTGTCCCACAGCGGCTCACCGTCCACCCCGGCCGCCGCCAGGCGGTCGCACAACACGCGGTAGGTCGCCCACGAGGCGCCGAGGATCTTGAACGCCGGCAGGCCCATGCGGCTCGACTCGTCCTTGATCAGCACGCGGCCGACGCCGGCCGCCCCGGCCACCTCCGGCATGTCGCGCAGCGGCGTCGGCGCGTAGCCGGGGAGCCGGCGGTGGAAGGCGTGCACCTCCCGTCCGGGGCGTGCGGTCGCCGGCAACGGCCCGGTCTCGTGGTTGACGAGCAGCGACATATGTCCGTGTTCTACCCGCTCGCGGTTCCGGTGCCGGTTCCGTGCGGTCCTCGCGAGGCATCGACGCCGGAACGCCGGCGGCCGCCTGGGCGTCTCCGGGGCCCGGGACTTCAACAGTTGGTCGAGGTCTGGCAGTGTGGAGCTGTGGCGGTCTCCTTCACGCTCAACGGCGGCGAGGTCGAGGTCGGCGACCACCCCCACCTTCTCGCCGCCCTGCGGGAGGAGCTCGGCGTCACCAGCCCCAAGGACGGCTGCTCGCCGTCGGGGCAGTGCGGCTGCTGCACCGTGCTCATCGACGGCAAGCCGATGATCGCCTGCTCGCTGGCGCTCGACCGCGTGGCCGGCCGGTCGGTGACCACGCTCGAGGGCATCGATCCGCCCGAGCGCGACCGCCTGGCGAGCGCCTTCTCCGCCACCGGAGCGCTCCAATGCGGGTTCTGCACGCCCGGCATCGTCATGCGCGCCAAGTACCTGCTCGACAAGGACGGCCCTGGCCTCACCCGCGACAAGGCGGCGCGCCACCTCGGCGGCCACCTGTGCCGGTGCACGGGCTACCACTCGATCCTGGACGCGGTGGAGCTGCTGGCGTCTGGTGCGGAGACGCCGCTACCCCTTCCCACCGGCGGTGGCAACGGGGGCGGCCGTCCCGGTGGCGTCGGCAGCGACATCGCCAAGTACCAGGCCGGACAGATGGCTCTGGGCGACAAGCCCTACATCGACGATATGCGGGTGCCGGGCATGCTCCACGCCGCGGTCGTGCTGTCCGAGCATGCGCGCGCCGACATCGTCGCGATCGGCGCCGCCGCGGCGGAGGCGGTCCCCGGCGTGGTGCGGGTGCTGACGGCCGCCGACGTGCCGGGCGAGCTGCGGATAGGCCTCATCCACCGCGACTGGCCGGTGTTCATCCCGGTCGGCGGGCGCACCTCGTACACGGGCGACGTGCTGGCCCTGGTCGTGGCCGGGGACCGGGCCACGGCCCGCAGCGCGGCGGAGCTCGTGGAGGTGGAGTACCGGCCCCTGGCGCCGTTCACCGATCCGCTGGTGGCGGTCGGCTCGGATGAGCCGGCGGTGTGGCAGGTCGGCGACGCCGACGCCCCCAACGTGCTGTCGCGCACGACCTACGCCCGGGGCGACCCCGACATCGATGCCAGCCTGGCCGCGAGCGCCCACGTCGTCCACGAGGTGTTCCAGACCCAGCGCATCGAGCACGCGTACCTCGAGCCCGAGGCGACACTGGCGGTCCCCCACGACGACGGCAGGCTCGAGGTGTTCTCGGGCGGTCAGGGGGTGTGGGACGACCGGCGCCAGATCGCCGACGTGCTGGGCGTGGGCGAGGATCGTGTCCTCGTCCACCTCGTCGCCAACGGCGGCGCGTTCGGGGGCAAGGAGGACTGCGCCAACCAGACCCAGACCGCACTCGCCGCCCACCTGCTGGGCCGCCCGGTGAAGTGCGCGTTCAGCCGGGAGGAGTCGTTGCGGGTCCATCCGAAGCGCCATCCCGTGCGGATCGAGGCGTGGGCCGGGTGCGACGCCGACGGCCGGCTCACGGCGCTGAAGGCCCGCATCGTGGGCGACTCAGGGCCTTACGCCTCGGTGGGCATGAAGGTCCTCGAGCGGGCGGCGGGCCACGCCGGTGGCCCGTACGCCTGGCCCACCATCGACGTCGACGCCGTCGCCGTGCGCACCAACAACCCGGTGTGCGGTGCGTTCCGGGGGTTCGGCGCCAACCAGGCGCAGTTCGCCAGCGAGGGCGTGATCGACCGCTTGGCCGAGGCCGCCGGCGCCGATCCGTGGGAGATGCGGGCGCTGAACGCGGTGACCCCGGGATCCACCTGGGGTCCCGGCCAGATCATGGACGAAGGCTGCCTCGGCGCCCGCGACTGCCTCGACGCCGTCAAGCCCCAATACGACGCCGCCTTGGCCGCCGGCAAGGCGGTCGGGCTCGGGCTCGGGCTCAAGAACTCGGGCCTCGGCAACGGCGCCGTCGAGGTCGCCAAGGCCGTGGTGCGGTTCGAGGACGACGGCACGGTCGAGGTGCGCCACTGCTGGACCGAGATGGGCCAGGGCGTGCACACCGTCGCCCTCCAGGTGGCCGTCGAGGAACTGGGTGTCGACCCCGACCGGGTGCGCGTCGTGGTCGACACCTCACGGGAGCTGGACGCGGGCCAGACCACGGGCAGCCGGGGCACGCTCATGGCCGCGGGGTCGGTGGCCGCCGCTTGCCGGACGGCCCGCGCCGACGGCTGCCGCCCGGGCGTCGACTACGAGGGCGAGCACCGGGTCGACTGGACCGACGCGGTGGGCTCGGTCGCCAACCCGACCATCCACTCGGCGTTCGGTTACGCCGCCCAGCTGGTGGTGATGGACCGGGAGAGCGGCGAAATCGACCGCGTGCTCGCCGCCCACGACGTGGGGCGGGCCATCAATCCCCTGCTGTGCGAGGGGCAGATCGTCGGTTCCGTGCACATGGGCCTGGGCTACGCCCTCACCGAGGACTTCCCCGCCGACGAAGCGGGGCGCCCCACGGCGATGACCCTCCGCCAGCTCGGGATCCTGCGGGCCAAGGACGTGCCCCCGATCGAGACGATCCTGGTCGAGCGGCCACAGCCGCGCGCGCCCTACGGGATCAAGGGCGTGGGCGAGATCGGGCTGGTGCCGACGGCCGGGGCGGTGGCCGCCGCCCTCCACCACCTGGACGGCCAGTGGCGGGCGGCCCTCCCGATGCGCCGGGACGGCGCGTCGGCGCCGTGACGGCCACCACGCCGGGACTCGTCTGCGCCCACCACCACCTGTACTCCACGCTGGCCCGGGGCATGCCCGCACCCGCGGCGGTGCCCACCAACTTCACCGAGATCCTGGAGCGGATCTGGTGGCGGCTCGACGTCGCGCTCGATCTCGAACTGGTCCGCTGGTCGGCCCTGCTCGGCGCGGTCGAGGCGCTGGAGGCGGGCACCACCGCCATAGTGGACCACCACGCCTCGCCCTCGGCCATCGACGGCAGCCTCGATGTCGTCGCCGCCGCCTGCGCGGAGGTCGGCGTACGGGTGCTGTGCGCCTACGAGGTGACCGACCGCCACGGTCCCGCGGGCGCCAAGGCGGGCCTGGCGGAGAACGAGCGGTTCCTCCGGGCCGGCGGCAGGGGCCTGGTCGGCGCCCACGCCTGCTTCACCCTGGGCGACGAGACGCTGGACGCCGTCGTCGGCCTGGCCGCCGACCTGGGGGTCGGCGTGCACATCCACGTCGGCGAGGATGCGGTCGACGACGCCGCCGGGGCGCGCCTGCGCCCCCACGCCGCCGACGACTGGCTGCTGGCCCACTGCGTCCACGTCGACCCGCCGCTGGCGGGCACGATCGCCCACAATCCGCGGTCCAACCTGAACAACGCCGTCGGGTACGCCCGGCCGGCGCGCTGGGCCGCCGCCGGCAACCGGGTGGTGCTCGGCGGCGACGGCATCGGGGCCGCCATGCTCGACGAGTTCGCGCTCGCCTACGTGGCGCAGCGGGCCGAGGACGTCACCGCCACGCCCGAGACGGCATGGGGCTGGCTTGCGGCCGGCGCCGAGCTCGTGCCCGAGGTCGCCGGCGACGAGGTGACGTGGGCCGCCGATCGCGTCGACCCCTGGTACCTGGCGTTCACGCCGGGCGTGCGGGCCGAGCGGGTCGTCGTGGACGGGGAGGCGGTGGTCGAGGCCGGCGTGTGCACCCGGGTCGACGCCGAGCGGATCCGGGCCCGGGCGTGGGAGGGGGCGCGGCGGCTGTGGGCGAGGCTGTGAGCGCACGGGCGACGAACTTGCGGCGGTCGGCGGGGTAATGGCGCCGGTAGCCGCCGCAAGTTCGGGGCTCGCTGGCGTGCCCATGGCGCTCTACGTCCAGGACGCCCACCCGATCCGGGACGCGATGGGCTTCGTGCGGCGGGCCGAGGAGCTGGGCTTCGCCGCGGTGTGGCAGGCCGACAGCCGGCTGGTGCGGGAGGCCACGGTGCCGATGGCCGCCTTCGCCGCCACCACCGAGCGCATCGCCGTCGGGTCGGGCGTCATCGACATCTGGACCCGCAACCCGGCGCGCCTCGCGTCGCTGTTCTCGACGCTCGACGACCTGGCGCCCGGGCGAATCGTCGCCGGGCTCGGCGCCTGGTGGGATCCGCTGGCGGCCAAGGTCGGCGTCGCCCGCACGCGACCCCTCGGGGTCATGCGCGAGGTCGTGGAGTCGCTGCGGGCGCTCCTGCGCTGCGACGGCCCCGTCACGTACGACGGCGCTCACGTCCACCTCGACGGGGTCGAGCTCGACTACGTCCACCAGGACCGGCGGGCCAAGCAGGTGCCCATCTACATCGGCGCCACCGGGATGCGGATGATGGAGCTGGCCGGCGAGATAGCCGCCGGTGCCGTCCTCAACTACCTGGTCTCACCCGCCTACAACGAGCGCGCTCTGGCGGCGCTGGCCGCGGGGGCGGACAGGGGTGGGCGCACGCTGGCCGACGTCGATCGCCCCCAGTTGGTGGTGTGCTCGCTCGACGACGACCGGGACGCCGCGCTGGACGCCGCCCGCCTGCTCGTCACCCAGTACCTGGGCCAGCAGCCGCACATCATGGCGGCGTCCGGCGTGCCGGCCGAGCTGCTCGAAGACATCGGCAAGGTGCTGACGTGGCCCGCGGGGCATGACGAGGTGATGGCGGCCAGCAAGCTGGTCCCCGACGAGGTCGTCCAGATGCTGTGCGCCGCCGGAACCGCCGACGAGTGCCGGACCAAGGTGGCCGAGTACGTCGCCACCGGGTGCACCTCGCCGATCCTCTATCCGCTGGGGGACGTGCAGGCCACGCTCGAGGCGTTCGCCCCTGCGCGTTCGTCCGCGCTGTGACGATTCGACTCGCCGAGGGATCCCTGGTCGTGCTGGTCGGCCCGCCGGCGTCGGGCAAGTCGACCTGGGCGACGGAACAGTTCCGGCCCGACCAGGTGGTGTCGTCGGACCGGGTGCGGGCCCTGGTCGGCGCGGGCGAGCACGACCAGCGGGCCGGCAAGGACGCCTTCGACGTGCTCGACCTGGTCGTCGAGCGGCGGCTCCGGCGGCGCCTGACCACCGTGGTCGACTCGCTGGGCACCGATGCCAAGCGGCGCCGCCGCTGGCTGGCGGCCGCCGCCCGTGCCGGAGTGCCCTGCGTGGCGGTCGTGTTCGACGTCGATGCCGGCGTTTCCCGGTCCCGCAACCGGGAGCGCGACCGTCCGATCCCGGCCAAGGTCCTGTCGTCGATGCTGGCGGCGTGGCCGGACGTGCGGGACGGGCTGGCCGAGGACGGGTTCGCCGACGTCCATCCCGCCGGCCCGGTCGCCATCGTCGCCGCCGACCTCGTCGCCGCCTCGGCCGCCGCCACCCGTCAGAAGGAGGATCCGATGCCGCTCGAGTTCGGCCTGCAGCTCCCGCGTTTCGGCTGGGGCGGAGGGCCGGCGGTGACCCGTGACCGGCTCGTCGAGGTGGCCGCGGCCGCCGAGGGGACCGGGTTCACGAGCCTGTGGGTCATGGACCACATGATGCAGATCCCGTCGGTCGGGCCCCACTGGGAGGACATGCTCGAGAGCTACACGACCCTTTCGTTCCTCGCCGGCCACACCCGGTCGGCGCGGCTGGGCGCGATGGTGACGGGGGTGACGTACCGGAACATCGCCCACTTGGGAAAGATCCTCGCCACCCTCGACGTGCTCTCGGGCGGGCGGGCGATCTGCGGGATCGGCGCCGCGTGGTTCGCGCGGGAGCACACCGCCTACGGCTGGCGCTTCCCTCCGCTGGCCGAGCGCTACGCCATGCTCGAGGACGCCCTCGAGCTGCTCCCCCTCATGTGGGGCAAGGGCGCGCCCGCGTACTCCGGCCGCACGATCGAGGTCGCCGAGGCGGTGTGTTACCCGCGCCCGTTGCAGGACCGGATCCCGATCCTGATCGGTGGCGCCGGGGAGGAGCGCACGCTGCGACTGGTTGCGCGCCACGCCGACATGTGCAACCTGTTCGGCGACGCCGCAACAGTGCGCCACAAGCTCGAGGTGCTGCGGGGCCACTGCGCCACCGAGGGCCGCGACCCCGCCGACATCACGGTGACGCACCTGGGCACCGCCGACGCACCGAGCGTCGACGATCACATCGGTCGCTACCGCCAGCTGGCGGAGGCCGGCGTCCAGGCGGCGATCGTGAGCTTCCCCGAGCCGGCGACGCCCGACATCGTGTCTGGCTTTTCCGACGTAATCGGCACGTTCCGATCCGGTCAGGAGAGGTCGCCGACCGCGTCGGCGTAGTACGCCGACGCGGCGAGGTGAAAGGCGATCTCCCGAATCGTCCATGCGTCGCCGTCCCGCCGATCGAGGCGTGCATCGTCGAGCGACCGGAGGCGGACCCGCCAGAGCTGTGCCAGGCGCTCCAGCCGGCTGTGCGCCTCGTCCCGGTCGTCGGCGGTGAACGGCGCCAGATCGGCGGGGGTGGTGATGGCGGACGCGTGCCAATGGTCCGGGATCGGCGACTCGCCGGCCACCCGGGCCTCGACCTCGGCGAGGTGATCGATCATGTGGTCCGCGACCCGCCGAACGGCCTTGTGTGGCGTGTAGACCCGATCGTCGGCCGGGCGCGGTGCGCCGTCCCACGCCGACCACGTGTCCACCAGGCCGAGGACGTGATCGACCATGCCCGTGACTACGTCCGCAGGGTCGCGATCATCGGTCTGGGGTAGTTCGTCTGCCATGCGGCCAGTGTCGCGGCCGCGAATGTTCGAAGCCCAGCGAGAAAGCCGGGTCGGCTGGCGGGCCCACGCCACGAACCGGCGCCGATCCCTTGCGGTCCTCGCCAGAAACGGCGCCGATTGGGCACCCCCGCACCCACCCCACGAACCGGCGCCGATCCCTTGCGGTCCTCGCGAGAAAACGGCGCCGGTTCGCTCGGTGGGCGCCGGTATGGTTCGGCGCATGGCCGCTTTCGTGATGGTGCGTCGTGCCCGACTCCGGGCAGGCGCTATGGGGCTGGCACCGCTTGTCCCCGTGGTGGGCCGACCGGATCGTCGCTGACGCCCAGGTCTCGTCCGGCGATCTCGTCGTCGACATCGGTGCCGGCACCGGTGCCCTCACCGCCTCCCTCGTGGCGGCCGGCGCGCGGGTGATCGCCGTCGAGCTCCACCCCCAGCGGGTCGCGGTGTTGCGCGAGCGGTTCGCCGGCGATCCGGTGACGGTCGTCCGCGCCGACGCGTCCGACCTGCGCCTGCCCCGCCGCCCGTTCCGCGTCGTGGCGAACCCGCCGTTCGCCGGCAGCACCGCCATCCTCCGGCGCCTGCTCGCTCCCGGCTCGCGCCTGGTCGCCGCCGATCTCGTGCTCCCGCACTGGGTGGGTCGGCGATGGGTGTTGGGCAAGGCCCCGGGCGCTCGGCGGTGGAGCCGCGACCACAGCGTCGGGCTGGGCGGCCGTATCCCGCGGGCGGCCTTTACGCCCCACGCAACGGCCGACTGCACCACGCTGGTGGTCCGCCGGCGGTCGTGAAACCGCCGCCAGGTCCGTCAGCCCGCGTCGAGCGACAGGCCGGCGGCGACGGCCGCGCCCAGTTCCCAGCACGCGTCGAGGTCGGACTGCGCCGGCGTCCCGATCACCGACACGGGAGCCTGGGCCGCCCGCCAGCGCAGGCCGGTCGCGATCTTCTCGATGGCCGCCAGCGCGCCGTCGGTGTCGTTGTTGCCGTGGATGTAGACGCCGTAGGGCCGGCCGACCGTGGCCTCGAGGCACGGGTAGTAGATGGTGTCGAAGAAGTGCTTGAGCGCGCCCGACATGTAACCGAGGTTGGCCGGGGTCCCCAGCAGGTAGCCGTCCGCCTCGAGGACGTCGACGGCGGTGGCGCCGAGCGCCGGGCGCACCTCGACGTCGACCCCCTCGATCCCGGGATCGGTCGCTCCCGACCGCGCCGCCTCGAACAGCGAGTGGAGCGCCGGCGACGCGGTGTGGTGGACGATCAGTAACGATCTCCTGGTCACAGGCGCTTTCCGCCTCCAAGTGAGCAACCGGGTGAGCAAGGGGTGTCCCGCCCGGAAAAGGGGCCCCGGCGGTGCTCACACACCGGGGACTCACACGCTGTTCGGGTAGCCACCAGCGAGCGACGCCCCCCATTCCCTAATTGGACGTCACCGGGGCCGACGGGTTCAGCACCTGGGCGAACCGTCGGTCCTGGTAGTGGTACTGCCACCAGCCGATGGCGGCGGCCAACGCCACGCCGAGCAGCACCGCTCCCGCCAACGGCACCCCGACGTCGGACAGTGCAAACGCGGCGGCCGCTCCGCACATCAGCGTGTTCACGGTTCCCACGGTGGCCGCGGTGGTCAGGGCCTCCTTCCAGCGGGCCCGCCCCACCCCGGTGTCCAGCAGCGTGTTGATCTCCTGCTCCTCCCGTGGGATGGGGAAGTACGCGGTCGCCTCGGGTGCAAGCTGGGCGTAGTAATTGCGGATGCGGTTGATGGCGCGGACGGCGGCCACGTCCTCGATGGTGATGTCGACCAACCGCAGGAAGCTCAGGACCCCCAGCACGACCACGATCGGCACCGCGGCGTAGGCGACCGGGGCGACCGCGTCGGTTGTTCCGGCCAGGAACCCCAGGGCGAGCAGGGTGCCGGTCAGCGTGGTGAAGTAGAGCGACGCGCGCGACCCGGCCTCGGAGATGCTCGACGCCCGCAGACCTTGGAGGGCGAAGTACTCGGATCCCAGCGCCGCCTCGAACGCGGCTCGGCGGGCATCGGTGTCGTCCATGGTCCTCCAGTTTCGCGGACCGGCGCCGGCTCGATCGCCGCGGCGACCCGGGTCACCCTAGAGCCGCGGCGGCAATGGGTTCCGCAAGGCGGAGGGCGAGGCTTTGGGTTCCGGATCCGGAACCCAGCGCCTCCGGTCCGGCGGGATGGGACCTATGACCTCGGGACTCGGAGCAGCCCGGGCTTCACAGCCATTGGTTGACGGAGTTGAGCAACGCCTCGTTGGGCTTGTCGGGCATCTCGGTCAGGGGGGTGGCGATCTCCTCGACCGTCGGGCCGTACTGGGCGGCCAGCGGCGCGAGCGCATCGAGGTCGAACTCGTACAGCTCGGCGACGTTGCCGGCCAGCAACCGCCGCAGCTCGGCGGGATCGGTGTCGTGGAACAGCGCCCGCAGGTGCTCGCGCGTGTACGGATAGGTGCCCTCGTCGTGGGGATAGTCGCTGCCCCACATGAATCGCTCCAGCCCGATCTTCTCGCGGGCGGCGGCGTCAGCGGGTCCCGGCTGGCTCACGCCCATCCACACGTTCTGGTGGAAGTACTCGGTGGCCGACCGCGGCAACACGTGCTCGGCGCCGTAGCGGATCTCCCCCGTGGCGCCCGTCTTGCGGATGCGCGCCAGCACCCTGTCGAGCCGGTCGAGCAGCCCCGGCACCCAGGCGCAGCCGCTCTCGGTGACCACGAACCGCAGCCGGGGGAACCGCTCGAAAATGCCGGACAGGATGAACTGCACCAGCGGCCGCTGCGAGTAGAACGGCACCTCGTTGATGTAGAGCAGCATCGACACCGGGTAGGGGCCGTAGTCGGGCACGCCCGTGCCGCCGTGGACGTTGACGGGCACCTCGAGCTCTTCGATCACAGCCCACACCGGGTCGTAGATCGGGTCGTAGAGCGGCTTCACCCAGTGGACGTCGGGGGAGATGTTGGGCAGCAGGATGCCGCCGCGCAGGTTGTGCTCCTTGATCCAGCGCACGTCGGCGATGGCGTCGTCGACGTCGTTGAGGAAGATCTGGCCGATGCCCGCCCGCCGCTCGGGAAACTCGCCGCACCAGTCGACCAGCCAGCGGTTGTGGGCCCGGATGCCGGCCAGGCGATGGTCGTAGTCCTCGGGCCTCGGCGGCTGGGCGAAGAGCACGAAGCTCGGGAAGAAGGGCGGCACGGTGTTGGGGAAGATGACCTCGGCGACGATGCCATCGGCCAGCTGCTGGCCGTTGCGCATCTCGTTGTCCCAGTTGCGGAAGCGCCGGGTGTCACCGAGATCGCGGAACGGGTTCTTGTACTTCTCGCGCCACGCGTCGAAGTCGTCGATGAACCTGGGTTCCAGGTACTCGCGGTACTGCTTGTGACTGCCACCGGCGTGGCAGTCGGCAGAGATGATGGTGTAGCGGTCGGCCGCTTGCGACCCCTCGGCCGCCGGTGCCACCGTCTCGTTGGCAGCCGTCATCGTCGCCTCTCCTTCTGGCCGGGCGCCCGGTACACCACCAGTCTGATGTAGAACGCGTTCTCACGCCAACCGGGCACCGCCATGTCACGATACGGGCCACGCCGGCCGCCCGGCTCGTTGTTGGCGCGACGAGAATGTGTTCTACTTCGCCCCTAGCGAACCCCAGCCGGAGGGAGCCGCGGTGGACGCCCACGAGATCGACCTGCTCGACCGCGACCGCTTCACTCAGGGAATCCCGCACGAGTGGTTCACCTGGCTGCGCGCCAACGCACCCGTCTTCCACCACGACGAGCCCGACGGCGACGGCTTCTGGGTCATCACCCGCTACGACGACATCGTGACCTGCAGCCGCGACGCCGCCACATTCTCTTCGGCCCAGGAGCTGGGCGGGGTGGTCATGCTCGAGGGGCCCATGGCACCGCTGCCCGGTACCGAGATGGCCGGCAACATGATGCTGTTCATGGACCCGCCGGGCCACACCCGGTACCGCAAGCTGGTGAATCGCGGGTTCACGCCCCGGATGATCGCCGCCCTCGAGCCCCACGTGCGTGACCTGACCGTCCGCATCGTCGAGGGCGCCCTGGCCAAGGACGACGGCGAGTGCGACTTCGTCGTGGACATCGCCGCCGAGCTGCCGCTCGAGGTGATCGCCGAGCTGCTGGGCGTGCCCCGCGAGGACCGGTTCAAGCTGTTCGACTGGTCCAACCGCCTGGTCGGCTCGGAGGACCCGGAGTACCAGGTTAGCGACGATCACGTGACCGAGGCCCAGGTCGAGATGTTCATGTACGCCCAGCAGCTCGCCGAGCAGCGCCGGGCGGAGCCCCGCGAGGACATCGTCACCACGCTGCTCAACGCCGAGGTCGACGGCGACACCCTGACGGAGATGGATTTCAACCTCTTCTTCATGCTCCTGTCGGTGGCGGGCAACGAGACCACCCGCAACGCCATCGCCCACGGCATGAACGCCTTCCTCGGGAACCCGGACCAGTGGGACCTGCTGGTGTCGGATCCGGCCTCGCACATCGCGGGCGCCACCGAGGAGATCCTGCGCTGGGCCTCGCCGGTCATGTTCTTCCGCCGCAACGCCCGTCAGGACTTCGAGCTGCGGGGTCAGACGATCAAGGCCGGCGAGAAGATCAGCCTCTGGTACATCTCCGCCAACCGCGACGAGGACGTGTTCCCCGACCCCTTCAGGTTCGACATCACCCGCGACCCCAACCCCCACATCGCCTTCGGGGGCGGCGGCCCTCACTTCTGCCTGGGCGCCCAGCTGGCCCGCCTGGAGATCCGGCTGCTGTTCGAGGAACTGGCGGCTCGGATCCCGCACCTGGAGGCCCGGGGCGAACCCCAAAGGCTGCGCTCCAACTTCATCGGCGGCATCAAGCACCTACCCATGCGCCTGCGCCGGGCTGCGACGCCCACGGCGCCGGTCGGACCGTGACCGCCGTGGCCACGCAGGAGGCAACCCTGACGGCCGAGCAGCAGGACCGGCGGCGGCGGGTGATCGATGCCGCCTTCGAGCTGGGCGCGGAGCACGGTTACGACGCCGTGCAGATGCGAGACGTGTCCGCAATCGCCAACGTCTCGCTGGCCACCATCTACCGGTACTTCTCGTCGAAGGACCACCTCCTGGCCGCGGCCATGACCGAGTGGACGGCGCGCCTCCAGGCCCGAGTCGCACAGTCGCCGCCGCGGGGCGACACCCCCGCCGAGCAGCTCATCGACGTGCTCCACCGCGCCTGCCGGGCTCTGGCCCGCCAGCCCAAGCTCAGCGCGGCACTGGTCCGGGCACTGTCGTCGTCGGACGAGGGCGTGCGCGAGAGCAACGAGGCGGTCCAGCAGCAGATCGAGGCCATGGCGAGCGGCATCCTCGTGGGCCTCGCCCCCGCCCTCCGGTCCGACATCCTGGCCGTGCTCGGCCACGTCTGGTACTCGACGCTGGTGGCGTGGGCCAACGGTCGCGTCGACTTCGACCAGGTCATGGCCGAGCTCGACCGGGCCGTCCACGTGCTGGTCGACCCGTACGACGGGCGCGGGCGCCAGACGCAGCGGCGCGGCTAGCCGAGTGGCGCCGGCTGCGCCCCCCGCACCAGCCGTCCGGGGCGCTCGCCCGTCGGCTCGTCGTGGTCGCGCACCACCACGCCCCGCTTGACCGTCGCCGCGTAGCCCCGGGCCCGCTGCACCAACCGACGACCGCCCGCCGGCAGGTCGTAGACCATCACCGGGGCGCCGCTGGCGACGTTGTCGACGTCGATCACGTTGAGGTCGGCGAGGTAACCGGGCGCCACTAGGCCCCGGTCCTCGAAACCGAACAACGCCGCCGTGCGGTGCGTCTGGAGGTTGACGGCCAGCTCCAGCGGCAACCGCTCGCCACGGCTGCGGTCGCGGGCCCAGTGGCTGAGCATGTAGGTCGGCACGCTGGCGTCGCACAGCAGCCCGCAGTGGGCGCCGCCGTCGCCGAGCCCCAGCACCACGTCCGGCTGGGTGAGCAGCTCGGCCAGCGCCCGGAAGTCGCCGTCGGCGTAGCCGCCGAGCGGCATGTACAGCAGCGCGTGCCCGTCGCGGTCCAGCAGCAGGTCGTAGGCGACCTCGGCCGGCGGCCGTCCGCTCCCATCGGCCAGCGCCGCGACGCTGCGGTCCGGGGCCGGCTCGTAGTCCGGCGGGTCGCCGAGCGGGAACATGTGCCCCCAGGCGTCGGCGATGAACGCCGCCGCCCCGGCGTCGTCGAGGGTCTCGCCCAGGATTGCGGCGCGCACGTCGGGCCGGCGGAGGCGCTCCACCCGCTCGGGCAGCGGCAGGTCGGCCAGGCCCGCGTAGGCGGCATGGAGCATGAACGGGTGGGCGCTGGCCTCGAGGCCGAAGAGCACGGACGTCGATCGCCCCCCGACCTGGGGGACGATGTGGGCGCCGGCGGCGTTGGCCCGGCGGACGAGGCCGAGGATCGTGCGCCAGTGGTCGGGACGCATGTGGTCCTGCCCGGTGCCGAAGGTGATCCGGCAGCCGGTGGCCAACGACAGCTCGGTCATCCAGGCGAGCTCGACCTCGGGATCGACCATGTCGCTGGCGAGCTCGAAGACACCGGCGATCCCCGCCGACCCACCGGGCCCGCGAGCGCCCGCGGGAGCCAGCGACCGGCCGATCCCGATCAGCTCCTCGGGAGAGGCAGTGGTGCCGGCTGCCAGCTCCCCGTCCTTGGCCCGATGGATGATCGTGCGGGTCGTGGAGAACCCCACGGCACCCGCAGTCATCGCCTCCCGCACGAGCGCGGCCATGGCCTCGATCTCGCGGGACGTGGCCTCGGCGTTGGCGCCACCCCGCTCGCCCATCACGTAGGCCCGCACGGCACCGTGCGGCACCAGCGCGCTCACGTCCAGCACCCGCGGCAGGCGGTCGAGCTCGTCGAGGTACTCGGGGAACGTCTCCCAGTTCCAGGTGATGCCCTCGGCGAGCGCAGTGCCCGGGATGTCCTCGACCCCCTCCATGAGCTGGATCAGCCAGTCGTGCCGGTCGGGGTGTGCCGGGGCGAACCCCACGCCGCAGTTGCCCATCACCGCAGTGGTGACGCCGTGCCAGCTCGACGGCGACACCTCCGGATCCCAGGTGGCTTGCCCGTCGTAGTGGGTGTGGATGTCCACGAAGCCCGGGGTGACGACCAGGCCGTCGGCGTCGATCTCCCGCCGGCCGCGGCGGTCCACTGATCCCACGGTGGCGATGCGATCGCCATCGATCGCCACGTCGGCCGGCCTGCCGCGAGCGCCCGAGCCGTCCACCACGTGACCGTTGCGGATGACCAGGTCGTGCATGGGCGCCCAGCCAACCACCCGCCTACCGCGTCGGCAATGTGGCCGCAGCGCCGCCGGCGGGCTGGGGCCGGGGCCGCCGCCTGCGGCCGGTGCGCAGCGACCACGGCGGCTGTGGCACGAGCGGTGCCACGGCCGCCAGCACCACCGCGGTGAGCAGCGCGACGGGCAGCGCCACCGCCCCCGGAACCGTTCCGGCGACGCCCGTGCGGTCCACCAGGACGTAGTAGACGGCGTAGTGGGCCAGGAAGATCCCGAGGGTGTGGGCGGCGGCAGTCCGGATCAATCGGTCCGCCGGGGCGAGCCAAGTGGACCAGCCACGCTGGGCCAGGGCGTAGACGACGGCGGTGCCGGCCAGGCCCGGCAGCACGAACGCCGGCCGTCCCGGATAGCGATCGGGCGCCTCGCCGACCGCCAGCAGCACCACGACCGCCGCCACCATCAGGGCGGCGGCGATCAGCCCCCAGCGGCGATCGGTGAAGCGTCCGGTGCGAACGGCCGCCATGCCCACGAGCACGAATCCCACGTACGTGACCGCCGGGAACTTCCCGGCCACGACCTCGTCCGCCCACCACCCGCCATCCCCGGAGGCGGCCCACTCGGCCAGCATGCCCGCGCCCAGCGTGCCGGCCGCCAGGGCCGGCAACCAGCGGGTCGGTGCGACAGCAGCGAGGGCCGTGGCCGCCAGGACCGTGACCCCCAGGGCCTCGATGACCCCGAACATCGCCGGTTGCCGCCAGAGCAGCCAGTCGAAGGTGAGGCCGATCGGCACCAGCAGGCCGTAGCGGCGCAGGACTTGGGCGGCGACCCGGCCCCGGCTCATGCCCTGGTTTCGCCGGGCCGCGATGAACAGCGATGCCGAGGCCCCGGCGGCCACGAAGAAGGCGGGCGCCGCCACGTCGGTCACGGCGAACGACGACCAGCCGGGCAGCACTGCCCGGGCATCCCCGGTGAGCCACTCCGTCAGGTGGTGCACCACCATCGCCACCAGGGCCAAGCCCCGCAGACGGTCGAGGGCGAAGACCCGGGCGGCGCCGGACGGGGTCGGCCGCTTCGGGGCGGGGGCGCGCGGCGGCGGGCTCGACGTCGGGCAGGAGGACATGGCGCTGTGGGTCGCGTACCCCGCCGGCCGCCTCCCAGTCCTGGACGGGGTGGTCAGGTCATGTCAGGCGCCGTGGGCGTGGTCGCACAGCCGCTCCTCGCCCTCCTTGATCTGGCCGCCGCCCACGCCCTCGAGGGCAGCAAAGGGGCCGCAAGGCTGCGGCACGATCCAGACATGGATCATGGGAACGGGGTCGAGCTTGACGAGACCCGGCGGACATCCCTGGCCCACGCCCGTCACGCCCCGCACCTTGGGTGCCTCACCGGGCGTGAAGCAGAGATTGTCGTGGATGTGCCACTGCGTGAGCTTGCCGCCCAGCTCGGGCACGGTGTCCAGCGTCTCGCCCTGGGGCAGCATGTACATCGCAGCCTCCAGCGTGCGGGTGCCGTTGGCGTCGACGCGGTAGACGAGCGATTCGGGGCGCTCGGGGTCGAGGATGTCGTTGTCGTTGATCCAGTCCCACTGGATGAAGTGCTCGTAGCCGGTGAAGCCGTCGCCGATCGAGTGGAAGCCGGCGGCCTCGGCCACCTTGGGGTCCGACCAGTGGGGCAGCCGCCAGAGCGTGATGGCGATCAGGTTCTCCGCCGCCGCCTGCTGCTCCGGCGTCACGCCCTCCACCCCGCCGAGATCGATCGGCTTGGTGGGGTCATAGGGCTTCGGCGCCACGGCCGCGGCCTCGTGGCCGCCGTGCTCGTGGCCGGCCGCCGCCTCGTCGCCCGCGCCGTGGTCGTGCCCGGCGGCGGCCTCGCCGCCGTGATCGTGGCCGGAGCCGTCGCCGTGATCGTGGCCGTCGGCGTGGCTGTGGTTCCCGGCGGCGACCATGCCCGGGACGGCGAGCACCATCGCGGCCACGGCCGACACGCCCAGCGCCGCACGCCGGCCCCCGGCGCCGGGGGACGGCGCCGGCCGGAGCACGAGCAGCGCACCAACCACGGCGACGAGGGCCAGCGCCGCCGCCAGCGTGTCGGCGAACTGCGGGTCCTCCGCGACGTCGAGCCCGGTCACGAAGCCGATCCCGCTGGTCTTGGCCAGCACCCACCCGCCGAGAGCGGCGGCGTTGCCGACCGCCCCCAGGAGCGCCACCAGCCGCGACGGTCGCACCAGCGCCAGTGCACCCCATCCGATCTGGAAGACCGCGGTCAGGGTGAAGGCCACGACCGCTGCCCGGTGCTCGCTGTGCGCTCCGGCGGCCGTGGCGTGGATCCCTCCGGCCACAATCGAGGCCAGGGCGGCGACGATGAGGGGCGCGCTTGGACGCTCTGGAGAAGAGGCAGTGGCCACGGCGATCCTCCCGTTTCGGTGTCGGCCCGCCGGGCAAGGCTAGGCCAGCCCGGCCGCCGATTACACGCGGCGTGCAGATTTCACGAACGGGTGGCCGAAGCCCGGTCGGCGGCCACGGCGTCGTAGCTCTCGTAGTCCGACCCTGTGTCCTCGGCGAACTCGAACTCGAGCAGCCCCGCCTCGGCCCAGTGCCGCCGCAGGTAGCCGTCGTTGGCGTCGAGTAGCCCGAGCTTGCGAACGTTGGGGACCAGCTTGGCGAAGAACGCCCGCTGGAACCCTGCGAAGGGATGGACTTTGGCCTTGCCCGCGGCCTCGGCCAAGGCCGGGTACACGGCCTCGGCCCGCACCCCCATGCGCTCCCAGACCTCGGGCGTCGCCGATCGGGCCCGGTTGCGCAAGGTGTTCTCGATCAGGAACTCCTGGCGGTCCTTCAGCTCGGCCTCCGACAGCCCCCCGTAGTACTCCGACAGGCTCAGCACGCCGAAGGCCACGTGCCGGGCCTCGTCGGACATGACGTAGCGCAACAGCTTGCGCAGCAGGGGCTCGTCGATCGTTCGCAGCATCGAGCCGAAGGCCGCCAACGCCAGGCTCTCGATCACGATCTGCATGCCGAGGTACGCGATGTCCCAGCGGCCGTCCTCGAGCAGCGCCGTGATCTGTTCCTCGAGGAATCGGCTCATCGGGTAGGCCTCGCCGAGCTTGGTGTGCAGGTACCTGGCGAACACCTCGGTGTGCCGGGCCTCGTCCATGGTCTGGGTGGCGGCGTAGTACTTGGCGTCGATCCAGGGAACGGTCTCGACGATCTTGGCGGCGGTCATCATGGCGCCCTGCTCGCCGTGCATGAACTGGCTGAGCTGGGCTTTGAAACTCTCGACGCCCAGCTGCCGAAGCTCGTCCTCGCCCCACGTCGAGATCGGCGAGCCGTCGACGTCACGGGCGGCCCGGGCGAGCTGCTGCAGCGGCGTGGTTGGGTCGACCAGCTCGAACGGGTCGACCTCCGTGGACCAGTCGAGCGCGGTCACGCTGTTCCACTGCGACCCCATCGCCTTGTTGTAGAGCGTGACCAGCTGATCGCGGCTGCGGTCGTAGTTCCACAGGAAGATCCGCTCGGCGTGATCGTGGACGACCTTGATGGTCTCGTCGACCTCGGCGGCGGTGGGCACATCGGGCATGCCGGTCGTCATTCTCCTCCGGTGAAGCGCCCGCTGGCCACGGCCGCCGGTCGCCAGCGCTCGGGGTACCCGGGACCGAGGCGGGTGCTGACGTCGCGGAGTTGGACCGGCTCGCCGCAGTGCGAGCAGACCACCTCCGCCGCCAGGTCGTGGCCGCACGTTCGGTGCTGCAGCACGACCGGCGGACCCTCGTCGCCGGCCAGCCACCGGTCACCCCACCGCACCAGCGCGGCGATCACCGGGAAGAAGTCACGGCCCTTGTCGGTCAGCAGGTACTCGTGGCGCACGGGCCGATCGTGGTACTGCCGGCGCTCCAGCAGCCCCTCCTCGACCAGCCGATTGAGCCGCTGGGTGAGGATGTTGCGCCCGATGCCGAGGCTGCGCTGGAAGTCGTCGAAACGGCGCACGCCGTAGTAGCTCTCGCGAAGCACTAGGGGGGTCCACCAGTCGCCCAGCAGGTCGACGGCGCGCGCGATCGAGCACGGCCAGTCGGCGAATGGCGTGCGCTTCATGCCGGGCCACCCTTGTCGCTCGGGGGCGGCGATGCACCCCCGACCCGCACGCCGGCGAGTTGGGTGGCCTGGGCCACGAGCCGGCCCCGGCTGTCCCAGACGTGGCACGCCTCGTCGACGAGGTCGGCCTGCACCAGTCGCGCCCGCTGGCTGACCATCAGTGGCCCGGGTGCCGGCGCAGCTCGCACGTACACCGTGAGCTCGAGCGTGGGCACCCAGCCCAGCGTCGCGAGCTCCAGGGTCGCCGGCGGAAAGGCGTCGACGGCGTACAGCAGCGCAAGTGGGTCCGGCTCCCGGCCGTCGCCGAACGCCAGCCAGCCACGCACCTCGGCAATCCCCGACGGCCGCCCCAGGGTGAAGCCGGCCGTCGCCGGGTCGAGCCGCACGTGCACCTGGTTCATGATCGCCAGCTCTACTCCGCCGGGGCCGACGCCCTGGGCCCGGACGCATTCGTCCATCGGTGGCACTGGCGGCGGTTCCAGGTCGGTCCACCAGGGCTTGGCCTCGACGTCGTGCCGTCCCAGGGTGAACACTGCCTCGACGGCGGGGGAGCCACCGCGCTCCAACCGGGCATGGACCTGGCTCATCCACCGGCCCCGCCGCAGCACCTCGGTGTGAACCCAGGCGGGCCCCGGGCTGGGCGACGTCAGGTAGTGGGCCGTCGCCGTGACCGGGTGCGGATGGTCGGGTCCCTCGGCGGAGGCGAGCGCCGCCCGCGCCGCGCGTGCCAAGGTCGCCAGCAGGTAGCCGCCGTTGGGCCGGCCGCCGATGGTCCATTCGGGGTCGATGGCCATGGCGTACCGGCCGGACGCATCGCGACCGTCTGCCGGAGCGATGGCCGTGACCTCGTCGAAGGATCTCGTGCGCGGCATCTGCGGCACCTTACCCGAGTCCGTTGCACTAGTGAACTAACCGGGGCTACGTTCCCGCCATGGCTGTGACCCAGGCACCGACCACGTCCGACATGCCGGTTTGGAAGCAGACGGCGTGCATCCTCTGCGAGTGCAACTGTGGCATCGAGGTTCGGTTGGGGACCCTGGAGAACAGCCGGAGGTTCGAGCGCATCCGGGGTGACAAGAACCACCCCTCGTCGCTGGGATACACCTGCGAGAAGGCACTCCGCCTCGACCACTACCAGAACCCCGGCGGTGCGCCCCCGCCCAGCGGGGCCCGGGTACCGGCACGGGGTGAACGGGTCACCCATCCCCTGCGGCGGCGATCCGACGGCACCTTCGAGGTCGTCGACTGGGACACCGCCGTTCGCGAGGTCGCCGCCCGGCTCGCGGCGGTGCGCGACGCCCACGGCGGCGAGAGCATCTTCTACTTCGGCGGCGGCGGGCAGGGGAACCACCTCGGCGGCGCCTACGGCACCTGCACCATGCACGCGTTCGGCGGTCGCTACCGGTCCAACGCCCTCGCCCAGGAGAAGACCGGCGAGTTCTGGGTCAACGGCAAGCTGCTGGGCACCAACATCCGGGGTGACATGGAGGACTGCGAGGTCGCCGTGTTCATCGGGAAGAACCCCTGGCAGAGCCACAGCTTCCCGCGCGCCCGCACCACCCTGAAGGAGATCGCGCGCGATCCCGGCCGGGCCCTCATCGTCGTCGACCCCCGCCGCACCGAGACCGCCGACCTGGCCGACATCCACCTCGAGGTGCGACCCGGCACCGACGCCTGGCTGGTCTCGGCGCTTGCGGCGGCCGTAGTGGACGAGGGACTGGTCGACTACGCCTGGCTCGGCGACCACGCGACGGGCGTCGACGCCGTCGTCGCCGAGCTGCGCCGCGTGGACATCGCGGCCCATTGCGCGGTCAGCGGTGTGGACGAGGCGCTGCTGCGCCAGGCCGCGCGCCGCATCGGGAACGCCGCCAGCGTGGCCGTGGCCGAGGACCTGGGCATCCAGATGAACCTCCACTCCACGCTGGTGAGCTACCTGGAGAAGCTGGTGTGGCTGCTGACCGGCAACTTCGGCCGGCCGGGGACGCAGTACGCGCCGTCGAGCCTGGTGCCGCTGGGCAAGGTCCGCCGGGCCGAGGTGGCAGGCGACGACTCCGGGCCCCGCAGCCCGGTGGCAGGCGCCCGCATCGTGTCGGGGTTGGTGCCGTGCAACGTCATCGCCGACGAGATCCTCACCGACCACCCGGCCCGCTACCGGGCGATGGTGGTCGAGAGCGGCAACCCGGCCCACTCCCTGGCCGACTCGCAGCGCATGCGGGAGGCGTTGGCCGCGCTCGACACCCTCGTTGTCATCGACGTGTACCTCACCGAGACCGCGCGGCTCGCGCACTACGTGCTGCCCGCCCCCACGCAGTTCGAGAAGTGGGAGGCGACGTTCTTCAACTTCGACTACCCGCGCAACGTGTTCCACCTGCGGCGCCCGGTGCTCGATGCCCCGGAGGGGCCGCTGCCCGAGCCCGAGATCCACGCCCGCCTCGTCGAGGCGTCAGGTGCCCTGGACGCCGCGGGCGACGAGCTGGCGGGGCTGCGCGAGGCCGCCAATGGCGGACGGGCCGCGTTCGCCGAGGCGTTCTTCGGCGCGTTGGCGGCGAGGCCGGAACTCGGACCGCTGGCCCCCGTCGTGCTCTACCGCACCCTCGGCCCGACGCTCCCCGACGGCGCCGCCGCTGCGGCGGCGTTGTGGGCCGCGGCTCACCGCTGTGCCCAGGCGAATCCCCAGGGCGTTCGCCGAGCTGGGCACGGCGAGGGGATCGAGGCCGGCGAGCGGCTGTTCGACGCTATCCTCGCCAGCCCCTCGGGCGTGGTGGTGACCGACGACGCCGGCGACGATGCCGCCGTGTGGCGGCGGGTGGCGACCGGAGACGGTCTGATCCACCTCGAGATACCCGAGCTCCTGGCCGAGCTGGCCGGGTTGGCCGATGAGTCCGCGCCCGGGACCGACGACCGGTGGCCCTTCGTGCTCTCCGCCGGCGAACGGCGGTCGTTCAGCGCCAACACCATCATCCGGGATCCGACATGGCGGAAGCGCGATCCCGTCGGCGCGCTTCGGGTCAATCCCGCCGACGCCGCACGGCTGGGCCTCGTCGACGGCGGTCCGGCGCGCCTCACCACCAAGCGCGCCAGCGTTGCGATGTCGGTCGGGCTCGACGAGGCCATGCAACCCGGCCACCTGTCGCTGCCCAACGGGCTGGGCGTCGACCACCCTGTCGACGGCGGCGAGGTGGTCGTCACCGGCACGGCGCCCAACGAGCTAACCGCCGCCGAGGACCGTGACCCCTGGGTCGGCACGCCCCACCACAAGCACGTGCGGGCGCGGCTCGAGCCGCTGCCAGCCGCGAGGATGGGACCATGACCGCAGACGAGTGGATCGCCGCCTTCGCCGATCGCCTGGGCGTCTCGCCGCCCGACGCCGCCACGGTGGACACGCTCCTGGCGCTGGCCGGCACCGCCGCCCACGCGTCGGAGCGGACGGCGGCGCCGATCGCGTGCTACCTGGTGGGCCGCGCCGGTGTGGCGACCGACGAGGCCGGCCGGGTCGCGGAGGAGGTCGCCCCGACCGGCTGACCCGCCGGCACCCGCGGGCACGGGACCCGTTCCGGCGCCGATCCTTCGCGAGCACCGCACAAAACCAGCGCCGGAACGCCCGCCAGGCGCCACGGCACCCGTTCTGGCGCCGAATCTTCGCGAGCACCGCACGAGATCGGCGCCGGAACTCCCGGGGAACGTCGTGCGACTCCGGGAGGGTCGACCGGCCCCGGGCCGCGCCGCAGCGAGCGGGTTCAGCGGAGCGCGGCCACCACGGCGCCGGCGCCGGATCGCCAGACGACGCCGGCCTCGGCGAAACCGGCGTCGAGGAGCGCCTGAGTGTGCCACGACGAGGGCGGATCGAACTCGGCCGGGTGGTTGGTTCCGCCGAACAGCGCCCGCCGCTCGGCCACCGCCTCGGCGATGACGGGGTCGGCGGAGGCGATGTCCCACCAGGCGTCCCAGTCGGGCCGGCCGTCGGAACGCACCCGGTCCTGGCGGCGGGCCTCGACGGCGGCCAGGGCGGCACCCAATCGGGGCAGGTCGGGCGGATCCATCTGGTCGGCGTTGGCGACCGCGCCGCCGCGGCGGACGATGCCGGCCAGTTCGCGGTAGATGCGCCCGAGCACGGGCTCGGGGAGCCAATGGAGCGCGGTGGCCGTCAGCACGGCGTCGACCGGCCTTTCGGGCAGCCCCCGGACCCAGGCAGGATCGGCGAGATCGGCCCGCACGAAGCGCACACGCTCGTCGTCGCCCAGCGTGGCCCGGGCGATCGTGAGCAGCGCCGGATCGATGTCGACGGCGATCGAACGCGCATCGGGGAAGCGTTCGAGCAGCCGCCGGGAGATCGTGCCCGTGCCGCACGCCAGGTCGAGCACCAGCGGCCGGGGCCCGGCAACCGCCTCGACCACATCGAGCAGGGCCGACAGGCGCGCCTCGCGGTCGGGCATGTAGCCCTCCTGCTGGCGGTCCCACGATTCCTGCCAGGCCTCGGCCCACGCGCGATCGGGCGCCGCGGCGACGGTCGGGCTCACCGCAGGCCCCGGGCGACGTGGCTGGCCTCGGGCAGGTAGCCGGCCGACAAGCGGTCGGCATGGTGGAAGCGCGTGCCGGCTGTGCGCCTGGTCGCCCGCCGCCAAATCGACTGGTGGATTCTCACGATCGAGCCTCCTGCGCTGTAAGGTGCAAGATGTCGTTTTGCTCCTCACAGGATCGCACATCCGGGTAAGGGGTGCAAGTGGATTTTGAGTCTTACGCAGACTTCAGCGTCGCCCTGGTCTCGTCCGAACCCGACGAGCTGGACCGCGCCGACCCGCTGACGTCGATCGAGGGTCTGCGGGCGTTCCTGGGCACCTGGCCCTGGCTGGCCCGCCGCGCCCGGGCCACGGACATCGCGCCGCTCGTCCGCCTGCGCCGGGAGCTCCGGGCGGTGTTCGACGCCGCCGACGGAGGGTCGGCCCAGATGGTCGAGCGGCTCAACCGCCTGCTCGAACGCCACCGTCCCCAGCCGAGCATCTCCGGTCACGACGACGCCGACTGGCACCTGCACATTGCCGACGATCGGGGCCCGGTAGCGACCGAGTACGCCACCGGGGCGGTCATGGGGCTGGCCATGGCGTTTCTCGACCTGGGTGCGGACCGGTTCGGCTCGTGCGCCGATCCGCGCTGCAACGGCGTGTTCCTCGACACGTCCCGCAACCGCTCGCGGCGCTACTGCTCCGACCGCTGCGTCAGCCGGGCGAACGTGGCTGCCCACCGCGAGCGTCAGCGGTCCGGGCACACCTGACCGCCGGCCCGACTGGTGGATTCGGTGGTCAGCGCCGCATGATGGCAACCGATGCCCCCGGTCCCGCACGGGTCCCTACCCCACTCCCCCACCGACGGCGCCGCCCCACCCGCGGTCGTGGTCGATCACCTGGTGAAGCGCTTCGGCGACTTCACGGCCGTCGACGACGTGTCGTTCACGGTGGCGCCGGGCGAGCTGTTCGGATTCCTGGGGCCCAACGGGGCCGGCAAGACCACCACCATCTCGATGCTGTGCACGCTGTTGTCGGCCAGCGCCGGCCGGGCCAGCGTCGCCGGCTACGACATCACGACCCAGCGGGACCAGGTGCGGGCCAGCATCGGGCTCGTCTTTCAGGAGCTGACCCTCGACGATTACCTGACCGCCGAGGAGAACCTCCGCTTCCATGCCGTGATGTACGGCGTGCCCCGCGGCCAGGTGGCGGAGCGGTTGGCGCCGCTGCTCGACATGGTGGGGCTCACCCAGCGCAAGGCCCAGCAGGTGCGCTTCTTCTCGGGCGGCATGAAGCGGCGCCTCGAGATCGCCCGGGGATTGATCCACGCGCCGCGGGTGCTGTTCCTCGACGAACCCACCATCGGGCTTGATCCCCAGACCCGAGCCCACATCTGGGACTACGTGGACGACCTGCGGCGCCGCGAGTCCACCACGATGTTCCTCACCACCCACTACATGGACGAGGCCGAGCGCTGCGACCGGATCGCCATCATCGATCAGGGTCGCATCGTGGCCATCGACACGCCCGATGCCCTCAAGGCCTCCGTGGGTGCCGACTGCGTCACCTTCGCCACCGCCGACGACGCGCTGGCCGCCAGGCAGCTGAACGAGGCGTTCGGCGTCGAGGTCGTGGGCCAGAACGGCAGCCTGGTGGTGCGGGTGCCCGATGGCGAAGAGTTCGTACCCCGGGCGTTCGGGGTGCTGACCGTGGGGGTGCAGAGCGTGAGCGTGCGCCGACCCAGGCTCGACGACGTGTTCATCCAGTACACCGGCCGGGCGATCCGCGACGCCGAGGCGGGCGCGACCGATCAGTTCAAGATGAACCCGATGGTCCGTGGGTTCCGGAGGGGTTGATGGACGGGTCGACGGTCGAGCACACACCCACGGACGCCCCGCCGGGCCGGTTGTCCCCGACCGGCGCCGCCGCCCAGTGGCAGGCAACGCTCACGCGCAACGGCCGGACCATCGGCATGGTGTGGCAGCGCGAGCTGATCCGGCTGCGCCGAACGCCCACCCGGATCGTCACCGGCCTGGCGCAGCCAATCATCTTCCTGTTCATCCTGGGAGCGGGGCTGGGCAGCCTCATCGAGCAGGGTGTGCCCGGCGGGCTCGACTACCAGCAGTTCCTGTTCCCCGGCATCCTCTCCATGTCGATCATCACGTCGGCGCTGTTCTCGGCGGTGTCGATCGTGTGGGACCGCGAGTTCGGCTTCATGCGCGAAATGCTGGTGGCCCCCGTCTCGCGCACATCGATCGTGCTCGGCAAGGCCCTCGGCGGCGGCACGGTCGCGGTGGTCCAGGGCCTGATCCTGGTCGTCGCCGCCCCGATCGTCGGTGTGGACCTCTCAGTGGGGCGATTGCTCCTGCTGATCCTCTCGCTGCTGCTGCTCGCCTACGCGATGACGGCGTTCGGGATGGTGATGGCAACACGCATCGAGCGCATGGAGAGCTTCCAGATGGTCATGACGCTGGTCATGCAGCCGATGATCTTCCTGTCCGGCGCCGTCTTCCCGCTGCAGAACCTGCCCACCTGGCTGGCGGTCATCACCCACCTCAACCCCGCCACGTACGCCGTCGACCTCGTCCGTCGGTCAGTGCTGCCCGGCGCCCCGGGGGTCGAGATCGCCGGCTGGGTAGTGCCGATGTGGACGGAGGCGCTCCTCGTGCTGGCGATCGGGACGGCACTGCTGGCGCTCGCCGTGCGCCTGTTCAACAAGACGGACTGACCCATCCCCCGTTATCTACGCGGGAACGGTCTCGGGGACGGCCAATCCCGCGGGGAAATCGCCCGGGTCAGGCCCGTTGACCCCGTTCCCGCAGCGCCGCGAGCAGCTGGCCCACCAGGGCTTCGAGCTCGACCATCTCTGCGGGTGTGAGTTCGTCGAACAGCCCCGCCACCTGGGGTTGACCAACGTCCGCGGCACATTCCGGACGTTCGACGCCACGCTGACGGTCGGCGACACGCTCGACAGCGTGGCCGTGGCAGCGACCATCGACCTGCCTCCGTCGACACCAACCAGCCCGACCGCGACGCGCATCTGCTCAGCACCGACTTCTTCGCCGCCGAACAGAACCCGCAGATCACGTGTGCGTCCACGGGCATCTCGGGCGACGACGAGTACGAGCTGGCCGGCGACCTCACGATCAACGGGATCACCAAGGCGGTGTCCTTCCCGGTCGAGTTCAGGGGTGTCGAGGTCCATCCCGCCGACGGCAAGCCCCACGCCGGGTTCTCCGCCACCACGCTGATCAATCGCAACGACTTCGGCGTGGACTTCAACATGCCCCCTCGGCATGGACAAGCTGGCCCTCGGTGAGAAGGTCAACGTCGAGCTCGAGCTGCAATTCGTCTCGGCCTAGGGACGGGCGTCGCGGCGTGGGAGGCTACGCCCGCCGCAACAGCGCCACCGAGCGCTCGGTGACCACCAGCTCGCCCCGCAGCTCGTCACCATCGCCGTTGCCGTTCCCGTTGCCCGGCAGCGGCGGCGCGCCCGACCCGGTGTCGAGCACCGGGCGCCAGGCCTCACCCCAGGCGCCGCTGATCGTCCACTTGCGGGGCTCGGGCGAGGCGTTGAGCAGTAGCAGAAAAGATTCGTCCACGACGCGCTCGCCCCGGGGGCCAGGTTGGGTGATGCCCTCACCGTTGAAGAACATCCCCATGCACGCCTCGCTGCCGGAGCGCCAGTCGTCGTCGGTCATCTCGGTGCCGTCGGGCTTGAGCCAGGCGATGTCGACCGTGCCCCGCAGTGGCCGGCCCTGGAACCAGCGGCGGCGGCGGAACACCGGGTGTGCCCGGCGCAACGCGATGAGGCCCGCGGTGAATGCATGCAGCTCGTCGTCGGTGTGCTCCCAGTCGAACCACGACGTCTCGTTGTCCTGGCAGTAGGCGTTGTTGTTACCGCCCTGCGTGCGGCCGACCTCGTCGCCGTACAGCACCATGGGCACACCCTGGGAGAGCAGCAAGGTGGTGAGCAGGTTGCGCTGCTGCCGGGCACGCAGCGCTAACACGCCGGGATCGTCGGTCGGCCCCTCGACCCCGGAGTTCCACGAGCGGTTGTAGTTCTCGCCGTCCTGGTTGCCCTCCAGATTGGCCTCGTTGTGCTTCTCGTTGTACGAGACCAGGTCGCGCAGCGTGAACCCGTCGTGGGCGGTCACGAAGTTGACGCTCGCCGAGGGGCGGCGTGAGTCGCCCTGGTAGAGGTCGGAGCTGCCGGTGAGCCGCGACGCCAGCTCGCCGAGGACGGCGGGGGCGCCCCGCCACACGTCCCGGACCGTGTCGCGATAGCGACCGTTCCACTCCGACCACTGCGGCGGGAAGTTGCCGACCTGGTACCCGCCCTGGCCGAGGTCCCAGGGCTCGGCGATGAGCTTGACCTGGCTGACAACCGGATCCTGTTGCACCAGGTCGAAGAACGCCGAGAGGCGCTCGACCTCGTGGAACTGGCGGGCCAGCGTCGCCGCCAGGTCGAAGCGGAAGCCGTCGACGTGCATGTCGATGACCCAGTAGCGCAGGCTGTCCATGATCAGCTGCAGCGTGTGCGGGTGGGCCATGTTGAGGCTGTTCCCGGTGCCGGTGGTGTCGTAGTAGTGGGCCCGGTCGTCGGGCACCAGCCGGTAGTAGGCGGCGTTGTCGATGCCCTTGAACGACAGGATCGGGCCCAGGTGGTTGCCCTCGGCGGTGTGGTTGTAGACCACGTCGAGGATCACCTCGATGCCGGCCTCGTGGAGCGCCCGCACCATCGCCTTGAACTCTGTGACCTGGGACCCGTCACTGCCGGCGCTGGAATACTCGTCGTGGGGGGCGAGAAACCCGATCGAGTTGTAGCCCCAGTAGTTGCGCAGTCCGCGCTCCACCAGGCGGGCGTCGTGCACGAACTGGTGGACCGGCTGCAGCTCGACCGCAGTGACGCCGAGGGCCGTCAGGTAATCGATGGCGACGGGATGCGCGAGCCCGGCGTACGTGCCCCGCAGCGTCTCGGGGATGCCTGGGTGGGTGACCGTGAACCCCTTTACGTGGAGCTCGTAGATCACCGACTCGTGGAGCGGGGTGTCGGGCTGGCGGTCGGCGCCCCAGTCGAATAAGGGGTTGACGACCACGGCCCTGGGGACGTGGGGGGCGCTGTCCTGGTCGTTGCGGCTGCCGGGATCCCCGGACGCCACGTCGTACGGGAAGCAGGCGGGATCCCAGTCCACGCCGCCGTCCACCGCCTTGGCGTAGGGGTCGAGGAGCAGCTTGTTGGGGTTGCAGCGCTGCCCGCGACCCGGGTCCCAGGGCCCGTGCACCCGAAAGCCGTAGCGCTGCCCGGCGCCGACCCAGGGGAGGTAGGCGTGCCAGCAGAACCCGTCGACCTCGCTGAGCGCCACCCGCCGCTCGGCACCCTCGCCATCGAACAAGCACAGGTCGACGCCCTCGGCCACCTCGGAGAACAGCGAGAAATTGGTACCGGTGCCGTCGTAGGTGGCCCCCAGCGGGTAGGGCCGCCCTGGCCAGGTCTCGATATCGGTCACCACGCGTGCTCCTGGTCGGGGCCGGAGGAGGGGCGCCACACCCGAAAGGGAGAGGTTAGAGGCACGGCCACGGGCCGCCGCACCCGAGGCGATAGTCGTCAGTGGCAGTTGGCGCAGGTGCCTACCAGGTCGAGCCGGTGGTGATCGGCGTCGAAGCCGTACCGGGCGGCGACCCGACGTGACATCGCTCCTGTTCGGCGACGTGCTCGGCGTGACACCCGGCGATCTGCGGCGCCAGGCGGTGGCGGCGGCGCTCGTGGTGGCGGTCTCCGTGGCCCTCTACCGACCCTTCATGGCGTTGACGTTCAACGCCGACAAGGCCGCCACCCTGGGTATGCGGCCGGTGCTGACACACGCCGCGCTCATGGTGCTGCTGGCGGTGTCGATCGTGGCCTCCTTCGACGCCATCGGCACCCTGCTCGTGTTCGGGCTGCTGATCGGGCCGCCGGCCACCGCCGGGCTGCTGGTCCGCCGAGTCCCTCGGATCATGCTGACCGCGGTGGCCCTGGGCGCGTTGGCGTGGTGCTGGGCCTGGTGATCAGCTTCCACCACGGGACCGCCGGCGGGGCGACGATCGCCGGCCTGGCCGTGGGGCAGTTCTTCGTGGTTCTGGCCGTGCAGGAAGCGCGCCGGGCGCTGCGCCAGCGGGTCGGGCGGCTGGCCACTTGATGCCGTCCAGGTCAATCGCTCCCGTGGCCGGTCGACCGATCGGCCTCCTGGACGAGGATGTGGCGGTCGATGGTGGCGCCCGTCTCCCCCAAGCCCTTCACGCTGACGCGGTCGTAGGCCAACAGCTCGTGGCTGTCGGGATCGAAGTACAGCACCGACGCCTGCAGGGGCTTGGGCTCGTCCCCCTGTAGGCCGCGCAGCCCGGCGCCACCCGTCGACCCCTCGACCAGCAGGCGGGTGTCCGGCGGCGGCTCCTCGGGCGTGTCGGTGCCGCCGGACTGGTCGTCCTCCCCGGCCGGCTCGATCAGCTCGTCGGCTGGCTCGTGGGTGTGGCCCGCCAGCACCAGCGGCACCTCGCCCCCGATGTCGGCGGCGATCCGGGCATCGTGCACCAGCACGACATCGACCTCGGGCGGTTCGGCCGCGGCCAGCCCGTCGGCCACCTCGGGGGCGAACGCCTCGGCCCTGTCCTGCTCCGACGGGCCGGCCGCCGCCTGGTCCTTGTTCGGCGTGTAGCGGGGGTCGCCGATGCCCCAGAAGCGCAGGCCCGCGACCTCGGCGGCGTCGCCGTCGAGCACAACGGCGTTGGGCTGGTCCGCCACCGCCCGCTGGGTGCTGTGGGAGTCGTGATTGCCCCGAACGAAAACGTAGGGCACCTCGAGGTCGCCGATCTGGCCCAGCAGCTGACTCTCCGGCTCGGTCCCCCAGTCGACGATGTCGCCGGTGTCGGCGATGGCGTCCACGTCGAACTGCTCGGTCAGCTGTTTCATCAGGTCGAACGCCTGGGGATTGAGGTGGATGTCGCTGACGTGCAACACCCGGATCGTGTCGTCGGTGGGAACGAACGTTGGGAGGTCCTCGGCCGTCAGGTAGAGGGTGACCACGTTGCCCACGAGGTCGCTGAGCTGCTCGCGGTACTCCCCGAAGCGATCGATGATGTCCTCCACGTCGCCGACCGCGGTCGGCGCCCGGGACAGCAACCCGGTGTAGCGGGGCTCCGCCACGGCGTTGGCGTCGAACGTGGCGGCGGCGCCGGCGCCGGCGCCCACGACCAGCACCGCTCCGGTCGCCAGGCCGGCGACCGCCGACTGCCAGCGGAGGCGAGCGGCCAGCGCCCCCAGGATCCCACCCGCGACGGCCACCAGCACGCAACGGAGCACCAGTCGCACCAGGGCGGCACGGACGTCGTCGGCCACGTCATCGCCGAGGTGGTCGATGACCTGGGGGTTGTCGGCGATGCGCTCGGCCTCGTCCAGGCCCAGCTCCTCGACCCGCAGGTCGAGGCGGACGGGCCAGTCGTGGGTATCGAGCTCGATGGTGCCAAGCGGCGCCAGGTGGACCACCGTGCTGCCGCTCAACGACGGCCGCGCCCCCACGGTGGTGTCGAACGGCCCCACGTGGGCCGGGACCCGTCCCGCCAGGACCAGGGCGATCATCGCTCCCGCCAGGGCGAACAGGACCACGCGGGCGGCCGGTCCCCAGCGGCGGAGCCATGCGGCCCGACCCTGTCGCTCGACGGTCTCGGGCTGCGCCTCCTCGGGCGCCGCCCCCTCGGGTGGCACCTCCTCGGGCTCCGCCTCGGCTGTGGCGGGCGCCTCGCGGCGCGGCAAAACGAGCCCGTCGCCGTCCGGCCCGGAGGGCGACGTCGCGGTGCGGGGGTCGTCCACGCAAAGATGATCCCGCCGTGGGCCCGGAATCGCACCCCCGGCCCGCCGGGAGGGACAGCCGGACGGGCTGAAGGGCTAGCTGGTCGACCCGCTCCCGGCCGCGTTCTTGCCGGTCGTGCCGGTGCCCGAGGTCGACGCGGAGGGAGCCGACGATTCCGGCTCGACGGACGATTCCGGCTCGACGGTGGTGGCGACGCTCTCGACGACATGGTCGGCCGTCTTCGCGAACCGGTCTTCCACCGCGTCGCCGATCCTCTTGGCGTCTTGGGACACGACGTCGCTGATGTGACGCACGCGCGGGTTCTCGCGGACGCGCTGCATGGCATTGTCGATCTGGCGGCGGCGGTCGTCGCTGGCCTTGGTGGCCGCCAGATATCCGGCGATGAACCCGATGGCTGCTCCGAGCTTGAATCTCATGCTGGGCCGCTACCCGCCCACCGCGGTGTTATTCACCCACCCCCGGCGCGAGTCATCCCAGGTACCATCGACGTCGTGCCCGTCGTGACCGACGTGGCGGACGAGGAGATCCTCGAGCTCGTGGAATCACCGCCACAGCTCGACAGCCTGCACCGGGTCTGGGTCACACCGAGCGACCGCAGGCGCTGCACCTACGTCACCCGTGACGAGCAGCCGGTCGACGACGGCCACGATAACGGGCTCCTGCGTTTCTGGCGCTGACGCGCACCGGACGGAGCCCGGCGATCACATCTGACCCTCGGCCACGCCGGCGGGGCGCTCACCTTGTACGACCGTGCGCTGCACCCAGCGGAAGCCGGCCGCAGCGGAGTGCCCGGTCTGCGACGGCGTGACAGGCCTCGTGGAAGCACGCCCGCGCCTTCGAGTTGTCGTCGTGCGGCTCGACATGCAAGTCAACGACCTTGCCGGGCGCCACCCGCACAGTTTGCCGCTCGACGGTTCCGCTTCCGGGCTACCGACCGGCAGGTCTGGCGCGGTGTAGCCGTCCACGATCGGGACATCGGGATGCCGACTGGGTTACCTGTCGGCCGGTGGCGTCACTTCCTCGGCAGCATCAGGACGAAAGGGGGGCGGGGCTGTCCGACAGAGATGGTGCCAACTCGGCCATTTGCAGCAATGACTGGAAACAATTTCCCCGGTTTTCACCGCGGGTGGGTGGCACAATGGGGCTGCTACAAGGCCGCCGGGGGCAGCACCGGTGAAAGTGGGTCAGGCGGTGGGCATGGATCCACGTGCTGTCATCAGGATGAACCCAACCGAGGGCCAAGCGGCGGCAGGTGGCCAGGCGCGCTTCACCTTCGCGGTCATAGAACGCAGAGCTGTCGCCTACTCGGTTGAATCGGCCGTGAGTTCATGGTGCCGGTTGCTGCTGCCTGCGGGCCAGATCGGTCTCGGCGAGCTTGTCGTCGACGTGCCCGATGACGCCGGACCGGGCCGCTACGCCCTGCGAGTCGTCGCCACGGCCTCAGGGCAGGAGATAGCTGCCGCCAACGTCACGCTGCGCATCGCAGGCGAGCGGCGCCTCGGACGCGAACCCTGTCTAGAGGTCCTTCCCCGTCCCAAGTTCAACCTGCAACCCGACGGCAGCGTCGTCGTGACCCTGCAGGTGGTGAACTGCGGCAACGTCGACGTGAACCTCGTGTTGCAGGCGCACCACGAGGACGGCTGGTCGTTCTCCGTCGACGAGCCCCAACTGATCGTGGGCGTCCAGCAAGGCCCCATAACGGTGAAGGTCACCCTAAGGCCCCCCGCACGCCACGGTGTAGATCGCGGTGACCAAATCACCGTCGAGGTGAACGCGGGAACCGGCTGGCAATCAGTTCAGGGCCGAGTACCGAGGCGCATCTGGCCGTGGGTGGCGGCGGGCGCAGCTGCACTCGTAGTTGCAGCGGGAGTAGCGGCGGCGGTGCTGGCGTCTTCGGATGAATCCGATGACAACGTGGCGGTCACGGACGACGGGACGGTGACAGAGGAGACCACCGTCCCCCCGAGCACCGAGGAGACCACCGAACCAGTGCCAGAGCCCCCCCAGATCCTGTCGCTGACCGTCGACGCCTCCCAGGGCTGCGACATCACAGTCGCGTGGGTCGTCACCGGCGACGGCGAGAGGCTCGAGCTGATTCGGGACGATGGCAAGGTCATCAACGATTCCCTACCCGTGGAGTCCGGCTCCGAGGTAGACAGCCTCTCCGGTGAGGGCACCGGCGAGTTCACGTATGAACTCATCGCCCACGACTTCGAAGACGTGGTGCAGGACAGAATGACTGCCAGCGACACAGGCAGTTGCGTCCAATGACCCGGCAACGAGTACACGGCCACCAGACATCTAATTGGCTGCGCTCGCGCCTCTCACCCCAGACCCGTCAGTAGCCGACCCCACCCCCGCTACCGCCGCCGCCCACGGTCAGCACGAGGATCACCACAACCGCGACGACGACTGCGACAGAGATCCAGAAAATCGGAGCACGAAGAACTCGTTGCACGATGGTCTTCCTTCCATCGGGACGTTCGGCAATCCATGCGGATCACCCTTCACCCACGAATACCGGCGCAGGCGCCTAGCGAGATTGCTTCCTGCCTGCATGGTCAGGTGTGAGAGTCGCAACACGAAACACACCCCCAAGCATGGCGTGCTGGTACATCCCCCGGATGCGGCGGGGGCTCGTGAGCGCGATGCCTCTACGTCGTCGTGCCGCTGACGGCTAGCGCGCTGGGCTGCTGATCGTCTGGCGCCAGGGATGCTCGAGGGTCCCCTGCCCTCGTGGCCGTGGAGGGGTGCTGGCAGTGGCAGTCGGGGGCTACTGAGGGAATGCACCGAGATTGCACGTCAGTCTAGCGCTCCGATTCGGTGCATCGTAGCTGTGGCAGTTGCACGGACCGACCGAAGACTGACAAGAGGGCGCAGATTAGCTGGTCAGACGCCAGTTGTTGCTAGCCAGCTGATCGTAACCAGGTCCACTGACAGGCAGGCCGGCCCGATCGCCGCGGCCATGCCCGCCGTGACGGGTCGGCGCCAGGTCCCCTAGGCGTAGTCGGGGTTGGCGACGGCGAGCTTGTCGGCCACCGTGGCCCGGACCGCCGCCGCGACCTCGTCCCAGCGGTCGTCGCAGGCGCCGGAGCGGATGGCCGCCGCCAGCTCCGCATCCGAGCTGAACCCGAGAGCGGCCAGGCGTTCGGCGTGCGCGGCCGCCATCCCCGACGCCGAGGCGAACTCGCGCTCGACGATCGCCAGCGCCCGAGCGGCCACGCGGGCGTGGAAGCGCACCCGCCCCTCGGTGGCGTCCGCGACGTCGCCTTCGAGGAACTCCCGCACGGCCTCCAACAACTCGACGGCGCTGGGCGCGTCGTGCGGCGCGTTCACTTCTCCGCTCACGGCAGCAGGAGGAGCAGGTCGTGCTCGACCTCGCACACCCGCCGGCCGATCGCGGCCAGCTCCACCGAGCGCACGGTGCCCGACAGGTGCGTCGCCGCCTGGAGCATGCACATCACCCCCCACTTGAGCGTTCCCATCGCCTCCCACCAGGCCAGGGCGTCGCGGTCGACGGGGCTCGCACCGGGAGCCGCCTCGTAGCCCGCCACCAGCTCGTCCACGTCGCCGAACCCGCCGACGCGCGCGGGGGCGCCGAACCGCCAGGCGCGCACGCAGAGCCAGCCCAGGTCCTCGAGCGGGTCGCCGAGGTGCGCCAACTCCCAGTCGAGCACCGCCCGCAACCCGTCCGATCCCACCACCAGGTTGCCGTTGCGGAAGTCGCCGTGGATCACGGTGTCGGCCCGGGTGGGGGGCCGATTCCGCGCGAGCCAGCGGAACCCCAGTTCGAAGGCGGGATGGGGCTCGCTCATGGCGTCGAGCAGCTCGCGGAAGCGCTCGAACTGGTCGGTGGCGTCGAGGTCCGGCACCCCCTTCGGATCGATCGTGTGGACGGCCGCCAGCGCCCGCCCGCACTGCGCGGCGAGCAGCGGCCGGGCCGAGGCGAACTCCTCGTCGCGCAGGATCCGCCGGGGGATGGTCTCGCCCTCGATCCGCTCGACCACCATCCACGACCGCCCCAGGGGCCCACCGTCCAGGCCGCCGCCGTCGACCTCGCCGCCGAACAGCACCACCCTGGGCACCGGCACACCTGCGAGCCGGGCGGCGCGCAGCAGTTCCACCTCGGTGGCCATCGCCGGGCCCGTCACGCCCCCCGGCCGCGCTCGCTGCAGGATCAGGGGCCGGCCGCCGGCATCGAGCGCCCAAGTCTCCCGCGACGCCCCACCCGACAGCCGGCGCAATCCCCGCACCTCGTCGGCGCCGAGGGCCGCTGCCAGGTCGCCGGCCCATGGCGGGACGGTGGCCGTCACGATCCGCCGGGCATCACTCGATCGGCACCAGGGGCCGGCCCTCGTCGTCGAGCTGGTGGAGGTACTCGCTGATCCCGTAGCCGGTGCGGCCGTCGTACGTCCACCGCGCCAGTCCCTCGTTCACGACGGTGTATCGATCGCCGGTCTTGTGTGGCACGCCGTAGATCCGCAGGACGTCGCCCCGCAGCTCGTGGACCCGGTCGCGCTTGTCGGTGGCGCGCACCTGGCTGACGCGGTGGGTGACGCCATCGTCGGCCAGCCCGCTGGTGACGTGCCAGTCGCGGATGGACGTCGCCTCGCCGTCTCTCCAGACCCATCCCCGGTGGAGATCGCCGGCGGCCGTCCCGATGCGGATCCCACCGAAGTGCACGTCGTCGCCGACGTTGATCGAGAACCAGCGCCACATCTGCGGTCCGCCCCAACGGCGAGGACCCCACGACTTGTCGCGGTTGCCCCGGGCCGCCGCCGGGTCGAGCTGCCAGGAGCTGCCGTCGCAGGCGATCGTTCCCGACCAGCGACCGGCCTGCTCGAGGTGGCCCTTGCCCACCGTGGCGGCGGTGGAGACCGCGGGGTCGTCGGACCGGCTCGCCCGGCCCTGCCCGTCGGTGCCGATGGCCGGTGTGAGCCCCTCGAACGTTACGTCCAGCGTCACCCGGCCGGGCTCCCCCGCCTCGGTCATGGGTCGCTGGCCCAGGTTCAGCACCTGGGCGTCGGCGTCGGCGGTGAGCCGCCACCTCCGCATCGGCTCGACCCGCTGGTAACGGACGCCCGCCACGTCGAGGTCGTCGTCGGTCATCACCCGCTGCTCGCGCAGGCCCCGGATGTTGGCGATGCGGTTGCCCGGCAACCACACCGACAACCCGACATCCATGGTCCCCTCGTTGGGCCGCACGCCGATGCGGGTGAAGAACCCGGCGTCAACGCCTGGGTCATAGGCGTTGAAGTAGTACGACTCGCTCCATGCCGAGTCGCCCTCGACATCGTGGGCGAAGTCGTGGCTGGCGTCCAGGATCGGCACGGCATTCCCTCCCCGTCGCGGCGGTTGTCAGTATTCGACAACTGTCTAGCGCCGGCTGCGCACCGTCACGCTGTGAACGGCAGCCGACCGCCGGGACGGGGCCAGCCGAAGGCCACGAGCTGCCCGGTGCCCGACAGCGTGGCGAAGGCCGTGCGATCGTCGGGCGCGAAGCAGATGTTGGTCGTGAGCGGGTCGGGCAGCGGGGTGTACTCCGCCTCGTCGCCCCCGCGCGAGAACGCGGTGATGCCGGGGCTGCCCCCGAGCGTCGCCACGCAGATCCAGCCCTCGCCGTCGACGGCCAACGAGTCGAAGAACGTGCCGCCACCGGGATCGGCGACCAGCTCGGCGCCCGCCGGTCCCACCGGGCCCGAGCCGCTCACCTGGCCGGGGCCGGTGACGTCCCAGCCCCAGACGCGCCCGGTGTGGGTCTCGGCGACGTACAGGCGATCGCCGGCCGGCGACAGCCCGATGCCGTTGGGGGCGTCGAGGGGGAACACGGCCACGCGGGCTCCCCCGCCGTCGGGCCGGGAGTAGTAGACGCCGGTGCGATCGCTGGTGCGCTCGTCCCGGACCCCATGATCCGTGAACCAGATGCCCCCGTCGGCGTCGAACACCAGGTCGTTCGGCGCCCGCACGGGGTGCCCACCGCACTCGGTCAGGACCGTGGTCACGAGACCGGTAGCCAGGTCGACCCGCTGGAGCGATCCGTGACCGGGCCAGGTCGCCGGCGGCGGCGCACCTGGAAACGTGAGACCGAAGCGTTCCTGCCAGTCGAAGCACCCGCCGTTGTTGCACACGTAGACGGCGCCGTCCGGACCTACGGCGGCGCCGTTGGGGCCGCCACCGCAGTCGGCCACCACCTCGACGGCACCGTCGGGCCGGACACGGGTCAGCGTCCCTCGGGCGATCTCGACGACCAGAACCGAGCCGTCAGCCAGGGCGATCGGGCCCTCGGGAAAGCGGAGCCCGGTGGCGACGACACGCAGGTTGGCCGGCTCGACGGTGCGGGTCTTGTGCATGGCGGCGCAGTCTGCCAGCGTTCGGGCGGCGGCGCCCGGCTCCCAGCTTGGGGACAGGCCTCCGCCGGAGGACGCCCCGTCACCACGTGCGGTGACGGGACACCGGACACCGGGCCCGCCGACGGAGGGACCGTGCGAGCCACCGTACGACGCCAGCTGGCTGCCAGTGTCCTGGGGGTGGCGCTCGTACTCTCCGCATGTGGCGGCGACGATGACAACACCGGCGCCGGCGATGCGGGGGGTGGCACGACGACGACCGCCCCGGCCGCCGCCGCTGCCGGGGCGACCACGACAACGGCGCCTCCGGAGGAGAGCGGGGTTCCCGACCCGTGCAGCCTGATCCCCGCGCCGGCGCTGGCGATGATGCTGGCGGGCGACCCCGGGGCCGGCACGTCGTCGGCTTACGACCCCGAGCAGCGCAGGATCTGCATCTACAAGTCGGGCGTGATCCTCGCCATCGAGCTCGCCGACCATTACGACAAGGCGATCGACATCATCCGAGACGAGACGGGCGAGGACTCGGTCCACGAGGTGTCGGGCGTCGGCAACGCGGCTGTGTGGCAGGACGTTGGCGACGGGGTGGGCCAGTTCATCGCCCAGGGCGATGACTACTTCGTCGGCGTCACGCTTCCGTCCGGGAACCAGGAGACCGGCCGGACGGTGGCGGAGGCGATGCTTGCGGCGCTCTAGCCCGGCCGGGGATGGGCATGAGTCGCACATCGTCGTCGTCGGGTCCATGGCCGTCGGCAAGTCGACGGTCGGGCGGGCGCTGGCCGCCACGTTGGGCCGGCCGTTCCGCGACAGCGACGACGACCTGGTGGCCACGAGGGGCGTTACCGGTTGTGACCTGGCCGAGCGGGAGGGCGTCGAGGCGCTGCACCGTTGGGAGGCCGAGCATCTGCTGACGGCGCTCGAGGGGTCGCAACCGGCGGTGGTGGCGGCAGCCGCCAGCGTGGTCGACGATGCCGCCAGTTCGGCGGCCCTGCGGGAACCGTTCGTCGTGTGGCTGCGGGCCCCCGCCGCCGTCCTGGCCCACCGGCTGGCGAGCGACGCGGGCGCCCAGGGTCACCGGCGGCGGCTCGGGGACCCCGCCGGCGTCGCTGAGCTCGAGGCGCGCCGGGCCGACCGGTTCGGAGCCGTGGCGGACCTGACGATCGACACGGTGGTCGACGGCACCACCAAGGATCCCGATGCGATTGTCGATGCGATCCTTGCGGGACTGGAGACCGCGCCACCGGCGTGAACCCGTCGGCGTGCGTCACCTCGCCGGATCCACCGCGCGTCACACGACCGGGCCGTCGGGTGGGGCATCGGGCTGGAGATAGATGGTGTGGGCCTCCGGTGCGACCTCGTGGATCCTGTCCTCGATCGCCTTGAGGACATCGACCACGTCGCGCCCGGCCAAGTTGTCGTCGATCTGCACTCGCGCCGCCACCAGGGTGTCCTCGGGGGCGAGCTGCTGGGTGCGAAGGTCGAGCAGCCTCGCGACATGGCGGTCCGACTCGATGGCGTGCCGGATCGCGGCGATCTGCTCGGCGGGGGCGGCCTCGCCGATGAGCAGGCTCTTCATCTCGGTGGCCAACGTCAGCGCGATGGCCACCAACAGGATGCCGATCGCCATGCTGCCGAGGGCGTCGAAGCGGGCGTTGCCGGTGATCGAGGCGAGAATGACCCCGGTGAGGGCGAAGACGATGCCGGTCAACGCTCCCGTGTCCTCGAGCAGCACGACGGGGAGCTCGGCCTGCTTCGACTCGCGGATGAAGCGCCACCACGATCCCGGCCCCTTGTCGTGTCGGCTCGCCCGAACGGCGGTGCGCAGCGACATCGCCTCGAGCACGGCCGCAACTCCGAGGATCGCGATGGCCCACGCCGGCGACTCGAGCTCGTGGGGGTGCCAGAGCTTCTCTACGGCCTCGAAGAGCGCGAAGAGGCCACCAGCGGTGAACAGGACGACGGCGACGACGAAGGACCAGAAGTAGCGTTCGCGGCCGTAGCCGAAGGGATGCTCGCTCGTGGGCCGGCGACGCGCCCGCCGTTCGCCGAACAGCAACAGGCCCTGGTTCCCCGTGTCTGCCACGGAATGGACGGCCTCGGCGGCCATCGACGCCGCCCCCGTCGCCAGGAAGCCGATGAACTTGGCGATGGCGATGCCGAGGTTGGCGAGGAACGCGGCGATGACGGACCGGTGACCACCATCCGTCGGAGCTGGTTCAGTCGACATCGAGCCGCACCGCCCGCTTCCCGGGTCGGGTGGCACCGATCCGAAGGGAATCGAGCACCGCGCCCGAGGGTATGCCCTCCACCATGAGCGCAACCGCCTTGTGGATCATCGCTGCCATCCTCGTCGTGGTGGGGATCGTGCAGCTCATCCAGGGTCAGCTGATCCTGGGCATCCTCCTTATCGTCGCCGGGCTGCTGGTCGGGCCCGGGGGCGTGTCGGTGTTCGGGAGCCGCCGCCGCGCCAGGTACTGACCTCTGTACGCCGGTTTCGCCAGCCGGAGGACCGGATGTCCAAGGTGATTGCAGGCATGACGATCTCGCTCGACGGGTTCGTGACCGACAAGACGGGCAGTGCCGGGCCGCTCTATCCCGACCTCGGGGCGCTCCAGGGCACCGACTACATGAACGCAGCGATCGCCGAAACCGGAGCGGTGCTGATGGGGAGGAGGTCGTTCGACATGGCCGACGACCCGGACTGGTACGTCGGCAACTACGAGTTCCAGGTGCCGATCTTCGTGCTGACCCACGAGCCACCGGCGGCGGCGCCGAAGCAGGACGAGAACCTCACGTTCACGTTCGTCACCGATGGCCTCGAGTCCGCCGTCGCCCAGGCGACGGCGGCGGCCGGCGACAAGGCCGTCACCGTGATCGGGGGCGCGAGCGTGGTTCAGCAGCTGCTTCGTGCCGGCCTGGTCGACGAGCTCCACGTCGATGTGATGCAGCTCCTGTTGGGGAGCGGGCTGCGGCTGTTCGGCGATGGAGACCTCGAAGCGGTGCCCCTCGAGAAGATCGACGTCGAGGAGATCGGCGCGAGGACCGGCCTCCGGTTCCGGGTCGTCAAGTAGGTCGCGGCGACACCGCGCCCCGGTCAGTCCCCGTCGTACTCGTCTTGTCGGCGCCCCACGAACCTGCGGCGGTCAGCGCCACGATGGCGTCCACTACCGCCGCAAGTTCGGCTCAGGTCGGCCCGGTCGGGACCGCCGGGAGCCCGACGAAGCGCTTGACCTTGCCGGTCAGGGGGTGGCGCCGGAGCGCGTCCACAGAGCGGACGCAGACCTCGGGCGAGCGCAGCCCCGCGTGTTCCAGCGCGTCGGCCAGGCGCGACGCCAGCGCCTCCTCGTCGAGGAGCCGGTTGGTCACGACCGCGACATCCACCCCGGCCGGCGTCTGGTGCACCTGGTACTCGGTGACCGCGGGCGTGGAGGCCACCGCCGACCGCAGCACCAAGGGATGGATCACCGTGTCGGCGTAGCGCAGCAGATCGTCCTGCCGGCCGTCGACGGTGACCCGGACGTGGCCGGAGCCCGGACCGTCGGGGTCGTCGGGTTGCCGCACGAACCGGTCGGTCAGCTCGTAGCGAATCAACGGCTGGGTCCGGTTGAACAAGTTGGTCACCAGCTGGTCCACTACATGCTGGGGCTGATCCGGTCAGCGCGGGGTGGCGTGCGACGTGGATGCGAAACTCGAGGACGAGCAGGGTCCACTCGAGCTCGGACCGCAGGATCTCGACCCACTGCCGGTTGAGGGCGCCGACGTCGCCTTCGATCGCGCCGGTGGCGACGACCGAGCGGATCCGGGCCGTGCGATCGTCGATCCGCTCGTCCAACAGCGCCAGGAACAGGTCGGCCTTGCTGTCGAACTTGTCAAAAGCCCTCGCCCCCGCCCGTGCCACAACGCCCTGACACTGGGACCTTCGGCCCTGGTGGCCGACCTCGGCCTTGACCGACGATCACGTTGTGGAAGTCGACCGCAACGGCCTCGAGGTGCTCAGCCGCGACGCGTGCCTGCACTTGCTCGCAACCGTCACCCTGGGCCGCGTTGGGGTCAGCGTCGACGCGCTGCCGCGGGTGCTGCCGGTGAACTTCCGATTCGACGGCGGTCGGATCCTGATCCGGACGGGGACGGGGACCAAGCTCGACGCCGCGGCCGACAACGCGGTCGTTGCCTTCGAGGTCGACGACATCGATCCGGTGGAGCACACCGGATGGAGCGTCGTGGTCACCGGCACGGCCCGGGAGCTGACCGACGCTGACGAGCTGGCGGCGGCCCAGGCCCCGCCGCTCGCCCGTTGGGCACCGGGAAGCGGCCACCGTCTGATCGCCATCTCGACCGACCTGGTGTCAGGGCGGCGGATCGTGCCCGGGCTGACGGCGCCCACCCAGGCGGACGGGCAATGATGGTGGCCGCTGCGCCGACGTGGCGGACTCGACCGAGAGGCACCAGCGTGACGATCCGGGTGTTCCTGCTCGACGACCACGAGGTCGTGCGGCGGGGCGTGCGCGATCTGCTGGAGGGCCAGAGCGACGGCGAGATCGAGGTGGCGGGCGAGGCCGGCACGGCCGAGGAGGCCTACCGCCGCATCCCGGCCGTCAGGCCCGACGTCGCCATCCTCGACGTGCGCCTCCCCGACGGCGACGGTGTCGAGGTCTGTCGCGAGATCCGTTCACGTCATCCCGAGATCCAGTGCCTGATGCTGACGTCGTTCGCGGACGACGAGGCGCTGTTCGACTCGATCATGGCCGGTGCGGCCGGCTACGTGCTCAAGCAGGTGCGCGGCAGCGACCTGGTCGACAGCGTGCGGCGGGTGGCGGCGGGCCAGTCTCTGCTCGACCCGACGGTGACCGCCAAGGTGCTGGACCGCCTGCGCATGGGGCCGGACGCCGACCCGGGGGTGGCCCAGCTCACGGAGCAGGAGCGCAAGATCCTGGACCTGCTCGCCGAGGGCCTCACCAACCGCCAGATCGGCGAGCGCCTCTACCTGGCGGAGAAGACCGTCAAGAATTACGTGTCCAACCTGCTCATGAAGCTGGGCATGCACCGGCGCACCGAGGCCGCCGTCTACGCGGCGCGACTCGCCGAGCGGCGCAAGCGACCCCTGAACTAGTGGGCGCTCGCGGAAGTTCCGTGGATGTATCGCCGACGCAGATTCGTCGCTGGCAAGGACGCAGGAGGAAGGCGCAGCCATAGCTGCGGCGACGACGAGGACGCAGTCCAGCGGCGAATCTGGCCGGCGAGACCCCACGATGACTTCCGCGAGGGTCCACTAGGTGCCGTCGGCGACGAGCGGTCGCCCCGATCGGCCGGGGTCACACCAGCGGCACGCACCACTCGATGACGGTGCCGCTGCTGCTCCCGGCGCGGATGTCGAAGGAGCCACCCCGGCGCGTCGCCCGTGCGGCCATGTTGTCGAGCCCGTGGCCCCGGGAGCCGTCCGGCGCCGGTGGGCCGATGCCATCGTCGCTGACCCGCAGCACGAGCTTGGCGTCGTCGACCGCCACGGCCACGTCGACGCGGCTGGCCCGGGCGTGGCGGGCGACGTTGCTGAGGGCCTCCCGCAAGGTGGCCAGAATGTCCCGGGCCAGCCCGTCCGGCGTGGAGGTGTCGACCGCGCCGTCGAAGAGCACGGTCGGTTCGAAGCCCAGCGCCGGGCCGGCGTCCCGGACCAGGTCCAGGACCCGGCTGCGAACACCGGACTGCACAGCACGACCCATCGGCTCCAGGCCGAAGATGGCGGAGCGGATCTGCTTGACGGTGAGGTCGAGGTCGTCGACGGCACCCTCCACGCGGCGTGCCGCACCGGCGGGGTCGGTCCGGATCAGCCCGGCGGCGCCCTGCAGCGACAGCCCGGTGGCGAACAACCGCTGGATCACACTGTCGTGCAGGTCGCGGGCGATGCGTTCCCGGTCTTCGAGCAGCGCCAGCTCCTGGACCCGGGCGTGCAACCGGGCGTTCTCGATGGCGACGCCGGCCGCGGCGGCCAGCCCGACGACCAGTTCCTCGTCGACGTCGGTGAACACCTCGGCCGTGGTCTTGTCGGTGAGGTAGAGGTTGCCGAACACCTCCTCCCGAACCAGGATCGGGACGCCCAGGAACGAGCGCATCCGCGGGTGGTGGGGCGGGAAGCCGTAGCTGTCGGGGTGCTCGCGCAGGTCGGGAAGCCGCAGCGGCTTGGCGTCGACGATGAGCAGCCCCAGGATGCCGTGGCCCTCTGGCAGGCGGCCGATGGCGGCGCGCGTCTCCTCGTCGACGCCGACCGTGATGAACTGCGCCAGCCGCGCTCGTTCGTCGTCGAGCACTCCCAGCGCGCCGTAGCGGGCATCGACGAGGTCGACGGCGGCCTGCACGATGCGCTCCAACATCGCCGCTAGGTCGAGGTCGCTGCCCACCGTGAGCACGGCGTCGAGAAGCTGGCGGAGGCTGCGGGGACCTGCGAACTCGCCCATGCGCATCTCAGGTTACGTCCGCTGTGGAACCGGGCCTTCGGGGACTTCGCGATCAGGGACCTTCGGCCCTTCTGGCGCGCACCGGGCCGTCGCACACTGACAGTGGATCCGAAACCCACCACGGGTTCGCCGGGCCGGAGAGGAGGCCGAGGTGTTCACCGTCAGGGTCCGCGACGTCATGACCGCCCCCGCGGTCACGGTTGAGCACACCGCATCGTTCAGGGACATCGTCAAGCTCATGCTGCGCCACGGGGTCAGCGCCCTGCCCGTCGTGGGCGACACCGGGGCCCTGCTCGGCGTCGTCAGCGAGGCCGACCTCGTCACGGAGCCGGCGTACGGCGGCCATCGCGGCAGACCCCACACCGCCGGCGTGGTCATGAGCGCTCCGGCCGACAGCGTCCACCCCGACGACACGGTGCGCGACG
>JBKPAA010000022.1:0-84692 GCA_046726215.1 Actinomycetota bacterium | reverse complement strand
TTGTTGATCACCGCCTGTTTCGCGCCAGTGACTCGCTCCACCAGAGCGCGATCAAGGGCGGGGCCGGGCTTGTCGACGAGTCGTTCGAGGATGTCGGCGATGGTGTGTTCGGTGGCGAGCACCGCGGCGGCGGCATACGGCTGCTCTCGCACGCGGCCGATGCCGATGAGGGGTACGACCAGCTCGGATACGAGGATCCGGTCGACAACCCGGTCGAGCTCGCGGGGGTGGTGGCCGTAGAGGCGAGGGGCGATCTCGGCGACCAGGCGGGCGCGGTCGAACACCTTCCAGCGGGCCATGAACGCGCCCTGTGGGTCCAGCAGGTCCGTCGCGAGCCGGTCAATCTGGGGGTCCGATAGTGGCCGGGCGAGACCGACGCAACGTTGGCGGGCGAGTTCGAGGGAGGCGGCGAGGCGCTCGACGGTCCAGCCGTGGGCTTCCAGCTCTCCAATCCACCGGGGCATGAGCTCCTCCACGCCGGTGCCGCGCTTGACGGGCCGGCTATGGCGGGCGGCGAGGTTGCGGGCCCGGTAACCGGTGTAACCCTTCTCGGCGAGGTAGTCGGCGATCTGGTCGGAGCGCTTGGAGAAGATCTCGCATACCCCTGCTGGGATCCCAGCGATGCGCCAGTCCCGAGCCCGACCGGACTCGCCAGGGTCGAGCTCGATGGCGTAGCCCAACTCGATAGCCCTGGCCGCCGACCGCATCCGGCCGGCCATGGCGGCCGCTTCTGCCATGTCCCGCACCACCGCCGAGAACAGGGCCTTGTGGCCGCCCTTGGTGTCGAGCATCTCGCACACGTTCGCGATGAGCACGTGGTCGTGCAGGGCCGGGTCGCCCAACCGCGAGGTCGCGTGCCGGGTTACCGCGTAGACCAGGCCATTGGTCGGGGTTGGGGTAGCGGCGCGCCCGCGGCGGCCACCGCGGGCCTGCGTCCAGGTGTCGAGGTAGTCCATGGTGCCGGAAGTTTCGGCATCCAAGATGGTGTGCATGTCGTCCGCGCGGCCCACAACGCCCAACAGCGAAAGGGACTTGTGCGCGGAAACCACCAGCTCGAAGCCGGGCCTGGTCGTGCGCACGAGCTGTTGCCCGGTGAGCGGGTCCCGGAACCCGCCGGGGCCGAACGCCAACCGGTAGGCGTCGGGCGGGTGGCACCGGCGCCACCCCAGCGCAGCGGGGTCTCGCCCCGCGACCCGTAGTAATCCAGCGCCTGGCCCGGATGGTCGTCGGCCCGGCCCAGCACGGTCTGTTCGTGGTATTCAACCGATTCGGCGCCCATCACCGCGAACCACGCCACGACGCCGCGCTCCCTTCTCAACCCGGAGGGTTGAAATAGCGTTCGAGATTCGGGGGGATATCGGCGCGGACGCGCGGCGGATCGGGACACGCGATTCGTGTCGATCGCGTGTCCAGGTGCGAGTCGTGGTGGGCTCTGTCGTGGTGGTCGGGGCGTAGGTGGCAGTGCGGCGGGACGAAGGTCGGGAGCTACTTCGTGAGTAGGCGGCCGGATTTCTTGCGGATGTCGCGAGAAGAACGGTCGGTCCTGTCGCCTTAGTAGGGCGTGACGACCCAGCAGCCCACCGATCCCGCCGCTACCAACAGAGATTTCTCGTCGATGTGCGTGAGGTTTCCAGTTGCTCACGGGCCTAGAGGGGGTGGGAGGACAAGTACCGCCCCCGGCACCGAGAGGACCGACCCTGTGAACCTGGAGACCACGCTCAACCGGAGCACACCAACCGGCGCCCAATGGGACGCCTGGACCCAGCAGGAACCCTCCCTTGCCGGCCTGACCTACCCCGACCTGCGCTCGCAGCTGCGGACGGCCAACCAGGCACGCAAGGACGAGTTACTCGGTGCGCTGGTCCGTTTGGTGCAGGCCGACCGGGGGGCGTTCGCTGTCCTCGCTGCCTGCCTGCTGCCCGGCCTGCGCCACCGGGTCGCCCGGTACGCGCCGTCAGTGGACCACCAAGAGGCGCTCGCAGTCATGGTCGCTGCGCTATACGAGAGTGCCGCTCGCTACGAGCTCGAGGCGCACCCCCGGTTCGTCGCCGAGAAGCTGCTCGCTCGACCCACCCGGCGACTTCGCCGCGCTGTCTCTGCACATCGCGCCTGGGCTGGCCACGCCCGGCACGGCGGCGTTGAGCCTTGTGTGCCCGGTCCCGAGCTGTCACCCCGCATGCTTCTGGCGTCCGCTGTTCACGCCGGCGTGCTCACCGACCGCGAGGCGCGGCTGATCTTCGATACCCGCATCGCCGGTCACACCCTGACCGAGGCCGCCCGCCAACTCGGGCTCCGTTACGAAGCCGCCAAGAAACGCCGCCAGCGCGCGGAAACCCGTTGGGCCGGGTGGTGGTTGCGAGACGTCGGACGCGCCGGAACGCGCGGCGACGGCAAGGGTGCGGCGTGACCAGGCGGCACCGGGGCGAGGGGCTCACGCCCGCTGAGCGATCGCTGCGTGCCCGGTTGGCCGTTCACGTGTCGTGGGCGCAGACCGGCGACCGCTCGGCCCGAACCGCTCCGGCACGCCGCGCCGCGATGGAGCGCTTCGAGCGCCAAGTCGATCCCGGCGGAACACTCAGCCCGGCGGAACGCGCCCGCCGCGCCGAGCAAGCCATGCAGGCTCACAAGGCCCGCCTGGCCCTGCGATCGGCACAGGCACGCCGGCGAAGGAAGGCGTCGTGAGGGCCCCGGATGAGTGCGGTTCAGAGTCGATCGCCGAGTCCCATACGCCGGTGAGCGTCCCGCGCCCGCTGATCGGCGGCCGACGCCCCATACCGGTTGACCATCGCCCGGCTCTTCCAGCCGGTGATCCGCATGAGGTCGCCCTCGTTGCCGCCCTCGGCCAACCAGGAGTGGGCGAACGTGTGCCGGAGCATGTGCGGGTGCAGCTCGGGGATGCCGGCGTCCGCTCCCCGGCGGCGCACCATCTGCCCGACGCCGTTCACGGTCATCGCTTGGCGGTTGTTGGGCCCCAGCCAAAGCGCCGGCTCGGCTGCCAGCTTGTGGCGCCCTCGCATCCGCAGGTACCGATCGAGCGCCCCGGTGGACTTCGCTCCGAACGGCACCGCCCGGGGGCGGCGGCCCTTGCCCATCACCACCGCCAGCTGCTCGTCGAGATCGATGTCGCCGACCGTCAGGTGAGCGAGCTCGGACAGGCGCAGCCCGGTGTCGGCGAACAGCCGCAGGATGGCTTCGTCACGCCGGTCGATGAAGCTCTTGCCGGAGCAGTTGGCAAACAGCGCCCGCAGCTGGTCCGGCGTCAGCACAGGCACCGGCCGCTCCGGAACCATGGGCGGGCGCATCTTCTCCATGGGGCTGGCTCCCGACAGCTCACCCTCGTCGGCCAACCAGCCGAAGAACTGCTGCAGCGACCGGAACCGCACCGACGCCGTCGACGGCGAACGCGTCTCGATCAGGTGGGTGATGAAGTCGGCCAAGTGGTCGCGCGTGACCTCGTCGATGTCGTTCACGCCCCGATCGCCCAGCCAGCCTGCGAGCTGGGTGGCCGACTCGACGTAGGTCTCGATTGTGCGGGCGGCCAGATTGCGCTGCCGCAGCGACCGGCGCCACGAGGTCACGAGCTGATCGACAGCCAATCCCATGGCCTTCGAAGGTACCAGAATTATCCGCTAGTCGAGCGCTATACTCGCCGCACTCGCTCTCGATCTGAGCAAGAAAGCCCTGGTCAAGCTGCAAGTTGTGGAGACGATGGGACTCGAACCCACGACCCCCTGCTTGCAAAGCAGGTGCTCTAGCCAACTGAGCTACGTCCCCTGAGGGGCCAGCGCCATGGGCTGGAACGACCAGCGTACCGGTCCGCCCTCGGCGCCGTAGTTCGTGGTGCCTGCCGGAGGCGGCCGGCGGATGTGACACCCGAGGCCGATGCCTGCGACATAGGTTTCGCCGACGTGAGGGGATGGATCGCCCCGCTGGCCGTCCTGATCGTCACGGCCGCCGTTGGGGTGGGGCTGTGGATGACGTGGGACTCCACACAGGTCTCGGAGACCTCGACGCTGACCGGCGGCCCGAGCCGTCTGATCGACACGACCACCACCTCGCCGCCGACGACCGCGACGGCGGCCCAGGCGGCCCCGGCATGCACCCAGGGGGACGAGCCCGTGGAGGGAGACCCGCTCGCCGACTGGGCGTCGATCGTGGTCGATAGCAATCGCGCCCTCGCGCCGGACTTCGCACCCAGCGACCTGGTGGAGGTGACCGCCGCCGGCTTCGCACAGCGCGACCGCGTGCGAGAGCTCGTCATTCCCGATCTGGCGGCGCTCCGCCAGGCAGCCGAGGCCAACGGCACCCCGATCGTCGTCGTCTCGGGGTACCGGAGCTTCGCCTATCAGGAGGGCCTGTTCCAGGACGAGGTCCAACGGGTGGGTGAGGCGCAGGCCGCCGCCGGCGTTGCCCGACCCGGACACAGCGAGCACCAGCTCGGCACTGCGATCGATGTCCTCGACACCGGGGCCGGCGCGCTCAGCGTCGCCTTTGCCGACACCCCGGCGGGCCAGTGGGTGGCCGCCCATGGTCACGAGTACGGGTTCGTGCTCAGCTACCCGGCCGGCGCCGAAGATCGGAGCTGTTACGAGTTCGAGCCGTGGCACCTGCGGTACGTGGGCCGGGACCTTGCGGCGCAGATCCATCAGTCCGGAGTTCCGCCCCGGGAGTGGCTACTGCTCACCCGCGATCGCCGGGGCGGGTAAGCGCGCCGCCGACGCCACGGCGACGGCTCCGTCCGGATACCGTCGGTCGGTGCACCGTATCGCCCTGGCCCTCACCGCCTGCCTGGCCCTGGTCATCTCCGCCTGCGCAAGCGAGGCTGACGAGAACCCGCTGACCAAGGCCGGCGACCGCGCCACCGCCGCCGGCTCGGATGGGTCCGGCGCCACCGACGGGTCCGAAAGCGGGGCCGATGGCACGGGCACGCTGGACTGGCAGCAATGCGGCGGTGACGCGGAGTGCGCCACCCTCGACGTGCCAGTGGACTACGACCAGCCCGATGGCGACACCCTCGCCCTGAGCATCGCCCGGGTTCCGGCCCGCGGCGACCGGATCGGCGCGCTGTTCGTCAACCCCGGCGGCCCCGGCGCCCTTGCCACCAGCTTCGCCATCGACCTCGCCCCCTCCCTCCCCGACAAGATCACCGAGCACTTCGACATCGTCGGCGTGGACCCCCGCGGCCTCGGTGCCAGTGACATCGACTGCGGAGGCGACTTCACCGAGCTGTACGGGGTCGACTACACGATCGACTCGCCGGAGGACAAGACCACGCTGCTCGACGTCAGCTCCGACTACGTCGGCGGCTGCGAGACGGCGGTCGGTGACCTCCTTCCCCACCTCGGCACGGCCGACGTCGCCCGTGACATCGACGCCGTCCGCGCCGCCATGGGTGACGACCAGCTCAACTACCTCGGCTACAGCTACGGCACCGCCATCGGCCAGATGCTGGCGGAGCTGTTCCCCGACCGGGTACGGGCCATGGTCATCGACGGGGTGCTCGAGCTGGGCCCGACCGGCACACAGCTGGCCACCGACCAGTCGCGTGGCTTCGAGGCGGCCTTCGCCGCCTTCGCCAAGGACTGCGATGCCGATCCGTCGTGTCCGATCGCTCCCGACGCCACCGCCGCCCTCGACGAGCTGACGGCACGCGTCGAGGAGGCCCCCATTCCCGCCACGCCGCGCGACCTCGGTCCGGGGGAGCTTTCGACCGGGCTGGGCGGCGCCCTCTACAGCGAATCCCTGTGGCCCGACCTGGCGGGCGCCATCGCCGACGCGCTCGACGGTGATGGCACCGCGATGGTGGCCCTGGCCGACGACTACATCAGCATCGCCGACTTCGACATCTACTTCGTGGTGAACTGCCTCGACTTCGACTGGCCCGAGTCGCCCGACGAACTGTTGGCCGCGGGCGTGGCGGCGGCCGCACAGGCGCCGCACTTCGGCGAGGCGATCGTCAACGACTACGTGCGCTGTGCCATGTGGCCCGTCGAGGAGGACCCGCTGCCTGCCGTCACCGCGCCCGGAGCCCCGCCCATCGTGGTCGTGTCGACGACCGGCGACCCGGCCACCCCGTACCAGGCGGGCGTGCGCACCGCAGACCGCCTCGAGTCCGGTGTGCTGCTCACGTACAAGGGTGAAGGCCATGGCGTTGTGGGCAGCGGCGTCGCTTGCGTGGACGACGCCGTGGCGCGCTACCTCGTGGACCTCGAGCCCCCCGAGGATGGCACGACCTGTTGAGTACTCGTCCTGCCCGTGCGCGGTCCACCGTCGTGCCCGAGCGCCGCCCGAGCCCCCGGGACCGCCCTCAGCCCGCCGTGCCCTCGGCCACCAGACGGTCGAGCATGAGCGCCGGGTTCTCGGACTCCACCCGCGCCAGCCAGTACGGGCTCTCGAACAGCGCATAGCGCGAGCCATCGGCCCGCAGCAGCACCCGGACTCCCGGCATCGCGCGGAGGGCCCGCTCCGACGCCTCGTCGGTTCGCCGGGCGATCTCGTACGGCGTCGGCGACAGCTCGGTGGCGGCGCCGAACTCGTGCTCGAGTCGCCAGGCTGCCACCTCGAGCTGCATGGGGCCCACCGCGGCCAGCACCGGCGCCTGGTCACCGAGCTCACGGTCCCGCAGCACCTGCACCACGCCCTCTTCGTCAAGCTGTGCGATCCCCTTGCGGAACTGCTTGAAGCGGCCGGTGTCGCGCGGGCGGGCGGTCACGAAGTGCTCGGGCGCGAACTCCAGCAGCCGCGGGAACTCGACGGGGGCGTCGACGTAGAGCGTGTCGCCCACCCGCACGTCGGTGGCGTTGACCAGCGCCACGATGTCACCTGGGAACGCCTCGTCGACCGTCTCGCGCTCTTGGCCGAAGAGCGAGTGCGCGTACTTTGTGGCGAACGGCCGCCCGGTCGGCTGGTGGGTCACGACCATGCCCCGCTCGAACCGGCCCGAACAGACCCTCACGAACGCCACCCGGTCGCGGTGCGCCGGGTCCATGTTCGCCTGCACCTTGAACACGAACGCCGAGAACGGGTCGTCGAGCTTGCGGGCCGCCCCGTCCACGTCGAACCTGGCCATCGGCGCCGGCGCCAGCTCGACGATGCCGTCGAGCAACGGCCGGACCCCGAAGTTGGTGAGCGCCGAACCGACGAACACCGGCGTCTGCACGCCGGCCAGGAACAGGTCGGCGTCGACCGAACCACCCACGCCCTCGAGGAGCGCCACCTCGTCCCTGGCGGCCCGCCACGCTTCACCGTCGGGCCCGCGAGCGGCGTGCTCGGCATCGATGACCTCCTCGACCGCCTCGGCGGTCCCGTGCGCAGTGCGCCCGTAGCGCACGAAGCAACCGGTCCGCCGGTCGACCAGGCCCCGGAAGTCACCGGCGATGCCGACCGCCCAGGTCACCGGCACCGGCTGAATGTCCAGCCGTGCTTCCACCTCGTCGAGGAGCTCCAGCCCGTCGCGCCCAGGCCGGTCCCACTTGTTGAGGAACGTGAGCAGGGGCACGTTGCGCGACCGGCACACCTCGAACAGCTTGAGCGTCTGCGCCTCGATGCCCTTGGCGGCATCCAGCACCATGACGGCGGCGTCGACGGCCGCAAGCACGCGATACGTGTCCTCGGAGAAGTCGCGGTGACCCGGAGTGTCGAGCAGGTTCAGCACGTCGCCGCCGTAGGGGAACTGCAGGACCGCGGACGTGATGGAGATGCCACGCTTCTGCTCGAGCTCCATCCAGTCGGACCGGGCGCGGCGCCGCTCACCCCGGGCCCTGACCTGACCGGCCTCCTGAACCGCCCCGCCGTAGAGGAGGAACTTCTCGGTGAGCGTGGTCTTGCCCGCGTCGGGGTGGCTGATGATGGCGAACGTACGGCGGCGCGCCGCGCTGTCGGTGAGGGACTCGGACATGCGGAGCATCAGGGTACGTGCGCGGGCAGAAAAGCAGTACGGTTCAGTCGGCCCCGCGAGCCAGCGAAGTCCGGTCCATCCCGGCGCTGTCCCGCAACTGTGATGCCTCGTACGAGGACGAGCCAGGTCGCCTGGCCCGCGGGCGCACGAAACCCTCGAGGACAGGGCTCTTTGTGCGACGGGGCCTCGGTGCCCGGTCGGCGAACAGGCCAACCCCCTCGAGCCGACAGGAGGAGCACCGTGAGACGAATTCCCACAATTTCCGCCGTCGCCGTTGTCGCCGCGCTGGCGCTCGCCGCCGGGTGCGGCGACGACGACGAGTCGGTTCCCCAGTCAGGGGAGGCCGGCGCCAATGCCGAGAACGCTATCGACGCGGCGTTTCCCGCCGAGGTCGATGCCGCCAACGGGACGGTCACGATCGAAGCCCAGCCGGAGCGGATCGTGTCGCTGTCGCCCACGGCCACCGAGATGCTCTACGCCATCGGCGCCGGTGACCAGGTCGTGGCCGTCGACGACTACTCGAACTATCCCGAGGGCACACCTATCACCGACCTGTCGGGGTTCGAGCCGAACGTCGAGGCCGTCACCACGTACGAGCCGGATCTGGTCGTGCTGTCGTTCGACGCCAACGATGTTGTCGCGGGCCTGGAGCGGGTCGACGTACCCGTGCTCGAGCTCCCGGCGGCAACCTCGTTGGACGAGAGCTATGACCAGATAACCCAACTCGGGACCGCCACCGGCCACGCGGACGAGGCCGGCGAGCTCGTGGACGGCATGCAGGCCGACATCGCCGACCTGACCGACCAGGTTGCGGAGCGCGACCAACCGCTGACCTACTACCACGAGCTGGACGATCAGCTGCACACCGCCACGTCCGGGACGTTCATCGGTCAGATCTACGCCCTGGCGGGCCTCGACAACGTGGCGGACGCCGCCGACGACGGCACGGGCTACCCACAGGTGTCGGCCGAGCTGCTGCTCGATGCCAACCCCGACCTGATCTTCCTCGCCGACGAGGCCGCGGGGGTCGACGCCGCCGACGTCGCCGCTCGCCCCGGGTGGGATCAGGTCAGCGCCGTCCGCAACGGCGACGTCGTCATGCTCGACCCCGACATCACCTCGCGGTGGGGTCCGCGCGTGGTCGAGTTCCTGCGCACCGTCGTCAAGGCGTCGTCCGACGCCGGCTAGCGCAGCGACACCGACCCCATGGCGACCACGGGGCTGAGCCGGCCGGAACACACCGCCAGCGTCGGGGCCCGACCGGTGGTAGCACGGCCGGCCCGGGTGCGGCGCACCTGGTGGGCGTGCCTCGCCCTCCTGGCCGTGGCCTTCGCGGCCGGGGTCGGCATCGGCCCCGCGGGCATGCCGGCCGGGCGGCTCGTGCTCGAGCTGCTCGATCGGCTGCCGCTGGTCAGCGTCGACTCGGGCCTCGACAGCCGCCAGGCCGCCATCCTGTGGGACATCCGCCTGCCGCGCGTGGTGCTGGCGCTCTTGGTTGGCGCCACCCTCAGCTTGGCCGGCGGCGCCTACCAGGGCGTCTTCCGGAACCCGTTGGCCGACCCCTACCTACTGGGGGCGGCCGCGGGTGCGGGCCTCGGTGCCACCCTCGTGCTGACCCTCGGCGCCGGCGGTGGTTGGGGCCCGTTCGACGCGTTGCCGGCGGCGGCGTTCGCCGGCGCGTTGGTGGCGGTGGGCCTGACCTACCTGGTCGGCCGTGCGGCCGGCCGCGGAGTGGGCGGCACGACCTCGCTGATCCTCGCCGGCGTGGCCATGGCCAGCCTGTTCACGTCCGTGCAGACGTACTTCCAGCAACGCGCCGACGACACGGTGCGCGAGGTATACGTATGGATCCTCGGCGGGCTGTCGACGTCGGGTTGGTCCGAGGTCCGGCTGATCCTGCCTTGGGCGGCGCTGGCGGCCGTGGGCGTGTTGCTGCACGGCCGCCCCCTCGACGTATTGGCGGTCGGCGACGAGGAGGCCACGACGCTCGGGCTGCGCGTCAACCGGACCCGGTTGATCGTCGTGGTCGCCGCATCCCTGGGGACCGCCGCCGCCGTCGCCGTGAGCGGGCTCATCGGCTTCGTCGGCATCATCGTTCCCCACACCATCCGGCTGCTCGCCGGGCACAGCTACCGGGTGATCCTGCCGCTCACGCTGGTGGCGGGCGGGGCGTTCATGGTGCTCGCCGATCTCGTGGCACGGACCGCGCTCAGCCCGGCCGAGGTCCCCATCGGGGTCATCACGGCGTTGGTCGGGGCACCGTTCTTCCTCGCCCTCCTCGGTCGGAGAGGTACGTGAGCGTCATCGATCGGCCAGGCGCCGCCAACGGGGCCGGCTCGGTGCGCGCCCGCGGCGTGAGCGTCGTGCTCGGCGGCCGGATCGTGCTGCACCCGATCGACCTCGACGTCGCGCCCGGATCGTGGCTGGGTGTCGTGGGACCGAACGGCGCCGGGAAGTCGACCCTCCTGCGGGCGGTGGCCGGCACGGTGCCCCACGCCGGCTCGATCACGCTGGGCGACCAGGCCACCGCCGGGCTGAGGCCCCGCGACCGGGCCCGGCTGCTGGCGGTCGTCCCCCAGCAGCCGACCATCCCGTCGGGCGCCTCGGTCATCGACTACGTGCTGCTCGGGCGGACCGCGCACATTCCCTTCCTCGGTCGCGAGAGCACCCACGACCTCGCGGTGCTGACCGAGGTGCTGGACCTGCTCGAGTTGGTCGACCTGGCCGACCGCGACGTGGTGACGCTGTCGGGCGGCGAGCGCCAGCGCGCCGTCATCGCCAGAGCGTTGGCTCAGCAGGCGCCCGTGCTCCTGCTCGACGAGCCCACCACCTCGCTCGACATCGGCCACCAGCAGCAGGTGCTGACGCTCGTGGACGAGCTCCGGCGCCGGCGGGGCCTGACCGTGGTTTCGGCCATGCACGATCTCACCCTCGCGGCTCAGCACGCCGACCGGTTCGTGCTCCTGCACGAGGGAAGGGTGGTGGTGCAGGGCCCGGCCCGGGTGGTCTTCACGCCCGCCCTCGTCGAGCGGGTGTTCCAGGCCACGGTGTCGGTGATCGACGACGGGGGCGACCTGGTGATCGTGCCCCGCCGCGACCGGTAGCCAGACCGTCCGACGCCCCGGCGGCCAGCCCGGCCTCGGACCGTCCGAGGCAATAGGGCCCGCCGCGAGCGACTCGAGGCAACACCCGCCGGGGGCCGGGCCCTAGTGCCTCCGGAGCCCCTCGGTGGGCCCTATTGCCTCGGGGCCTGGCTGGCGGTCCCGACGAGGCGGCGACGTGAGGGACCGGGCCAGGGCCTCGCGCTCCGCGGGCGTGCCTTCCGCCTCGATCTCGGCCTGGGCGGCGTCCAGCACCGCCCGCTCCACCCGGTAGGCGACCAGCTGGCCGACGATGACGGCCAGCGCCCGGAGCGACGCCGCCACCCGGGCCGCCTGGTCGGGCGCCTCCCGCCGCTTGCCCCGAAGTCGGGAGCCCACGAGCTGGGCCCAGGCGTCGACCACGTCGCGGCCGAGTGCGTCGGACGTGACCAGCTGTTGGCGGGCGATGCGCATCAGGTCGTCGAGCGACAAACCCACCCCCAGCAGCGTGAGCACGTGGCGTACGAAGCGGACGTCGGCGTCGCTGTAGCGGTCGCCGTCCTCCGTGTGGTGGGGTCGCAGGAGCCCCGAAGCCTCGAGGGCCCGCAGCAGCTCGACCGGCACGCGGCTTCGCTCGGCAACCTCGCCGAGCCGGAGCACCTCGTGCTCTTCGATGGGTGGGAACCCGGATTCCCCGGCGTCGCCCAGGACCTCCTCGATCATGCGCAGGGAGTAGCCACGTTCCTTGAGCTGGCGGATGTGGCGAAGGCGCTCGACGTGGTGCGGGCCGTACCAGGCCAGCCTGCCCTCGTGCCGGGGCGGTGGCAGCAGGCCACGGGATTGGTAGGAGCGCAGCAGCTGCACGCTGATACCCAGCTCGGCGGCAAGGTCGGCCGCTCGGTAGCGGTGCGGCCCCGATCCGTCACCACGCGTCTGCTCAGCCATTGGTGCGCCGGTCTCCTCATGCGGGTTCGTATGCGAATTCCTAGAAGAATTCCACAGCACCATGTAACGATCGGGCCTTCGGGCGGTCGGACCCCAGACACCCCGCCGCCGACCGTCTCGCTGGAGGACCCGCCCGTGCCTTACGCCGTCATCTTTCCCGGCCAGGGTGCCGCCGCGCCAGGTGCCGGCCGCGCCTGGGTCGGTCACCCGGCGTGGGACCTGGTGAACCAGGCGGAGGGGACGCTCGACAGGCCGCTGGCGCGGCTGCTCCTCGAGGCCCACGAGGCCGAGCTGTCGGGCACCGGCGCCAGCCAGCTGGCGGTCCTGCTCACCTCGCTGGTGGCCTGGGAGGCCTTGTCGGCCAGCCTCGACGAGGCGCCGGTCGCCTTCGCAGGCCACTCGCTCGGGCAGGTCACGGCCCTGCTGGCGGCGAGCGCCGTCGACCGGAGCGATGGGTTCCGCCTGGCCGCGCGCCGGGCCGACGTGTCACAGGCGTCGGCCGACGCCCGGCCGGGCGGCATGACCGCGCTGGTGGGCGCCGAGCTCGAAGTCGCCACGCAGGTCTGCGAGGGCGCCGCCGATGTGTGGATCGCCAACGACAATGCCCCCGGCCAGGTCGTGATCGCCGGAACCCCCGAGGGCCTGAGCGCGGCCGGAGAACGGGCCCGCCAGCTCGGGGTCCGCCGGGTGATGCCACTCGACGTCGGCCACGCCTTCCACACGCCACTGCTGGCCGATGCCGCCGCCGGGCTGCGGCCGATCCTCGATCGCCTCACCTTCCGCGAGGTGGCGGTACCCGTCGTCGCCAACACCGACGCCCTGGGACACACAGACCCCGACTGCTGGCCCGACCAACTCACCCGGCACCTGGTGGAGCCGGTGCGCTGGCGCGAGTCGCAGCGCACGCTCGTCGCCTCGGGGGCGACGACGTTCATCGAGGTTGGGCCCGGACGCGTCCTGGCCGGCCTCGCCAAGCGCACGGTCCCCGACGTGACGGTGCTCAACGTGACCGATCCCGACGACCTGTCAGCCCTCCTAGCCACCAACACCCTCGCCGGAGCGACCCGATGACCGCAGTTGACGACCCGCTCACCGCCATTTCCCCTTACCACGAGCCGATCGCCGAAGACCTGCACGTGCCCGAGCGCCTGATCGCGGCACCGGCGGCCGGCGTGTTCCGGGCCGCGCCACCCGAGGTCGTGAGCGCCGAGGGCGAGATCGTCTACGGCGGGCAGCAGGTGGGCACCATCGAGCTCAGCGACCGGGCGGTCCCGGTGACGAGCCCGCACACCGGCTTCCTCATGGGACTGCTTGCGCTCCCCGGCGAGCGCGTCCGGGAGCACCAACCCCTGGCGTGGGTGCGGGTTGTCGGATGACGGCGATCGACTCCGCCCTCGACGCACCCGCCCCAGACACCGGACCCGCTGCCCGGGCCGGCGCGATCCCGCGCGGCGTTGCGGTGGCGGGTTGGGGGTACGCGCTGCCGGCCCGCCGGGTCACCAACGACGATCTCGCCCAGACGCTCGACACCAGCGACGAATGGATCGTCGAGCGGACCGGAATCCGTGAGCGCCGTGTGTCCGGCGATGGTGAGTCCACGGCCCCGCTCGCCCTGGCCGCCAGCCGCGCCGCGCTCGACAGGGCCGGACTTGCGGCCGCCGATCTCGACGTCGTGGTGGTCGCGACCAGCACACCCGAACGCCCGATCCCGGCCACCGCCGCGATCGTGGCCGCCGAACTGGGAGTGACGGCCGGCGCCTTCGACCTGAACGCCGCCTGCGCCGGCTTCGTCTACGGCCTCACCACCGTGGCGGCGCTGATCGGCCAGGGCATGGCGCGCACGGCGCTGGTCGTGGGCGCGGACACGCTGACCCGTTTCACCGATCCCGACGATCGCGCCACCGCCGTGCTGTTCGGCGACGCGGCCGGTGCGATGGTGCTGACCGGCACCGGAGCGGGCGCCGCGGGGAATGCCACCGGGAGGGGATCTGCGACACCGGGGCTGGTCGCCTGTGACCTGGTCGGGGACCCCGGGGGCATCGACCTGCTGGTCGTTCCCGCCGGGGGCAGTGCCCTCCCGCCCACCGCCGACACCGTCGCCCGCCGCGAGCACTACCTGCTGATGGACGGGCGTGAGGTCTTCCGGCGAGCGGTCCGGGCCGTGGCCGCCTCGATCGATCGCACGCTGGCCCGCGCCGGGTGCAACGCTGACGACGTGGCGTGGTTCGTCCCGCACCAGGCGAACGCCCGGATCGTGGAAGCCGTGCTGCCCCGCGTCGGCATCCCGCCCGAGCGCACGGTGAGCAACGTCGACCGCTTCGGGAACACGTCGGCGGCGTCCATCCCGCTCGCCTTGGCCGAGGAGGCGGACAGCGATCGCCTGGGCCCCGGCGACCTCGTGCTGCTCTGCGGCTTCGGCGCGGGCCTGACCGTGGGGACCGCGCTGTGGCGCTGGGGGATGCCCGCGTGACGCCCCCGGTGACGCCGCGAATCGCCCTCGTCACCGGTGGGTCCGGTGGCATCGGGGCCGCCTGTGCCCACGCACTGGCCGCGGCGGGACACCGTGTGGCCGTGGGGTACGGCACATCCGCCGGCGCCGCCGACAAGGTCGTCGAGAGCGTCGAGCGTGCGGCCGGTACCGCCCTCGCCGTCCACATCGACGTGACCGACGCCGCGGTGGTCGACGGCGCCTTCACCGCCGTGGAGGCGGCGTGGGGCCCCGTGGAGCTGGTGGTCAACGCCGCCGGAGCCAACCGTGACAAGCTCACCGTGCAGCTCGGCGACGACGACTGGCGACACACCATCGACACCGATCTCAGCGGACCCTTCTTCACCATCCGTAGGGCCCTGCGGCCGATGATCCGCGCCCGCTACGGACGCATTGTCACCGTGTCGTCGATCGTCGGTGCCACCGGGTCGCCCGGCCAGGCCAACTACGCCGCCGCCAAGGCGGGGCTGGTGGGGCTGTCGCGCTCGGTGGCCCGTGAGGTCGCCTCGCGAGGCATAACCGTCAACGTGGTCGAGCCGGGCCCCATCACCACATCGATGACCGACGTCCTTCCCGAGGCCCGCCGCCAGGCCCTGGCCGCCGCCACCGCCATGGGGCGGTTCGGCATGCCCGACGAGGTTGCCGCCGTGGTCGCATTCCTCTGCTCCGACGCGGCCTCGTACGTCACGGGCACCGTCGTGCCGGTCGACGGTGGCCTCGGCATGGGACGCTAACGCCAGTTCCCGATCCCGATCCTCCCCCATCCCTTCACGAAAGGACCCACATCATGGACCGTTCCGCCGCCTTCGAGGCCCTGCGCACGGCCGCCGTCGACGTGCTGTCGGTCGAACCCGACCAGGTGACCGAGCAGGCGTCGTTCGCCGATGACCTAGACGCCGACAGTCTCGATCTGGTCGAGCTGGTCATGCAGATCGAGGACAGCCTCGACGTCACGATCCCCGAGGACGACCTCGGCGACGTGCGCACCGTCGGCGATGCGCTCGACCTGATCCTGGCGGCCAGCGCCGCCAAGGGGTGACCGCCCCGGTGACTGCGGCTTCCAGCGACCACCGTGGACGACCGCGGGTGGTCGTCACCGGCCTCGGGGTCAAGACCCCCGCCGGCCTGACGGTAGAGGAGTTCTGGGACACGCTGCTGGCCGCACGCTCTGCAGCCGCGCCCATCACGCTCTACGACGCCTCCCGGCATTCGGTGGGCTTCGCGTGCGAGGTGCGCGGCTTCGACGCCGTGCCCTACGTCGGGCCCAAGGAGGTGCGCCGCACGGACCGGGCGGCGTTGCTGGCCGTTGCCGCCGCCGCCGACGCGCTGGGCGACGCCGCTGCGATCGGCGTGGACGCGGCGGATGAGCTCCTCCCGACGCCATCGCCGGACGACCTAGCCGCCGACCCGTTGCGCTGCGCGGTCGTGGCCGGTACCGGCATCGGCGGCATCCGCACGCTCGAGGACCAGGTCATCGGCTACGCCGAGAAGGGCCCGGGTCGGGTCGGACCGTTCCTGGTGCCCATGATGATGCCCAACGCCGCCGCGGCCCTGATCGCCATCCGCCACGGTTTCACCGGGCCCAACCTGGCGGTCGCCACTGCCTGCGCCACCGGCGCCCACGCCATCGGTGAGGGCGCCCGCCTGCTGCGTGACGGCATGGCCGACGTGGTCGTCTGCGGCGGCACCGAGGCGAGCGTGAGTCCCGTGTCGATGGCCGCATTTGCTCGCATGGGCGCGCTGAGCAGGAACTCCGACCCGGCGGCCGCCTCCCGCCCCTTCGACGACGACCGCGACGGATTCGTGATGGGCGAGGGCGCGGGGTTCCTGGTGCTGGAGCCGTACGACCGGGCCGTGGCCCGGGGCGCCCGCGTCCACGGGGAGGTGCTCGGCTACGGCCTCACCTGCGACGCCCACCACATCACCGCCCCGATCGACGATGGCTCCGGCGCGGTGGCGGCAGTCGAGATGGCCCTGGCCGACGCCGGCTTGGCCGCCGGGGCCATCGGGCACGTCAACGCACACGGCACATCGACACCGCAGAACGACGCCGCCGAGGCGGCGGCGATGGCCAAGGTGTTCGGGCCCGGAGCCGTGCCCGTCACGTCGACCAAGGGCGTCACCGGGCACCTCATCGGCGCCGCCGGGGCCGTCGAGGCGGTCGCCGCGCTGCTGGCGGCCGGCCGGGGGCTCGTCCCGCCGACCGCCAACCACCGGCACACCGACCTGCCCGTCGACGTCGTGGCCGGGGAGCCGCGGTCGATAGAGGTGGCTCCCGCCGTGTCGACGTCGTTCGCGTTCGGCGGCCACAACGCCGCGCTGGTCCTCGGGCCGGCGTGATGGTCGTCTGATGGCGATGGCCGTCGCCGCCGCCCCGCCGGCGGCGCGCCTGCCCGTCGGTCGCGGTCGCCCGGGGACCGTCGAGGCCGGCGTCGGTCACGCCCCGTGGCTGCCGGTCGACGGGTCCGTCGCGTGGTTCCGCGGCGCCCCCGTCCGGGCCGACACCGAGGTCATCACGCGCACGATCGCCACCGGCGTCGACGCCGGTGTCCCGGTGGTCGGGGTGCTGGGGGGCGTCGGCGTCGCCGCCACGGCCGGCCTGGCGTCGTTGCACGGCTGGGGGGCGCTGGCCCGGGCGTTGGCGGACGCGTCCGGGTTGGTGCCCGTGGTGCTGGTGGTCGACGGTCCCTGCCTCGGCGGGACCGCACTCGTGCTGGGACTGGCCGACGTCGTCGTCATGACCGCGGGCGCCACGGCCTTCGTCAACGGCCCGCAGGCTTCGGCCCGCATCACGGGATCCGTTGCCCTCGACGCCGACCTGCTGGGTGGGGCCTGGGTCCACGGCTCTCGCACCGGGGTCGCCGACGTGGTGGCCGACGACCTTGGCGAGGCCTTCGACCTGGTCGCCGACCTGCTCGACCACCTGCCCCCCAACAACCACGAGACCCCACCGGTAGTGACCGCCGGCGACCCGGCCGACCGGGCGACACCGAGGGCCGCCGCCGCCGTGCCCAGCGACGGGCGCGCGTCGTACGACATGCGCCAGGTGATCACCGACCTCGTCGACGACCACGCGTTCCTGGAACTGCGGGCCCGGTTCGGCACCAGCGTCGTGACGGGTCTCGCCCGCGTGGCCGGACTGCCGGTCGGCGTGCTCGCCAACCAGCCCAGCCAGTTGGCGGGGGCGCTCGACATCGAGGGATCGCAGAAGGGCGCCCGTTTCATCCGCTTCTGCGACGCCTTCAACCTGCCCATCGTCACCCTGGTCGACACGCCGGGTTTCCGTCCCGGGCGGGACCAGGAGTGGCGCGGCATGATCCGCCACGGCGCCAAGCTCGCCTTCGCCTACGCCGAGGCCACCGTGCCGCGGGTGTGCGTGGTGCTGCGCAAGGCCTATGGCGGGGCGTACATCGTCATGGACTGCAAGTCCATGGGCAACGACTGCGCCCTCGCATGGCCGAGCGCCGAGATCGCCGTCATGGGAGCCAAGGGTGCGGTGGAGATCCTCCATCGCCGAGCGCTGCACGGCGCCACCAGCGACGGAGAACGGGAAACACGGCGGCGCGAGCTCGAGGCCGACTACGAGGCGGTGCACCTCTCGCCCTCGGCAGCGCTGGAGCGAGGCTACGTCGACGAGATCATCGACCCGGCCGACACCCGCAGCGCGGTGGCGGGCGCGCTGGCAGCGCTCGCGGCCAAGCGAGAGCGCCTGCGGTCCCGTCGCCACGACAACATTCCCCTGTGACCAGAGGACGGACGACCATGCTGCTCGACGGCAAGAAGCTGCTGATCACGGGCGTGCTCACGAAGGACTCGATCGCGGCCGCGGTCGCCCGGCTCGCCCAGGACCAGGGTGCCGAGCTGTTGCTGACGTCGTTCGGACGGGGCATGCGGCTCACCGAGCGGGTGGCCCGCACGCTGCCGACGCCACCCGATGTCCTCGAGCTCGACGTGACCGACCCCGCCCACCACGCGGCGCTGGCCGAGGAACTCGGCCGTCGCTGGGGCAAGGTCGACGGCGCCCTGCACGCCGTGGGGTTCGCCCCCGAGGCATGCCTCGGCCAGGACGAGGGGCTGCTGGCCGCCGGCTGGGACGACGTCGCCACCGCCCTGCACGTGTCGGCGTATTCGCTGAAGTCGCTGATCGAGACGCTGTTGCCGCTGATGTCCCCGGGCGGCTCGGTGGTCGCCCTCGACTTCGACGCCGCCCAGGCCTGGCCGGCATACGACTGGATGGGCGTGGCGAAGGCCGCCCTGGAGGCCACCTGCCGTTACCTGGCGCGGGACCTGGGCGGGCGCGGCGTGCGGGTCAACCTGGTCGCGGCCGGGCCGCTGCGGACGCTGGCAGCACGGTCGATCCCCGGGTTCGGCGCCATGGAGGCCGCCTGGGGTCAGCGGGCGCCTTTGGGATGGGACGTGCGCGACCCCGATCCCGTGGCCCGCGCCTGCGTCGCTCTCCTGTCCGACTGGTTCCCGGCCACGACCGGCGAGATCGTCCACGTCGACGGGGGCGCCCACGCCGTGGCCCTGGCGGCCGGCGAGGTGGGATCAGAGCCGGAGCCCGAGGGATGACGCCCGGCGACGGTCCCGTTGACCTCCTCCCCCATCGGCCACCGTTCCGATTCGTCGACGTGGTCGACGAGCTCGTGCCCGGCGAACGCGTGCGGGCCCGGTATCGGGTCACCGGCGCCGAGGCGTTCCTGGCCGGCCACTTCCCCGGCAACCCCGTCTTCCCGGGGGTGATCCAGCTGGAGGCGCTGGCGCAGGCGGGCGCGGTGGCGCTGCTGGCCGACGACCGCTACGCGGGTTCCCTGCCGCTGTTCGGCGGTGTGGAGGCTGTGCGCTGGCGTCGCCAGGTCCGCCCCGGCGACGAACTGGTGCTCGACGTGGTCATGGACCAGCTCTCGGCCCGCGGCGGCTGGGGGCAGGCCACCGCCACGGTCGACGGCCGCGCGGCGTGCAAGGCCCGGCTGTTCTTCGTGCTGGCGCCGGCCGCCGGGTCGAACGGCGCCCGCTGACCGCCCTCGCTGCCACCATGGCGCCCATGCCGGCACCCATAGAGCGCGAACTGCTCGACTTCGCCGTCGAGCTCGTGCGCACCGCCGGCGAGGTGACGCTGCGCTGGTTCCGATCGCCCGACCTGGCCGTCGACCGCAAGGCCGACGGTACCCCCGTGACCGCGGCCGACAGGGCGGCCGAACGCCTGGTGCGCGAGCGGCTCGCGGACCGCTTCCCGGACGACGGCGTGCTCGGTGAGGAGGAGCCCGACGTCCGGGGGTCATCGGGACGGCGCTGGATCATCGACCCGATCGATGGGACCAAGGCCTTCACCCGCGGCGTCCCCTTGTACTCGACGCTCCTCGCGCTCCACGACACCGACGGCCCCGCGCTGGGCGTCATCGGGTTGCCGGCCCTCGACCAGGCCGTCTACGCCGGCCGGGGCCTCGGCTGCTGGAGCGATGGCCGGCCGGCCCGGGTGAGCGACACGGCGACGGTCGACGGCGCATACATCACCACCAGCGGCTACAACAACTGGCCCGACCAGGCGTTGCTGGCGGTCAAGCACGCCGGGTGCCAGCTACGCACCTGGGGCGACGGCTACGGCTACGCATTGGTGGCCACCGGCCGGGCCGACGCCATGGTCGACCCCGAGGTCGAGCTGTACGACGTGGCCGCCATGCCGGTGATCCTGGCCGAAGCCGGCGGCCGGTTCACGACGATCGACGGCCGCGAGGACGCCGGCGGTGGCAGCGGCGTCGCCACCAACGGGCGCGTCCACGACGAGCTGCTCGGGCTCCTGGCCGTGTAGGGGCCTGGGGTTCAGATCCAGCCGCGGCGATGGAGCGACCGGTACAGCACCACCAGCCCGACGGCCATCAATCCCAGCGCCATGGGGTAGCCCCACCACTGGTCGAGCTCGGGCATGTGCCTGAAGTTCATGCCCCAGATGCCGGCCAGCATCGTGGGCACTGCGGCCATGGCCGCCCACCCGGCGATGGTCCGCATGTCCTCGTTTTGCTGGACCGAGACGTGCGTGAGATTCACGGCGAGCACCTCCGACAGAAGCTCTCGCTGGACCTCGATGCGCGAGACGGCGCGGCGCAGGTGATCGTGTACGTCCCGGAAGTAGTGGCCAAGGTCGACCCGGCCGATGGCGTACTTGGTCACCTGCAATTGCTCAAGCGGCTCGACCACCGGCTGGACGTTGCGGTAGAGGTCGAGCACCTGGCGCTTCAGCTTGTAGATGCGCTCCGCCGGGTTGCGGCGGTCGGCCGAGAACACCTCGGCCTCGATCTCGGCGATGTCGTTGTCGAGGCCGTCGAGCACGGGCTGGTAGTCGTCGACGATTCGGTCGACGATGCCGTGGACGACAGCGATAGGCCCGAGGGCCAGCCGCTCCGGATCCGATTCGAGCTCCTGTCGCACCGACGACAAGGGGCTGGCTTCACCGTGGCGAACCGTGACGATGAACCCGTCGCCGGCGAACAGCTGGATCTCTGCGAACTCGATGGCCTCCGCCACGTCGTCATAGCGCGCCGTCTTGACAACGAAGAACACGCAGTCGCCGTAGCGCTCGAGCTTGGGTCGCTGGTGGGCGTGGACCGCGTCCTCCACCGCCAGCGGATGCAGCTTGAATTCCCGCGAGACCTGGTCGAACTCGTCCTCCGTCGGCTCGTACAGGCCGATCCACGCGAAGCTGTCGTCGCTGCTGCGGCCGGCCTCGAGTGCGTCGGCCAGGTCGAGCTTGCCGGGTCGGCGCACACCCTGGCTGTAAACCGCGCAATCGACGATCACGACCGTGATTCTGGCGCAAGATGGGTGGATGGACCGCCTCTCCTACCTCGACTCCATCCGCGGCGACGCCGCCGATCTCCTGGCCGCCGCCCCCGGGCATCTCGACGCCGACGTGACCACATGTCCGGGGTGGACGTTGAAACGCCTGGTCGGGCATGTCGGCCGCGCCTACCGGTGGACCGCGGGCTGGGTGGTGGGCGACAGCTCCCGGGAGGTTCCCCGGCCGGCCGAGGGTGACGCCGTGATCGAATGGACCCGGGCCGGCCTGGCGGAGCTGCTCGCCACGTTGGAGGAGGCCGACGACGGCGACCCCGGGACGACCGTGAAGACCTGGGCTGGCGACCAACCACCGATCTTCTGGCCGCGGCGCATGGCCATCGAGACTGCACTGCACCGCTGGGACGCCCAGGCCGCCGTCGGCGAGGGCCGGCCGATCGGCACCGACCTGGCGCTCGACGCCGTGGACGAGATGTTCGAGGTGATCCTCCCGTTGCGGGGAACGGAGGGACTCGGGATCGAGAATGAGGTCAAGACCATGCACCTCCACGCCACCGATGTCGCCGAGGGCGGAGCGGGCGAGGGCGAATGGCTCGTCACGCTCGGGACCGAGGGACCGGCCGTCGACCACACGCACGCCAAAGGTGACGTGGCCGTGCGCGGCACGGCGTCGGATCTGGTGCTGCTGCTGTGGAACCGGGTGCCGGCCGACCGGTGCGAGGTGTTCGGGGACGCCGCCCTGCTCGATAGGTGGCGGGCAGTGGTTAAGATCTGACCGGTCCGCGACTCGAACCCTGCCGGCGGCCCTAGTGGACGCTCGCGGAAGTTCCGTGGATGTATCGCCGAGGCAGATTCATCGCTGGCAAGGACGCAGGAGGAAGGCGCAGCCATAGCTGCGGCGACGACGAGGACGCAGTCCAGCGGCGAATCTGGCCGGCGAGACGCCACGATGACTTCCGCGAGGGTCCACTAGGCGAGCTCACGATCCTTCGAACACCGCGGCGCGCACCCCGGCCCGCGACAGCTCGTGCAGGAACGGCAGGGGCTCGACCAACGACGCCAAGCCGGCTGCGCCCGTGGTGAGCGTGCGCCCCGCGGAGATCCATCGGGCGGTCACCGCCGCGACGGTGCCTGCGGCGACGGCCGGGCGGTCGACGGCGCCCAGGACCACGGTGTCGCGAACCCGGCCGCGACGCCCGCGCACCTCGACCCGCAGGCCGCCGATGCGGCCCTCGGCGTGGGGGCGGCGCAACATCGGCAGCCCCGCCGTCAGGCGGTCGCGGCGCGTCGCGGCCAGGCGCGCCGTCACCCGGCCGACCCCGGGGAACGCCGGCACGAGCAACAGGGCATCGGGCAGCCCGGCGCGATAGCAGTCCGCGCCACCGATCGGGTCGGGGAAGAACGACAGCTCGCGCCCGGAGCCCGGCGGACGGCGGCGCCATGCGTGGTCCCGCCAGTCGAGGCCCACCCCCCGCAGCGCGGCGTGATGCTGCCGGGCGCACGCTGGCCCCCCGGTTCCGTGGTGGGCGATGTGCACCTCGTCGACGTGGTCGAAGCCGTCGCTGGCGTGACGGGCCAGCACGCACGACAGCCCGGGCCCGAATCCCGCCCCCACGGCCACGACGACCCCGCGCTCCCTGGCCTCGGCGTGCAGGTCGAGTAGCCCCTCCACCGCCGCGACGCTGTCGGCGACCGACACCACGTGCTTGCCGGCCGTGACCGCCCGCCTGGCCACCTCGACATGGCGCGTCGCCGGGGCGGCGACGACGATCAAATCCGCGGCCGCCGGCTCGACCTCGTCGACGGCGCTGGCGCGTGGCCCCAGGGACGTCACGACCGCCGAGCGCCGCTTCGGATCGGCGTCGGCGATCAGCACCACGTCGGTGTCACCCTCGGCGATCAGATGACGGGCGGCGCGAGCGCCCACCGCGCCGGCGCCGCAGATGAGGACTTTCACGCTCGTCCCCAAGCCCGGCTAGCGCAGGCCCGGCCCGCTGAGCTCCCGCCAACCACCTGACTGGGGTGGTGTGCCACCGGAGCCGCGGACCCGCAGCACTGCGGCGATGATGCCGGCGATGCCTACGGCCGCGAGCGCACGTCGGAGCAGAGCCATGCCCGCACGTTACCGTGACGCCCGGGGACCGTCAGAGGCCGAGCACCGCCGCGAACGCGTCGGCGATGACCGCGTAGCCGTCAGCGTTGGCGTGGATGTCGGGGCCCAGCGGTGGACGCGTGCAGATCCACGTGAGGGTGCAGGCGTTGTAGACGCTGAGGGGAACCGGACCGAAGCCCTTCAACTCCGCCTGCGTCGCGAAGTCGGTCACGGCGAAGGCCGATTCGACGTCTGCGACCGGCACGCCCGCTCCGGCATACAGCGACTCCAGGAAGTTGTTGAAGGCGACGGCTCTCGCCGCGCCCGCCTGGCCGGCGGCTGGGTCGTCGAACCACTGCACCACGTCGGGGCCGTAGAAGTTCATGCCCACGATCGGCACCCCGGGGCCGGCGTGGTCGCGAAGAGTGTTGACGATGTGCGGCAGATTGGTGGCGATCTGGGGAATGAAGCAGCTCGGGTCGCCGTCGCAATCCTCGAAGACGTCGTTGGGACCCAGGTCGATGGTGATGAAGGCGATCTCGCCCTGATGCTCGTCGAGGAACTCGACCGCGTCACCCAGCTGTGACCCGGTGTCGTAGCGGCATCGGCTGTTGGCGATCATGGTGGCGGTGGACTCGCCACCGCAGCCAAGCTTGACCAGACGGAGGTGGTCCCCGCCACTGTCGCGCGCCAGCTTGAGCAACTGGTCGGCGTACCCCTGGTTGTAGCCAGCGACCGGACTGTTGGTGTGCGGACCCCCGATCGGCTGGAACCCCTGTGCCAGCGAATCGCCGACCGACAGGTAATAGGAGGTGGGCCGTGGGGCGGCGTCAACGGGCGCGGCGCTCCACAAGGGCGTGGCCAAGACGATGACCAGCGCGACTCCGCCAACGGCCCTGGTCACCGCCCGCCCGGACCGCCGCACCAGATGATCGTGTCCCATAACGCTCCCGCCTCCTGTGCTGGGGCGGTCACGCTCGCGCAACTCGGCCCGTGGTACCCGCCAGACAGGTCGTCCGCTTGGGTGGCACCGTAGGACGGTTCACACGGCCTGGCAACGCTGCCGCCGGGGGACCGGAGCCGGGGCGTGGGGCTAGAAGGAATCGAACCTTCGACCTCACCCTTATCAGGGGTGCGCTCTAACCGACTGAGCTATAGCCCCGGGTGCGAGCGAACCAGGCTAGCGCTACGGCTCGCGACCGGTCGAACCCTCGACCGTCGGCACCCGGACGGCGTCGCCCCCGTCTCCTAGGGCCTCGGGGGGCGCCACCGCTGGGCCTCGGGGCCTGGCCGCATGACGAGGGCCGTCGGGCTCTCCGGGGATGGCGCGTGCGCCGCCCGGGCCGGATCCGCGCTGTCTGGCGGCCGGCGGCCCGGAGATCGGCTCCTTCACGATCGTGTAGCGCAGGCCGCCCGTCAGCTCGTTGAGCAGGTTGAGCAGGACGACCATGAGCACGTTGCCGATCGAACCGGCCACGACGAGGATCCCGCCGCCGGTGGCGGCGACACGGAAGATCGTGCCGTCGTCGAACCGATAGCCGCCGACGAGCACCTCCCCATCGGCGCAGTCGTCGTCCTCCTCGAACTCGGTCCCGGCCGGGACCTCGGCCTTGAGCGTGCACGTCCCGTAAGCGCCCATGCGGGTGATGAAGCCCTCGATGTCGTCGATCGTTCCCACCGACCGCCCGACATTCCACAGCAGCGTGCCCGCCACGACGACTATGAGGCACACGCAGATGTAGAACAGCGCCGACAGCTTGAAGACGGACCACAGGTCGATCGACCAGAGCCGCTGGCGCACCCGGAGCCCGCGGCGCGCCTTGGCCTTGGCTCTGTTCTTGCGGGTCCGGCGCGGACGGACTCGGGATGCCGGGCCGCCGGCGATGCCGGCAGCGAGCGCACCCTCGGCGGGCGGCTCGGACCCATTGGGGTCGCCGCCGCCATCGATCGCTGGCGGCGGCGCGGTTGACAGAGAAGGAGGCGGCTCATGCGGCGGAACCTCGCCGTAGCGTCGCTCGCCATCGTCGAGCACGCTGTCGGCCGTCGTTGACCACGCCCCGCGACGCGCATCGGAGTCGGCCACACCGGGATGGCTGCCCCCAACCTCACCACCCAAACGATCGCGCATGCCAGCCTCGCCCGCCGGAGGCAACCCCGCCTCGTCATAGCCGTTGGAACCGTTGCCACCGACGCGGCCGGTACCGGCGACGGGAGGCAAACCGGCGCGCGGATCGGCAACAGGCTCGGTACCGATGATCGGCTCCTCGGGTTCCTGTTCCCCACCGCCTTGGCCGTGAGCGTCGCTGGTCACTCCGGACGGGTCAGCCGGCATCGCGGGGAGTCTACGGCACGACCGTCGACGCGCCCCAGCGGTCTCACCAGGTGTTTTCTCCGACCGCACAGGGCGTTCACGCACCACACACGATGAAGTGGATCGGGTCACTCGCCGGCAACGGCTGGCACAGGCCCGCCGCAGACGCGACGCTGAGCACATCGTCGACCTCCCCGCGCGGTACGTCGATGGCCAGGCCGCGCTCGTGATCGGACGAGCCCGGCCGCGCCACCGGGTAGGGGTTCGTGGCCCGCCGTTCCCACAACGCCTCCTGCTGCGCATGGGTCCGCAGGCCGGAGGCAACCGTGACCGGCCGACCCAACAGTCCGTCGGCCCGCGCCAGTGCCGCCAGCATGGCGGGGGCGAGGCCGGCCCTGTGCCCGCCGGCCCCACCGCCCGGGCCGGCGGCGCCCAACGGCGCCGGGCGCCGCGTGGCCCGCGCCCTGGCGTACGCCTCGACCTCACCCACCCGCACCTGCACGACCACCTCGTCACCGGTGCGCCGGATCTCGACGAGGTCGCCACCGTTCGCCTCTGCCATCTGGCGCGCCGCTCGATCGCCATCGGCCGCGCCCGCGAGCGCGGCGGCATCGGCCGCGGTGCGCGCCCGCGCCCGATCGTCGAGCGCTCCCGCCACCGGCACGAGCGCCAGCAGGGCCGCGCAACACAGCGCCACCATCGCCGCTGCCAGCGGCACGATCTGCCCACGATCGTCACGGCCGACGGCCCCACTGCGACCGCGCCGGGCGGTTCCCCCGAACCGAGCCACCGTGCACACCTCCCCCGGCGCGCCATTGCGGGCGCGCCTTCGTCACCGTCGTGAGGGGGAAGTCAGCGAGGAGGAACGTCGCGCCCCGCGACGCGATCCCGGCCGACGCCGGGCGGAACCCGCCCCATCAGGCCGGGAAGTCCGCCCCCAGCACCGGGGCCACCGCGGCCACGCTCTGGCCGGGGTCCAGGTTCATGACCCGGACGCCGGTCGCGTCGCGACCCTGTGACGACACGTCGCGCACGGCGGTGCGGATGATCGTGCCTGCCGACGAGATCACGAAGATCTCGGCATCGATGCCCACCATGAAGGCAGCGACCACGAACCCCTTCTTCGCAGTGAGCTTGATCCCGCGTACGCCCTGCCCGCCGCGGCCTTGGGGGTTGAACCTGTCGAGCTGGGTGCGCTTGCCGTAGCCGGCGTCGGTGACTATCAGCAGCGCGACGTCGTCAGCAGCCACGTCGCACGACACCAACTCGTCGCCCGACCGCAGCTTCATGCCGCGCACGCCGGCGGCCGCCCGGCCCATGGCCCGCACGTCGTCCTCGCGGAACCGGATGGTCATGCCCGAGCGCGCCACCATGAAGATGTCGTCGCCCCCGTTGGTCGGGATCACCTTCACCAGCTCGTCGCGGTCACGCAGGTTGATGGCGATCAACCCGCTGCGGAGTGAGGAGTCGTACTCGTTGAACTTGGTCTTCTTCACCTGCCCCTGCTTGGTGGCGAAGAACAGGAACCGGTTGGTCTCGTAGTCGCGGGTGTCGATCACGGCCTGGATGCGCTCGCCAGGCTGCAGCGGCAGCAGGTTGACGATGGCGGTGCCCCGCGCCGTGCGGTCCTTGCGCGGGATCTCGTGCGCCTTGAGCCGGTAGACGCGCCCCCGGTTGGAGAAGAACAGCAGATAGGCGTGTGCCGTGGTGGTGAGGATGTGGCTGACGTAGTCGTCGTCGCGCAGGCTGGCACCGGCGACGCCGCGGCCCCCGCGCCCCTGGGCCCGGAATGTGTCAGCGGTGACCGTCTTGACGTAGCCCCGCGAGGACAACGTGACCACCAGCTCTTCGTCGTCGATGAGGTCCTCGATGTCGATGTCGCCACCATCGAAGGCGATCTCGGAACGGCGGGGCGTGGCGAACCGCTCCTTGACCGCCACCAGCTCGTCCCTGATCACCGAACGCAGCCTGGCGTCGTCGCCGAGGATGGCCTCGAGCCCCGCGATGGTCGCGCGCAGGTTCTCGGCCTCGGTCTCGAGATCGATGCGGGCCAAACGCGTGAGCTGCCCCAGGCGCATGTCGAGGATGTGCTCGGCCTGCTCCATGGAGAACTGGAAGGGCTCAGCCACCAGCCCCTCGCGGGCGGCGGCCCGGTCTTCCGAGGCCCGGATGAGGGCGATGACCTCGTCGATGACGTTGATCGCCTTCAACAGCCCGTCGACCAGGTGGGCCCGCCGGCGGGCCTTGTCGAGCCGGAACCGGCTGCGTCGGCGGATGACGTCGACCTGATGGTCGATGTACGCGCGCAACACCTGGACGAGGTTGAGTGTGCGGGGCACGCCGTCGACCAGCGCCACCGTATTGACGGCGAAGTTGGTCTGCAGTGGCGTGTGCTTGAAGAGGTTGTTGAGGATGACGAGCGCCGGCGCGTCCTTCTTGAGCTCGATGACGAGGCGGGTGTCGCCACCGGCGGACTCGTCGTTGACGTCGGCGATGCCCTCGATCTGCCGGTTCTCCACCAGCTCCTTGATCTTGGTCGCCGTCGCGACGATCGACGTCTGGTAGGGCATCTCGGTGACCACGATGCGGTCGCGCTGGCGGCCTGTGCCCTCGACGATGTCGCTGCGCGCCCGCAGGCGGATCGAGCCCTTGCCGGTGCGGTAGGCGTCGAGGATCCCGGCACGGCCCATGATGAACCCGCCCGTCGGGAAGTCGGGGCCGGTGACGAACTGCATCAGGTCGTCGGGCGTGGCCTCGGGGTGGTCGAGCAGGTGGAGCACGGCGTCGATCGTCTCGCCCAGGTTGTGGGGCGGGATGTTGGTGGCCATGCCCACTGCGATGCCCTGACTGCCGTTGACCAGCAGGTTGGGGAACCGCGCCGGTAGGACGAGTGGCTCCTCGAACTCGCCCGAATAGTTGTCGATCATGTCGACGGTGTCCTCGTCGATGCCGTCGAGCAGGACGTCCATCGACAGCGGATCGAGCCGGCACTCCGTGTACCTAGAGGCCGCCGGGCCGAAGTCGGGCGAGCCGAAGTTGCCATGGCCCGCGATCAGCGGATGGCGCAACGAGAAATCCTGCGCCATGCGCACCAGGGCGTCGTAGATCGCGCCCTCACCGTGGGGGTGGTAGCGACCCATCACGTCACCCGTGATGCGCGCACACTTCATCCAGCTGCGATCGGGACGGGCGCCGATGTCGTACATGCCCCAGAGAATGCGCCGATGCACCGGCTTCAGGCCGTCGCGGACATCGGGGAGGGCCCGCGCCGTGATGACCGACATGGCGTAATCCAGGAACGACCGCTCCATCTCCTCCTGGATCTCGATGGGCTCGACGGCCAGTCGGCCGCGGGCCTCGGCCTCGTCGGAGCCGTTGGCGTCGTTGATGGGGGGCGTCGTGTCGTCAGCCATGGGGGATCAGATGTCGATGAAGCGGACGTCTTTGGCGTTGGTCTGGATGAACTGCTTGCGCATCTCCACGTCTTCGCCCATGAGGATCGAAAGCACCTCGTCGGCGAGCGCCGCCTGCTCGACGTTGATCTGCAACAGCGTGCGGTGGGTCGAGTCCATGGTCGTGACCTTGAGCTCTTCCCAGTCCATTTCGCCCAGCCCCTTGAGGCGCTGGAACTCCTTCTTGTGGTTCGGATGCTCGGCGAGGAAGCGCGCCTTGGCCGCGTCGTCCTTCAGGTAGACCTTCTCCTTGCCCACCTCGGTCGAGTACAGCGGCGGCTCGCAGACATACACGTGGCCCTGCTCGACCAGTGGCTTCATCTGCCGGAAGAAAAAGGTCAGCAGCAGCGTGCGGATGTGGGCGCCGTCGACGTCGGCATCGGTGAGGATGCACACCTTGTCGTAGCGGCGCTTGTCGTTGTCGAACTCGTCGCCGAGGCCGGCACCGATGGCCGAGATGAGGGTCTGGATCTCGGCGTTGCGCAGCATCTTGTCGATGCGGGCCCGCTCGACGTTGAGGATCTTGCCGCGGATGGGCAGAATCGCCTGCGTCGCCGGATTGCGGGCCTGCACGGCCGGGCCACCGGCCGAGTCGCCCTCGACGATGAACAGCTCGCGCTCCTCCCGGTTCTTGGACGAGCAGTCCTTGAGCTTGTCGGGCATGCCGGCGCCGTCGAGCAACGTCTTGTTGCGGACCACGTCGCGCGCCTTGCGCGCCGCCGCGCGCGCCTGGGCCGCGGCGATGCCCTTGCGCACGATCTTGTTGGCCTCGGTCGGATTCTCCTCGAGCCAGTCGCCGAGCTTCTCGTTGGTGGCGCGTTGCACCAACGTCTTCATCGCCGTGTTGCCGAGCTTGGCCTTGGTCTGACCCTCGAACTGGGGATCGCGCAGCCGCACCGAGATGATGGCCGTGAGGCCCTCGCGGATGTCCTCGCCGGCGAGGTTGGGGTCCTTCTCCTTGAGGTGCTGCTTGGCTCGGGCGTACTTGTTGACGGCCGTCGTGAGCGCCGCCTTGAAACCCTCTTCGTGGGTGCCGCCCTCGATCGTATTGATGCCGTTGGCGAAGCTGTGGATGCCGTCGGTGTTGAACCCGGTGTTCCACTGGAACGCCACCTCGACCTCGGACGCCTGGTCTTCGTCGGCGTAGTAGCCGACCTTGGAGAACAAGCTCTCCTTGGTCTTGTTGACGTGCTTGACGAAATCGATGATGCCGCCCGAGTACCTGTACACGACCGGGTCGTGCTCGTGGCCCTCGCGCTCGTCGCGGAACCGGATCTCGAGGCCCTTGTTGAGGAACGCCATCATCTGCAGGCGCTCGAGGATCGTGCGAGCCGAGAACTCGACGGACTCGAAGACTGTGCCGTCAGGCCAGAACGTGACAGTCGTCCCCCGCCGGGGCCCGGAGCGCCCGTTGCGGGGCGCGTCGCCGACGACCCTGAGCTTGCCCTGGGGCCGGCCCCCATCGACGAACGTCTGGGTGTAGCGCTTGCCACCCCGGTCGACCTCGACGACGAGCCGCCGCGACAGGGCATTGACGACCGACACACCTACGCCGTGGAGCCCACCCGAGACCTTGTAGCCGTCGCCACCGAACTTCCCGCCCCCGTGGAGCTTGGTGAGGGCGATCTCGACCCCGGAGATCTTGTGGAGCGGATGGATGTCGGTGGGGATGCCGCGCCCGTTGTCGACCACGCGACAACCACCGTCGGCCAACAGCGTGATGTCGATGCGGTCGCATTCTCCGGCCATCGCTTCGTCGACCGAGTTGTCGACAACTTCCCACACACAGTGGTGAAGTCCCGACGGCCCGGTCGAGCCGATGTACATGCCCGGTCGCTTGCGGACCGGATCCAGGCCCTCCAGGACCTGCATGTCTTTGGCTCCATAGGAGGTGCTTCCCTGCGCCAAGGCGCGCCCTTTCACCAAGGTCGATTCCCTAGGGGCGGATGACCGGCGCCCAAAGGCCTTTTGCCCTGGTCAGAGCCCCAAATCACAACAAGGAAAGTCTACCAGAAGGGTGTGACATTGCCGCTCATCCCCGGGGGCGCGTCAGGCACCACGACGCCGTCACTGGCCGCCGGCGCCACAGCAATCAACCGGGCCTCGCGTGTCGGCGCGGTGGCCGTCGCCCGGTGCGTCGGCGGTCTACTCGGACTTCGATCCGTGTGATCTGGCGCGATCCCGCGAGCTCGGTGAGGCGGGCGACGAGCTGTGTCTCGAGGAACCGGACGTGGGTGGCCAACGCCGGTTCGTCGCACGCGACCACCAGCGCCTCGCCGTCGATCGCCACCGGGCGGGTGCGCGCCGCCATGACCTCGCCGACGACGTCACACCAGCGGTCGAAAACCACCTCGATGCCGGCCCGGCTCGGCGCCCCGAGGCGCCCGAGAACTCGATCGAGGGTGTCGGCGAGCCGAATCGGCTGCTCTGGAGTACCCGCGAGAGGTTGCCAACCCACGCGCACAGTCAACCACCTGCGGGCGGCCCGGACGGTGCTCCCGGTGCGTCGACTGCCGCCGCCACCGCGCCGCCTTCGAGCCGCAGCACGACGTCGGGACGGGCGTCCGCCGGGAGGCCACTGGCCGTGGTCAGAACCGTCTGCCCGGGCGGCAGGTGGGCGAGCAGGGCGCGGCTGCGCCCCGGATCGAGCTCGCTGAACACGTCGTCGAGCAACAGGACCGGCGGACTTCCCGCCGCCGCCGTCACGACGTGGTGCACCGCCAGCCGCAGCGAGAGCGCCAGCGTCCGCTGCTCACCCTGGCTCGCATAGGTCCTGGCGGGCGCACCGGCGATGCTCAGGACCAGCTCATCGCGGTGCGGGCCCACGGTGGACACGCCGCGACGAAGGTCATCCTTCCGGGCCGTCGCCAACGCCGTCGCCAATCCTTGGCTCCGCCAAGGATTGTCGTAAGCGACCGTCACCAGCGCTGGTTCTCTGGCCAGTGCGTCGTAGGTCGACGCCAGCACAGGTGCGAGCCGCCCCACGAGGTCGGCGCGCGCCGTCGTCAGCGCCTCACCCGCCTTCGCCAACTTCGAGTCCCACACGTCCAGGGTGAACGCACCCGCCTCGTCGAGACGGCCCCCAGACTGTCGCAGCAGCGCGTTGCGTTGCCGCAGGACCTTTTCCAGCTGCGTCCGGAGAGCATCGTTGCGGGGATGCAAGGCGACCAGCGCGTCGTCGAGGAACCGTCGCCGCTCCCCCGGTCCATCCTTGACGATGTCCAAATCGTCGGGGGTGAAGACGGTGACCCGCAACGACCCCAGCAGGTCGCGGGCCCGGCGCAACGGCTGGCGGTTGACCATCACCCGGTTGCGTCCCGTGGGTTGCAACTGAGCCTCGAGGAGCAGCTCGCGGCCGTCCCGCTCGGCCAGTGCCCGGATCACCGCGAACGGAGTGCCACGCCGCACCAACGCGTCCGTGGGGGCGCCCCGGAACGACGACAGGGTCGCCAGCCAGGCCAGCGCCTCGAGCATGTTGGTCTTGCCCTCGCCGTTGGCGCCGACGATCACCGTCAGCCCGGGCGACAGGTCGACCTCGATCGACGGGTAGCTGCGGAAGTCGGTGAGCCACAGCGTGCGGACGTGCACGCCCAGTGCCCCCGTCCCGGTCAGCTCACGCGCACGGGCATGAGCAGGTAGAGGAAGTCATCGTGCTCGGGACTGCGCACCAACGCCGGCTTCAGCGAGTCCACCGTCTCGATCAAGACCTCGTCTCCCTCCAACGCCTCGACGCCCTGTAAGAGGTAGTCGGGGTTGAACGCCACCGTGAGCTCCGTGCCCTCGTATTTGGCATCGAGGGATTCGTGGGCCTGGCCCACATCCTGGGTGACCGCCACCAGATCGAGGCCCTCGGGTGACATTGCCAGGCGTACCGGCGTCGCCTCACGTGCCAGCAGCTTCACGCGGCGGAGCCCCTCCAGCAGACCCTCACGGCTGACGATCAGGCGGTTGGGCGGGGCGGACGACGGGATCAGGCCCCGGTAATTGGGGAAGTCACCTTCGATCAACATGGTTGTCAGGCGCACGTCCCCGGCCTCGAACCCCGCGTCGCGCTCGCCCAGCCTGACGGTGAGCTCGCCGACACCGCTGAGGACCTTCGTCAGGTCGTTGAGCGCTCGCGACGGCACCAAAACCGACTGCCCCTCGGCCAACACCGTCTGGCCCGGCAGGTCACGCACCGCCAGCCGGAACGAGTCGGTGGCCACCAACCTCAGACCCCCCTCCTCGGCCGACAAGAGCACGCCGGTGAGGATGGGACGGGCGTCGTCGCTCGACGCCGCCGGCACGACCTGCCGCAACGCCGCCGCCAGTTCGGTGGCATCGAGGGTCACGGCCTCACCGGTGGTCTCCGGTAGCCGGGGGAACTCGTCGACGGGAAAGACTCGGAGCGTGAACTCGGAACGGCCCGAGGTGATGCGCGCCTGTTCCCCGTCGACCTCGATCTCGACCGCACCGGGGGCGAGCGACCGCACCACGTCGGATGTCAGCCGGGCCGGTAGCACCGCAATCCCATCGGTGTTGCCCTTGAGTCCCTCACCGATGACGACGGAGATGGTCAGCTCGAGATCGTGGCCCGTCAGCGTCAAGCTGTCGCCCTGCAACTCGGTCCGGATGCCCGACAGCACCGGCAGCGCACCACCTCGGCTGGCGGTCGCTCGGCCGGCCGTGCCGAGGGCTTCGACGAGAACGTCTCGCTCACATCGGAACTTCACGCCGTCGCTCGCTTTCTCTGCCTTCGCGGTAGTTACTCGAACCAGTAGTAGTTGTAGTAGGGGCTGTGGATTGTGGACGGTGACTCGTTGCCGCAGGTCAGCGGCCCGGTTGTCCTCCCCGTCGTATCCCCAGGCTCCCACAGGTCGAACGTTGCGCGCGTGACCCCTCTGGGGACTGGCCGACACCGGTCCACCGTCGGAAGGTGCCGGTCCACAGCCTTTCCGGAGGGTTCTCCACGGCCGCCGTTTCGTCGCCGGTCAATCACCCTGCCGGACGGCTTTCATGAGCCGTGTGACCTGGTCGTAGATCTGGCGGTCCTTGGACATCAGAGCGCCGATCTTCTCGACCGCGTGGATGACCGTGGTGTGATCCCGACCGCCGAACTCGCGCGCGATGTTGGGGTACGACAGGTCGGTCAGCTCCCTCATGACGTACATGGCGATCTGTCGGGCGGTGACCAGTGGCCGCTGCCGATGCTTGCTCGTGATCTCCTCCACCGTGAAGCCGAACTGTTTGGCGGTCTCCTCGAGGATGAGCTGGGGCGTGATTGGCCGCGGCTGGTTCTCACTGAAGAGATCGGCCAGCACCTGTGTGGCACGCTCGACGGTGAGCGGCTCGTGGGTCAGGCTGGCGAACGCGGACACTCGGATGAGGGCTCCCTCGAGCACCCGGATGTTGTCCTTGATGTTGGCGGCGATCAACTCGAGCACGTCATTGGGGATGCGGGTCGATTCCAGCTCGGCCTTCTTCAGCAGGATCGCCATCCTGGTTTCCAGTGCCGGCGGCTGGATGTCGGTCATCAGGCCCTGCTGGAAGCGGCTGCGCATCCGGTCTTCGATGCCGATTTGGTCGGGCGGACGGTCGGAGGACAGGACGATCTGGCGATTGGTCTGGTGGAGGTGATTGAACGTGTGGAAGAACTCCTCGAGGGTCTCCTGCTTGCCCTCGAAGAACTGCACATCGTCGACGAGCAGCACGTCGATGTCGCGGTAGCGGCGCTTGAAGGCGTCGCGGCTGCCCGAATGCATGGAATCGATGAACTCGTTGAGGAACGTCTCGGACGTGACGTAGCGAACTCGGTACGCCGGGTAGTTGCGGGTGACGTAGCTAGCGATCGCCTGGAGGAGGTGGGTCTTGCCGAGCCCCGCGTGGCCGTAGATGAACAGCGGATTGAACTTGCGGGCGGGAGTTTCGGCCACGGACAACGCCGCGGCGTGGGCAAAGCTGTTGGATCCGCCGATGACGAAGTTCTCGAAGGTGTAGCGGGGATTGAGCTCGACATCGCCGAGTTCGTCGGCGGGCCGCACGGGGCCGTTGGGTGTTCCGCGGGTGACCTTGCCGTCGCCGGTTGCGTCCGGGTTGGCAAGGCCGTCGTCGGGCGCCGGGACGGTCCAGAGCGGTGGGGGTTCCGCCGGCTCGATGCGGAGGCGCAGCTCGGCGTGCGAGGCACCCGCCTCGGCCATGGCGTCGCGCACGAGCCCGAGGTAACGGCCCTCGATCCGTTCCTTGGCCAGCGGACTGGGAACGCCCAGCGTGAGCACGCGGCCGTCGAAGTCGACGGCCCGCACCCCGTCGAACGCGGTATGCCACACCAGGTCAGAGACCTGGGCTCGAAGCAGCGCTGCGCACGTCGTCCACAGGTGGTGCGCGTCGCTGATCACGGTCCCGAACCTTCCTGCTGGCAGCCGAAGTCGTCCACAAGCAAATCCACACATGTGGACGACGGCACAACAAGCCCTGCCAGGAGCGGACCAGGCGCCAGTTCCGCTGCCTGACTCCCCGGTGCGGGGGAGTGGGTTGCGGAAAGCTAGCACCGTCGATGGTGGCTCACCAGGGGTCGTCCACAGGAGCTCGGCATGCCGGTAACGTGCAGGTTGGCGCCGCGGAGGACCGGGGCTCTACCGTTGTCCGCGCACCGAAGCGTCGCGCGTCGTGACTGCGCGTCGTTTCACAAGTTTCAACATCCCGCCGCTGGCCCCGCTGACTCTGCGAGGAGGCCGCGTGCTCGAGGAGGCAGAAGGTGAAGCGGACGTACCAACCCAACAAGCGGAGACGAGCCAAGCGGCACGGCTTTCGGCTGCGCATGCGGACGCGCGCCGGCCGGGCGATCGTCCGGGCGCGGCGCCACAAGGGCCGCTCCCGGCTGTCGGCCTGATCGGACGGATCAGCGATCGTGCGACATTCGACGCGCTGCGGCGTGAGGGGCGGCGCGCCCGGCGGGATCCGGTGACGGTGGTGTTCCTGTCAGACCACGCTCCGGACGCTGGTGGCCCGGCCGGCGGCGTTCGGGTCGCGTACACCGTCGGTCGGCGTGTGGGCACCGCCGTCGTGCGCAACCGGGTGCGACGGCGACTTCGTGCTGCGGTGCGTGAGATCGATCGGGAGCGCGACGGGCTGATGCCCGGTGCCTACCTCGTACTCGCTCACTCCGGGGCGGCCACTGCGCCCTACGCCGAGTTGAGGCGCTCGGTGGGGGCTGCGTGTGACGCCGCGGTTCGGGGCACTGACCCATGAGCCCCATTGCCCGACTGCTTCATCGATTGGTAAGGCTGTACCAGAGGGTGACGGACGGGCGGCCGTCACCGTGCCGATTCGTGCCGACCTGCTCGAACTACGCGCTCGATGCCCTAGAGAGGCACGGCGCGGCTCGGGGCTCGGCGCTGACCCTGCGGCGCCTGTCGCGCTGCCACCCATGGGGCGGACACGGGTGGGATCCCGTTCCTGAAGGAAAGCACCACTGATGCTAGACGGCCTATTTGAGCTCATCTCGGGCATGCTCAACTTCTTCTACACGCATGTGCCCGGTGGGTATGCGGTGGCGATCGCCCTCCTCACGTGCGTGGTGATGATCGTGACCACGCCGCTCACGCTCAAGGGCACCCGGTCGATGATCGAGATGCAGCGGCTGCAACCCGAGATCCGCCGCCTGCAGATTCAGTACAAGGACGACCGGCAGAAGCTCAACGAAGAGCTGATGCGCTTCTACCGGGAGCACGAGATCAACCCGGTGGGCGGTTGCCTCCCGCTGCTCATCCAGGCACCGGTGTTCTCGATCCTCTTCTACGTCGTGCGGGGATTGACGCAGCAGGCACGCTTCGTTGGGTTGCAGGAATACGCCCGTGACGTGGGCTTAACAAGGGCCAACGGCGAACCCCTCGTGGTGACCGACGGGTTCCGGCCGAAGTACCTGGACCACAGCTCCGAGCTCTACCAGTCGCTGCTTGGCAAGCACGAGATGAACTGGTTGGGCATCGACCTGGCCATATCCCCGGCCGTGGCGCTGAGCCAGAGCTTCGTGACGGCGCTGCCTTACCTCGCCCTCGTCGCCGTGATCGCCTTCCTGAGCTGGTACCAGCAGAAGCAGATCATGGGACGCACCGCCGGGGCCGAGGTCACCCAGCAGCAGCGCCTGATGATGCGGATCGGCCCCCTGCTCTACGTCTTCTTTGCGTTTGTGAGCCCTCTGGCCATCGGCATCTACTTCCTGGTGTCGACGCTGTGGCGCGTCGGGCAGCAGGCGTTCATCACCCGATCGCTGTACCGGGGCGAGGATTCGGTCGGCAGGCAGGCCCAGAAGGCCATGGCGGACATGCGAGCGGCACGCAAGACCGAAGGCAATGGGGCCAAGGGAGGGCGGGCGGCCCCGAAGAAGGCCGCCGACGCGCCGAGCGGCAACGGGCGAACCCGTGCCCAGCAGGGTTCCGGCCAGCCCAAGTCGGGCCAGCAGCGACCCAAAGCCCGGAGTGGTACCGGTGGGGGCGCCAAGTCGTCGAGCGGTGGCGGCGCCGCAGCCCCCAAGCCCCACCCGCGCTCGCGCAAGAAGCGAAAGAGGAAGTAGCGCAGTGGAATGGGTCGTGACAACCGGTCGGAGCATCGCGGAGGCTATGGAATCGGCCCTCGACAAGCTCGGGGTCGACGAGCGGGACGCCGAGATCGAGGTCGTCCAGGAGCCGCAGAAGGGCCTGTTCGGGCGGTTGCGCGCCGAGGCTCAGGTGCGGGCCCGGGTACGTCCGACGACGCCCCGCCCGAAGGTCGATCGACGCGAGCGACGACGTGGCGAACGCAGGGGTCGTGACGCTGACCGCAACCGCGGCAGGGCGAGATCGACGGCGCCGGGCGATGGCGCCGACGCCAACAGTCGTGGTCGGGGCCCGCGGCGCGACGCCGCCACGGCACCCGGCGACGGTGACCGGCCGAGCGAAGGCGTGGTCGGCGCGGCGGTGAATGATGGGGCCGACGCCGGGGAGCCGGCGCCGGCGGGAGAGCACCGGGCCGCCTCGGCGAGCTCGCGGCGCCGGCGGGGCAGGCGGTCAGCAGAGGGAGCGAATGTGGTGAGCGAGAGCACGCAGCCAACCGACGCGCCGGCCGCGTCGCTGTTCGACATCGAGGGCCAACGCCACGCGGTCGAGGACTTCCTCACCGACCTGCTGTCAGCGTTCGGACGGTCCGATGCCACGGTGACGGTGACGGTCAGCGAAGACGAGGCGATCGAGGCGTCGGTGGAGGGCTCGGAGTTGGGCCTGCTGGTGGGCCAGAAGGGCACGACTCTACAGGCGGTGCAGGAGCTGGTGCGGAGCATGGTGCAGCGCCGGTTCGTCGGCCAAACCCACGCGCGGGTGCGCCTCGACGTCGCCGGATACCGCGCCCGCCGAAAGGTGGCTCTGGAGCGGTTCGCCCGGGAGGTGGCCGAGGCGGTGAAGGCCAGCGGCGTCGCCAAGGCACTGGATCCGATGGGTTCAGCCGACCGCAAGGTCGTCCATGACGCGGTTAACGAGATCGAAGGGGTGAGCACGGTGTCCGAGGGCGAGGACACGGCTCGCCGAGTGGTGATCCGGCCCAGCTGAGGTCAGCGGGTGGACAACACCCGATTGGTCGAGGTGTTGGAACATAGCCGGAGCCTCGGATTCCTCGGGCCCGGCTCCGTCCACGTCCACCTGGACCACGCCGACGGGTTCTCCGCCGGCCTCGAGAGGGCGCCGATGCGTTTCCTCGACCTGGGAAGTGGGGGCGGGGTACCCGGCCTCGTTCTGGCCGGGCGCTGGCCGGAGAGCCAGGCCGTGCTCCTGGATGCCAGGAAGCGGCGGTGTGGGTTCCTAGTGGACGCCGCGCAGCAACTCGGCGTGGACGATCGGGTTACCGTGACATGGGCGCGCGCGGAGGACGCCGGCCACCGTGAAGAGCTCCGAGGACGGTTCGACCTCGTGGTGGCGCGCGGCTTTGGGTCCCCGGCGGTCACCGCCGAGTGCGCAGCACCCTTCCTCCGGGTTGGCGGAACGCTGGTCGTCAGCGAGCCGCCATCCGCCGCCATCGACGTCGGCACCGGCGGGGACCCCACCCGCTGGGTGCCGACCGGGCTCCGCCGCCTGGGACAGGCGGTGGGCCGCTCGTGGGTGCATGGGTATCGCTACCAGGCGCTCGACCAGGTCGAGCGGTGTCCCCCGCAGTACGCGCGGCGGCCCGGGGTCCCCACCAAGCGGCCACTGTTCTGAGCTCGCCAGTTGTTCCACGTGGAACAGGGGCGAGGAACAACCCGAAGCCCGCGGGTGCGTGTGTTGAGTCGATCACCGTTCCACGTGGAACACGGTGAGCGGACGGGCGGCCGTTCCACGTGGAACGTTGCTGAACCGACGGGGATGGGCGTGGAGCGGACCACGCGTCCGCGACCGAGCCCGAGCGTCGGCCCGGACCGATGGAGGACCTGCCCGTAATGGAGCCGCCGCTGGGCGCACCGGGCCGTGTATCGATGCCCCCAAGAGTCGGACGAAGGCGGCGGTGTTCACCCCAGAAAGACCCGGGGGGCGACGTGCGTTCCACGTGGAACACGCGGCGGATTCGTGCAGGCAAATCCCGCGTCGAGCCAGGACCCCAGGCTTGACCGGGACCCGGCGGCCCGAAAGTATGTGCCGGTGGCCGATGGTCCGCCTCGAGATGGCGCCGATCGGGCGGCGGCCACGTAGTCCCCTTCGGACAACCGCGTTCAGCTTGCCGGGACGATTCGCCCTGGCATCGACGGCTGGGAGCATCGGCGATGAGCACCCAAGACAGCGGCCTCGGCGGCCCCCCGACATCGGCCGTGCTCGAGAGCCGATACGAAGAACGAGGCCGCCGCGCCTCCCGGGATGGCCCGGGGGCCGTCGAGGCTCCGGCGCGGGTGTCGACGCCGTTTGAACGGCCCCTGCCCCGCACGATCGCCATCGCGAATCAGAAGGGTGGCGTCGGCAAGACCACCACCGCCGTCAACCTCGGCGCCTGTCTCGCCGAGCTCGGTTACCGGGTGCTGGTGGTCGACCTCGATCCCCAGGGCAACGCCAGCACGGGTCTGGGGATCAACATTCGTGACCTGCAGTCTTCGATGTATGACGTCATCTTGAATGACCTTCCCCTTGAGGACTGCGTCGAGGGGACCGCCGTCCGCAACCTGTTCGTGGCCCCCGCGGCGCTCGATCTGGCCGGAGCCGAGATCGAGTTGGTGCCGGCGTTCAGCCGTGAGATGCGTCTGCGGCGGGCCCTGGACGCGGTGCGGAACGACTACGACTACATGCTCATCGACTGCCCGCCGTCACTCGGGCTGCTCACCGTCAACGGCTTGGCAGCGGCGAGCGAGGTGATCGTGCCCATCCAGTGCGAGTACTACGCGCTCGAGGGTCTGGGCCAGCTGTTGCGCAACGTTCAGTTGGTCCAGAGAAATCTGAACCCGGGGCTGGAGCTCAGCGCCATGGTCCTTGTCATGTACGACGCCCGGACCAAGTTGGCCGATCAGGTCGTGCACGAGGTGCGTGACCACTTCGGGGAGAAGGTCTGCCACAGCATCGTTCCTCGAACGGTCCGCCTGAGCGAGGCTCCCTCATTCGGGCAGCCGATCATCACGTTCGATCCCACCTCGCGGGGCTCGATCGCATACCGGAACCTGGCGACGGAGGTCAGCGGTGGAGCGGCGCGGCGGACTGGGTAAGGGCCTCGGCGCGCTGATTCCTTCGGATGTAGCACCGACGTCGGCCGCCGCCCTCGGGACTCATCCGGGCATCGAAGAGGTTCCGATCAACCGGATCGACCCGAACCCCTATCAGCCGCGCAACACCTTCGACGAGGAGTCGCTGGCGGGGCTCACGGCTTCGATCCGGGAGCTGGGGGTCCTGCAACCGATCCTGGTCCGCCGGCTCAGCGACGATCGTTACGCGATCATTGCCGGCGAGCGTCGCTGGCGTGCCGCCAAGCGGGCGGGACTCCAATTCATCCCCGTGATCGTGCGCCAGGTCAATGACGAGCTCACGCTCCAGCACGCACTGGTCGAAAACCTCCACAGGGACGACCTCAACCCCCTCGAGGAGGCGGCCGCCTACCAGCAGCTGGTCGAGGACTTCGATCTGACACAGGAGGAGGTGGCCCACAAGGTCGGGAAGAGCCGCTCGGCCGTGGCCAATCTCCTGCGCCTGTTCCAGTTACCCCCGCAGGTGCAGCGCCTCGTGGCCGAGGGCCGGGTGTCGGCGGGTCATGCCAAGGCCCTACTGGGAACGCCGGATCGGGCCTTCCAGGAGGCGTTGGCCCGGCGGGTCGCAACCGACGGGCTCTCGGTCAGGGACACCGAGGAGGCGGTTCGCCAGCGCAACGGCCTTACGGGTTCGCCGAGCGGCTCGACCCGCTCGGCGGGCACCAGGTCGAAGCTGCGACCGCCGGGCCTCCTCGAGCTCGAGGAACTGCTCGCCGAACAGCTCGACACCAGGGTGTCGATCAACGTCGGGCCCAAGCGCGGCCGGGTCGTGATCGAGTTTGCCGACCTCGAAGACCTGGAGCGCATCTACCGGGTCATGGCCGGAGCCCACTGACACCCAAAGTGCCCGAAAAACACTCAACCCCAACCTGAGGATTGGAGGTCCTCAAGCTGGGGTCGAAACAATCCACAAGCTTGCACACAGGTTGTGGATTACGTCTCTTGTGTAGGTTCAGGGCAGGAATTCACCCAGCTCAGCCAGCAGCTGACCCTTACCTTTGGCCCCAACCAGGCGCTTCTGGGGAGCGCCGTCCTTGAAGACGATGAGCGTGGGGATGCTCATGACGTCAAAGCGGCGGGCGACGTCGGGATTTTCGTCGACGTTCAGCTTGGCGATGCTGAGCTTGCCGGCATGCTCGCTCGCGATCTCGGCGAGGATCGGCGAGATCATCTTGCAAGGTCCGCACCACTCGGCCCAGAAGTCGACGACCACAGCCTCAGTCGCCGCGCCGATCGTCTCGTCGAACGTCGCGTCGCTGAGGGTGGTGATGCCTTCAACCATGTCGGGGTGTCCCTCCTTCGAATGTGGCTCGTGAAACCCAGAACCACCGACGTGAACAGCACAACGGTCGGCGTTGTTCCCTTCCCCGCCGTCCCACTACGAACCCTGGGCCTCGAGCCATCGTTCGGCATCGATGGCGGCCTCGCAGCCCGTGCCGGCCGCGGTCACGGCCTGGCGATAGACATGGTCCTGTACGTCACCGCACGCGAAGACGCCCTCGACGTTGGTCGAGGTCGTGCCCTGGCCCAGCCTGGTCACCAGGTAGCCCGATTCCTCCATCTCGAGCTGGCCCTTGAACAGGTCGGTGTTGGGCTTGTGCCCGATGGCCACGAACAGCCCGGACACCGCGAGCCGCGTGAGCTCGTCGGTGAGCACGTTGCGCACCGTGATCCCCGACAGCCGGGCGTCACCCTCGATCCCGTCCACGACGTGATTCCACAGGAAGCGGATCTTCTGGTTGGCGAACGCACGTTCCTGCATGATCTTCGACGCCCGCAGCTGGTCCCGGCGGTGGACGACCGTGACGGACCGGGCGAACTTGGTGAGGAAGATCGCCTCCTCCAGGGCGGAGTCCCCGCCGCCCACCACGGCGATGTCGTGTTCGCGGAAGAAGAAGCCGTCGCAGGTGGCGCAAGTGGAGACGCCGTGGCCGACCAGCTCGGACTCGCGGTCGAGACCCAGCATCAGCGCCTGGGCACCGGTCGAGATGACCAGCGCCTCCGCCTGGTAGGTGGGCTCATCGGCGTCGGGATCGCCGACCCAGACCCCGAAGGGGCGGCCGGACAGATCGACGCGAGATGCCTTCTCGGTGCGGATGTCGGCGCCGAACCGCGCCGCCTGCTCCCGGAAGCGGGTCATGAGCTCGGGCCCCATGATCCCCTCCGGAAACCCGGGATAGTTCTCGACCTCGGTCGTGAGCATGAGTTGCCCGCCCGGCTGGTCGCTGGTGGACGACGGTTCGCCCTCGAGCACCAACGGCTCGAGGTTGGCGCGGGCGGCATAGATGGCGGCAGTCAGGCCGGCGGGGCCGGATCCGATGACGATGACCTTGCGGATGCTCATGTGTCCTCGTGGAAGCGCGGTGTCGGCTCGAAGCGAGCCTCGGCAGGGCTAACGCCGTCAGGCGGGTAGATCTTCCAGCTCCGGGCCGCGGCGCCGAACCCAAAGGACCGCCCCGGCCACCACGAAGACCAGGCCCACGATGAGATACGCCGCCCACGTGTGCTCATCACCGAACACCGAATCCGGCAGGTAGTTGTCGATGAGTCGGAAGGCCGCGATCGTTGCCAGCACCAAGGCCGTGATCCCGACGAGCGCGGCGAACGTCCCGTACACGACGGCCCGCGCCGCGGTGAGCGCCGGACCCGTGGTCCGGTCTCGGACGGTCACGACCGCCCGCTCGATGGTGTCTGCCGCCTGCGCCGCCCAGTCGCCCGGCGGTGGGGCGGGGCTGTCGGCGTCTTGGTTGCGTCGGATGGATGAGCCCACCTGAGCCATGGCGGCAGCCTAGTTGCGGGGTCCCGCCCGATCGGTCAGGGGCGACGGGTCAGGTGTCGAACCACGGTCCGCTCAGTTCGGGAGCGGCTGGTCGATGACCACGGCGCAGGACGCGTCGACGGCGATCACGCGCTCCCGGCCCTGCGCGCTGAGCACCCAGACATCGACCGCCTTGCCGTCCAGTGTGGCGCGGGCCCTGAGCGCGACGGTGCCGGGCGTCGCCGTCAGAGCCTGGGCCGCCGCGCCGTCCCTGCATTTCGCGGGAGGGGAGCCGGCGCTCCCCCCGCCCTGCTCCGTGCCCTCACCGCCGGATGCCTCGCGCTGGGGGCCGGCGGCCTGCTCGGTCAGAATCGATCGCGCCCGGTCGGCCAGCGCCTCGGATGAGTCGACATCTCCCAGGTCCACGATCCCACCCGCCGGGCCCGCGGCCGCCAGGTCGTCGCCGCTCGTTTCGGTCCCGGCGTCCTGCGTAGGGCCAGCCGTCCCGCCGCCCGCGTTCGAGCGCTCATCGGTCGCCACCTCCTGGGCGGCCGTGTCGCCGTCGCCGCCACCGCCGTCCCAGTTGCGGACGAGCACCCCCACGCCCACGACGACGAGCGCGACGGCCGCGGCGGCGAGCCAGCCGCGCCGGGGGCCGCCACCCCGCCATGGCATCCCGGCGCGTGACTCCGCAGTCCGCGCCGCCGCGTGACCACGGCTCATGGGACTGACCACCGCCCCGACCGTTCCGTCGGTCTCGCTCCGGTCGTCCCGGGCGTCGTAGGCGGCGAGCGCCGCCGCCAGGGCGCGCTCGCGTGCCGCCGGGTCAGGACCCGCAGGGGGCCTACGCACCGCCTCGCGCACCGCCGCCAGGTCCGCCAACCGGGACGCGACCGCTGGATCGCGCCGTGCTGCGGCCGCCTCGTCATCCGTTAGGAGGCCATCGAGCAGGGCGGATGCCAGGGCGTCGGGGTCGCGCGGAGTGGTCATGGTCTCGTGCTTGGACGGTCCGGGGCGGCGGTCGGGTTCCCGAGCAGGTCGACCAGCTGGCGTCTGCCCCGAGCGATGCGCGACCTGACCGTGCCCGGCGGGATGCCGAGCACGTGCCCGATGTCGGCATAGTCGAGGTCGCACAGGTCGCGCAGCACGACCGCGATACGGAAGTCCTGCGGCAGCTGCGCAATGGCGGCATCGATGTCCAGCCGATCGGCGACGGCCTCGACCGTGGGCAACGCCGGCGGAGCCACGCCGGGACCATCCGCCGACGCGCCGACCCCCAGGGGCTCTGGCATCTCGGGGACCGGGCGCCGTCGGCGTCGCCGCAGCTCGTCGAGGCAGGCATTGGTGGCCACCCGGTACGACCACGTGGTGAACGCTGCCCGGCCGTCGTAGCGACGGATGCCGCGGGCGATGGCGATCAAGGCGTCCTGCAGCGCGTCCTCGGCGTCGGCGTGGTTGCCGGTGAGCCGCCGGCAGAGCGCCCACAGCCGTTCGTGGTGGCGGCGCAGCAGGGTCTCGAGGGCGTCGCGGTCGCCGGCCTGAGCGGCCGCCACGAGCGAGCGATCGTCGGCGTCGGCGGTGTCTCGGGTGATGCCGGAACAGTAGATCAGGGCCGCAGGCGCACCTCGGTGACGGTGACCTGCCCATTGTCCCCGGCACGGGTGAACCACAGCAGCACCGCGCCGCCGGTTTTGTCGAACGTCACGGTGTTGGTGCCGCTGTCGCTCTGTTCGAAGGTGGCCACCGGCTCGCCCCAGCCCTCGAGACTGCCGGGATTGCTGTCGGCCACGTAGACCTGGGCCCGCCAGCCGACGGACGGCGTGTCGAACTCGAGCGCGTGAAGCTCGGTCGATTCGTTCAGCTCGAGGATCAGGCCGACGCCCGGCTTGCCCAGACGTCCCCAGTCCGGAGAGGTGTAGTCCTCGGTGCTCCAGGACGTGTTGGGGTCGCCGTCGAATGCGTTCCCCCGTTCCGCCTCCTCCGCATGCTCGCCGTCGCCGCCGGCGGGATCGAAGTCGATCGTCCGGGCGATGGGGACCGACTCGGCGGCCGGAGGAGTCGTCTCGGTGGTGTCGGATTCGTCGTCGGGATTGCCGAAGAGGTTGGTGCCCGAGCCCTGGATGAGCAGGCCCGCGACCCCTAGCGCCACCGCCACGAGAACGACCAGCAGCGTCGGGACCAACCAGCGCCGCTCGGTCTCGGCGAACCGTACCGGCGCCCCCTGACCCACGGTCGGCGTCCCGAGGGGTGTGGGCGGCCCCACCGGCGGTGGGGGCAACCGGCCGGATGCGCCGGCGGTCGCCACTGACCTGGATCCGATCCTTGGTGCGCCCGGCTCGACAACGGTGTCGTCGCCGGTCGCGGGGCCGTCGTCGGCGCCTGCGGCGAGGAGCGCGGCCCGCGCCTCGTTGGCTGTCGGATAGCGGTCGTCCGGCGAACGTGCCAACAGCCGCATGGTGATGGACTCGACCTCGCGGGGAATGCCCGGCTTCACCAGCCGGGGCCGTTGCGGGTCGCTGTGGAGCCGGGCCAGGGCCGTGGACGACGAGGAATCGCCCTCGAACGGGACCCGTCCGCACAGCATCTCGTAGAGCACCACCCCGAGGCCGTAGAGGTCGGTCCGACCGTCGACCGGTCCCGCCTCCACCTGTTCCGGTGCCAGGTACTTCGCCGTCCCGAGGAACGACCCCTCCTGGGTGAGGTCGGCCGACTCGGCCGCCTTGGCAATGCCGAAGTCGCCCACCTTCACCCGACCGTCCTCGGACAACAGGATGTTGGCGGGCTTGATGTCGCGGTGCACGAGACCCGCGGCGTGGGCCACGGCCAGCGCGCCGCACACCTGGGCCGCGATGTTGGCCGCCAGCCAGGGGTCGACCGGTCCCTCGTCGAGCCGCTGCCGCAACGTCCGACCCCTTACGAGCTCCATCACGATGGCCTCGACGCCGTCGTCGCTGCAGGTGTCGTAGACACTGACGATGGCCGGATGCGACAAGCGCGCGACCGCGATGGCCTCGTGCCGGAACCGGGCCACGAACGTGGCGTCGTCGGCCAGGTGTTGGTGCAGGATCTTGACTGCGATGGCACGCCGCAGCACCTCGTCCGTGCCCAGCCACACCTGAGCCATTCCACCCGACGCGAGCTGCTCGTCCAGCCGGTAGCGACCGCCAAGAAGCGCGCCGGCTACCAGGCCGGCGGGCAACGGGCCGGTCGGGGGAGGGGGCGTTAGTGCCACGGTGCGTCCACCGTAGTCAACGAGATGCCCCGTAATTGCGTCGACCCTGGAACCACGCCGCCTCCGGATGGGGGGCGTCGCCGGAGTGTCAGGCAGACGCCGGACCGCAGGCCGGCGGCGCGCACACCAAGGCCACCATCAGGCGGGATCCAGCCACGAGAGGCCCATGACCCGGGGGCCCGCATGCGTGCCGATCGTGGCTCCGATCGTCGTCACCCGGATCTGGTCGGCGGGATAGCGGGGGCTGAGCAGATCGAGCATCTCGTCGATGTCGGGGGCCATGCCGTGCGCGAGGGTCAATTCCTCCACGGCAGGGCGCTCGAACACCTTGTCGCGCAACACCTGCAGCGCCCTGCGGCGTGTGCGGGCCCGGCCGGCCTCGGCCACCTCGCCCGTGGAGATGTCGAGCAGCGGTTTGATTGCCAGGAGGGAACCGAGGAGATGCTGGGCGCCGCCGATGCGGCCACCCTTGCGGAGGTTGTCGAGGGTGTCGAGCGCCCCGATGACGTGCGTGCGGGTGGTGAGGTCGCGGACCAACGACTCGACCGCGTCGGCATCCGCCCCGTCGACCGCCGCCTGCGCGGCCCGACGTACCTGGGCGGCAAGCCCGGAGGTGATCGAACGGGAGTCGACGACCCGCACGTCGATCTCGCCCTCGAGCGCCTTGGCGCCGTTCTGCGCGGCCTGCATGGTGGCCGACAGGCCCGAGGAGAGGTTGATGCACACGATGGCGTCGGCACCGGCCTCGGCTTGGCGCCGGAAGGCGGCCTCGAAGGCGCCCGGGGACGGGGCGGCGGTCTCTGGCAGCTCGTCCGACGACCGCAACTTGTCGTAGAACTGCTCGACGGAGATATCGACGCCGTCGGTGTACTCGACGGATCCGAAGCGGATCGAAAGGGGCACGACCTCGACCCCTAGCTCCTTCGCATCGGCGGCCTCGAGATCGGCGGCCGAGTCGGTGACGATACGAACCGGCATTACTTCCCGCTCTTGCTGCCATCGGGCGGGCCGCTCGGGCTCCGACGCGTTGATATCCACTCTTGTCGCCGGCGGCGACGGGCCGCTCGGGTCCCGGGCTCGCTGCATCGCGGGCGCTCGCTCATGGCGGGCGACCCTAATGCGCGTGAGCAGCGTCCGCCCTAGCGACTGGTCAGCTACGGCGTGATCGCCCGCCGGCGAGGTGTGCCGGCCGGTAGTCCCCCTGGCCACCCTGGCGTTCGCCATCGTCGGGTGTGGCGCCGGCAGGGGCCACGGCGGCGCGTGACGCCGGCGCCGACCCGGCGGGAACCAGGTGGCGCGAGCGCCGGGAGCTCCGCCAGTGGCGGGCCCACCACACCGCGAGGAACAGTCCGGCCCCGATGGACAGCACGAAGCCGACACCGGTGACGGCGGTCGAGCGGATGTCGAAGGTGGTCCGGTCCAACACGATCGAGCGGTCGGGGCTCATCACTGTGATGCCCATGGGGAACGCACCGGACGTGAGCGCCCGCACCCGGACATCCAGCCGCGTAGCCCCGGGCGGAAGGTCGCGGGTGATGACGGCACCGTCGAGGAACTCCAGCTGGCCGCTGTCGAACTCGATCAGCACCTTGAGCGGCTGGCTGGAGTTGTTGGTGATGTTGACGGGGATGGTGCTGGTGCGGGACGTGAGGGTGATGCGGAACTGGTCGGGTAGAACCACGGCGCCGCTCACCGATCCCAGCGCCGACGTCACCCGCTCGACATAGGCGGGCCGCTGGTCGTCGGGAGTGGCGGTCCCGGTGGCCAACAGCAACGAGCGGGTGAGCGAGCCGCCGCCACCGGAACCGACCGTGCCGGCGACGCCGCTGACCCCGCGGCGCGCCCGCCGGAGCGGTCCGGCGATCTCAGCCAGGTCGTCGGTGACCCGGTGGCGCTCGAGCGAGGCGGTCGTGGGTCCGCTCGGATCGGGCGGCACGTCGAAGACCTGATCGAGTGGCACAGCCTGCACGACTTGGCCGTCGGACAGCCCGTTGAGTGCGTCGGCGACGGTGGCCGGATCGATGGCGGCGTCACCGGGGACCCTTACGGCGACCCCCCGCGGGATGGCCGGGCGTTCGAACCACATGATCGTCAACTCGGCCAGGAAGCGCTGGGCATCGAGGGGCCCGTCGTCGCCCCTCAGGTGCGCGGTCAGCTCCGGGTCCGTGACCATGACGCGCGGCCCACCATCGTCGAGCGTGACCGGCGCGTCGGGCACGGCACCGGCCTCGCGACGCGACTGCTCCTCCACTGCGCTGGGCGGAACGACCGCCCGGTCCATGCCGAGGTCGACCGCCTGGTTCGCGGCGTCGTCACCCAGGGTGCGGCCCGACAGCCAGATGCCAGGCACCGGGTCGCGTCCGAAGATGCTGCGGGCTGCGGCTGCGCCGGCCCGGACCTGTTCGTCGGCCTCGTCCGTCAACCCGTTCTCCAGAAGCGCATCCAGGTCGACGTCGGTATAGGGCCGCGCCAACACCTGCCGGTCGCCGCTGGCGTCCACCAGCGCTGCCACCGCGGCCGCCGCGGCTCCGCCGCTGTCGACCAATCCCTCGAGCGTCTCGGGTTGGGGTGCCAGCGTCAGCGGCACCCCCGGTGCCTCGGCCAGAAGGTCCGCGCGCTCCCGGGCCCGCTGGATCGTTGTGGACGCCGGCCGCACGCTTCCGTCGGCCTGCAGGATCGGCGGTCCACTCACGTCGACGATCACGGCAACCGCCAAGGGCTCGTACGACGGACCATCGGGGTCGAAGAGATACAGGAGGTAGGTGACCAGCGGGGTTGTCAGCGGCGTGCCGCCGGCGTCGACCAGCCGCACCTCCACGGGGTAGACGCCGCGACCCTCGAGACGGTGGCCATCGCCGCCGACCGTGAACCCGGTGGTGACGGGCCCGGGTCCGGCGCCCAGCGAGGCGAGCGGCTGTGGGGGCAATGTCAGCTCCACGCCCCCGAGATCGCCTTCGAGCGTGTCCCGAAAGGCGCTCCGCGACTCGAGACGGTCGTGCACGACCAACTCGAGGGCCGCACCCGCGGGCGCGCCGGAAACGCGCACGTTGACCTTGAACTCATCGCCGGCGTGCACCCAGGTCGTCTGGCCCACGAGCTCGATGGAGGGTGCCGCCTGTCGAGTGGCGGCCTCCGCCCGGGAGCTTCCGGTGGGGGAGCCGGCGACGAAGGTGACGATGACGAGCGCGGCGACCGCAACGGAGCGACGCATGGAACCCGCCCACCGGATCACGGCACACCACCGAGATCGAGGCGGAGGACGGTCAGACCGTCTGGCTGCAGCACGAATCCAACCCGCTGGTAGAGCCGCAACGATCGGTCGTTGCCCTCCTGCGTGTTGACTAGCGCGTCGCGCGCGCCCCAACGGCGGAGCCAGCGCAGGCCGTCGAGGAGCAGCGTGTCGCCGAGCCCTTGCCCCTGGGAGCGGGGATGCACGGCGAGACGCTGGACATAGCCCCTGTGTCCCGCCCGCCCGCAGATTGCGTAGCCGACCGCCGTCCCGTCGGAGTCGCGCGCGACCCTCAGGTGGACGGCCGGCGTGGCGTTCAGGGCTTCCTCGATCCCCGCTCGATCCAGCCGCCAGATCCCGCTGAACGCGGCGCGATCGACCTCGAGCAGCTCGTCCAGCTCGCGCCGTCGAGCCCGACGAATCTGGGCCGCGCGGCCCAGCACGGGGCTCGGCAGCTCGTCGAGCGAGTGCAGGAGGAGATGCAGCCGCTCGCCCGGCACGAAGCCAGCGTCGAGGAACGGCGGCTGGTCGGCGCGCGCAATCGCGGCTGTGATTGCGCCCCGGTAGCCCTCACGCCGGAGGTCCGCGACGCAGCGGCGCACCACCTCGGTGGTGAGCGGGCCGGACTCGTCAGTGGCGAGCGCGATGTGGGCAACCTGGTTGTCGGCGTGCCAGGTTCGGACCCGGAGCCGCGCCACTCCGATCGCGGGCGCCCGCAAGACACTCATACATCCCAAGGGTATGCAACGGCGCCATACCCGTTACCGTCATCGGTGGATGCCGATCGCTTTCGTCACCCACCCGCAGTTCCTCGCGCACGAGGCCGGGCCCGGCCATCCCGAGCGGCCGGACCGCCTGCGCGCCGTGCACGCCGGCGCCGCCCGCGCCGGACTCGACGCCGAACTGGTGGCGGTCAGCCCCCGCCCGGCCACCCGGGCCGAGGTCGGGCTCGTCCACGACGACCGCTACGTCGAGGCGCTCGAGCGATTCTGCCGGAGCGGGGGAGGCCGGCTCGACCCCGACACCGGCGCCGGGGCGGCGTCGTGGGATGCGGCGCTTCTCGCGGCCGGCGCCGGCCTCAGCGTCATCGACGGCCTCGACGCCGGCGAGTTCACCGCCGCCTTCTGTGCGGTGCGCCCGCCGGGCCATCACGCGCTCGCGAGCCGCGCCATGGGCTTCTGCCTGTTCAACAACGTCGCCGTGGCGGCGGCCGCCCTGGCCGAGCGGGGCGAGCCCGTCCTCATCGTCGACTACGACGCCCACCACGGCAACGGCACCCAGGCAACCTTCTACGACGACCCCCGGGTCGCGTACGTTTCCGTCCACCAGTGCCCGCTCTATCCGGGGACGGGGGCGGTGCACGAGACCGGCGCGCGCGCGGCGCAGGGCACCACGGCCAACGTTCCGGTGCCGCCCGGAGCCACCGGCGACGTCTTCAGAGCCGCGGTGGCGGACGTTGTGGTGCCTCTCGTCGAGGACTTCCGCCCCACCTGGCTGCTGCTCTCCGCGGGCTTCGACGCCCACCGGGCGGACCCGCTCACCGACCTCGCCCTGACCGCGGGCGACTACGCCGATGTGACCGCGGACCTGCTCGCGCTGGCCCCCCCGGGGCGCCGGCTGGTGTTCCTCGAGGGCGGCTACGACCTCGAAGCGCTGCGTGACTCGACTGCGGCGGTGCTGGTGGCGCTCGCCGGCGGTCGGCTGCACCCGGAGGCGCCGACGTCGGGCGGGCCCGGTCGGGACGTGGTGGCCGGTGCCGCGCTCGCGCACGCCCGGGCGTTGCAACACCGGGCCGACGCTTCGTAGCCAACGCCTACCCTCGCGCCGTGATCCCTGATCGGCTGCACCCCATCCTCGAGGACGTCCGGCCCCTCGCCGAGCGTTTCGCGGCCGCGGGGCACGAGGTCTATCTGGTGGGCGGGATCGTGCGGGACGTGGTCCTCGATCGCGTGCAGAAGGGCGCAGACCTCGATCTCACCACCGACGCCCGCCCGGAGCAGACGCTGGCGCTGCTCGACGACTGGGCCGACTCGACGTGGACGCAGGGCCAGGCGTTCGGCACTATCGGCGCCCGCAAGGGCGGCCTGATGTTCGAGGTCACGACCCATCGCGCGGAGGCTTACCGCGAGGACTCGCGCAAGCCGCACGTCGTCTATGCCGACAACGTCGTCGACGATCTGTCCCGCCGCGACTTCACGGTCAACGCGATGGCGCTCCGCCTGCCCGACATCGAGCTGATCGATCCGTTCGGCGGCGTGGCGGACCTGGCGGAGGGAGTACTGCGTACGCCGCTGGCCCCCGAGGTCTCCTTCTCGGACGACCCGCTACGCATGATGCGCGCGGCCCGGTTCATGGCCGCGTACGGGCTGGCGCCCGACGCCGCGCTCGTCTCCGCCGTCCGTGAACTGCGCCATCGGCTCGGGATCGTGTCGGCCGAGCGGGTGCGTGACGAGCTGTCGAAGTTGTTGGTGGTCGACGATCCGAGCGCCGGCCTGTGGTTCCTGGTCGACACCGAGCTGGCCGACGAGTTCGTCCCGGAGCTCCGGGCCCTTCGGCTGGAGCAGGATCCGATCCATCGCCACAAGGACGTGCTGACGCACACGATCGCGGTCGTGGCGAAGACGTCGCCTCGTCTGGTCGTGCGCCTGGCCGCCCTGCTCCACGACATCGGCAAGCCCAAGACCCGGTCGATCGGGCCGAGGGGCGTCAGCTTCCACCATCACGAGGTGGTCGGCGCCCGGATGGCACGAGAGCGCCTGCGAGCGCTGCGCTTCTCGAACGAGACGATTGACGACGTGTCCCGGCTGGTGTTCTTGCACCTGCGTTTCCACGGCTACCGCGACGACGTGTGGACCGACGCCGCCGTACGGCGCTACGCCCGCGATGCCGGGCCCCTGGTCGACGACCTCAACGAGTTGACCCGCTCCGACTGCACCACGCGCAACGAGCGCCGGGCGCGCATGCTGGCCAAGCGGATGGATGACCTCGAGGCCCGGATCACCGAGCTACGGAAGCGCGAGGAGCTCGAGCGGATCCGGCCCGACATAGACGGCAACCGCGTCATGGAGCTGCTCGGCGTCAAGCCCGGCCCGGTCGTGGGCGAGGCACTGTCGATGCTGCTGGAGGCGCGCCTCGAAGAGGGCCCGCTCGGGCAGGCCGAGGCGGAACGCCGCTTGATGGCCTGGTGGGATCGGCGCCGGCGCGGGGCGCCGCGTGACGAGGCGCCCCACTAGGAGCCTGCTCCTAGGCGACCTTGCGCGCCCGGACGATCAGGGTCGGCGGCACCCAGCGCATGGCGTCGGACCAACCGTCGCCGGCGGCGGCCCGGTCGGGTTCGGGCTCGGCGAGGGCGTCGATGCGAAAGTTGGCTCGTCCCAGGCTCGCGAACAGGCCGCTGAGCGTGCGCGGGCGGTCGGGCTCGGTCCGCCCGGGAGCCACGGACCACGCCACCGGGCTGGGATCCCACCACGATCGGCGCAGCACCGGCTCGCCGCCGTCGGGGTCGAGGAGCGTGAACGCCGGGTGGGGCAGCGAGAACACGAACGGCCGCTCGGCCTTGAGCACGCGGTGGACCTGCCGGAAGACACGGTCGAGGTCGTCGGCGGCCGCCAGGCCGTAGACCGACACCGCGGCGTCGATCGTGTCGGCCCGCACGAAGGCCAGCTCGGGCAGCGGGCCGTGGTGGGTCTCGATCCTCACGCCCTCGTGCTCGGCGCAGTCTCGGGTGGCGCCGACGTTGGCGGCGTGCTCATCGACGGCGATCACCCGGGCGCCCGCCTTGGCCAGCGCCACCGCGCCGGACCCGGCACCGCATCCGAGGTCGAGTATCCGGCGTCCGTCGACATGTCCGAGCAGCTTGAGCTCGCTCTCCGGGGGCAGACCGGGGCCGTACTGGAGGGCATCGGACGCCGCTGCCGTGCCGTCCGATCCCCGTGGCGAGAAGCGGGCGGGGGCCATCCCGCCAGTCTGTCGCAGCCAGGGCTTTCCCGCTCGCGCGCTCGGTGCACGGGCGGCCACGCCTGATGCGGCGAGCGGCGCTTGGTGGGAGACTTCGAGGACCCATGACTGTCCGGCCCGACCCCCACCCGCCACCCCGTGATGGCGTCGGTCTGGCGACCGACCCGCTGGATGGGTTCGTGTCGAGCGAACCCTTACCGGCCGGGCCCACCGATGAGGCCGGAGGGTTGCCCTCCGGTGCATTGGCCGTGTTGCTCACTTGGGACGGCACCGGCCGATGCAGAGAGGCGCGGCTCGACAGCCCCGCCGGGGCGAGGGTCGACGATCCTGCACTCCTTGCCGACGGATGGCTGGAGCTCCTCCACCCCGATGATCGGCCGACCGCGGCCGAGGCGGTGCGGACGGTTTTGGCCGGGGAAGCAGGCGGGGTGGGCGAAGAGGCGTTGCGCCTGCGGAACGGTGAGCGGTGGGCGGTGTTGCGGGTCCAGGCCGCCGCCGGTGCGGACGGCGATCCGGGCGCCTCGGGGGTGCTCGTCGACGCCACGCGCTCGATCGGCGTGGCGGCCCGCGCGGCCCGGCTGATCGAGGAGTTCAACCGGCTGCGTCACCCCGACGAGATCGTGCAGGCGATGCTCGACGAGGGCGTCCCGCTGGTGGGGGGGTCCACTGCCGTCTTGTATGTGCTGTCCGATGACGACGAGCTGGTGGCCGCCGGCGCGTCGGGTGTCCTGGACCCCCGCTTCGCCCGCATCGCCCGCAGTTCGCCCCTGCCCGCCGCCGTGGTGATGCGAACCGGCCGGCGGGTGACGATCGCGACTCCGGCCGAGCGCCGGCGCCGCTACCCGCAGCTCGACGTGCCCGAGACGGCCGACGCCTTCAGGGTGGTCCCGTTGCGCGACGCCGCCGGGCGACCCTTCGGGGCCCTGGGGGTGGGGTTCGAGGATGAGCGCCGGCTCCGGAGCAGCGACCCCCAGCTGCTCCATGACGTCGCCGCGCAGTGCGCACTCGCGCTCGATCGGGCCCGCCTGGCGGTGGCCGCCGAGCGCGACCAGGAGCGGCTCCGGTTCCTCGATCGCCTCAGCGGCGCGCTGTCCAGCAGCCTGAAGCTGGACGCCACCCTCACCGAGCTGGCCGGTATGGCAGTCCCCCGCATCTCCGATTGGTGCGTCGTCCGCCTGGTCGAGTCGACCACCGACCCGCGACCCGTCGTGGGCGCCGCACACGTAGATCCCGCAAGGCTGGCAGCCCTGCGGCGCCTGGCGGAGCGGATCCCGCGGGACGTCGAACAGGTCGGGCAGGTGGGCGAGGCGCTCCGTGCGGGGCGACCCCTGATTCGTGGGTCGCAGGCCGCGCAGGTGCTGCGACCGTTGTTCGCGGAGGGCGACAGGCTCCGCACCCTCGATGACGTGGGCGTGGACGGCCTGGCGATCTTCCCCCTCCGGGCCCGCGGGCGGCTGTTGGGCGCCATCGGGTTCGGCAACCCGGCTGGGCGGGTGTTCGCCGACGACGAGCTCGAGCTGGCCGAGTCGGTGGCGGCGCGTGCCGCGGTGATCGTCGACAACGCCCGCCTATTCGACGAGCAGTCGGTGGTGGCACGCGCCCTGCAGGACAGCCTGCTGCCGGCCAGCCTCCCCGAGATCCCGGGGATCCAGCTCGGCGCCCGTTACCGGGCGGCGGGGCGGGGACTCGACGTCGGCGGCGACTTCTACGACGCCTTCCAGGCCGACGCCAACTGGTGGGTCTTCGCCGTGGGTGATGTGTGCGGCCACGGCGTCGAGGCGGCGGCGACGAGCGGACTGGTGCGACACACGATCCGCTCGTCGGCTATGGCCGGCGTGATGCCGTCGGCGATCCTGGCGCGCCTCAACCAGATGTTGCTGCTTCACACCGCCGAATGGGCGGGCACCGACGCCGACCACGTCCCCATCAGCCCGCGGTTCTGCACGGTTTTGGTCGGGACCGCACAGCCCACATCCCGGGGCGTCGACCTCATCCTGTGCTCGGGAGGGCACCCGCTGCCGCTCGTCGGTCGGGCGGTGGGCCGGGTCGAGCCCGTGGGCGTGCCCGGCACCCTGCTGGGCGTGACCGACGACGTCAGCCTCACGGACACGGTGGTCCACCTCGATCCCGGTGAGGCGCTGGTCTGTTACACGGACGGCCTGACCGATCGCCGCCGGGGTCGCACGCGAGCCTTCGGTGAGGAGGGCGTGGTGAAGGCGCTCTACCAGGGGATGGGTCTGTCCGCCCCCGAGCTGGCCAACCTCATCGAGTCACGGGCGGTGGCCTTCGTCGACAACGATCCCACCGATGACATGGCCGTCCTCACGCTGCGAGCCGTGCCGGCGTAGCCGGGGCGGGCCGGAGACCGCCGGCCATGCCGGTGGTGTAGCGGTCGACTGCGCGCTCGACCAGATGCAGATCGTCGAGGCCCGGCAGCGCGTCGACGCGATGGTCGATCCGCCGGGCGATGGCCCTGCCGCCGTCGTCGCCGAACAGCTCGTGGACCATGAACGCCACCTCCCGGTTTGGCATCACGCCCGCTCCCACCGGGCGCCAGAGCCGGCGCAACGCCCCCCGGCACAGGCGCTGGGCGCGGCGGCTGCCGGCGAGGCGCCGCTCGGCCTCGGCGGCGTAGAAGGCGATATGCCGACCCTCCTGGCGCATGATGCGCGACAACAGGTCGGTGAGCACCGGGTGGCGGGCCCGGTCGATCAGGCGGGCGTAGCCGGCCTGGGTCGTCCACTCGTTGACTGCGCCCCAGGCCATGTGCACCGCCGGGAAGGTGTCGCCGGCCACGGTCGACCCCACCGCATGCAGCAGGGGCGACAGGCGGTCCCGGACGCCGAGACGCCGCCGCAGCTCGCCGACGCGCGGGGCGCCGTTGGGCTCGCCATGGGCGTCCAGCACCCGCCCCAGCGCGTGCCCGTGCCACATCTCCTCGTAACTCCACACGGTGAGGAACGTGGTGATGTCGGGATCGCGGTGCGCCGGGGTGACGAGCAGGTCGCGCAGGTAGCAGACCGTGTGGTGCTCGATGTCATGCATGTAGCGCAGGCAGCGGATCGCCCCTGGGGGCAGCGGCCGGTCGCGGAAGGCCTCGAAGTCGATGCCCGCCAGGTCGACGCGGGCGGCCCGGTCGCGGTAACGGTCGATGTCAACTCGCATGCCCTCGTTCGGTGCCGGCGGCGCCCGCGGATGCCGGTCAGGCGGCCTCGCCCTGGGCGACGATCTGGTCGGGTGTCGGCGAGACCGCCCCACCCGCAGCCTCGGCCGAGACGGCCATCGTCGTGGTGCCGGAGGGGACGGCGACCGCGGTGACCGGGGTCGTGCCGTCGCCCACGGTTCCCAACGAGATCGGTTGGCCGCTGTCGATCTGCCAGAGCTGGTAGGTGCGCCCCTGCTCCAACGTGGGCAGGTCGTCGGCGAGGAAGTAACCGGTGCCCGTGTCGGTCACGACCACCCGGGCGACCGCCCCGCCGTCGGGGGTCGCCAGCGTGGCCACCGGATCTCCGGCATCGATGGCGTCCTGGGCCTGGTCGGCCAGGTCGGGCTGGTTCTCGCCCCGGTCCCCGAGCAGGTAGCCGACCCCGATGGCGGCCGCCACCAGCACGACGGCGGCGGCTGCCAGCCCCGCGATCCTCTCCCACGGCCGCCGCCGTCGAGCCAGGTGGCGGGGACCCGTGCGGGCCGCACCAGGGGCCCCGCGCCTCGCCGGTCGCCGCCGCGGCTCGGCCGCGCGACGACCGCCGGGGTACGGGACCGCCTCGAGCAACGGTCGCCCCAGGTCCTCGCCGGCATCGGCGGTGATGGACTCGGCGATGCGGGCCCACAGGGTCGGTGACGCCGGTTCGTCGGGGGTGAGCCGGGCGAGCGTGGCGAGGTGGCCGTCCAGCTCGGCCTGGCATACGAGGCACTGCTCCAGGTGGGCCTCGATGACGGCCTGCTCGTCGGGCTCCAGGCCGTCGAGGGCGTACACCGCGATCTCGTCGAACGGGTGCTGCTGTTCCATGTTGCTCACGGCCGCACCCCCTCCACGTCGAGGGCCCGGCGCAGGCTCGCCAGGCCCGAGCGGATGCGGCTCTTCACGGTCCCTTCGGGCAGGCCCAACATCATGGCCGTGTCCCGATAGGAGCGATCCCCGTAGTACGCCAGCAGGATCGGCTCCCGTTCGGGCGCCGGGAGGCGGTGCACCGCCCGGCGCACCTCGTCGGCCAGCGCTGCGGTGTGTACGACCGACTCGACCTCGTCGACCGCCATGGGCGACAGCGCGGCGTCGTGCTCCTGGCGCCGGCGTCGGGCGGTCTCGGAGCGGACCAGGTCGACACCCCTCCGGTGCGTCTGCGACAGCAGCCACGGGCGCAGGGCGCCCCTTTCGGGGTCATACCGATCCGGCGTCCGCCACAGATCGGTGAACACCGTCTGGCACACCTCTTCGGCGCGGTGAGGGTCCTGGGTCACCCGACGTGCCAGCGCCACGACGGCGCCCCCGTGTCGTCGGAACAGCTCCTCCAGCGCCGCCATGCTCTGGCGGCCGACGGCGATGACGAGGCTCGCATCGCTCGACTGGGAGATGCTCTCGTACACGCCTCTCCTCCCCGGCGCCGAAACCGTACCTGGCATACGACTGTTCGCGCGTTTTCGACACTCAGCGCGAGCGTCCCGGGGCCGGTTTGCCTGGACAGGGGGAGGGCCGGCCCCGGGACACGGGGGAGGGCATGGGTTGTCGTGTCGGCCGCAGGCCGACGCCGCCGGGGGGCGGTAGGGCGCGGAATGGACTCGTTCATGGGTGCTGCCGCGGCGCTTGATCCCGCACATCAGCGCCCGACAGCACCCTGCATGCGTTATTCGGAGCTGGGGGTGCGCGCGGATGTCGATTCCGGAAAAAAAGTTGCGGCCCCCGCCGGGTGACGGGGGCCGGACCGGTGGGTCGCCCGAGGGTGCGGGTGCCGGTGTCGCTCAGGCGTGCGTGATGAAGGCCTCGAGCGAGTCGCGGGCGACGTCGTCGTGTACCTGCGACGGCGGCGACTTCATGAAGTACTGGCAGGCGGGCAGCACCGGTCCACCCAGGCCCCGATCGAGCGCCAGCTTGGCGCAGCGGACGGCGTCGATGATCACGCCCGCCGAGTTGGGCGAGTCGTGCACCTCGAGCTTGAGCTCGACGGTCAGCGGCACGTCGCCGAAGTTGCGACCCTCGAGGCGGATGAACGCCCACTTGCGATCGTCGAGCCACGGCACGTGGTCGGAGGGACCGATGTGCACGTCGTGGTCGCTGATGCCCGCCTCGATCTGGCTCGTGACCGACTGGGTCTTGGACACCTTCTTCGACTTCAGCCGCGACCGCTCCAGCATGTTCATGAAGTCCATGTTGCCGCCGAAGTTGAGCTGGTAGGTGTGGTCGATCGTGGTGCCCCGGTCCTCGAACAGCCGGGCCAGTGTCCGATGGACGATGGTGGCGCCCACCTGCGACTTGATGTCGTCGCCCACGATCGGCACCCCCGCCTCGCTGAAGCGCGCGGCCCAGTCGGGATCGGAAGCGATGAACACGGGGATGGCGTTCACGAAGGCCACACCGGCGTCGAGGCACGCCTGGGCATAGTGCTTCTGTGCCCGCTCGGAACCGACCGGCAGGTATCCGACCAGCACGTCGGCCCGGGCCTCGCGCAGCGCCTCGGCCACGTCGACCGGGTCGGCCGGAGACTCCTGGCACTCCTGGCGGTAGAACTCGCCGAAGCCGTCGAGCGTCGGTCCGCGCTGGACCGCAACGCCCAGGTCGTCCACGTCGGCGAAGCGGATGGTGTTGTTGCGGCCGGCGAAGATGGCCTTGGAGACGTCCACACCCACCTTGTCGGCGTCGACGTCGAACGCCGCTACGACCTCGATGTCGCGGACGTGATAGCCGCCGAGGTCGACGTGCATCAGACCAGGCACCTGATCGGCCGGGTCGGCGTCCTGGTAGTACTCGATGCCCTGCACCAGTGAGCTGGCGCAGTTGCCTACCCCGGCGATGGCGAGACGGATCTTGCTCATGGGTTTCCTCCGGTATGGGTGTCGGCGCCGGCCGCGGCCGGGGGCACCGTTGCCCGCTCCTCGGCGATGAGGCGATCTAGCCAGGCCAGGTCGGCGGCAATGGCGGCGGTGTCGCGCTCGACCAGCGAGCGCAGGTAGGTGTTGACGCGCCCGTCCGCCCGGCCGGGGTTGCGGCGCCGGTCACGGCGGCGGACGAGCTCGTTGCGCCGGCGCTCGAACAGCTCGAGTCTCTCGGCGGGGCTGAGGTTGCGGCAGAACGCCACCCGCAGGGCAAAGCTGCGGTCGTCGGCGACCTCGGGGTCGACGAGCAGCTCGTGGAGGCGCCTTCGGCCGGCGTCGGTGATGCCGTAGACCTTCTTGCCCCGAGAGCCCCGTCCGGCTTCCCGCACGGCGGTGCCCGCTTGGCGGAGCTGGGCCCGGAATGCGGCCAGCTCTCCGACGAGCGAGCCGCTCATGGGCGCCGTGGGCGCGGCTGCGGCCGGCCGGCTGGTGACCGCCTTGACATGGCCGGCCTTCTCGAGCCGTCCGAGTGCCGGATAGAGCGATCCGAACGACACCGCGAGGCCGATGCCCGGCAGCTCGCCGAGCCGCTTGCGGAGCTCGTAACCGTGCAGGTCGGTCTCGTCGAGGAGGCCAAGGATGGCGAGGTCGAACATGTACGTCCCGGGAAGCTTGTGAACGATAGAACGAATCGTCATATCGAATCGATATAACGCCGAGTCAGTCTGCCGGCAGTTCGCCTGGACGTCAACCTCCGGCCACCCGATCCGGCGGTTTCCTGCCGCGGGATCGGTGGCTGGGCCCCCGATCCCGGTTCACCTCGGGGCGCGGGCCTGAACGCGCCGCTAGCGTTGCGTCCCATGAGCTTCCGACCGGAGGCCATACGAGGAGCGCACAGCAACGGTGCGGTCGTCGACTACCGCCTGACGCGGCAGTCGGTGGTCCAGCAGTACCGCAAGGGTCGACTCTCTCGCCTGGACGTGTGCGACGCCCATCCCGAGCTCCGGCGGGCGGCGACCATGGCGAGCCGGCCCACAAACGAGGCGTGCCCGATCTGCGAGGAGTCCCAGGTCGTGCTCGTCACCTACGCCTTCGGGCCGCGGCTGCCGGCAGGGGGGCGCTGCATCACGACGGCGCGGGAGATGGCCAGGCTCTCCCGCGGCCCCACCACCATCACGTGTTACGTGGTCGAGGTGTGCCCCGACTGCGCGTGGAACCACCTAACGCGCGTCTTCCAGGTCGGCGGCGGCTAGCACACCAAGGCTGACATGGCCGGCGCCGTCGGGCCCCGGTAACCTTCTGGCCTCGGAATGGCTGGAGGACCGATCCAAGACACCCGCTTGTTCGACGCGCGTCCCCGCCGGCGCCCGCAGGCCGATGCCGCCCAGGCCAGACCGCCCGGGGAGCCCGGTCGTCGCCCGCGCCCGCGCGCCCAGTCCGACATCCCCTGGCCAGGCCCGGAGCGGCCGGTCTCGCCCCCCGTGCCGGGCGGGCCTCGTCGCCGTCGACCGAATGGCGCGCCCGGAGCCCAGCGCCCCGTTCCCCGCGGCCCCGGGGCGCCCGCAGGTCCCAACGGCTCGTGGGGCCAGCCGGCAGCGCCCGCCGGCGGTGGCGGGCGTGGCAATGGGCGAGGCCGTGGCCCGGGTGGGCCCGGTGGTCCCGGTGGGCTCGGCGGTCCGGGTGGCTACGGGGGATGGGGCGGCCCGGCCGATCGGGGTGGCCCCGGCGGGCCGGCCGATGCGCGTGGATTCGGTGGCCCCGGTGGTCCCCGTGGCCCGGACGGTCCTGGAGACACCGGCCGTGCGGGACGTCGCGGGCGACACAAGCGCAGCCTGATCTGGCGGCTCCGGCGGCCGTTGTTCCTGGTTGGTCTGGCGGCGCTGGCTGCGACCGTGGGCGTCGGCGTCCTGTTCGCGCAGACGGAGCTGCCCCAGGTCGAGGCCCTCACCCAGTCGAGCTACATCTGCGCCGCCGACGTCAAGGCCGGCCAGTGCAACGCGCAGAACGCCATGGCCCGCATGGCCGCCAAGGTGGGCGACGACGACGGCGATCGGATCAACGTCGCCTACGACGAACTCCCGAAGGTGCTCATCGACGCCGTCATCGCGACCGAGGACCGCGACTTCTTCGAGCACCAGGGCATCGATCCGGTCGGCATCACCCGGGCGCTCTACCGGGACCTGCGGGGGCAGGGCGTGCAGCAGGGCGGGTCCACCATCACCCAGCAGTACGTGAAGACGGCCTTCGACCTCACCCGCGAGAAGTCGATCACCCGCAAGATCAACGAGGCGGTTTTGAGCGTCAAGCTCGAGCGGGAGATGTCAAAGCAGGAGATCCTCGAGGGCTACCTCAACACGATCTACTTCGGGCGCGGGGCCTACGGCGTGGGCGCGGCCAGCCAGGCGTACTTCGGCCTCGACGTGCGCAATCCGAAGTTCGGCGTCGCCGAGGCGGCCTTTCTGGCGGGTCTCATCCGCGCGCCCAACCTGGCCGAGCCGAGCAAGCATCCCGAGGAGGCGGTCCGGCGCCGCCACACGGCCCTGATGGCCATGAAGGACGAGGGCTACATCACGGGCCAAGAGGCCGAGGCCGCGGACGCCGTACCGCTGACAGAGCCCTACGTCAGGCCCTTCGGCAGCCTCAAGCTGACGGACACCCTGCGGGGAGCCAAGGACCCCGACTACATCGGCACCGACTACGTGACCGGCTTCGTGAAGGAGGAGCTCCTCAGGCTCGGCTTCAGCGAGCAGGACATCACCAGCGGCGGCCTGCGCGTCTACACGTCGCTCAACTACGACATGCAGAAGGCGGCCTGGCAGGCGGTGAGCAGCACGCTCGTGAACCCGTTCGACCCCGAGGCGGCACTGGTGGCCGTCGATGACCAAGGTTTGGTACGGGCGATGGTCGGCAGCCGCAACCGTTATGACGGCGCCGCCCACGCCGCCAACTACGCCGTCCGCGGCCTCGGCTCCGAGGGAAGGCAGACGGGATCCATCGCCAAGCCCCTGGCGCTCGCCGAAGCGGTCCGGCGCGGCTTCTCCCTGGAGTCGCGCTTCGACGCCGAGGGGATCATGACCTTCGACTCTCCCGAGGCTCTCGACGCCGTCGGCAAGCCCTGGGAGGTGGGCAACTACTCCGAGAGCGATGCGGGCGTCCTCGACCTGATGGAGGGGACCAAGCAGTCGTCGAACACGTTCTTCGCCCAGCTGATGCTCGAGCTGGGGCCGCAGAGCGTCGCCGACCTCGCCGAGCAGCTTGGAATCGGCGGCGGCAAGCAGCTGGCGCCCAACGCCTCGATGGTGCTCGGCACGACCGAGGCCTCGCCGCTGGAGATGGCCGGGATGTATTCCACGTTCGCCAACCGCGGCGTCTACAAGGCACCGGAGATCATCACCCGCGTCGAGCAGGTCGACCAGGACGGCAAGCCAACGGTCGTCTACGAGCGCCAGGTGACGCAGCATCAGGTCCTGTCACCCGAGCAGGCCGATCTCGTGACCCACACGCTCCAAGGCCCGCTCGAGCCGGACGGCACCGGCCACCGGGCCAACCTCGGCAAGCCGGCAGCCGGCAAGACCGGTACCGCCCAGCACAACTGGGACGCCTGGTTCGCCGGCTACGTCCCCAAGCTCACTGCGGTCGTGTGGATGGGTAATCCGCAGGGCAGCATCCCGATGGAGAACGTCGAGGGGTTCGAGACGGTCACGGGCGGTTCGCTCCCGGCCGAGATCTGGCGGCGGTTCATGGAAGTGGCGACCGCCGGCACGAACGATCCGTTCGTGGAACCGACCCCGGAACAGATCGCTGCCGGCACGGTCATCAACGAAGGCGAGCTGTTCACCGCGGACGAGACGACCACCACGGCGCCACCTTTCACGCTTCCGCCGTTCACGATCCCGAAGCCCCCGGGCGGCGGCGGTGGCGGCGGCGGTGGCGGTGGTGGCGGCCATCCCACCACGACCATCATCGACAGCACGACCACCACGCCTTTGCCGACCGTGACCGTGCCGACGATCCCCCAGCCGGGTGGGGGCCCCGGCCCCGGCGGCAACTGACACCGCGGGCCCTCAGCCGGTCAGCGGCTGGTGGGGGTACTGGGTCCGGCAGGGGAAGCACCAGCGCTCGACCTCGTCGAGCACGTCGATCCTCTCCTCCGTGTCCCACGCCGCCGGAGTGACGTAGACGCGGTGCACGGCGGCCAGGTCGTCGGCCGATGCCCCGCAGGAATCGCAGGTCCCCGTGCGAATCTCGGGGCCTTCGGAATGACCGTCGGCCGACATGGCGTTGAAGCTAGCGGTCCAAGTACGGTCCAGAGCACCGCCGGCAGCCACCCAGGGCGCTGGACGGAGAAGGAGGGTTAGTGCCGATGCGCACCCAGACCGTGCCTGCCATTCGTGCCTGCAAGGTGCGGAGTGGCAGCGATCCGCTGGTGATGGTCACCGCCTACGACGCTCCCGGTGCCCGCCAGGCCCACGCCGCCGGTGTCGACCTCATCCTGGTCGGCGACACGCTGGCGATGGTGGTCCTCGGCTACGACGACACGTTGCAGGTCTCGGTCGATGACATCGCCCACCACACCGGCGCCGTGGCCCGGGGCCTGGCATCCTCCGGCATCGACGGTCCGCGACCGCTGGTCGTGGGCGACCTGCCGTGGATGAGCTACCACACGACCGCAGACGAGGCCGTCCGCAACGCGGCCACGCTCATCCGGGCGGGGGCCCAAGCGGTCAAGCTGGAGGGCGGCCGCAAGCGGTTGCCAATGATCGAGGCGATCGTGGATGCGGAGATCCCTGTCATGGGGCACCTGGGGCTCACGCCCCAGTCGGTCCACGCCGTCGGGGGCTTCAAGGTCCAGGCCCGGCAGCACGACGCCGCTCTCGAGCTGGTGCGTGACGCCAAGGCACTGGCCGCCGCCGGCTGCTTCTCGGTCGTGCTCGAGGCCGTGCCCGACGAGGTGGCCCGCATGGTCACCGACGCCGTCGACGTCCCCACCATCGGCATTGGGGCCGGTGGCGACTGCGACGGCCAGGTACTCGTGTACCACGACGTGCTGGGGATCGAGCAGCACATGCGACCCCGCTTCGTCCGCCGCTACGCCGAGCTGGGTAGCGCCGCCGTCGACGCGCTGCAGGCCTTCGCCGCCGACGTGCGCGCCCGCCGGTTCCCGGCAGACGCCGAGACGTACCACCTGTCGGCCGAAGTGGCCGAGACCCTGAGCCTCTACGGATCGGCGCCCTCCTCCCCGGAGTAGACCCGCCGTCCGGAAGTCCGGATGGCAGGATGCCACCCCATGACTCGCCGCGCCCTTCTCGCCGTCGTGCTGGCGGGCACCACGCTCGTGGGGTGTGGCGATGACGGCGACGGCACCGGTGCCGAGTCTTCGTCGCCCGACGTGGCCACGCTGTCGGGCGACGCCCCGGCGGCGCAGGGCGCCGGGCTCGACACCCCGCCGGGTCCGGTGGATCGTGTCGCGCTCGAGCATTTCGACGCCGGCGACCTGGGATTCGGCGAGGTCGCAGTCGCCATCACCGGCCCCGATGGCGAGGTGGCCGGGTGGTGCGTGCTGCTCGCGGCAACCGTGGCGCAGCGACAGCGGGGGCTGATGGAGGTCACCGACCTCGGCGGCTATGCCGGGATGCTGTTCGTCTGGAGCGAAGACGCGTCGTCGAGCTTCTACATGCGCAACACCCCGACCCCGCTGTCGATCGGCTGGTTCACGGCCGACGGGGCGCTGGTGTCGACGGCGGACATGGATCCCTGCGCCGATGTCTCGGGCTGTCCGATCTACCCCGCGGGCGGGTCCTACCGGTTCGCCCTCGAGGTCCCAAAGGGCTCGCTGGACGACGTCGGCGTCGCCGCCGCCAGCAGCCTGGCCGTGGGCGGTTCCTGCGCCGAGAGGTAGCGCAGCCCGGGCGAAATTGTCACACCCCTCGGGCATGATCCGGATGTGAGGAAATGCCCGGGCAGCCGCTACAGTCTCCGGGTCCAACTCGACCCTGCTCCGCACCGCGGGGCCCCGGCAGCGCCGGGTCCGAAGGGAGGTGAGCGCTCGCGATGCGAGCCTACGAACTGATGGTCATCATCGACGCCGAGCTCGACGACGAGGTGATCGACACCACCGTCAAGCGGATCGCCGATCTGATCGGCCAACGAGGCGGCACCGTCAAGCGGGAAGACCGCTGGGGTCGCCGGCGCTTCGCCTATGAGATCAACCACAAGCTCGAGGGCTACTACGTGGTCTTCGAGTTCGTGGGCGGCAGCGAGCTCGACCAGCTCGAGAGGACGCTGCGACTCGCGGACGAGACCGTCCGCCACAAGGTCGTGCGCCTGCCCGATGCCGAGGCCGCTCGTCGGGGCCTCCTCGAGCAGGCTGCAAGCTGAGGAGGCACCCAGTCATGTCGTCAAACGTCACCGTCGTGGGCAACCTGACCCGCGATCCCGAGCTCCGATTCACTCCCGCCGGCGCGCCCGTGACCACCTTCGGAGTGGCCGTCAACCGCCGCTGGCAGAACCGAGACAACCAGCAGTGGGAGGAGAGCACCTCTTTCTTCAACGTCACCTGCTGGCGTGATCTCGCCCAGAACGTCAGCGAGTCGCTCGAAAAGGGCGCACGTGTCGTCGTCACCGGGCGTCTCGAACAGCGCTCGTGGGAGACGCAGGACGGCGAGCGGCGCTCGGTCGTCGAGATCGTGGCCGACGAGGTCGGCCCGAGCCTGCGGTGGGCCACGGCCGACATCAAGCGCAACGAACGCCGCGAAGGCACCGGCGATGGCTGGAGTGGCGGCGGGGGACAGGCGAGCCGCAGCGTCTCCAACGAGCCCGCCGCCGGATTCGATCCGTCCGAGGAGCCCTTCTGATGGCCAAGTCGAGATCCAAGAACAAGGACAACGCCCGGAGGGCCAAGAAGAAGACCAGCATCCTCACGACCGAGGGTGTCGAGTACGTCGACTGGAAGGACGTGAACCTGCTCCGGCGCTTCATGTCCGACCGATCGAAGGTGCGGGCCCGGCGGGTCACCGGCAACGACGCCCAGCAGCAGAAGGAGGTCGCCCGGGCCATCAAGAACGCCCGCGAGATGGCACTCCTGCCGTACGTCACCCGCATCACACAGCAGCGTGGCCCCCGGGGCGATCGGGGCGATCGGGGCGATCGGGGCGATCGGGGCGATCGGGGTGATCGGGGTGATCGGGGTGATCGGGGTGATCGGGGTGATCGGGGCCCGCGCGGCGATCGGGCCGAACGCGGTCCCCGCGACGATCGTCTGCCGGCCAACGAGCAGCCTCCGGCTCCCGGCGAGCTCGACGCCAACGACAACAGCGAGATGCCGGCCGAGGCTCCCGTGGCCGAGGAGGTGTGATGCGGGTCATCCTCCGCGCCGACGTGGCCGACCTCGGCAAGCGAGGCGACATCCTCGATGTGGCCGACGGGTTTGCCCGCAACTACCTGGTCCCCAAGGGGCTGGCCATGAAGGCCACGGCCGGCGCCGAGAGCCAGGCATCGACCATGCGCCGGGCGCGTGACCTACGCGACGCGCAGGACCGGGCGGCCGCTGAGGAGGTGGCGACGGCGCTGGTGCCCAGGGTGTTCACGGTGGGAGCGCGGGCCGGTACCGAGGGCCGGCTGTTCGGTTCGGTCACGGCCGCCGACATCGTGGCGACGATCGAGGCGCAGGCCAACGTGCGCATCGACCGTCGCAAGCTGGTGCTGGGTGAGCCCATCAAGACGCTGGGCACGCACACGGTGCCTGTGAAACTGCACGCAGACGTCGAGTTCCCGGTCACGGTCGACGTAGTCGGCGAGTGAATTGCCGTTCGGGTGGGTCCCATGCTCGACCCGCCCGATTGCACCGGTGAGGCTCCGGCCCGCGGGCCGGTGGTGGCGGCAGCCTCCGGCCTTGCACAACCTGCCAACAGTTTCCACAGGATCATTGCAGTTTGGTTGCGGTTTCGCTGCGGGACGCGGCCGCCCCTCATACGGAAAGTGGCAAACCGGCCCATCGGTCCCCAGATGGTGGGCGGTCATCCACAGGAGATCCACGGGGTTTTCCGTCTAGCTACGCACAGGCCATCTCGGAGAAGGTGACGTAGCCATGGCCGACGATGTCACCTCTCCCCGCCGGGCCCGCGCCAGCCGCGTCCCGCCCCACGACATCACGGCCGAGGAGTCGCTGCTCGGTGCCATGATGCTCGAGCCCGAGGCCATCGCCGCCGCTGCCGGAGTTGTGCGTGCCGACGACTTCTACAAGCCGGCGCACGCGCACATCTTCGATGCCGTCCACGCGCTCTACGCTGCGGGGCAGCCAGTCGATCCCGTCACCGTGGCCGACGAGCTTCGTCGCAACGGCCTGTTGGAGACGGTCGGCGGCCACCAGGTGCTGGTCGACGTCATGGCATCGACGCCGGCCACCACCAACGCCGCCGGCTACGCCCGCATCGTCGAGGAGCACGCGCTGCTCCGGCGGTTGATCGGCATCGCCGGCGAGATCGCCGAGCTTGGCTATTCGATGCCCGAAGACGTCAGCAAGGCGCTCGACCGCGCCGAGGCGATGGTCTACGACGTCAACCAGCGCCGCGTGACCGACTCCACCTCCAAGATCGAGGACCTTCTAGGCCTCAACCTCGACCGGCTGGAGCAGCTCTACGGCCGCGGCGACGCCATCACCGGGGTCCCGACCGGCTATGTCGACCTCGACGAGCTGCTGTCCGGCCTGCAGCCCAGCAACCTGGTGGTGGTCGGGGCCCGACCCTCGATGGGCAAGTGCGTTGCCTGGGACACACCGATCGTCGATCCGGCCACCGGCGACCTGACCACCGCCGCCGAACTGCATCGGGCCGGTGTTTCCGGCCGTCGCGTCTCGGTCCTCGCGCTCACCGGCGGCGGGGAGCTGAGGCCGGTCCGACCCCAGGCGTTCGTCGACAACGGATACAAGCCCGTCTATCGCGTGCGGACGCGCTCGGGGCGTGAGGTCCGCACCACCGCCAGCCATCCCTTCCTGACGCCGGGCGGGTGGCGCCCACTGGCCGACCTGGCGGCCGGCCAGTGCGTGGGCGTCCCGGCGGTCATCCCGGTCTTCGGCCACGACCCCCTGCCCCACGACGAGGTCCTCATGTTGGCCCACCTGGTCATGGCGCCGGGCGGCGACGAGCTCGGGCCACGGTTGTGGACAGACAGCCGCGAGATCGCGACCGACATCGAGCACGGGGCGACGGCGTTCGGCGTACGGGTCGTCGAACGAACGCGTTCCGGCGGTCGCCGCACGTGGGACGTGGCGCCGGGCGGAGGGCTCGCCGACCTTGCTATCCGCCACGGCATCGCCGGCCCGTTGACCCGGCGACGAGTGCCGCGGGCAGTGTTCCGGCTGCCGCGCGATCAGCTGGTCCGGTTCCTCAATCGGGCGCTGGGGGCCCGGGCAACCGTGTGGCGCCCGGCGGCCGACGAACCGGGGCGGGTGGTGTCGACGCTCCGCAGCCCCGGGCTGGCGCACGACCTCCAACACCTTCTCCTGCGGTTCGGCGTCGGCGCGTCGATCCGCCGGTCGGTGGTGGCCGTCGACGACACCACTTGGGTGGCGCACGATCTGGTCGTCGACCAGCCACGGCAGATCGCCGCCCTGGCCCAGGAAATCGGGTTGCTCGGCCACGAGGCCGAGCTGCGCGCGATCGCGACCCATGCCCTCGGCGGCGGTCACCGGCCGGTCGCACTGGCGACGGTGGGGGAGGCGCGAGGCGGGCGGTCCGAAACCACCGGCCCCAGCGCCCCCACCCACCGCACGCTCGGTGCCGAGCACGCCGGCGTGGGCCTGATCCCGCCGGCCGACGGCGTCACGTCCGACGGCCTCGCCGTCGCGTGGGACGAGATCGCAGCCATCGAGCACGAGGGCAACTCGCAGGTCTACGACCTCACGATCCCGGTGTGGCACAACTTCGTGGCCGCCGACATGTTCGTGCACAACACCTCTTTCGCGCTGGGCATGGCCGCCCACGCTGCGCTGTACGCCAACCAGCCGGTCCTGGTGTTCAGCCTCGAGATGGGCAGCCTCGAGCTGTCGCAGCGGCTGCTGTGCGGGGAGGCGCGCATCGACTCGGCACGCGTGCGCACCGGCCGGTTGAGCGAAGACGATTGGAGCCGCATCAGCCAGGCCATCGGCCGCCTGGCCTCCGCCCCCATCTGGATCGACGACAACCCCAACCTCACGGTCATGGAGATCCGAGCCAAGGCCCGCCGGCTCAAGAGCAATGTCGGCGGCCTGGGCATGGTCGTGGTCGACTACCTCCAGCTCATGACGGGCCGTACCAAGGCCGAGAACCGGCAGGTCGAGGTGTCGGAGATCAGCCGTGGCCTCAAGATCCTGGCCCGCGAGCTCGAGTGCCCGGTGGTGGCGCTGTCCCAACTCTCCCGCCAGCTCGAGCTGCGTTCCGACAAGCGCCCCATGCTGGCCGACCTACGCGAAAGCGGATCGATTGAACAGGACGCCGACGTCGTGATGTTCATCTATCGGGACGACGTGTACCACCCGGACTCACCCGATCGCGGGCAGGCCGAGATCATCGTGTCGAAGCACCGCAACGGCCCGACGGGGGTCACGCGGCTGGCATTCCTCGAGCAATTCACCCGTTTCGCCAACATGGCCCGGGTGGATTGACCCGACGGAGCCCTGCCGCGAGGTTGGTGCCGGGGCCAACCTCGCGGCAGGCTCCGGCGCTTCAGGGCACCAATACCGTCTTGCCCACCGTCCTCCGGCCCTCGACGGCCGCGTGTGCCTCCGCCGCCTCGGCCAGTGGAAATCGCGTCACCAGGGGGACCAGCCGGCCGGCGGCCGCCTCGGCCAGCGCCCGAGTCTCCAGGTCGCGCATGCCTCCGGGCCGCCGCATGATGCGCGGTCCCACGGCGGCAGAGGCGGTGATGCCTCCGGCGTAGAGGTCGTCGGTGGTGACCTGCAGCGGCTCGCCCGACGACCAGCCGAACATGACGATCCTGCCTCCGGGCCCCAACAGCTCCAGGGCATCCCGGCCGATCTCGCCGCCGACGCCGTCGAGCGCCACGGTGACGTCGCGCCCGTCCAGGGCCGCCTGCACCGCCTTGGGCCAGTCGGGCTCCCGGTAGTCGATGGCCACGTCGGCTCCGAGGCTGTCCACGCGCTCAACCTTGGTGGGGCCGCCGGCCACGCCGACTGCAACCGCGCCGAGGTTGCGTGCCGCCTGGACCAGGAGGCTGCCGATGCCACCGGCCGCGGCCGTCACCAACACGATGTCGTCGCTCGTCGGCTGTGCGACCTCCAGGATGCCCATCGTGGTCCGACCGGTGCCGATCATGGCCACGGCCACGTCGGCCGGCACGTGATCGGGAACCTCGTGCAGCGCCTCGACCGGGGCCCGCGCCAACTCCGCGTAACCGCCGCTCGCCATGCCGAGGTGCGCCACCACCCGGCGTCCTTGCCACTCCTCGTCGACCCCGGCCCCCGCAGCGTCGACCCGCCCTGCCACCTCGCGTCCGGGCGTCATCGGTAGATCGGGGAGGGGGAACGGTCCGCCGGACTGGCCCTTGCGTATCGCCGTGTCCAGTAGGTGCACCCCGGCAGCCTCGACCGCGATGCGCACCTGACCCTCGGCGGGGACCGGGTCGGCGACCTCTTCGTACGCCAGGTTTTCGGCGGGACCGAACTCGTGCTGACGGATTGCGTGCATGCCACGAACGGTAGAACCTCAAGCGAACTTGAGGTCAAGGTCCCGGTGACGGTCTCCGGAGTGGGCGTGGCCCCGACAGGTCAGCCCCCGGGAAGACCGGCGAGGATCGCGCCGGCTATGGGCGCCGCCACCCGGCCCCCCACGCCGCCGCCCTCGACCAGGACCGCCACGGCATTGTCGCCGCGGATCCCGATGAACCAGGCGTGTGTCGGCAGTGGATCGCCCTTGCCGAACTCCGCCGTGCCGGTCTTGCCGGCGATCTCGACCCCGGTGATGGCCGCCCTTTGCCCGCTGCCCTCGGTGACCACCCGCCGCATCAGGCCGAGCAGCGTGTCCGCGGTACCCGCCGGAAGGGTCTTGGATTCGGGCCGCACGGTCGGGCCCGCACCGGCTGCGGCCTCGCCCTCGGCACCGGTGGTGGCGGTGGCCTGGGCGTCCGCCGATGTCGTCGGTGTCGTCGAGGTGGCCTCGCCGGTGGTGTCGTCGCCACCGGGAGGCGGATTGGGAAGCAACACCGGCGCGTCCCACGTGCCGTCGATCACCGCCGCCGCCACCGTGGCCATGTGCAGCGGGCTCGCCTCGACCCGGCCCTGGCCGATCGAGGCTGCGGCGTGCTCGGTGGGGTCGGCGGGGGCCGGGAAGCTGCCCCCGAACGTGTCCAGCCCCACCGAGTAGTCGGTGTTGAAGCCGAAACTCTCGGCCGCCGCCACCAGATCGGTATCGGGCACGCCGGCCGAGGCACTGATGAACGCGGTGTTGCACGACTCGGCGAAGGCGCGGCCGAACGGCACCGTGCCCAGGCTGGAGCTCTCGAAGTTCTTGAACACGCGCCCGCCGGCCTTGATCGTCTGCGCGCATTCGACGGGCGTGTCGGGCGTGACCCCGTTCGCCAGCAGCGCGCCGGTGGTCACCACCTTGAACGTCGACCCTGGCGGGTACCTCCCGGACAGTGCGCGGTTGAAGTCGGTCAGCGGCCGCGACGCCACCGCCCGCACGTTGCCGTCGCGGTCGACAACCACGGCGGCGGCCGGTCGGTTCGTGGCTGCCAGAGCCGACTCGACCGCCGCCTGCGCGGTCCGGTCGAGCGTGGTCGCCACCGGTCGGGGCTCCCGGCCCTCGATGCGGTCGAGCACCTCGACGACCTCGCCCTGGGCGTCGGCGAGCTGGATGTCGCCCGATGGCGTGCCGGCCAGCTGGGCCTCATACGCGGCCTCGATGCCGCTGAGCCCCACCACGTCGCCCGCCAGGTAGGGCTGCCCCAGCTCCTCGAGCCGCTCGGCGGTGATCTCGCCCGTGCGTCCCAGCACGTGCGCGGCGAAGCCCGGCGACGGCGTCGTGCGCACGGTCGTGTCGCGGAACCGGGTGCCCGGCAAGGGGTAGATCACCGGCTCCACCTGCGTGTACCGGGCCTGGCTCACGGCGACGATCGGCACGAAGTGGTTTGGTCGCACCCCGGGAGCGCCCAGCGCCCGGTCGACCGCCGCCGGCTCGACCCCAAGCTGCTCCTTGAGCGCAGCCTTCACCTGGTTGAGATCCTTGATGGCCCGGGGTTCGAGCCCGATGATCCGGCCGGGACCGCTGGTCGCCAGGGGCTCGCCGTCCTTGTCGAGGATCGGGGCCCGCGGGGGCACCTCCCGCGTCCGCGTCAGGGTCTGACCGCTCCCCAACCGTGGGTGGATGGCGGCGGGGGTCCAGTCGACCAGCCAGCGATCGCCCTCGGCCAGCGACAGGGCAAGCGCTCCCTCGTACGACCACTCTCCCAGCCCGTCGAGCTGCAGCGTGGCCGTGAACCGGGCTATGGCGCTGTCCCCGCTGGTGTCGACCTGACCGAGCTCGTAGCTGGACGACGTGACCCCGAGGTTGTCGACGATCTGCTGGTGGACCTTGTCGAAGGAGGCGGGAGCGTCGACCACGTGCTTCCGCATGCCGGCGTAGTCGCCCTCCTGCCAGGCGGCCAGGTACGCCCGGGCGTCCTTTCCCGCGGGCGGGCCCTCGTCCTCGCCCATGAGGACGAAAATCCCTGCGATCGCCGCCCCCAGGAGCACCAGTCCGACGAGCGCGACCAGGCGATACCGGCGCGACATCGCAGGCACGCTAACGGCTCGGCGGGCCCGGGGGCATCGCGGGAACCGGCGGCCCGAACTGCAGGTTCGCCAGGTCAGCGCCCGCGGGGTGTACGGGCCGCGGTCCCCTTGGCGCCGGGATCGAGGTCGGCCAGGTGCCACAGGGCGTCGCCGCGGTTGACCAGGGGGTGCTGCGTGTGGCCGATCACCACGGCACCGAACGGGGCCTTCATGGTGGCCCGCGAGTCCCCGACGGCGTCGGCGATGATCCCCAACACGTCGCCCTCGGCTACCCGTTGGCCCGCCCGCACGGTCGAGCGCAGGATCCCCGTGCGCCGCGCCCGCACCCAGTGGGTGTGCCGCACGACCACGGTGGACGCGGACGGTGGCGCGGGGTCGCCGGTCCGCATCCCGAGGTCGGCCAGCACCCGGAGCACGCCGTCGACCCCGGCGCCGATCGCGGTCTCGTTGAACCGGTCCGCCTCGCCCCCCTCGTACACGACGGATACCCCGGCGCCGGCACGCCTCCCGCAACGACCCGTCGCGCAGGGGAGTGGATGCTCACCGGGGCACCGAACGCCTGTGCCAACCGCAAGGTCGTGGGGTCCTCGAGGTCGCCGCGGATCTGCGGCAGGTTGAACCGGTGCTCGCTGCCGGTGTGCAGGTCGATGCCCATGTCGCACGCCGCCACCACGTTGGTCATGAACAGGTTGGCGAGCTGCGCCGCCAATGAGCCCTTGGCGGAGCCGGGAAACGACCGGTTGGGGTCGCGGCGATCGGGCAGGTAGCGCGTTTCGGTCACCATCCCGAACACGTTGACCACCGGGACGGCCAGGAGCGTGCCCGCCAGTCGGCGGGGCCGGACGACCTCGAGCACCCGGCGGATGACCTCCAGCCCGTTGAGCTCGTCGCCATGCACCACGGCCGACAGCCACAGCCTGGGACCAGGCTTCTGTCCGTTCAGCACCATGATCGGCAGGTTGAGCCGCGTGGCCGTGGGCAGGCGGGCGACCGGGACCTCCACGAGCTGCCGCCGCCCCGGCGCCACGCTGGTGCCAGCGATCTCGACGGGGTGATTACGGGCCGTGCGGGCGGTGGTCCGAGGCATCGCGGCCGGTCACGCCTTGCGCCGGGTCCGTCGGGGCCGGGCGGCGTGGCTCTTCTCGATCCACTCGACGATCCGCGTGGCCACATCGGTGCCGGTGGCGGCCTCGATGCCCTCCAGACCGGGGGAGCTGTTGACCTCGAGCACGAGCGGGCCGTGCCGCGAACGGACGAGGTCGACGCCGCACACGTTGAGTCCCATCGTGCGGGCGGCGCGCACGGCCATCGACCGCTCCTCGGGCGTGAGTCGGATCCTCTCCGCGGTGCCGCCGCGGTGCAGGTTGGAGCGGAACTCGCCCGGCGCGCTCTGGCGTTGCATCGCCGCCACCACGCGTGTGCCCACCACGAAGGCGCGGATGTCGGTCCCCCCGGCCTCCTTGATGTACTCCTGCACGAGGATGTTGGCGTCGAGCTGGCGGAAGGCGGCGATCACCGACTCGGCGGCCTTGCGGGTCTCGGCGAGCACGACGCCCATCCCCTGGGTGCCTTCGGTGAGCTTGACGACGATGGGCGGCCCCCCGACGGTCTCGAGCAGGCCGTCGATGTCCTTCGTGGAGTGGGCGAAGCCGGTGACGGGGAGCCCGAGGCCGTTGCGCGCCAGCAGTTGCAGGGCCCGCAACTTGTCGCGGGCGCGGCTGATCGCCTGGGACTCGTTGGCCGTGAACACGCCCATCATCTCGAACTGCCGCACCACTGCCGTGCCGTAGAAGGTGTGCGAGGCGCCGATCCTAGGGATCACGGCGTCGACGTCGGTCAGCTCGGTGCCCTGCACGATGACGGTCGGGCGATGTGCGGTGATGTTCATGTAGCAGCGCAGGTAGTCGATCACGCGCACGGTGTGGTCGCGCGCCTCGGCGGCAGACCGCAGGCGGGCCGTCGAGTGCAGGTTGGGGTTGCGCGACAGGATGGCGATCTTCACGACTGGAACCCACGATGGCTCGGGTGGCCGTCAGCGTGCGGCCGAGATCCACCCGGCCAGCGGGCCGGAGGAAGCGGCCGAGGCGGCGACTGTAGTGCCCCCACCTGCAAACGACTGCGCCGGGTCGATGACGAATCGGCCTCGAAGCGCCCGCCGGCCGATCAGCATGCGGAATCCCATCTCGTCGCGCCGCGTGAGCGTCAGCTCGATAGAAACGCGGCTGCCGGCGATGACAACGGGGGTGCGGATGACCGGGCGCCGTTCGAGGGTGCCGTTGCTGGACCGGACGTCGCGCCAGCCCACCAGCGGGGCCTCGGCCGCCACCGTCAACGACAGGTCCCGTTGGCGGGGATGGAGTACGAAGCGCACCACCGGGCCGGCGTGGGGCCGGTCGACGGTCTCGACCGCCCAGGCATGCAGCGTCGACGAGCGCGCCCCGGTGTCGACCTTGGCCTTGATGTCGTCGACACCCAGGTCGGGCAGGCTCACCCATTCCCGCCAGCCGATGGTCGGCGTGATCATGGCTTGGACGCTATCCGCCGGTGGTCGCAACCCATGGTGATGCCGCGTTCCGTCGGGCCTGCCGACTGCCGGTGGTGTCGGGTCAGCCCCTACGCTCGGTGCATGTTCCTCGGTGAGGACCTCCTGGCCTGGCTCGTGCTGGCGTTGGGTTCGGCGATGGCAGTGGGAAGCCTGACGGCCCTGGTCCGCCCCCCCAGCAAGCCCCGGGAGGGCGAGCTGGCGCAGGCGCCCGTTGCCCGCAGTGTGGTCATGATCCTGGTCGGGACCATCGCCGCGCTCTGGGCCCTCGCCAGCCTCGTTTCGGGTTGAATCGGCCAGCCCGGTCAACCCGCGACGATCACCCGCTCGAGGCGCAGACCCAGCGATTCCAGCGTCTCGAACGGGTGGTGGTAGCCCCGCTCCAGGTGGTGGATGCCGTGCAGCAGCGACGGTCCCTCCGCCACGGCGGCGGCGATGACCGACGAGAAGCCGGCGCGCACGTCGGGGATCGTGACCTCGGCGCCGTGCAGCTTGGACACGCCCCGAACCACGGCCGAGTGCACCGCATTGGTGTCGTGGAACCGGCAGGCAGGCCCGCCCAGGCAGGTGTCGTAGAGCTCGATCTCGCATCCCATCTGGGTGAGGGCGTCGACATAGACCAGGCGGTCCTCGTAGACGGTCTCGTGGAGCACCGACATGCCCTCCGCCTGGGTCATCAGCACGATGAGGGGCGGCTGCCAGTCGGTCATGAACCCCGGGTGGGTGTCGGTCTGCACGGCGGCCGTGCGCAGGCCATCGGCACTGGCGGAGATCCACTCGTCGGTGATCTCGAAGCGGGCACCCATCTTCTGCAGCGTGTCGATGGCGGTGACCAGCCGATCCTGCCCGCAGCCGGCGACCCGCACCCGTCCACCGGTCATGAGCCCGGCCACCAGGTACGAGAACGCCTCCAGGCGGTCGCCCTGCAGGCGGGTAGCCGCGCCCCGCAGGCGATCGACCCCCTCGACGACGATGCGGCGGTCGGGCCGGAAGCTGATCCGGGCGCCCATCCGCTGCAGGAACAGCGCCAGCTCGGTGACCTCCGGTTCGACCGCGGCGTTGACCAGCACGGTGCGACCCTCGGCCTGGACGGCCGACAGCAGCACGGTCTCGGTGGCACCGACGCTCGGGTACGGCAGCGTGATGCGTGCACCGCGCAGGCGGTCGGCGCGGGCGGCGATGCCTTCGGGCGTGACGTCGAGCTCGACGCCCATCTCCTCCAGGGCGGCGATGTGGAAGTCGACCGGACGTTGGCCGATGCGGTCGCCACCCACGAGCGGGACGAAGGCCTCGTGGTTGTGGTGGAGCAGCGGCCCGAGCAGGAGGATCGGGATGCGGTTGAGCCCGCTGAACTCGAGCGGCACCTTGGCGTCGGGCGTCGCGGTCGGCTCGATCGTGATCCGGTCTCCCTGGATCTCGACGCCGACCCCCAATGACGTCAGGATGTCGGCCGTGATCCCCACGTCACCAACCTCGGGGGCGTTGGTGACCGTGCTGGGCTCGGTCCCGAGCATTGCCGCGAGCATGTGCTTGGTCACGGCGTTCTTCGATCCGCTGACCCGCACCTCGCCGACCAGCGGGCCATTGGGGTGGATGCTCCAGGCCTCGGCGGGGGGCTGATTCATGTGGGCCGAGCGTAGCGTCGGCCCGCGCGGTGGATCGGCCCACCGCCGGAGTCCCTGGGTAGCCGCCCCACTAGCGGCGGGGCGGACGCAGCCAGCGTCGTTCGGATGACGGCGCGCGGACGCGGTGTGGTGCCCGCTTGCGCAGGTCGCTCTGCTTGTCGCGGACCAACAGTTGGACCACGTAGTCGTGCTGAAACATGGCAGTTACCTCTCGGAAAGGGGCGCGGGGTCGAGGCCGCGCGAATCCTGGAAATCGGGCGCGATGGCCCTGGGTGTCGGCTCGGCGGGGTGGCCGGGGATCCGGTGACGTGCCGGATCAGGTTCCGGGAGGAATCGACCCGGGGGTGTGGCCGAGCGGCATCGTCAGCGAGCCCTGCTCGTGGAAGCTGTCAATCATCGGCACCCCCTTCGGTCGTCTGGGCATGTGCGCAACACTCTGGCGGAAGCTGCTCGCGCTGGCGAACGAATAAGCGACCGCGCCGTGGATCACAGGCTTCGCAGGGCGGTTGCGGTCCGCTCGTCGCCCGGGAAGAAGGCCTCGATGGCAAGCTCGGCGACGGTGATGTCGTGCGCCGTCCCGAAGGTAGCGATGGTGCTGAAGAAGGTCAGCTCGCCATCGTCGGTGCGCAACACCATCGGGACGAACAGCCGGGCGGCGGTGTCGGAACCACCCGGGTGGCCAGCCGAAACCCCGGGATAGCGGAGCAGCTCGTCACGAAGCGACAGGATCTCCGGATCGGCGGAGGCAGCCGCCAGGCGGTCGAGCCGCTCGATCAGGTGGGCGCTGTACTCGGCGAGGTTGACGATGCGGGGCGCAAGCCCGTCAGGGTGCAGGCACACCCGCAGGCCGTTGGCGCGGGGGCCGAGGAGGCCGGGATCCACGCCGTCGGTGATGACGGCGAGCGCGGTCTGGTTGGTGGCCACCAGGTTCCAGTGGCGGTCGACTACGACCGCCGGGAACGGCAGGTGGCTGGTGAGGATCTTGTCGAGGGCGGCGCGCACGGGAGCCATCTCCTCGGCGTCCAGGGGCGTCTCGGGGTACGTCGGGGCGAAGCCGGCCGCCATGAGCAGCGCGTTGCGGTCGCGCAGGGGCACGTCCAGGTGCTCGGCCAGGTGCAGCACCAGCTCGCGGCTCGGGCGCGACCGCCCGGTCTCGACGAAGCTCAGGTGCCGGGCCGACACGTCGGCATCGGCCGCCAGGTCGAGCTGGCTCATCCGCCGTCGGTGCCGCCATTGGCGCAGCAGGTCGCCGACGGTGCGAGGTGGGGACAGGACGCTCATGCTTCGACGGTATCGGGGCGGGGTCGTGGGGGCCTTTACCTGCCACGTAATCGCTCCGCGTCGGTATCCGGGCGCAGGCTCGTGGGCGACACCGCAACCCGAACCCGAGGAGGCCTCCCATGAGCGATGTCACGACGACAGTCGACGCCTACCTGGAGGGCTTGACCCAGACCGACGCCGCCCGCCGGGCGGAGCTGATCCGCAAGGCCTGGGCCAACGACGGCCGCTTCGTCGACCCGTTGTTCGACGTGCAAGGGCACGATGCGCTCGACGAGCTGGCGCAGGGCGTGATCGCCCAGTACCCGGGCCACATGTTCCGCCGGACCAGCGGCCTGGACACGCACCACAACCTGGCGCGCTACACGTTCGAGTTCGCCGCCCCGGACGGGACGATCGTGATCACGGGCACGGATGTCGCCGAGCTGGCCGAGGACGGCCGGCTCCAGACCATCACGGGCTTCTTCGGCGACGTCCCAGCCGACGAGGCGGCGTGAGGCCGGCGCCGCGTAGCGTGGCCCACTGAGCGGCGGCGTGGCCCCGATGCGCAAGCCGGAGGCGACCCTCGGTACGGCGGCGTTCTTCGCCGTCGCACCGGGGGTCGTCGCGGGTGTGGTGCCCGGGATGCTGACGGGCTGGCGCTCCGCCGCATCGGTCTGGGCACCGCTGCGTGTACTGGGGGTGGCCCTGGTAGGGGCGGGAGCGCTGGTGCTGGTGGCCGCGTTTACGCGGTTCGTGACCGAGGGGGCCGGCACGCCTGCACCGATCGCGCCGACCGAGGAGTTGGTCGTGGGTGGCCTGTACCGCCACGTTCGCAATCCGATGTACCTGGCGGTCGTGGCCGTCATCGTCGGCCAGGCGTTGATGCTGGGCCGCCCGGTCCTGTTCGCGTACGCCGCCACCGTATGGGCGGTGGTGGCCGCGTTCGTCCAGTGGTACGAGGAGCCGACCCTGGCCCGCACCTTCGGCACCAGCTACGAGGACTATCGCCGGGCGGTCCCCGCCTGGCGCCCACGCCTGCGTGCGTGGCGCCCCGTCCGATAGCAGGAAACCGGCGCCCCGGATCGGCGCGGCCGCCGGTCGCAGCCCCTACCCGGCGGCAGTGCCGGCCGGGCGGTAGGCGCAGATGAGCACGCCCGTCTTGGCCTGCGTCACCGACACCAGGTCCAGTCGCCGAGCCCGGCCATCGGACGGGAAGGGCGTCTTTCCGCCGCCCAGCAGGACCGGCTCGACCATGAGCTGGTACTCGTCGACGAGGTCGTTCTCGATCAGCTGGCGAGCCAACGAGGCGCTACCCCAGACCTGCAGGCCGCCGTCACCACCGGTCGTTCTCAGGGAGCGGATCGCTTCGATCGCGTCGCCGTCGCCACCACTCAGGAGCCTGGTGTTGTTCCACCTCGACGACGCCTCCTCCGCCGACAGGGTTCGCGACACGACGTATTTCGTGATGGCGTTCATCTGGTCGGCGTAGGGATCGCCCGCCCGCTTCGGCCACGCAGCGGCCATGCCGTCCCACGTCCGCCGCCCGAACAGCAACGCCTCCGTGCGCCCCATGACCTCGCCGATGGCCGCTCCCATCGACTCGGGGTCGAACAACGGCATGGACCAGCCTCCATGCTCGAACCCACCGTCGGGGTCCTCGCGCTTGCCGCCGGGTGCCTGCACGACGCCATCGAGGCTGATGAAGTCACTGAGGATGATTCGCATGCCGGGTTGGACGCAGCAGCGCTGACTAACTCATCGCAAGCGGGCGCGCCTGGCGCGGATCTCGTGATCAGTGCTGGTCAGGCATCGCCCGGTGTCGAGGTCGAACTGCCAGCCGTGCATCTGGCAGGTGAGCACGTTGCCGTCGATGACGGCGAACCGACGCAGGTCCGCCTTCAAGTGCGGACAGCGCCGCTGCACGACCCAGCCGTCGAGCCGGACGTCGTCGACGTCGGGTGCCTGTTCGGAGTACCAGCCTTCGGCGTACTGGAGGCGTTCGGTCGAGAGGCACTTGAGGAACGCAAACACGGCCTCGTTGTACGGTCCGTGTCGTCTCGGCGAACACCGGCAGGACAACAGCAGTGAATTGACCCAGTCCACCTCCCCCGTATGGAGAAGGTGTTCGACCAGGATCCGCTTGGTCGTGAATTCGTAACGGACCTCTTCATCCGCGTATCGCCGCAATTGCCGGGCGACGAAGTCGATCAACAGACGCTCGCTGGGCTCCTCGTCCTCGCCCACCAGGTCGAGCAGCACGGGGCCACCCACTCGCTCGGCGAGGAATGTCGACTCGCTCAAGAGCGGCTCGATGCGCATCTTCAGGGCGTTGAAGACGTCGATCTCGGGGTGACGCCATGACGCCTTCTCGGCCTCGATCACCGGGCGTTGCCGAGCGCGGTAGGCACGAAGGTGCTCCGCCTTGTGGGCGAAGAAGCACCGGACGTCGCTCACCGGATGCTCAACCGTGCAGCCGTCGTCGGTGAGCTCCGCGACGCTCCCCGGGAGCAGGATCATCCCGTTGTCGTACCCCCGCTCCCGGTACCGGTCGATGAACGCCTGCTGGTCCATGAATATGTTGGCCTCGTCGTCACCGAGGTCGTTCAGCCACCAAAGGTCGTCGTCGAGGAAGCACGGCGGGCCGGCAATCGGGAACACCCACCTCGCCCCGAGATCGTCGATGTAGCGGATGGTTCGGTCGAATTGCCGCGAGCGCTTCTGCCTGCCGAGCTCGGTCCTTGTTGCCGTAGGCAGGTCGTAGGCCATCGGATACCAGATGGCACCGGAGAACTGCAGCAGGTGCGCGTGCACCTGGCCCAGCTTGGCGAACTCGCGGAGGTTGGCCGGGCGGGCGTCGTTCTGGTTGAGCAGCCGAATCCCGTCGTGTTCGACCCAGAGCGACGAATCACCGATGGGCCCATCGTTCGGTGAGGTCAGCGCCTGGATCATGACGGTGAGCCCATCGCCGAGGACGACGGGCTCGTTGGATCGGGTGCGCAGGAACGTCGTGAAACCGAGCGCGCGCAGCTCGTCCTCCAGCTGGCTGGTCGGGTAGTCGGGCAGGAGCACCGTCGCCGACTTCGGCACGAATTGGCGGAGGTGCGTTGAGTCGAAATGGTCGCGGTGCAGATGGGAGACGTACAGATAATCGGCGCTCCCGAGATGCTGCCAGTCGAGCTGGGAATTGTCGGGGAAGGGGAACCACGACGCAAAGAACGCAGGGTTGACCCATGGATCGCACAAGATGCTGCCCGCTCGAGTGTCTATTCGTAGACCTGCGTGGCCGGTACCCGTAACCCGCATTGAGCAACCCCCACCATCGGAGAGCGAACGGTGGGGCGACGTTAACGACCTAGGCGTCCATGGTGGTGAATTTCACGAGATGCGTGCCGTTGACGCCTGCTGTTATTGGCGTGATCGGCGTCAGGCGGCCTCGAGCTTGAAGACGCCGTTTTGCTGCGTGATCAGCCACAGTTCGCCATCGGGGTCCTCGCCGAAGGACGTCTGAACACCGCCGGCCTGGATGTCGAGCTGGACCACGCCGTCGGCACCCATGGCCCATACGGGACCGGTCATGTCCATGAACACATAGGCGCCCTGGAGCCCGGGAATTGCGTGGCCCCGGTAGACATAGCCCCCGATGACCGCAGGGCCGACGGTGTGGGGATACTCGTACACCGGCATCAGCGGGTGGGCGGGTGGCGCCACCTCGTCCTTGTAGGGACCCTCGTGTGATCCTTCGTACGTCGGCCAGCCCAGATTGACGCCGCCGTGTCCCGCCGGGATCTTGTAGACGGCCTCCCAACTGGACTCACCGACGGCGCCGATCCACATGTCGCCGGTCGCCCGGTCGATCGAGAATCGCCATGGGTTGCGCATGCCCTTGGCCCAGATCTCAGGTGCGATACCGGCGACGCCGACGTAGGGATTGTCGTCGGGCACCGTGTAGCCCGGACCATCGCGGTTGGGAGTGATCCGTAGGAGCCCTCCCAGGAGCTTCGTCATGTCCTGGGCGTCGGCGCCGCGGCTTCCGCCGCCATCCCCCATGCTGATGAACAGGTTGTCGTCAGAATCGAAGGCGAGGTGGCCACTGTTGTGGCCGACACCGGGTTGGGATATGTGCAAGAGCTCCCGACCCGACGTCGCGTCTGGCCGACCGTCGGCCCCAACCGCGTAGGAGACGATACGGGTGTCGACGTCATTGCCGTTGAACCCGAGGATGATCCTGCCGTCGACGGGGTCGAACGTCATGCCGAGCATCCCGTACTCGGCGCCGGGCCGGTAGTCCAGGACCTCCGCGGTCAGGTCGAGCACCAGGTCCGACTGCCCGTTGACCAGCCGGTAGATGTGGCCATGCTGATCGGCCAGGTAGGGGTTGGGGTCGCCGTTCCGCCAGGCGATCGACGTGAGCATCTGCGTGTCGGCCACCTTGGTGAGCCTGAGCGAGAGCCCCTCGAGCTGTTGAACAGGAGGTGGCTGAGCCGGCGGGGCGGAGGTGGGTGGCGCCGTTGTCGGGGCCTCTGTGCCCGCGTCCGGTGCCGCTGCCGCCCTGTCGTTCGTCGAAGTGCCCTCGCCCGATGAGCCGGCGCTGCAGGCCCCCAACAGCAGGACCGCCGCACCGACGCTCGCCCAGGCCCCAGGCCTCACGGGATGGTTGTACCAAGCACGTGCCGGCCCGTGGGTGATACCCAGCAGGGCGGGCGATGGGAATCAGACCCGCATCGTCAGCTCGAGGACGTCACTGTCCCCCGGTGAATCGACTGCCGCCCGATGCCGCGGGTTCCCCGGCCGCCCGGCTCGAGAAGGACACGACGAGTGATGATGGACCAACGAGTCCCTCGCCTTCGGTCTCCGAGATGTCAACGACCGCTGGACACGTCAGTCGCTGCGCCAAGGCGCTTATCGCTTCCCGGAGCTGTGCGCGCGCTAGCGCCGCGCCGAGACAGAAGTGCGGGCCGAATCCGAACGCGAGGTGGGAGCCTGCGCCCGAATCGAGGTTCAGGCGATCGGCTCCCTCGAATTGACGCGGGTCGTGGTTCGCCGCGTGGGTGTTGACAATGATCATCTCCCCTTGGTTGAACCGCACTCCTCGATAGTCGAACGATTCAGCCACGCGCCGCAGGACCCCCCGGTTGGTGGAACGGAACCGAAGCACCGCTTCGACGACCTTCGCGGCCGTGAGCGCGCCAGTCGCGATGGCGTCCCAAATGTCTGGCCGGCTGCTGAGCAGCGACACGATGATCGCCAGCTGCTTGATTGTCGGCTCGTGGCCCGCCGAGAGCAGAGTCGCCACGAGCATGAGTCCGACGGTTTCAGGGAGGTCTCCTCGCGCCACTCTGTCAGCGATCAGCGTCAGAACGTCGTCTCGCGGGTGACTCTCGCGCTCCTGCAGTATCGGTTTTGCGTATTCGACCAGTGCGCGCACACCTCGCCCGAATTGCTCCACGGTCTTGGCCGACGCGATGAGCTCGACGGCGTTCCAGTACCCAGCGACGTCGTCTTCTGGGAATCCAACGTGGTGACCAGTGGTGCTTTGGAC
>JBKPAA010000021.1:0-14907 GCA_046726215.1 Actinomycetota bacterium | reverse complement strand
GCTCGCTGCCGCTGCTGACTTGAACAACCACAGCGGACCGGCGCGGCCGCGGACGACCACCACGCGCTGACAACCATCATCGCCAGCGATCTCACACCGCTTCGACGCGCTCCCACAAGGCCGACCGCCAACCCACCTCGACCTCCGACCCATGAGCCGGCGACAACGGTGCCGTTCTTGTCGACGAGCCGGAACACCTTGCCGTCCTTCTGCAGGCGGCGGCGCCGGTGCCGGCAGCGGGCGAGTATCTGGGCCACTCCCCGGGAGTGCTACTGGCCACCTACGCCCACCTGCTGCCCGGCGACCACCACCGGGCCCGCTCGGCGGTTGAGGCGGCGTTCACCGGCGCCCGCTCCCGTGTCACCAGCGTGTCAGGGGGCTGAGCCGGCCGAGCGGCCGTAGGCGTCCTCACCAGGGCGTTGGGGCGTCCATTCGGCACGCATGTGCTTGATCCCGTTGATGAAGCCGGAGCGCAACCGGTCTGGCTGGCCGACCGAGTGGATGTCGGGCATCCTCCGCAACAGCTCGCGGAACATCACGGAGATCTCCCGCCGGGCCAGGTGGGCACCTAGGCAGAAGTGGGGTCCCGGACCGCCGAACCCGATGTGGTCGTTCGGCGTGCGGCCGATGTCGAACGTGTGCGGGTCATCGAACACCGCCTCGTCCCGGTTACCGGACCAATACCAGAGCACGACCTTCTCACCCTGGGAGAACTCGTGCTCACCAACCCGGGCCCCGTCGGTGGTGACCGTTCGGCGAAAGTGGATGACCGGTGACGCCCAGCGAATGATCTCCTCGACGGCGGTGGCCGTCATGCCGTCCATGTCTGCCAGCCACCGCGCCTTCTGCTGGGGATGTTCGGACAGCGTCCACAGGCCGTGCGCGATCGCGTTGCGCGTCGTCTCGTTCCCGGCCACCACCAGCAGGATGAAGAACGACGCCAATTCCTGGGGTGTGAGGTGCTCGCCGTCGAGCTCGCTGGTGACCAGCGCCGAGACCAGGTCGTTCCGGGGATCGCGCTGGCGGGCCTCGCCCAACTCCTGCACCATCTGCGCCAGCTCGGCGCCCGCAGCGAGGATGGCACCGGTCACCGCCGCCGGGTCCTCGATGTTGTCCACGTACTCGGGGTCGCTGAACCCGAGGATGACGTTGGTGCGGTCGAAGATGAACCGCTCCTGGCTGCGCGGGATGCCCATCATGTCGACGATGATCCGCAGTGGCAGGCGGGCGGCGACCTCCGTCACGAAGTCGCACTCACCTTGCTCGATGATCTCGTCGACGATGCCGGCGGCCACGCCTTCGACGTCCGCCCGCATGGTCTCGAGCTGCCGCGGGGTGAAGCCCCTGGACACGATCCGGCGCATCCGGCCGTGGCGGGGGTCGTCCATGTTGATCATCGAGCCGAAGAACTCGAGGAATTCAGGCGGGAGATCGGCAATGTTGGTGCCCTGGCCCGAGCAGAAGAGCTCCGGATGCCGGCTCACCTCCACGATGTCGGCGTAGCGGGTGATCGACCAGTAGGGCGTCTCGGGAAAGCCGAGGTGCGGCAACGCCTCGAGCTTCATGGGAGCCAGGGGCCGTTCGGCCCGCAGGGCCGCGAACGCGGCCTCGCGCTCGTCCAGCGGGCGGGTCCACCAGTCCAGGTCGGAAAGGTTGATCGAGTCGACGTCGGGGGCCGTTGCGCTCATGCCGAGACTCTAGGGCTGCGCCCGCTCCGCGATCCCCTCTGGCGTTCCATCGGACCGCCCTCCGGGCCGGGAGCCAAACCGTGACTGTCACACCTCTTGCGTAAGGTCGCGCCATGGCGACGTGGACAGAGTTCTCCGAGGAAGCGCCCGAGATTGCCGGGTTGGCGGAGCGGCGACTGGCGGCGACCGGCCTGATGATGCTGGCGACCCTGCGGCACGACGGGTTCCCGCGCATCAGCCCCGTGGAACCGGTGATCGCCGGCGACCGGCTCGTGCTGCACGACGGCAAGCTGTGGATGGGGATGATGGTCGACTCCACCAAGTCGCGCGACCTCCGGCGCGACGGCCGGTGCAGCCTGCACACCGCCACCGCCGACAAGGAGGTCAGCCAGGGCGACGTGAAGCTTTGGGGCACGGCCAGCGCGGTGACCGACCGCGACACGCTCGCCCGGTTCTCCGACGCCATCTTCGAGTCGGTGGGCTACCGGTTCGAGGTCGGATCGTTCGACGCGTTCGACGTCGACCTAATGGGCGCGTCGTCGGTCTCGGTGGCCGATGACGTGATGTACGTCAAGACCTGGAAGCCGGGGAAGGGGGTCGCCGTGATCGAGAAGCGCGACTGAATGCGGGGCGGTGGGCGAGCCGATCTCAGCGGGGGCGTGCGGGGCGCAACAGCACCTCTTGGCTCACCGTCGCCAGGTGGGCGCCGCCGGCGGTGAACACGTGGCCGACGCTGACGCCGCGGGAGCCCATCAGCCCGTGGCTGGTGGAGGCGTGCACATGCCAGTCGTCGGCCTCCACGGTGCGGTGGAACCAGATGGCGTGGTCGAGGCTCGCCGAGAAAAACTGGTACTCCGGTGGGGCGTGGCGGTCCCAATCGGGCATGAGCGACATGACCGCCTCCGTGGGGAAGTCGTCGGATATGTAGGCCAGCGCGCAGGCCTGCATGGCCGGGTCGTCGCCGATCGGCTTGGCTAGCCGCGCCCAGGCTTGGACCTCACCACGCTGACGCGGCGCCACCCGCCGCTCGAAGATCTCGCTCCAGCTGTCGTCGGCCAGATCGCCAGGCGGGGGCAGCTCCGGCATGGCTGCCGTCTGCACGTCCGGGCCGGACTCGTCGACCTGGTACGACGCCGCCAGGTTGAGGATCACCCCCACCGATTGGCGTGCGGTCACACTCCGGGTGCAGAACGACCGGCCGTTGCGAACGCGATCCACCTCGAAGCGGATCGGCTCGGTGTGGTCGCCGGTGCGGATGAAGTAGGCGTGCACCGAGTGGACGCGGTAGCCGGGGTCGACTGTGAAGGTCCCGGCGCGGAGCGCCTGGGCCACGATCTGGCCGCCGTAGAGGCCGCCCCAGGGGTAGCGGGGACCCGCGCCCACCCAGACGTCAGTGCCGTGCGGTTCGAGGGCCATCATCGTCGCGAAGTCCACGGCGGCAGAGTCTCGGCGCTGGCATGTCCGGGGTGCCAGCCGCTCCGCCGGCCGGCCTTTGGAGGGCACACCCGCCTGGCGAGGGGTCTTGGGCGGCGCGGACCCGCTCCGGCGCGCTACACCATCCTGCCGTGCCAACCCTGTTCTCCATCCTCGCCTACATCCCCAGCCCGAGCGACAACGCCATCGGCATCGGCGGGTTGCAGCTGCGTGCCTACGGCCTCGCCATCGCGCTGGGCGTCCTCGCCGCGGTGTGGATCGCCCGCGTCCGTTGGGCGGCCCGCGGTGGCGATCCCGACGACATCAACCGGATCGCCGTGTGGGCGGTCTTTGCCGGGCTGGTCGGGGCCCGGCTCTATCACGTGTTGACCGACCTCGACCGCTTCGAGGGCCGCTGGCTGCATGTCTTCGCCGTGTGGGAGGGCGGGCTGGGCATCCCGGGGGGACTGATCGCCGGCGTTGCGACCGGCGCGTATGTGGCCCATCGACGCCGCCTGCCCGTGCCCGAGCTGCTCGACGTGGCCGCCCCCGCACTCCCGGTCGCCCAGGCGATAGGTCGGCTGGGCAACTGGTTCAACCAGGAGCTGTTCGGCCGCCCCACCGATCTGCCCTGGGGACTGAAGATCGACCCGGAGCATCGGCCACCGGGGTACCTCGACCAGGCGACGTTCCATCCCACGTTCCTGTACGAGGCCCTGTGGAACCTGGCACTGGCGGGCGGCCTGATCTGGTGGGAGCGGCGCCACCCGGGCGCCCGTCCCGGTCGGCTGTTCGCGCTCTACGTCGCTGGCTACGCCGTGGGACGGGCCTGGGTCGAATCCCTGCGGATCGACCCGGCCGCGCACCTGTTGGGCGTCCGCTGGAACATCTGGATGAGCGCCATCGCGTTCTTCGGAGCCGTCGGCTGGCTGATCTACGACTCATGGCGGGCCCGCCAGGAGGTCGAACAAGAACCCGCGGCGGCCGAAGTGGCCGAGTCGCCCGAAACGACCGAGACGGCCGAGACGGCCGAGACGGCCGACGAAACCGCCGATGAATCGGGCGACGGTGCCGGCCAGCCCGACACGGCCGAGGCCGGGGCCGAGGTCGCCGCCACCAGCGGGGCCGAGGCCGGGGCCGAGGTCGCCGCCACCAGCGGGGCCGAGGCCGCCGCCACGACCGGGGCCGAGGAGGACGCCCCCACCGAGCCGGACGCCGCCAGCGGGGGCGAGGAGGCCGCCGAGTCGGCGGTGGCCGACCAACCCGACGGCAGCGAGGCCCGCGACGTGGCGGGGGCCGACAAGCCCGACTCCGACGCGCGCGACGCGGCCGACGACACGGCCGACGCCGACGAGCGACCGGCGAGCCCGGCCCGTGGCGACGCCGATGCGGCCGGGGTCGTCGACGCCCAGCCGCTCTCCTCGCACCCGGGAGGCGACGAAGCCGCGCCGGCGGCGCTGGGACCCGACGCCGACGCGGCCGAGCCGGAGGCCGTCCCGCCCACCGATCAGGGACCCGACGCGGAGGCCGTCCCGCCCACCGATCAGGGACCCGACGCGGAGGCCGTCCCGCCCACCGATCAGGGACCCGACACCGGCGTCCGCACCGGAACCGCGGACGAGGAGGCTGCGACCTAGCCGATCAACCGACGCGCGAGCCGACACCGCCGACGGGGTCGGCCGGGGCGACGTGCGCCAGGATGGCGTCGTGCGCTTCGCCGATGTCGTCGCCACCACCGCCGCGGTAACGGCCACGCGGGCACGTTCCCGCAAGGTGGCCGCACTCGTCGACCTGTTCGCCCGCCTCGGTCCCACTGAGGTGCCGGTCGTGGTGGCCATCCTGACCGGCGCCCCCCGGCAGGGCCGGATCGGCGTCGGCTGGCGCACGGTCGCCGGCGTGGAGGCGCCCCCATCCCTCGAGCCCCAACTCGAGGTCGCCGACGTCGACGCGACGCTCGAGCGGCTCGCTTCGCTTCACGGCGCCGGCTCCCAGGCGGCCAGGACCGCCGAGCTTCGCTCGCTGCTCGGGCGGGCCACCGAGGACGAACAGGACCTGCTCCGCCGGCTGCTCATCGGCGAGCTGCGCCACGGTGCGCTCGAAGGCCTGGTCACCGACGCCCTCGCCAAGGCCTCGGGCGTGCCGCTGGGCACGATGCAGCGCGCCGCCATGCTGGCGGGTGACCTTCCCGCCGTGGCCAGCATCGCGCTGGCCGAGGGCGAGGCCGGCCTCGACGCCATCGGCCTGACCCTGCTCCGCCCGGTCCAGCCGATGCTCGCCCAGACGGCCACCGACGTGACCGACGCCCTGGCGCTGGCGACCGCCGGCAACGGGGTTGACGCCGACGCTGCCCGCGAGGCCTCCGTCGAGTGGAAGCTCGACGGCGCCCGCATCCAGGTGCACCGGGTCGGGGACGAGGTCCGCATCTACACCCGCAACCTGAACGACGTGACCGGCCGCCTGCCCGGCATCGTCGACCTGGCCCGATCGTTTCGGGCCGAGAGCTTCCTGCTCGACGGCGAGGCCATCGGCGTCGGCGACGACGAGCTCCCCCAGATGTTCCAGGACACCATGAGCCAGTTCGGTCGGCAGGCGGACGCGGCGGGTGCCGGCCTGGCGTCGAGGTTCTTCGACGTCCTGCACCTCGATGGCGACGACCTCATCGACCGGTCGCTACGCGACCGGTTGGCGACGCTGGAGGAACTGGCCGGGCCCTGGCGGATCCCCGGCATCATCACCGCCGATCCGGCCGAGGCCCAGCGGGTGCTGGACCAAGCGCTGGCGGCCGGGCACGAGGGCGTGATGGTCAAGGACGCCGACTCGCCCTACGAGGCCGGGCGGCGCGGCGGCGCGTGGCGCAAGGTCAAGCCCGTCCACACGCTCGACCTGGTCGTCCTCGCCGTCGAGTGGGGCAGTGGCCGGCGGCAGGGCTGGCTCTCCAACCTTCACCTGGGCGCCCGCGACCCCGACAACCCCGGTGAGTTCGTGATGGTCGGCAAGACGTTCAAGGGCCTCACCGACGAGCTGCTCACCTGGCAGACCGAGAGGTTCCTCGAGCTCGAGACCCACCGGACCGGCCACGTCGTGTTCGTCCGGCCCGAGATGGTGGTCGAGATCGCGCTCGACGGGGTGCAGGCCTCGACCCGCTACGCCGGAGGAGTCGCCCTGCGGTTTGCCCGCGTGCGGCGCTACCGGCCCGACAAGCCGCCGCCCGAGGCGGACACGATCGACGCCGTGAGGGCCATGCTTCCGGGACGCAAGGTCCAATCCCTACCCGAGGGCTGACGGGACCGCGATCACGCCCAGTCGGACGACAGGTCCCGTTTCAGGGACTCGATGAAGCCGGTCAGCGCACCCAGCAGCTCCTCGGAACTGAACGGCTCGCCGGCGTTGCGGACGCCCCAGACGACATCGCCCTCGCTGTCGCGGGACTTCACCAGCATCCACACCGAGATCGGCTCGTCACCCTCGACCAGCGGCTCGTCGGTGGTGGCTGCGATCAGGTCGGCGAGCTGCTTGGGAGTTCTGCCGGTGCCGGCGTCCGACTGATCTCTGTCGGTCATGAGCGCAGCTCGTCATCGGTCGACCGCGCGAGCGCCAGCGAGCCGGGTGACGATGGGGTGGGGGGGCGCAGCCCCCGGGGATCAAAGGTCATGGCCCCTTGCTTAGCGCAGCTGATGAGCTCGGCAGGAAGCTGCAAGCCCGCGGTGGTGCGGCAGACTCAAGGCGATGATCGCGCTGCCGTCGCTGGGCCAGGTGCCGCTGATCGGCGGCGCGCTCCAGCAGCAGATCCTGGCTCCGATCGTGCGGACGCTGGCGGCCGATCGCCTGCCGTTCGAGCAGTACACCGATCCGCCGGGTGATCCCGGGCTGTTCGGGCCGGGCAGCGTTACCTGGCGGGTGCACGCGGATCCTTCGATGCTCATCGGTGGGCTCTGCGCGCTGTTGCTCCAGACGTTGCATCCGCTGGCCATGGCGGGCATCGCCGACCATTCCAACTACCGGGAGGATCCGCTCGGCCGGCTGGGTCGCACCGGTTCGTTCGTGACCGGTACGACCTACGGTTCGACGGAGACCGCCGAGCGGCTCATCGAGCTGATCAAGCGCATCCACCGCAAGGTGCGCGGCACCGCGCCCGACGGGCGGGCGTATTCGGCCTCCGACCCCGACCTCGTCGCCTGGGTCCATGTCACCGAGGTCTTCAGCTTCCTGCGGGCGCACCAGCGATTCGTCCCCTTCCCGGTACGCGGCGAGCAGGCCGATCGCTACTACCACGAGATGGCGGCGATCGCCGAGCGGCTGGGGGCCACCGAGGTGCCCCGCACGCGGGCGGCGATGCGCGCCTACCTCCGGGAGATGCGACCCCGGCTCGCAGCGAGCGAGCGGACGCTCGACGCCGTGCATTTCCTGACCACGCCGGGCCGTGATCCCCTCAACCCGCTGCTTTCGGGCGCCCACCAGGTGGTGATCCAGGCATCCGTGTGCCTGCTGCCGGCCTGGGCGCGGGACATGCTGGGCATGCGTCATCCCACGCTCGTCGACTGGGCGACGATCCTGCCGGCGACCCACCTCCTGATGGGGGCGCTGCGCTTCGCCGGAGGCCCGCCGCCGGCGTTGGTCGAGGCTCGGCGTCGCTGCGCCGCCGAGCCCCTGCCGCCACGGGTGGCCTAGCGGTCAGCCGCCGGTGAAGTTCGGTTCGCGCTTTTCGAGGAAGGCGCGGGGACCCTCACGGGCGTCGTTCGACGCCACCACGGCCGTGCCCAGCTCGGACTCGCGTGCATAGGCCTCGGGCTCGGGAACCGCGTCGGCCGCCAGCACGGACGCCTTGATGTTGCGAACGGCGAGCGGGCCGTTGCGTGCGATCCGTCCGGCGATCTCGCGGGCGCGCTCCAGAGCGGTGCCGTCGGGGACCACGTGACCCACCAGGCCGACCTCGTAGGCGCGACGGCCGGAGATGGGCTCGCCGGTGATGAGCATCTCCATGGCGACCGTCCAGGGGATCTGCCGGGGCAGCCGCACCGTCGACCCCGCCATGGGGAACAGGCCCCGCTGCACCTCGCTCACTGCGATCCGGGCGCCTTCGGCGGCCACCCGCACGTCGAACGCCTGGAGGATTTCGATGCCCCCGGCATAGCAGTAGCCCTCCACGGCGGCGATGATCGGCGTCGTCGTCCGGTGCTCCTTCAGGAAGCCCTTGTAGATCAGGCCGACATCGGACCGGATGCGTTCCTCGAACTCGTCCTCGGCGGGCTTACCCGCGATCATCGCTCCCACCAGCCGATCGAGGTCGGCACCCGCCGAGAAGTTGCCGCCGGCGCCGGTCATGATCGCCACGCGCACGCCGTCATCGGCATCGATCATGTCCCAGGCGTCGCAGAGCCGGCACAGCATCTCGGCGTTGAATGCGTTGCGCTTGTCGGGACGGTTGAGGGTGAGCGTGACCACGGAACCGTCTCGTTCGACGAGCACCGCTGGCTCCCGCGTTTCTGACATAGCGTCAGGTTCTAGCCGAGCGCGACACGCCGGCGCCTGTTGACACTGTCTACATGTTGGTAGACACTGTCTACATGTCGCTCTCGGACCCCTCCCGGATCATGGCCGGGATCTTGCTGCTCAGCCTGATCACCGTCGAGTCCGGCGGTGCCCTCATGTTCCGCATCGTGCGCGGGCGGCAGCAGGCCACCCCCCTGCAGACCACGTTCTTCCGGGCCGGCCACGCTCACGCCGGTGTGTTCCTCACGCTGGCGCTGATCTCCCAGGTGTTGGTCGACGCCACCGACCTGTCGGGCGTGGCCGAATGGGTCGCCCGGACGGGTGTCGCCATCGCCGCCCTGCTCATCCCCGGCGGCTTCTTCCTGTCGGTCATCCGTCCGGGCACCACGCAACCCAACGCGCTGGTACGGATGATCCCCGCCGGCGCCATCGTGCTGGCCGTCGGTTTCGCCACTCTGGGCGTGGGCCTCCTGGCGGCGTGACCGCCGCGGCCAGGGGCGACAGCCGGACTCGGCTCCTCGACGCCGCCCGCGAGGTGGTGGCCACCGACGGCCTCGAGGGCCTGACCCTGCGCGCCATCGCCCGGCGCGCGGGTGTGTCGCATGGGGCGCCCCTGCGCCACTTCCCCACGCTTGCGGCCCTGCTGTCGGCGGTCGCAGCCGACGGCTTCGCGCGCCTCGTCGCCACGATCGACGACCACCTCGACGCCGCCGAGCGCAATGCCGCAGCGCGGGGATCCCGGCTCAGCGCCGTCGAGCGCATCGGCGTGGCGGGTCGGGGCTACCTCGACTTCGCCCGGTCGGACCCGGGGGTGTTCGCGGTGACGTTCCGGCGCGAGCGGGTCGACGTCAGCGACGCCGACTACCGGGAACAGGGTTACCGCTCGTTCCGGCAGCTCGTGACCCTGGTCGAGGCCGCCCAGGCCGAGGGGTGGCACGCCGACCGGCCGGCCACATCACTGGCCCGTGTCCTGTGGGCGCACGTCCACGGCCTGGCGGTGCTGTCACTCCACGGCGCGTTCGAGGGTGCCTCCGGGGAGGACACCGTCGACGACCTCCATCAGCTGTCGCTCGAGCTGTTGCGCGGGCCGGGCGATTCGGCCTCGTCGTCCAGCGCCCGGACGAGCGACACCAGCTCGTCGCCGTAGGCCGCCAGCTTCGCCGGCCCGATGCCGGGACAGGCGGCCAGGGCCGCCCGGTCGCAGGGCCGGCGTTCGGCGATGGCCACCAGGTGGCGGTCGTGGATCACGACGTACGCCGGCACCCCGTCGGCGCGGCTTCGTTCGCGCCGCCATTCGCGCAGCGCCGCCTCAACGCGGACCACCTCGGGATCGGATGGGGCGGCCCGGCCGGAAGGCGGGTCCGCCCGGCGCCGCGGTGGGCTGGGCGGCTCCTCGGCCATCGGCTCGGGCTCCTGGTCGGCCGGGGTGGCGTCGTTGTCGATCTGGGCGAGGAACGGCGACGGTCGGATGGCGTCTGCCAGCACCGCCACCTCGTCGATGGCGCGCGTGATGGCCACGTGGAACACGCGGCGCTCCTCCTCCACCGCCGCCCGGCCCTGCGAGAGCCGGTGGGGCATGATCCCGTCGGTGGCGCCGAAGACCACAACCCGCGGCCACTCCCTGCCCTTGACGCGGTGGATGGTCGAGAGCGCGACGCCGCTGTCGTCGCCGGGCCGGGTCAGCGCCGCCCGCAGCCAGGGCTCGAACCCGCCGGGGTCGGGGTGGAGGTCGGCCACCTGCAGCAGCGCCTCGAGGTCATCGCGGTGGGATTCTCCCGCCACGCCGGTGGCGTCGAGCAGCTCGACGGCCCGGCCGAGGCCGACCCCGTCGCGGACGTGCTCGAGAACCGTCCGGGTGCTGCCGGACCGGGCGAGCGCGGTCAGCCCGGCGAGGTCGGCGGCCAAGCCCTCGACCTTGCCGGCCACCTTGGCGTCGTCGATGCGAGCGGCGGCCCGCTCCACTTCGCCGACCGAGCGACACCGGCCGAGCCACCGCTCGATCCAGTTGGGCAGGCCCCGGCTGGGGCGCCGGTAGACCTCGATGAGGTCGCGAGGATCGATCCGGTCGTCGTCGGCTGCGATCCGCAGGTAGGCCAGCGCGGCGCGCAGTCCGGTGCGGGTCAGGACGTCGGGGTGCAGGATCGAGCTGACCGGCACCCCCGCCTCCACCAGCGCCACGTGCGGTGCGAGCAGCAGCGATCCCACCCGGGTCAGCACCGCGATGGCGCGGGGTTCGGGCGCCGAAGCGCCGCCCAGCCAGGCCTGCACCACGTCGACCAGCTCGCTTGCGCCCGCCTGCGGGACGTGGCGCCGCACCCGGAAGGCGTCGGCGCCGCCGGTCTCGCCCGGCGCCGGGCCCGTGCGCCCGGCACGGATCACCTTGGGTACCCGCACGCGGTTGTGCGTCAGCAGATGGCGCGTGGCGTCGACCACCTGCGGCGGGCAGCGATAGTTGACCTCGAGGGCGTGCTCGGCGGCGGTGGGGAAATAGCGGCGGAACTCGGTGAGGAACCGCGGGGACGCCCCGGCGTGCCCGTAGATCACCTGGTCGTCGTCGCCGACCCCGAACACGTCGAAGCGGGGTGACGACAGCAACCTGATGAGCAGGACGTGCGCCGGTGTGAGGTCCTGGAACTCGTCGACCAGAAGGTGACGGTGACGGGCCTGCTGCCCCCGCCGGAACGCACCATCGGCCAGCAGCAGCTCGATCGCAAGCAGCACCTGCTCGTCGAAGTCGACGACGCCCCGCCGGCGCAGCTCGGAACGATAGGCCGGGAACGCCTCGGCCAGGCCCGGCACGTCGCCGCGCTCGTCCTCGACGTCGACCGGGTCGCGCAGCCCCAGCCTTACGGCCGACAGCGCGTCGAGGTAGGGGGCCAGCGGGTCGGTGTTGAGGCGGCGGGCGCCCCGGGGGAGCAGCGGTTCGAGCAGACGGCGGACCTCGCGTCCCTCGAGCACCTCGGGCCGCCGGCCCAGCCGGCTGGCCACGAGCTCGTAGCCCAGGGCGTTGAGCGTGAGGATTCGGGCGCCGATCCCCGGCGTGCGGTCGACCATCTCGTCGCGGGCCTTGCGGTTGTAAGCCACAGCAACGACGCCCGCGGGCTCGTAGCCGCGGGCGACTACGAGGTGCCGCAATCGTTCGGTGAGCACACGGGTCTTGCCCGAGCCCGCGGGGGCGATGACGCGGGCGGGCCCTGCCCCATGCACCACGGCGCGCTGCTGGTCGGGGGCGAGCTGGCGATCGGAGGTGCGCGCGTCGCCGGGCGGGACCAGCGCGAGTTGCCCACCGTCGATCGACTCGGCGTGGACGACCGGGACTCCACCGATCTCGATGGCGCCGGGAGCGCCCCGCGGCCCACCGTCGATCCACGCCGGGGTGCCGTCGGGCAGCACGACGTCGGCGGCGGAGCCATCGACGGTGGCGCCGGGCACTGTCGGGGTGGCCCCCAGGCGTCGAGCCTTGCGCGCCCACCACCACACCGGCTCGCCGTCGCGGGCGTCGTAGGTGTTGGCCCACACCAGGAAGTGGAGGCGGTCGTGCCACAGCTCGAAGCCCGGATCCAGCCGCCACGGTTCGGCCACCTCGATGTCGGGTGCCTCCCGGAACTGCGCCGGATCGACGCCCAACCTCACCACTACGGCCCGCCGGCCGGCCCACGCCTCGTGCAGCGCGGCGACGACGCCGGCGGGATCGGCGACCGCGTGGTCGTCGACGAGGACCTCCGCGGCCGCCGCCCACGGCTCCGGCACGCGGTCACGAGCGTTGACGACAACACCGCGACCGAGAACGGCCGGAGGGATCACGGGCACGTCGGTCAGGCTAGGCAAGTCCTGTGACAGCGAAGGTGGAGGGGCGTCAGTCCCCGCCGGTCTCGCCGGCCTCGGCGATGTCGGCCGGGATGCTGGCCGGCTCGATGTCGATGTCGTAGCCGTTGCGGGCGGCCACGGCCCGGTACTCGTTGATCTCGCCGGCCTGGTTGCGGGCGATGCGGGCGGCGAGCTCCCGGACGTCCGCGTCCCCGGCGTGGCCGTAGGCGTACTCGGCCATGTGGAGGCCGCCCCGGTGGTGGTCGGCCATGAGGTCCAGGAACAGTGCGTCCAGCTCGCCGCCGTCGGCGTCGCGCAGCTGGTCGAGCTGCTCGTCGGTCAGCAGGCCGGGCATCTGCTCGACCGGCACGGGCATGTCCATCCACGCCATCGCCCGGTCGGAGCGGTCGCCACGGGAGTAGCCCCAGTCGTCCAGCATCTGGCTCATCATGCCGATCTCGTAGCCCTGGAACACGAGGATCTCCCGGGCATAGCTGCGCACGGTCGGGTCCTCGCCGTTGGCGACCACCAAGGTCGCCACGCCCAGGGCCTGGTCGTGGTGGGTGAGCATGTCCTGGAGGAACCCGACGTCGACCGAGCCCTCTCCGGGGGGACGGTCGCGCGCGACCACCATCCCGATGGCTATCCCGACGAACAGCAGCGCCGCCGCCAGGATCGCCTGCTTGGCCCACCCCAGACGCCGGGCGAGGTCGGCCTCGGCCCGTGCGTTGTCGCCGGAGGCGTCGTCCCCATCGCCGTTCTCGGCCGCGGCGCCCGCCCACGATGGCGCGCCAGCGGTCACCTCGTCGTCCCTGGCCATGGCCGACCATGCTGGCACCTCATCGACCGGATTCCGCTCCACCCCGCCTGCGCTCAGTCCGCGCGCTGGTAGCGCCAGCCGGCCGGGTCCATCACGAGGCGGTGGCGGGGGCCGGGGGCCGTGAGGTCACCCGAGCCGTAGCCGGCATCGGGGGCCCACACGGCCACGAGCACGCCGTCGTCGTCGACCATGTGCGTGCTGAAGTGTTCGAGGTCCCGGTCCTGGGCGTCCGACAGGGCGGCCGCCATGTCGGCCAGGTCGACGAGGCGGTGGAGAGTGACCCAGGTAGGCGGCACCATCTTGATCTCACCCGAGCGATGGCGTTCGAGGGCGGCGGACGGGGTCGTCCAGACGTGGTCCCCGATCTCCCCGCCGTCGACGATCACCTCGGCGGCGCCGGCCGGCAGTGCCGCGAGGAAGAACCAGGTGGCGAAGCGGCGGGGCGCCTCGGGCGGCGGGAACCAGTGCGCGAACGGCAGCAACTCGGTGGCATCGAGCGACAGGCCGGTCTCTTCGCGGGCCTCGCGCACCGCCGCTTGCCGTGCGCCGTCGAACCCATCGCCGTCTCCCGGCTCGACCCGGCCGCCCGGGAACACCCACAGTCCCCCGAAGGCCTGGCCCTTGGTCTTGCGCAGCATGAGGCACTCGAGGCCGCGGTCGCCGTCACGGACGAGGACCACGGTGGCGGCATCGACCACCGGGGTGTCGCCCGTGCCGGTAAGGACGTCTTTCATCTCAGCAGGATGTCAGGGCGCGGCACCCGTCGCGCCATCGGCCACCACGAGCCGTCACGCCGGGGCGGCGGCCATGTCCGCGACCGCGGTGGTGACCCGGTCGAGCTCGGCGTCGGTCGTGACGTAGTGCACCGACGCCCGGATCAGCGGCGGCAGCTGGCGACGCTCCGAGTCCAGCCGGGTCGACGACGGTTCCGAGACCGAGACGTTGATGCCCTGTCTCCGCAGTCGGCCCTGCACGTCGTCGGCGGCAACGCCGTCCACGGTGAACGTCACGATGCCGCTGCGTTGGCGACCGAGGTCGTGCACCCGAACGCCCGGGATCCCGGCCAGCCGGCCCCGCAGCGCTGCCGCCACGGTCGTCACCCGCTCGGCGATGGCATCGAGCCCCCACGACCGGGCGTACGCAAGCGCCGCGCGCAGGCCGGCACGGGCGGACATGTTCGACTCCCAGTTCTCGAAGCGGCGGGCGTCCGCCCGCACCTCGTAGCCGTCGGGCGCGACCCAGTCGGCGCCCAGCAGGTCGAGGAAGGCCGGCTCCGCCCCCATTCGATCGAGCCGGTCCAGCAGCGATCGGCGGACGTACAGGAAACCGGTGCCCCGAGGTCCGCGCAGGAACTTGCGGCCCGTGGCCGACAGCAGGTCGCACCCGATCGCCTCGACGTCCACCGGCATCTGGCCGACCGACTGGCAGGCGTCGAGCAGGTACGGAACGCCGGCCCGCCGGCACAGCGCACCCACCTCGGCGACCGGGTTCACCAGGCCGCCGTTCGTCGGGACGTGGGTGACTGCAACGAGGCCCACCGGCCCCCGATCGTCGTCGAGCATGCGGGCTAAAGCTCCGACGGACAGCTGGCCGTCGTCGTCGTCGGGGATGACCTCGATGGACACCCCCCGGCGTCTCTCGGCCTGGAGGTAGCTGACGTAGCTGGACGCGTACTCCACCGTGCAGCTG
>JBKPAA010000020.1:0-12901 GCA_046726215.1 Actinomycetota bacterium | reverse complement strand
CCGCGTCCCGCCGGGCCGCAGCGACCCCCGCCGCCGCCTCGGACTCCGCGGCGCGGGCGGCGTCGAGGCGGCCGTCGAGCTCGGCCGCCCGGCGGTCGTGGTCCTCGACCTCGGCCAACCGAGCGCGCAGGCGGTCGCCCTCGGCCAGGACATCGCCCAGCGTCTCGCCGTACTTGCGCCGCAGGTCGTGCAGCAGCTGCCGACGGTCGCGCACCCGCGCCAGCCGCTCCGGGTCGTCGTCGATGGCCTCGCCTGCGGTGCGTACCTCGCCGGCCAGGTCGCTCAGCTCGGCCGCGAGCGCGCGCAGGCGCGCCTCGGCGCCGGCGAACGGCGTCCGCCCGGCCACCAGCGCCAGGGCCGAGCCCACCGCATCCGTCGCCGAGGCGCCGGCATCGGGGACGTCGCCGACTCCCACGCCGTCGCCGCTGAGCAGCATGACGGCGCCGGACGCCGCCTCGCGATGAGCGGTGGCATCCGCCAGCGCGTCCTCGAGGCGCTCCAGCTCGGCGTCCTCGTCCGGACCGGTGATGGCGGCACCGTCGATGTCGGCGACCTGGTAGCGCAAGAGATCGAGCTCGCGGGCCCGGGCCCGTTCGTCGCCGCCCATGCCGGCAAGCTCGTCGAGGATCGTGCGGATCTCCTGCCGCGCCGCACGCAGCGGCCCGAGGTCGACCCGACCGAAGCGGTCTAGCGCGTCGCGCTGGGCGGCGGCGTGAAGGAGCGACTGGTGGGCGTGCTGCCCATGGAGATCGACGAGCTCTGCGCCAACCGCCGCCAGCTCGCCGGCCGTCGCGAGCCGGCCGTCGATGTAGGCGCGACTACGCCCCGAGCGGGGGATGGCCCGGGCCAGCACGACCTCGTCCCCGGGGTTGCCGGCGCCAACGCCGTCGCCGTCGCTCCCCGCGCCCTCCGGGCGGACGAATCGGCCCTCGACCCAGGCCTCGTCGGCTCCCGCCCGCACCAGGACCGGGTCGGCCCGTCCCCCGACCAACAGCTCGATGGCATCCACCACCAGCGTCTTGCCGGCCCCCGTCTCCCCGGTGAGCGCCGTCATCCCCGGCCCGAGCACGAGCCGCAGCTCGGCGATCACCCCCAGGTCGCGGACGGCCAGTTCGAGGATCACCGGTCACCTACCGGTCGCTCAGACCGAACTTGGTCTTGAGGATGTGCAGGAAGTCCCGCGGCCCGAACGTGACGAACCGGGCCGACTCACCCGCACCGGTGGCCTGGATGGCGTCGCCGGGTCGCAAGCTGCCGAGGTTGGAACCGTCGAGCGACAGGGTTGCGGCCCGGTCGCCCGTCACCTCGATGCGCACGGTGGCGGAGGGCGGCAGCACGAGGGAACGGTCGAAGAGCATGTGCGGTGACACCGGTGTCATCAGCAGGCAGCGATGGGTCGGCTCGACGATCGGTCCCCGAGCCGAGAAGGCGTAGGCCGTCGACCCCGTCGGGGTGGCGACGATCAGGCCGTCAGCAGCGTACGGGGTGAAGGTCTCACCGTCGACGCTGACCCCCAGCCGCACGGTGTGGCCCATCGGGGTCTTCTCGAGCACCGCCTCATTGAGGGCGAGGTGCGCGTTCCCTCCGAATCCCTCGCCCTCCACCGTCACCGCCAGCATCATTCGTTCCTCGACGTCGTACGACCCGGCCAGGAACCGCTTGAGGGCCATGCGCATGCCGGCGGGTTCGACCTCTGTGAGGTACCCGAGTTGGCCGACGTTGACCCCGATGACCGGCACGCCCTCCGCCGCAACCAGGTCGACGGTGCGCAGCATGGTGCCGTCGCCGCCCAGGCTGATGGCGACGTCGAGGCCGCGGGCGAAGTCCGCCTCGGCGCTGGCGGCGTCGGTCAGCCCGGCGATGGCTGCATCTTGCAGTGGGATCCGGACCTCGTGGCCCCGCTCGCGCACCCACGCCACCGCGTCGCGCGCCAGCTCGGCCGCTTGCTCGCGCTGGTGATGGATGATGATTCCGACGACGGCCACGGCAGCACTAGGCCCTCACGGCTGGCCGGGCCGCGATCGTCCGGCCCGGCCCCCACGCCCCGCGTCGCGATCGCGTCGGGGGTCGACCGATCCGTCGACGAGCGCCAACGCCTCGTCGACCGCCGCCTCGGTGCGGATGCCGATCCCATCGGCATCGCTGGGGATGGCGGCGCGGGCGTGCACGAAGAACTCGACGTTGCCGTCGGCCCCGGTGAGCGGTGAAACCATCACCCCCATGATGGCGGCTCCGGCGCGGCGGAGCGCGATCACGACATCGTCGAGCACCCGCCGCCACACCCCCGGGTCGCGGATGACGCCACGCCCCCGGGACGCCTCGTCGCGACCGGCCTCGAACTGTGGCTTGACCAGCAGCACCAGGTGGGCCCCTGGCGCAGCAAGGCCGAGCAGCGGGGCGAGCACGGTGCGCAGCGAGATGAACGACAGGTCGGCCACCACCAGATCGAACGGCGGGCCGACATCGCCCGCCGTCAGTGCGCGGACGTTGGTCCGCTCGACCGACTCGACCCGCGCGTCCCCGAGCAGCCGCTCGTGGAGCTGCCCGCGCCCGACGTCCACGGCCACGACGCGGTCGGCCCCGCACTGGAGCAGGCAATCGGTGAACCCGCCGGTCGAGGCGCCGGCGTCGAGCGCGCGCACACCGTCCACCGGTATCGCGAAGCGGTCGAGGGCGGCCGCGAGCTTGTCACCGCCGCGGCTGACGAAGCGCGGTCCGTCGCCAAGCACCACGATCGCCTCGTGCGGCGCCACCTGACGGGCGGCCTTGAGCGCGGGGGCGCCGTCGACGGTGACCCGGCCGGCCGCAATGGCCTCGCGGGCGTGTGCGCGGCTCTCCACCAGCCGCCGGCGGACCAGTTCGGCGTCGAGCCTGCGGCGGACCGGGGGCGTGGCGGTCGCTCCGGGTCAGCGGGTCGATCGGGCGCGGGTGGACTTCGACGCCCGCGAAGCCTTCGATGTCTTCGCGGCCTTGGTGGCCTTCTTGGCGCCCGCCTTCTTGGCGCCCGCCTTCTTGGCGCCCGCCTTCTTGGCGCCCGCCTTCTTGGCGCCCGCCTTCTTGGCGCCCGCCTTCTTCGCGCCTGCCTTCTTGGCGCCCGCCGCGCGACCGCCGGACTTCTTGGCGGCCTTGGTCGCCTTGCGAGCCGGCGCCTTCCTGGTCGTCGCTCTGCGGGAGCCCTGGGCGGCGGAGACATCCGCGATTCGGCGCTCCAGCCGCTCGACGTCGGTCCTGGTGGCGAGGCCGAGGTTCGCCATCTGTTGCCGGATCTCGGCGCGGACAGCATCGATGAGCCGCTCGCTGTTGCGGCGACTGCGGTCGACCAACTCATCGACGACGGACTGCGCCTGTTCCGCTTGCACCTCCCCCGCCCGCACCAGGTCGCGGATGAGGTCCTCGGCCCGCGCCTGCGTCATCGCCGTAAAGGTCATGCCAGCGTCGAGCAAGCGCTTCAACAGATCGTTGTCGGTCATGCGAGGAAAGATACGACCACGCCTGTGCCGCTGCACGGTCAAGTCGCCGGTACGCCGTTTCGCGCCAGCCAGCGCAGGATACGGTTCGCGGCCGTGCTGCCCCTCCACGACGACAACCCGGTCTCCCGGCCGCCGGTCGTCACGTGGCTGATCATCGCCGCCTGCGTCGTGGCGTATTTCCTCTGGCAGCCGACGCCGTTCTCGGACACGGTCGACGACATCCGGTTCGACCTGGACCACGCCGCCATCCCTTGCGAACTGCTAGAGGGCCGCCCTCTGACGAGGGCCGAGGTGGATGCAACCTTCGGGCTCGGCGACGACAATGCCTGCAACATCGATCGTGGACAGACGCCGCCGTTCGATCCCGGCAAGACCATCTGGCTGGCGGTATTGACGTCGCTGTTCCTGCACGGCAGCCTGCTCCACCTCGGCGGCAACATGCTGTTCCTCTGGATCTTCGGCAACAACGTCGAGGACCGATTGGGCAGGCTCGGCTTCGCCGCGTTCTACCTGGCGGGAGGGGTGGTGGCGACGCTGGCCCACGTGGTGGTGAGCCGCGACTCGACGGTGCCGTCCATCGGCGCGTCGGGCGCAATCGCCGCAGTGATGGGTGCCTATCTCGTGTGGTTCCCCAATGCCCGCGTGCGCACGCTCGTGATCTTCCTACTGGTCGACATTCCGGCCAAGGTGGTGCTGGTCGTCTGGTTCGTGACGCAGTTCTTCACCGACCCCAACCAGGGCGTGGCCTGGATGGCGCATGTCGGTGGGTTCACCTTCGGCGTGGTGGTCGGCCTCTTGCTGCGCGGCTTCGGCGAACGGCCGCGGCCCACACAGGTTCCGTATCCGGATCCCTGGAGCAGCGACTACCGGCGATTCGGCCGCCGCTACTGACTTCGCCCGGCGCTCACGACGTTTCTGGCACCAGGTCAGCAACGCTGGCGGCCACCACCGCCGGTTCGGGTTCGACCGGCAGGTCGGCCTCGCTCGTGACCCCCGTGAGCACGAGCGCGAAGCGGTAGCCGAGCTCGGCGGCGAAGGCGCCGTCGGTCTCGGGACGATCGCCCACCACCGTCCCCTCCCGGCCCGCGATCGCCCGGACCAGGTCGGCCATCGGACGATGGGGCTTCCCGGCGACCGTGGGCGTGGCGCCCGACGCGTACGCGACCGCCGCCGCCAGCGCCCCTCCCCCGGGGATCGGTCCCTCCGGCGTCGGGTAGGTGGCGTCATCGTTGGTGGCGATGAGTCGCGCACCATGCCGGACCGCGGTCATGGCCAGCCGCAGCCGTTCATAGTCGAAGTCGCGGTGGAACCCGACGATGACGGCGTCGGAATCGCCCTCCCGCACCGGGTCGGCGCCCCGCCGCTCCACCGCCTCCACGACGCCCGGCCCGCCGGCCACCAGTACCCGCTCGCCCTGCTCCACCAGCGTGGCCGCCGCCATGGCCGACGTCACCACGTCGCCGATGGCCGGGATGCCGATCGCCTCGAGCTTCGCCTCCTGGTCGGCGACGCGGGCCCAGGAGTTGTTGGTGGCGAAGATGACGCGCTCGCCGGCCCGCCGCAACCGCGCGACGGCGTCGGCGGCGCCGTCGATGGGCCGCTCGCCCAGCCACACCACGCCGTCGAGGTCGAGCAGCCAGGTCATCGCTTCCCGCTCATCCCGCCGCGCCGCGCCATCGGCGCGAGGTTAGGGCCCGGCCGCGGGCGGTCTGCCAGGATGGCCCCGTGCCCCGCTTCGAGCCGTTTCCCGGCATCCGCTACGACCTCACGCGGGTGGCGCTCGGCGACGTCGTCAGCCCTCCCTACGACGTGATCGACGAGCGCCAGCGCGCCGAGCTCGCGGACCGCAGCCCCTACAACGCCGTGCGGGTCGACCTGCCCGTCGACGAGGGCGGAGAGGATCGCTACGAGGTTGCCCGCCGCCTGTTCTCGCGTTGGCAGGCCGACGGCGTGCTCGTGCGGGACCGGCGACCGACGTTCACCGTGTACCGGATGTCCTACGCCGACGACGCCGGTGTCGACCGCCACACCACCGGGGTGATCGGCGCCCTGGCCCTGAGCCCACCGGGGGGCGACATCCTCCCCCACGAGCGCACGACCCCCAAGGCCCGCAGCGACCGCCTCGAGCTGCTGCGGGCGTGCCGCGCCAACCTCTCCGCCATCTGGGGACTGTCGCTGGCCAAGGGGCTCACCGACCTGCTCCCGGTGGACTCCGAACCGGTGGCCGACGTCGACGACGGCGAGGGCGTGCGCCACACGATATGGATCGTCGCCGACCCCGGCGTGAGCGACGCCATCGCCGACGCCGTGGCCGCCCAGCCGGTCGTGATCGCCGATGGCCACCATCGCTACGAGACATCGCTGGCCTACCGGTCCGAGCGCGAGCGGTCCGAGGGGCGGGCGGGCGGGGCGGCGGCGACGCTGGCGTTCGTCGTCGAGCTGGTCGAGGACGAGCTGACCGTTCGGGCGATCCACCGGCTGCTGAACGGCCTGCCGTCCAGATTCGACCTGGTGGCGGCGCTGGGGCCCTGGTTCGAGCCGGCCGGCCCCCCGCCGGCAGGAATGCCGCTAACGGCCGCCATGAGTGAGGCCGGAGCGCTGTGCGCCGTGCTCCCCACCGGCGAGGTCCTGCTGCGTCCACGGTCCGACGCCCTGGCCGAGGCCCGCGACCTCGACTCCGCCCGCCTCGACGTGGCGTTGGCCACGCTTCCGACCCGCGACGTCACCTTCCAGCACGGTCCCGACAACGTGCGGCGGGCCGTCGCCACCGGCGAGGCACAGGCCGGGGTGCTCCTCCGTCCGGCCAGCGTGGCCCAGATCGAGGCGACCGCCCACGGCGGCGAGCGCATGCCCCCGAAGACCACGTTCTTCCACCCCAAGCCCAAGACGGGCCTGGTGTTTCGCGATCTCGGCTGAGGAGTCACCCCTATGGACACTGCCACCGCCCTCGCCTTCATCCGCCGCAATCACCGTGGGGTGCTCGCCACCACTCGGGCCGACGGCACCACCCAGATGTCCCCGGTGACGGTCGGAGTCGACGACCAGGACCGTGTCGAGATCTCCACCCGGGAGACCTCGTACAAGGTGCGGCACCTGCGCGCCCTTCCGTACGCGGCCCTGTGCGCGTTCACCGATCGCTTCTTCGGCGACTGGGTGCAGGTGGAGGGGCCCGTCGAGATCGTGTCGCTGCCCGATGCCATGGAGCCGCTGGTCGAGTACTACCGCCGCATCAGCGGCGAGCATCCCGACTGGGCCGACTACCGCGCCGCGATGGCGCGCGATCGCCGGGTGATCCTGCGGATGACCGTCGAGCGCGCCGGACCGGCGGCGCACGGCTGACCCGCCGGCGGGCGCGGCCGCGGTCACCCGCTCGGCGGAGCGCCTCAGCGGAGCGCCGGAGCCACCTCCTCGGCCACCAGCCGCAGGTGGTCGAGGTCGGCCAGGTCGAGCACCTGCAGGTAGATGCGCTGGGCGCCGGCGTCGGCGAAGGTGCCGAGCTTTTCGACCACCTCCCCCACGGTGCCCGCCACCCCGTTGGCCCGCAGCTCGTCGGGCTGGCGGTGGATGGCGGCGGCCCGGCGCCGGTACGCCTCCTCGTCCTCCCCACAGCACAGCACCTGGGCCGTCGACCAGGTCATGGTCGATGGGTCGCGGTCGGAACGCTCGCAGGCGGCCGCCACCGCCGCCACCAGCGTGCCGAAGTCGCGCAGGGGTGCGAACCCGACGTTGAATTCGTCGGCGTAGCGGGCGGCCAGCGCCGGGGTCCGCTTCTTGCCGAGGCCGCCCACGATCACCGGTGGCCGGGGCCGCTGGACGGGCTTGGGGAGGGCGGGCGAGTCCGCGAGCCGGAAGTGGCGGCCGTCGAAGTTGAAGCGCTCGCCCTCGGGCGTCGCCCACAGGCCGGTCACGATGGCCAGCTGCTCCTCGAGCCGGTCGAACCGCTCGCCGGTCGGGGGGAAGGCGATGCCGTAGGCGCGGTGCTCCTCCTCGAACCAGCCGGCACCGAGGCCCAACTCGACGCGCCCCCCCGACATGGCGTCGACCGTGGCCACCGCGATCGCCAGCGGGCCCGGGAGCCGGAAGGTGGCGGACGTGACCAGCGTGCCGAGGCGGATGCGATCGGTGTCGCGGGCCAGCCCGGCCAGCGTGACCCACGACTCCGTCGGTCCCGGCTCGCCGGTCCCCGGCCCCATGCTCAGGAAGTGGTCGGAGCGGAAGAAGGCATCGAACCCGAGGCGCTCCGCCTCGCGGGCGACCGCCAGGAGGTCGTCGTAGCTGGCTCCCTGCTGGGGTTCCGTGAAGACGCGTAGGGTCAGCGGCATCCCGCCGACGCTACAGGCCCAGCGGATCGGGGTCGGTCGTCAGACCGACGCCATCACGGGGCGGCGGGTGGGGGTCTGGCCGGAGTGTCAGTTGACGTTCCAGGTGGCGCCCGAGCGCAGCAGCGCCGCCAGGTCGCCGGGGCCCCGTTGCTCCTGCGCCGCGGCGATCTGCTGGTCGACGCCCTCGCCGTAGTCGGGGCGCACCACGTCGCGGAACACGCCGATCGGCGTCGGCTCGTGCGGCCCGGTGGCGAGGCGCGACAGCATGAACGCCACGCTCGGGTCGTCGCGGGTCTCGTCGTGCACCAGCAGGGCGTCCTCGCCGACATCGGCCACGTCGGCGAGATGGGCGCCGTGCTGCGAGTCGATCACCACGCCCCGCTGGCCCTCGGCACCAAAGCGGATGGGCTCGCCGTGGCGCAGCGGGATCAGCATGTCGGCACGGTGCTCCTTGGCGGTGACGTCCTCGAAGGCGCCGTCGTTGAAGACGTTGCAGTTCTGGTAGATCTCCACCAGCGACGAGCCCCGGTGCTCGAACGCCCGGCGGAACACCTCCATCATGTGCTGGCGATCCATGTCGTGGGTTCGGGCCACGAACGAGGCCTCGGCGCCGATGGCCACGCTCACCGGGTTGAACGGGTGGTCGAGGCTGCCGAACGGCGTCGACTTGGTGACCTTGCCCACCTCGCTGGTCGGCGAGTACTGGCCCTTGGTGAGGCCGTAGACCTGGTTGTTGAACAGCAGGATCGTGATGTTCACGTTGCGGCGGAGCGCGTGGATGAGGTGGTTGCCGCCGATCGAGAGAGCGTCGCCGTCGCCCGACACCACGAACACGTGGAGGTCGGGCCGGGCCAGCGCCAACCCGGTGGCGATGGCGGGCGCACGACCGTGGATCGTGTGCATCCCGTAGGTGTTCATGTAGTACGGGAATCGAGCGGCACAACCGATGCCCGACACGAACACGGTGTTCTCACGGCGGATGCCGAGGTCGGGCATGAGCAGCTGGACGGCCGCCAGGATCGAGTAGTCACCGCAGCCGGGGCACCAGCGCACCTCTTGATCGCTGGTCCAGTCCTTCCGGGTCGTGACGGGGATGGCGGTGTCGGTCATGGCTACGCACCGTCCTTCAGGTGGTCGATGATCGCCTGCTCGAGCTCGGCCGCCGTGAACGGCAGCCCCCGCACCTTGGAGACCGTCCGGGCGTCGACGAGGAACTTGGCCCGCAGCTGGTGGGCGAGCTGCCCGAGGTTGAGCTCCGGTACCAGCACCCGTGGGTAGCGGCGCAATACGTCGCCCAGGTTGCGCGGGAACGGGTTGAGGTGCACGAGATGGGCGTGCGCGACCCGGTGGCCGGCGCGGCGGGCCCGGCTGACGCCACCGTCGATGGCGCCCCAGGTCGAGCCCCAGCCCATCACCAGCAGGTCGGCATCCTCGACGTCGCCCGCGACCTCGACGTCGGGGATGGATGCGGCGATGCGCGCCACCTTCTCGGCCCGGATGCGCACCATCCGCTCGTGGTTCGCCGGGTCGTAGCTGACGTTGCCGGTGCCCTCTTCCTTCTCGAGGCCCCCGATCCGGTGCATCAGGCCCGGCGTGCCCGGCAGCGCCCAGGCTCGCGCCAGCGTCTCGGGGTCGCGCAGGTAGGGCCAGAACTCGGGCTCGCCGTCGTCGCCCACGTGGTTGGGCTCCGTGGCGAACGTGGGCCTGAGGTCGGGCAGGCCGTCGACGTCGGGCAGCCGCCACGGCTCCGAGCCGTTGGCCAGGTAGCCGTCGGACAGCAGGATCACCGGGGTCCGCCACGTGAGTGCGATGCGCGCCGCCTCGATGGCAACCTCGAAGCAGTGGCCCGGGTTGCGGGCGGCGAGGATCGGTAACGGTGCCTCGCCGTGCCGCCCGTAGTACGCCAACAGGAGGTCGGCCTGCTCCGTCTTGGTGGGCAGGCCGGTCGAGGGCCCACCGCGCTGGATGTCGATCACGATGAGCGGCAGCTCGAGGTTCACGGCCAGGCCCAGGGTCTCGGCCTTGAGCGCCATGCCGGGCCCGCTGGTCGTGGTCGCGCCGAGGTGCCCGCCGTAGGCGGCACCGACCGCGGCGCCGATGCCGGCGATCTCGTCCTCGGCCTGGAGCGTGCGAACGCCGAAGTTCTTGTGCTTGGACAGCTCGTGGAGGATGTCGGATGCCGGGGTGATGGGATACGACCCGAGGAACAGCGGCATACCCGAGAGCTGGCTGGCGGCGATCAGGCCCCAGGCGAGAGCGGTGTTGCCGGTGACGTTGGCGTAGGTGCCGGCCGGCAACGTGGCGGGCTGCACCTCGTACGGGTGGTCGAACAGCTCGGCGGTCTCGCCGAAGGCGTGGCCGGCCTTGAAGGCGGCAGTGTTGGCCTCGGCGACGTCGGGCCGGGCCACGAAGCGACGCTGGATCCATTCGAGGGTCGGCTCGACCGGCCGCGTGTACATCCAGGAGATGAGCCCCAGCGCGAAGAAGTTCTTGGAGCGCTCGGCGTCGCGGGGCTTGACGCCCAGCGGCGTGACGGCGCCCTTCGTCAGCGAGGTCATGGGCACCTCGTACACCGTGTAGGCGTCGAGAGTCCCGTCGCGCCGCGGGTCCGCCGCGTAGCCCGCCTTGGCGAGGTGGCGCTCGTCGAATGCGTCCTCATTGAGGATGATCGTGGCGCCCGGGGCGACCCGATCGAGCTGGCTGTGCAGCGCGGCCGGGTTCATCGCCACCAGAACGTTGGGGGCGTCGCCGGGCGTCGTGATGTCGTGATCGGAGATGTGGACCTGGAAGGCCGACACGCCGGCGAGCGTGCCGGCGGGCGCCCGGATCTCGGCCGGGAAGTCGGGCAAGGTCGCCAGGTCGTTGCCGTAGATGGCGCTGGTGTTGGTGAACCGGTCACCCGTGAGCTGCATGCCGTCACCCGAATCGCCCGCGAATCGGATGACCACCCGGTCGATAACTTCAGGTGCTCTTGGGCGTTGTGTCGTCTCGGACAAACCCGCCCCCCTTCAACGTGGTTCCTTATCAGCTATGACCCTATCGCCGAGACTTCGAAACGTGGCGAATCGTGCCGTGGGCGCCCTTCTCGTCACGCTCTGCGCGCGGCTCTCTGGTCCCCAGCTACCCCGACCGGATGCAGGATACGCCGCCGAGCGTGGTTAGCCCAGCGATCGATCCCCAGGCGCGGATCAGGCGATGCTGACGGAATCGTCGAGGTAGACGTCCTGGATGGCATTGAGCAACTCGACACCGTCGGCCATAGGCCGCTGGAACGCCTTGCGTCCCGAGATCAGCCCGATGCCGCCGGCGCGCTTGTTGATGACCGCGGTGCGGACGGCCTCGGCCAGGTCGGACGCCCCCCTGGACTCCCCGCCGCTGTTGATGAGGCCGATGCGGCCCATGTAGTTGTTGACCACCTGCCAGCGGCACAGGTCGATGGGGTGGTCCGAGGTCAGCGATTCATAGACCGCCTTGTTGGTCCTGCCGTAGTTCTCGAGGGCGTTGAAGCCGCCGTTGGTGGTCGGCAGCTTCTGCTTGATGATGTCGGCCTCGATGGTCACGCCCATGTGGTTGGCCTGACCGGTGAGGTCGGCCGCGGTGTGATAGTCGACATCACCCTGTTTGAACGCCGAGTTGCGCAGGTAGCACCACAGCACCGTGAACATGCCCAGCCGGTGGGCCTCCGCGAAGGCCTCGCTCACCTCCTGGAGCTGGCGGGATGCCTCCGCGGACCCGAAGTAGATCGTGGCACCCACGCCGGTGGCACCGAGGTCGAAGGCCTGTTCCACCGAGCCGAACATCACCTGGTCGTAGCGGTTCGGGTAGGTGAGCAGCTCGCTGTGGTTCATCTTCACGATGAACGGGATCTTGTGGGCGTAAGCGCGGGACACCACGCCGAGGGCGCCGAACGTGGTGGCGACTGCGTTGCAACCGCCCTCGACCGCCAGCTCGACGATGTTCCGGGGGTCGAAGTACTTCGGGTTGGGGGCGAAGCTCGCCGCGCCCGAATGCTCGATGCCCTGGTCGACGGGAAGGATGGACACGTACCCCGTGCCCGCCAACCGGCCGTGACCGAACAGTGCCTGCAGGTTGCGGAGGACCTGCGGCGAGCGGTCGGTCTCCATGAACACGCGGTCGATGTAGTCGGGCCCGGGCAGGATGAGCTCGTCGGCGGGAATGCCCTTGGACTCGTGTTTGAGCAGGCTCTCGGCCTCGTCACCCAGCAGGCTCTGGATGTCCACGGCGGTGTCTCCTCGATCGTGTCGGGCGGCTGGTGTGAGGTGCTGTCGGGCCCACCAGGCTAGTGCCGCAGAGGCGACGGTTTCCTCGTGGTCGCGACGTGGGCGACGATCATCGAAGCGCTCGGAGCCTGGCGTCGACGTCGACGAAGTCTGCGTCGCTGGCGGCGACGCGGGCGAACAGCTCCCGGGCCCGGGGCAGGTCGCCCGCCCGCTCGTAGAGGTCGGCCAGTGCGTAGGCGATGCGGAGGTGATGCAGCCGTGGCTTGCGGGTGGAACGGCCCGCCGACGCCTCCAACACGCGGATCGCCTCGTCAAGGCGTCCCTGGTCGGCAAGGGCGCCGGCAGCCACGATCCGGCCCTCGGCCACCAGCCCGGCGCCGGGGCTGGCGGCGCGCAGCTCGTCCCACAGTTCCTCGACCTCGGCGTAGCGGCCGAGCGCCCGATAGCAGTCGGCGAGGACGGGGTTCTGCTCGGTGCTGCTCGTCAGGGCGCGGTAGGCCTCGAGCTCACGGGCGGCCTGGGCCCAGCGGCCGAGGCGGTACAGGCTCAGCCCGTAGAGCTCACGGACCGCCGCCGCCCGGGGCGCCTGCCCGGCGAGGGGCCGCAGGATGCGCCGCGCCTCGTCGAAGCGCTCCCGCCTGAACGCCTCGCCGGCCTCGCGCAGGCCGGCCTCGAGCCTGGGCAGGCGGCCGGGTGGGACGGCCTTCCGCAGGTCGTCGCCAGACGCCCCCGCGGCGCCGCCGTCGCTGCGGTTGGCCCCGTTACCCGTCGATCGGCGCTGAGGCGCCGGCGGGCGAGGCGCCCGACCGGTGCCGGTGGCGGCCTTCCGGGCCGGGCTCGCCGACCCACGACGCGACCGACCGCCGGC
>JBKPAA010000019.1:0-129445 GCA_046726215.1 Actinomycetota bacterium | reverse complement strand
GCCCGTCGGCTGCGGGCGTAGCGTCATGGTCGGGTCCGGGAGTGGCTTGTCCGAAGAACCGGCTGTCAGGGTGCAAGGCCGGTCACGCTGGACTACGAGTCGTCCCTGTTGCCCTCCCGGGCTCATCTGGGCTCAGCGGTGTGCGTCGGCGACCGAGCTACTGAAAGGTCAGGGCTAGTGAACCGATGCCGATCCGGGTGCACGGCGTTCTGTGTGCCGTCTGGCAGGCGGCGTGGGCTCGGTTCGGCTGTCGGTGCGACCTCAACCTTGGTTGGGCGGCAGCCGTTCAGATGTCGAGGGCGCGACGCGTGGTGAGCTGGCGGCGATGGTGCTCATAGTGCAGGGTCGGGTAGTGGTAGACGTCGACGACGGTCATGACGTGCTTGAAGTAGGGATCCCAGCCGATCGGCAAGTGCATCGTGAGCGCGAGTGTGTGCTCGGACTCCCGTGCGAGGCCGCGGCGTAGACCGTCGATCGTCCTGTCCATGAGTCTCCCCATGGCGCGGCTGCCCAGGACGGTTCCGCCAGGAAGGGCGCTCAGGTAGTTGATGACGTGGAATGGACGGGTACCTGCGTTCAGGATCGCGGCGAACACGCGAGAGATGACGGGCGGGAGCCAGCCGAACCCCTTCACTAGGGGCAGCAGGACGCGGACCAGGATAAAGCCGAACAGCATGTGAAACAGCAGCTGCTTGTTCGTCCACTTCGTGCCGTTGGTCGGCATGTGGAGCTCGGCGCTGGTGGCAGAGTCGAGCAGGCGGTGGAAGTCAGCTGTTGCCCGCTCGAGCTCGGCGTCGATGTCGCGTCTGTCCATCGCCATTCCATCGTGTACGGCGACTGCCCAACCGTAGTACTCGCATCGAATCGGCGACCCGGGCGAGTACAGATCTGCCGATCTCGCGTCTCACGATCAGCGCAGATCGCAGCGACAGAACATCGTCGTGCCGAAAGCCGCCTCCACGCCCGGACAGCGCCCTGTCGGCGGGCGATCGCAAGGTCCACCTGTCGGGCAGGGCGAAGAAGTCATGTCCGGAGCCCTTGACCGGCACCGACGGGGGAGCCCGAGTACATCGCGAATCAGCGCGGCCATGCGGTTCCGGGCGTGGGTGAACGTGCCCAGGAGACGGCGCACACCTCAGCACTGTGGATTCTGGGTATGAAGTTGACGTCTGCTATGCGCGGGCGGTGAAGGCTTCCAGAACGTGACCGGGGATTCGACCTCGATCGCTGACCGCATGTCCATTGGCGCGGGCCCATGCGCGCACTGCCGCCGTGTCGAGGGCACCGCGGCCGCGACGCCGAGTCTTCGCCGTCGCCTTATTGGCGGCCTTCGTCGCAGAGCGGGCTCCACCGGTTCGACGACGCGGTCGTAGCCGCCGACCTGCTCCGGTCAGCTCATCGAAATGCGATTGGCACAGGTCGAGTTCGTAGCGGGCCGTGCCGTTGTCCATTCGAATCGTCGTCGCGGCCTCGGTGCTGTCACCGTGAAGATCGCAGGTAAGCACGACACGTGTTGTCTTAGCCATAACACAAGTGTGCAGCGCCACACCTCCGATCGGCCACTCACCCGAATCCAAAGCAGCAACGACCGATCCAACTCCCTCGCAGCGGTTCCAGTGCGTCTGACTTAGCGCGACGAGATTTTCCGCGAAGGGATCCGTCAACATCTGGTGAGGTCTGCGGGTGTGAGGGAAAGGAGCGCTCATGCCCGAACCCATAACGCCGCGGCGCCGCCCGAAGCAGTTCTTGTCGGCCGAGCAGAAGTACGAGATCTGTTTGAAGGTCATCACCGGCGAGCTGGCCAGCCGGGAGGCTGTGGCGCAGGCCGGGGTGGATCGCTCGACGATCATGGCGTTGCGCGAGACCGCCAAGAACGGTGCGATCGCGGCGTTGCAGGCGTTGCGGCCGGGCCATTGTCACGACGCCCGGGGAGGCTAGCGAGCTGGCTCGACTGTAGGCGGAGGCCCAGTTGTCCTCCACGTCATCGTGATATCACCGCTGCTGAGCGGCTGACCTGCGTCGCGGGCGCCATCTCACCGGGTCTGACCGCGCTGGGTACCGTCGGCGTGATGGCGCAGAACGATCGCGAGATGACCCGCCTGTTCCACGACGCCACCAAGCACACGGTCGAGAGCGTCCGCGGGGGCGGACACGTCCTCGACTTCGCCAACATGCCGATCCCGCTGAAGCACTACCCGGACCTCGAGCCGATCCCCCTGCCGGTCGACCTACCGGAGCGGGACGCGTCGGCGGTCGAGGTGCTTTCGGGCCGCGTGGACGCCGCGCCGGGGCCGTGGGGGCTCCCGGAGCTGGCCCGTGTGCTGTTCTTCTCGGCAGGGGTGACGCGCCGGGCGCGGCTGGTTGGTGGGCGGCCGATCTTCCTGCGGGCCGCCGCTTCGGCGGGCGCGCTCTACCCCATAGAGGTCTACGTGGTCTGTGGCGACCTGCCGGGGCTGCCGGCTGGCGTCTACCACTTCAATCCGGTCGAGTTCGCCCTGCGGCGGCTCCGCGCCGGCGACCACCGGCCGTTCCTGGCGCTGGCCGCCGCCGATGGGGCCATCGAAAGCGCACCGACGACCCTGGTGCTCTCCGGCATCCCGTGGCGCACCACCTGGAAGTACGGGGAGCGCGGGTACCGACACCTCTTCTGGGATTCCGGCGCCGTTCTGGCGAACGGGTTGGCGGTCACCGAGGCCGCGGGCATCACGCCGCGGGTGCTCACCGGCTTCGTCGACGACGACGTGGCCCACCTCCTCGCTATTGGCTCGCCCGAGGAATACCCGCTCGTGATCGTGCCGCTGGCGGGCGGTCCCGAAGCTCGACCACCCACTGGCGCCGATCGACCCCCCACCATCGACCACCGCGTCCACCCGCTCTCTGTCTCCCCGCAGCACCACACGGGGCTCGCAGCGGTGCACCGGGCAGGCGTCCTCACCGCTACCGACGACGTGACGGAGTGGCGCACCGCGGCCGCGCAGCTGGGCACGGTTGCGACCCGTGAGGTCCCTATCTCGCCGGGCGGTCGGGGCACGATCGAGGACGTCATCGTGCGGCGGGGCTCCACGCGCCGCTACACACGCGACCCGGTCGGCGAGGACGCGCTGCGATGGCAGCTTGCAGTGGCAGCCCGTCCCGTGCCCACAGACTTCGCCGGACCGGGGCGCACCCTGCTCGAGCACTTCCTCACCGTCCACGCAGTCGAAGGTGTCACACCTGGCATCTACCGCTGGGCGCAAGCCAACCTGGAGCAGATCCAGCAGGGGACGTTCCGTCCCCAGGCGGCCCACCTCTGCCTCGATCAGCCGCTCGGCGGCGACTGCGCCTTCGACGCCTTCCATTGCGCGGCGCTCGGCGTCGTCATCGAGCGAAGTGGTCCCCGCGGCTATCGGTCGGCCCTGCTCGAAGCGGGCACCACCATGGGCCGCCTCCAACTCGCCGCCTACGCCCTCGGCTACGGCGCCACCGGCATCACCTTCTACGACGACGAGGTGTCCGCCTTCCTCCGAACCGAAGCATCCCCGATGCTGGTCACCACGGTCGGCGTGCCCGACTACCGGCCCCGTCCCGGCAAACGCCCCGCCGAGATGCAACGGCTACGGGTCCAGCTCACCTGAACCCGCCACGATCGAACCGGACCGCCCTCCCAGCGGGACTGGAACCAACTGCTGACACAAGCGCCCCAACGGCACACCCCATGCACAACCCCTCCCTCAAGCATTCCGCGGAGAACCACGATGAGCACCGATCGCCGGTTCCGTGCTCGCCGCCGGGGCCCTCTGGACTGCGGTTCTGTGTGCCCTCGAGCGGGTGTTCGGGGACAGGTGGGCGTTGATCCGGGGGTGCATGGTTTGGCGCTGCCGAGCAGACTCAAGCCCGTGTCCTCCCGCTAGTCGCGCGAAGAAGCGCCTTCTCTTCCGGAGTGGGGAAATGCCGGCTGCTGGTGGGCGAGCGGCCACCGGATGACGCAGAAGGCGTTGCCGAACGGGTCCTGCATCACCGCCCACTCGAGGACCGGCCGGCCGTCGAGCTCGTAGAAGGCCGGGGCCTTGAGGACCATGCCGCCGACGGCCTCGATCTGGTGGGTGGCGGCGGCCACGTCGTCGACGCGGATGTCGAGATGGGTGCCGGCCTGCACCGCCTCGGTCTCCGGCACCTGCTGGAGCAGGATCCAGCCATCCGAACCCGGATGCTCCGGGTTGTCGAGGATCGAGAACGTGCTGTACCTGCCCCATGGGCGACAGCCCGGCGACCGTCGAGCAGAACCGCTCCGCTTCGTGGAGGTCGGTGACGTTGACGACTGGCTTCCAGAGCTTGGCGATGGAGGAGGTGGCCCGGGTCGGTCATAGTCAGCCGAGCATCCGCTTGGCGTGCTCGCTGAACTGGCGCATCGGGCCGACTGGGCCGACCTCGATGAAGGTGGTGGCTTCGGCGGTGGTGGCGGTGTGTCCCGCGAGCCAGTGGTAGACCTGCCCCGCGCGAGCGGTCTCCTGGGTACCGTCGCCGTGCATGATGCGGATCGAGCCCTCGAGCACGATCCCCCAGTGGGGGCTCGGACACCGGTCGCCCGGCAGCCCGGCAAGGACGGGGGCGAAATCGGTGCCGGCTGGGACCCGGGCGTGGCGGACGGCCATGTCGCCCCACTCGATGTAGCGGGTTTCGAGCTCTCCCTTGGAGATCTCGATAGGCAGGTCCTCGATCGGTGTGGCCATTGCTGGTTCCTTCCTGAGACGTGGCCCGTAGGCCTGTGGGTGAGCCGGGTGCTGGCGGTTGCCAGGCCCGTGCACGTCAGATGGGCTCGAACCACGACACCAGCCGCTGCACGGCGGGCGTCGTGGCCGGGCCGCGGCGGGCCAGAGCGAGGAAGGCCTCCACCGGGTCGACCTCGGTGAGGTCGGCGGGCGCGTCGCTCCGTGGCTGGTTCTGGGCGTGGTACCTGCCGTCGCCGACGTCAAGGACGATGGCGGCGGGGTCGCCGGGAAAGCTGATGGCCGCCTGTTGGGCGGGCCCCTCGAGAACGGAGCGCTGCACCCATGGCTCAAAGATCGGAAGCGCGGCGTGCAGGTCGAGGGCGGCGTGACGGGGTTCGACGAGCCAGGCCCGGCCGGCGGCGGTGGCGATGTCGTGGCCGTGAGCCAAGAAGTCGAACAAGACGTAGGAGAGCCCGCTGACCGCGTTGCTCTTCAGGCCGGCGTGGAGGCGCACGACCGTCGAGCCGGCGGTCTCAGCGCCGATGGCGCCGAGCAGCCCCACGAGGTCGGACAGCTCACGGGTGACAGCGTCGGCCAGTTCGCAGGGGCCGCGGGCATCGACCTCGGCGAGGCATACCTCGTTCAACTCGGCGAGACCGCCAGCGACTCGGCTCGGCGACGCCCTACATGCTCCGTGGCCTGGTCCACTGCGGCATCTGCGAGCGGAAGATGCAAGGCAACCAGGCCCACGGCACGCTGCGCTACCGCTGCACCACCACCCAGAGCCGCGCCCTGCCCTTGTACCTCTCCCACCACCCCAAGGCCGTGTACGTTCGCGAAGACGCCATCGTGAACGCCCTGGATGCCTGGCTCCCGACCCTCGCCGATCCCGAATGGCTGGCCTCCACTCAGAGCCAGAGGAGTCAATCGAAACACGACACGCCAGCCTGCGGGCGCGGCTTACGGGGATCGACAAGGCCACCACCAACCTCGTGACGGCCATCGAAGCCGGCACCGATCCGGCTGTCATCAACCCGCGACTCGCCGACCTTCGTGCTCAGCGCGAGGCGGTGACTCGCCAGCTTGCGAGCCTCCAGTCACCGGAACGTCTTAGCCCGATGGATATCGACGCGCTGCTGGTGGAACTCGGAGGCCTCGGCGCTGTCCTCCGCGAGGCGACGCAGCCCAAAAAGGCGAGCATCTACCACAGCCTCGGGCTCAACCTCGTATACCACCCGGCGCGCAAAGCCGTCGTCGCCACCACGGATCTGGGCCGTGTCTTTAGTCGTGTCGGAGGGGGGACTTGAACCCCCACGCCCTTAATCGGGCACCAGGCCCTCAACCTGGCGCGTCTGCCAATTCCGCCACTCCGACGTGGCTGTCCGGGAGCCCGGGCAGGAGGGACATTCTAGCGCGGCCCCCCTGGTGACCCAATCGTCCGGGGAGCGGTGGGCCGGGACTCAGCGCCGGCGCCGGCGGCGCAGGAAGATGCTCAGCAGCCACAGGAGCGTGAGGGCGACGACTGCGGGCGCCAGGCGCTTCGCCACCGGTGCGCCGGCGGCTTCGAGCAGGTCGACGGGCTCCGCGTCGGGCGAGTCGACCACCCGGATCGACGGGCCGGACGTGCCGTTGGCCCGGGCCCGGTCCACGTCCTCGCCGGCCGGCGGCGCGGCTTTGGCGGCTTGCGCCGACGGTTTGGCGGACGATGCCTGGCCGGGCCATGCCGCGCCCTCCGGGACGTCGGTCTGCAGGGTCGCAGCGGCGCCCTCCGAGGCGATGTCGCGGGGTCCGCCGGGTGTCGATGCCCCTGGCGGTGAGGCGGCGGAGCTCGACGAGGCTGCACCGGCCGCCGCACCGCCGGCAGCGGCACTGCCCGTCGCCGCCGCACCGGTGCCGCCCTCGCCGCTCTCCTCCCCCGCCAGCAGCTTCGATTCGAGGCAGTCGACGAACTGGCCCAGCAGCTTCGATGAGACGTCCGCCAACACGCCCCGCCCGAACTGGGCCACGCGCCCGGTGATCGTGAGCTCGGTCACGACCGACACCTTGGTGCCGTCGCCGTCGGACTCGAGCTGCGCCGTGATGGTGGCGTTGGCGTTGCCCTGGCCCCGAGTCTCCCGGCCCTCGGCCCGCAGGACCGCCCGGTGCCCGGCATCGTCCTTCTCGACGAAGCGCGCCGCGCCCTTGTACTGCGCCGTGATGGGACCGACCTTGACCTTCACGATCCCGCGGTACTCGTCGCCCTCGATCTCCTGGAGTTGCGCCCCCGGCATGCACGGGGCAATGCGCTCGACGTCGGTGAGCACCTCCCAGGCCTGCTCGACCGGGACACCCACACGGAACTCGTTGGTCAGGTCCACGGCATCAGCTCCAATCCCTCAGATCGTCGACCGTATCGATGTCGCCGGCACCCCCCGGACACGGTACTTCCATCACCAGGTCCGGCCGGCGGCGCATCACCAACCTGGCTCCCACGTCGCCGGTCAGCGGCAGCAGCGGCCAGACGAGCGACGACAGCCGGACCGGGTTACCACGCCTCCCGTGGTACGTCGCCACACCGATGGGCTTGGCCTTCGCCCCGGCCACGCGTTGCCACGATTCCGCCAGCACCAGCGGCTGGTCCCCCAGGCCGACGACCACCGCATGGTGCCCATCCCGCCGCGCCCGGGTCAGGCCCGCCCGGAGCGACGTTGCCATGCCGTCCTGCCAGCGGTCGTTGGCCACGAACCGCACGGCGTCGGCCGCCAGTGGTGGGACCGGTAGGTCGGTGGCGCCCCGCACCACGTACAGCGCGTCCAGCCCGGCGGCCGCGGCACTGTCGATGGCCCACTCCACCACCGTGCGCCCCTGGAAGGGGGCCAGCAGCTTGTGGACGTCCCCGCCCGATGCCGTGAACCGTGATCCCCCGCCCGCCGCCAGCACGATCGCCGCGAGGGTCACGGCGTCAGCCGCCGACGGGCGGCTCGGAGTCACCGCCGTGGATCGGGCCCTCCGTGTCGCGCAGCGGTCGGGCGTCGTGGCGACCGGTGCGCTGGGCGATGATCTCGGAACAGATCGACACCGCCGTCTCTTCCGGCGTGCGGGCCCCGATGTCGAGACCGATCGGGGCCCGGATCCGCAGGAGGGACTCGTCGTCGACACCCGCCTCCTTCAGCCGCGCGATCCGCTCGGCGTGGGTCCTCCGGCTGCCCATGGCCCCGATGTAGCCCACGGCGGTGGCGAGCGCCGCCACCAGCGCGGGGACGTCGAACTTGGCGTCGTGCGTCAGCACACACACAGCGTCGCGCGCCGTGAGCCCGGCTCCGACGCGGCCCAACAACCTGTCGGGCCAGTCGACCACCACCTCGTCGGCCTGCGGGAACCGCGCCCGCGTGGCGAACACCTCGCGCGCGTCACACACGGTGACCCGGTAGCCGAGCACCTTCGCCACCCGCGCCAGGGACGCCGTGAAGTCCACCGCACCGAACACCAGCATCTGCGGCGGCGGTGCGAAGCTCTCCACGAACACCGCCACGACGGTCTCCCGCGCCTCTCCGTGCTCGCCGTAGTGGCGGACGACAGTCGTGCCGGCGGCCAGCTCCCCCAGGGCGTCCCGGGTGACGACCCGATCGAGGTCGGGGTTGCCCAGCGACCCCATGGCGCCGCGCCCGGGACCCACCAGCAGCTTGCCACCCTGCCCGGGACCGGCGATGACGGTGGCCAGCGCCACGGCCTCCTCGGCCCGGATGGCCGCCGCCAACTCCTCGTACAGACGCCCGGAGCCGTCCGACGCCACGCCCGTCACCAGTCCATCGGCTCCAGGAACAGGTGGATCGTGCCACCGCACGTCAGGCCGACCGCGAAGGCATCGTCGTCGCTGTAACCGAAGGTCACCACCTTGCGCTCGCCGGTGCGCAGCACCTCCAGCGCCTCGGTGACCACCGCGCCCTCGACGCATCCGCCCGACACCGACCCGATCACCTCGCCACGCCCGTTGACGGCCATGGCGGCGCCAGGCGCCCGGGGACCCGATCCGTCGAGGTCGACCACCCGGGCAATGGCGACCGGCACGCCCTCGGCCCGCCAGCGGTCGAGCTCGTCGAGCAGCTCTCTCATGGAACCTTCCTTCCGGCTTCGCCCGCCGATGTCATCGGGCCACCACCTCGGCCAGGGCCTCCAGCGAGGCCACCGAGTGACCCTCCACGAACTCGTCCACGTGCGGGAGTGCCGCCGCCATGCCCTGGGCCAGCGGCGCGAAGCCCGGCGAGGCCTTCAGCGGGTTGACCCACACCAGGCGGTAGACGACTCGCCGCAGCCGGGCCAGCTCGGACCCCAGCAGGGTGGGATCGCCCCGGTCCCAGCCGTCGGACAGCACCACCACCACCGCCCCCCGGGCCAGGCCCCGCACGCCCCAGCGGTCGTTGAACGTGCGCAGCCCCTCGCCCAGGCGGGTACCCCCCGCCCAGTCGGCAACCGCGTCGGCGGCACTGCGCAGCGCAGCGTCCGGGTCGTGGGTGGCCAGCTCGTGGGATATGCGGGTGACACGTGTGCCGAGCGCGAACACCTCCACCTGGCCGCGCTTGCGGGCCGCCACGGCGGCGTGCGCGAACCGGGCCAGCGCCCGCGCGTAGGGCTCCATCGAGCCGCTGACGTCCAGCAGCAGGACCAGGCGGCGCGGCCGCTCACCGCGTTCGCTGGTGGCGGGGCGGACCACCTCGCCTCCGGTCCGCAACGATCGGGCCACGGTCCGGCGCAGGTCGGGATGGCCGCGATGCCGCGACGTCCGCCGCCGACGGCGGCTGCGCCGCAGGGCGGCGTGCACGCGCAGGTCCGCCATCAGCCGGTGGGCCTCCGCCAGTTCCTCGGCGGTGCACTGGGATAAGTCCTTGTGGCGCAGCAGCTCGGTGGCGCTCCAGCGCAACGTGCGCAGCTCGTTGGCGGGCGACTCGTCGTCACCATCGGGCGGCGGATCGTTCGCCGCCGGGTCGTCGGGGGCGTCGACCCGGAGCTCGACCGAGACCGACACACGCCTCATCGGTGCGTCGTCCGCGCCCCCGAAGAACGACGCGAAGGCGCGGTCGTAGGCGGCGATGTCTTCGGGACGGCGCACCAGCGTGGCACGACCGGCCCAGTAGAGAGCGGTGGTCTGCGTGGACCGCAGTGCCCCCAGCGCCCGCGCGTACTCCACGGTCGACCCCGGTGGCACGGCCAGGCCCTCTCGGCGCACCCGATCGATGAAGTCCACAACCAGGCGCTCGGGCCGGCCGGCACCCGAGCCGCGGTCGTCAGGCGTCACCGCGCACCGCTTGCCGCACGAGCTCGTCGATCCCGTGGTCGCGCACCCGCTGCTCGTCCTCGCGGTACTTCACCACGGACCCCATCGTCGCCGACGCGGCGTCGGCATCGAGCGACGTCCGCCCGAGCGTGGTCAACGCGCGGGCCCAGTCGATGGTCTCGGCGATGCCGGGCGGCTTGTAGAGGCCGAAGGTGCGCACCTCGGCCACGGCCATGGCCACGTCCCGGGCCAGCGTCGCCGGCACCTCGGGCGCCCGCAGCCGCACGATCGCCACCTCGCGCTCGACCTCCGGCTGGTCGACCCAGTGGTACAGGCAACGGCGTTTGAGGGCGTCGTGCACGTCGCGGGTCCGGTTGGACGTGAGAACGGTCACCGGGGGCACCGTGGCGCTCACCGTGCCCAGTTCGGGAATGGTCACCGCCCAGTCGGACAGCAGCTCCAGCAGGAACGCCTCGAACTCGTCGTCGGCGCGGTCGATCTCGTCGATGAGCAGCACCGGCGGGGCGCTGCCGTCGCCGGCGCCGTCGAGCGCCTGCAGCAGCGGACGCCGGACCAGGAAGCGCTCGGCGTAGAGCTCATCCTCGAGTGCCTCGACGCCGGTGGCGCTGGCCCGACCGGCGGCCTCCGCGGCGCGGAGGTGGAGCAGCTGGCGGGCGTGATCCCACTCGTACAGGGCCTGGGAGGCGTCGATGCCCTCGTAGCACTGGAGCCGCACCAGCCGGCCCCCTGTCCAGGCGCTCAGGGCCTTGGCGACCTCGGTCTTGCCCACCCCCGCGTCGCCCTCCAGGAACAGTGGACGTTGCAGGCGCAGCGCCAGGAGCACGGCCGTGGCCAGCCCCTCGTCGGCGAGGTAGTCGTTGGCGGCCAGGCCCGCAACGACATCGTCGACGGTGTCGGCGGCGACCGCCCCGCTTGCGCCAGGGGCGTCGGCGACGGGGCCGGCAGGACCGGCGGATGCGGCGGACATGCCCACCAGCCTACGGCCGGGGTCCCCGGCTCGGCCCCCTTCGAGCCCGCTCGAGCCGAGGCACTGGCAAACGTTCACCGGGACTCGAGGCAATGGCGAACGCAAACCGTTCGCCATTGCCTCGGGCTACGAATGGCGTTCGCTATTGCCTCGGGTAACGCAGGGGATCTCGCCAACTACGCCTGCGCCGACTCCAGGGCGCGGCGGACCAGCACCCGGGCGAGGTGCCGGCGATACTCGGCGGAGGCGTTGAGGTCGTCGGTGGGCTCGGTGCCCTCGTCGGCGTGCGCGGCGGCGTCGCCCGGCGAGGCGCCGCTTCGGAGCGCCTCCTCCACGCCGGCCGCCCGCAGCGGCGTCGGGCCCATGTTGACCAGGCCGACCCCGGGACCACCCGACCCGCCGTTGCCGAGCACGGCCGCGCAGCCCACAATCGCCCAGTCCTGCGCTCGGCGCACGAACTTCTGGAACCCCCACGGCGCACTGCCCACCGCGGCGACGCGGATCTCCGTGAGGACCTCGTCCGGCGCCAACGCCGTCTCCAGGAAGCCCGTGAACATCTCGTCCGCCGGGATCTCACGCTCACCGCCGGGGCCGCGAGCCACCAGCGTCCCCCGCAACGCCAGCAGGGCCGCCGGAAGGTCCGATGCCGGGTCTCCGTGGGCGATCGAGCCGCCGATCGTGCCCCGGTGACGCACCTGCGGGTCACCGATCTGCCCGGCGATGTGGGCAAGCAGCGGCGCCTGCTCGCGCAGCTCATCGGACGTCGCCAGATCGTGGTGCCGGCAGAGCGCGCCGATCCGCACCTGGCCGCCGTCGCTGCGCACGTATGACAGGTCCTCGAGGCGGCCGATGTCGATGAGCACCGCCGGTGCGGCTAGACGCAGCCTCATGAGCGGCAGCAGCGAGTGGCCGCCGGCCAGCAGCTTGGCGTCGTCCCCGTGCTCGCCCAGCAGCCCGACGGCTTCGTCGACGCTGGACGCGCGTTGGTAGTCGAATGCTGCGGGGATCATGCCTGTCCCTCCCGAGCCTCCCGGATGGCCGCCCACACCCGTTCGGGGGTGGCCGGCATGGCGATGTCGGTGATCCCCAGCGGCGCCAGGGCGTCGACGATGGCGTTGATGACGGTCGGGGTCGACACGATCGTGCCGGCCTCACCGATGCCCTTCACACCGAGCGGGTTGGTGGGGCTCGGCGTGACCGTGTGGTCGAGCCTGATGTTCGGCACCTCGGCGGCCGAGGGCACGCAGTAGTCGGTCAGCGTGGGGTTGCGCAGCAGCCCCTCGCCGTCGTACACCGCTTCCTCCCACAGCGCCTGGGCGGCGCCCTGGACGATGCCCCCGTGGAGCTGGCCCTCGACGATCATGGGGTTGACCTGCACGCCGCAGTCGTCGACTGCGGCGTAGTCGAGCAGCTCGACGCCGCCCGTCTCCTCGTCGACCTCGACCACGGCAACGTGGGTCCCGAAGGGGAACACGAAGTTGGGTGGGTCGTACGTGACCTGGCCCACGAGATTGGGCTCGAGACCGTCGGGCAGGTTGTGGGCGCTGAAGGCCTCGAAGGCGAGGGCCTGGAGCGTCATCGCCTTGGTCGGCGTGCCCTTGACCCGCAGCTCCCCGTCAACGAGCTCGAGGTCGTCCTCCGCGCACTCGAGCTGGTGGGCGGCGATCTTGCGGGCCTTGTCGAGCACCTGGTCGGCGGCCATGCCTACCGCCACGCCGCCGACCGCCAGCGAGCGACTGCCGTACGTGTCCATGCCGATGGGGCTGACGGCGGTGTCGGAGTGCAGCACCTCCACGCTGTCGGGGTCGACACCGAGCTTGTCGGCCACGATCTGCGACCAGGTGGTCTCGTGGCCCTGCCCGTGCGGCGTGGTGCCGCTCACCACCTGGACCGTGCCGGTCGGGAGCACCCGCACCGTCGCGGCCTCCCATCCACCGGCGGCGTAGTTCAGCGACGCCAGCACGCGGCTCGGGGCGAGCCCGCACATCTCAACGTACGTGGCGATGCCGATGCCCAGGTGCTTGGTGTCGCCGGCGTCACGCCGGCGTTGCTGGTCGGCCCGGCGCGCATCGTGGCCCACCAGCTCGAGCGCCCGATCGAGCGTCGGCTCGTAGTTCCCGGAGTCGAAGGTCAGCCCCGACGAGGCGTCGTACGGGAACCGATCGGCCGGGATGTAGTTGCGTCGGCGGATCTCGGCGGAGTCGACGCCGACCTCGCGGGCCAGGGACTCGATCGCCCGCTCGATGGCATAGGTCGCCTCGGGCCGCCCCGCACCCCGGTAGGCATCGGTCGGCGTCTTGGTCGTGAACACGCCCGTGCACTCGAACGAGTACGCGGGGACGTCGTACACCCCGCCATACAGGAAGGCGCCCAGCAGCGGGATCCCGGGGGTGACCAGCTGCATGTAGGCCCCCATGTCGGCCAGCAGCTTGACCCGGACGGCGGTGACCTTGCCCTCGGCACCGGCCGCCAGCTCGATGTCCTGGATCTGCCCCCTGCCCTGGATCGTGGCCACCGAGTTCTCGCTGCGGCCCTCGGTCCAGCGGGTGGGCACGCCCAGGCGCTGGGCGACCGCCACGGCGATGAGCTCCTCGGCGTAGACGTTGAGCTTGGACCCGAACCCGCCACCCACCGCGGGGGCGATGACCCGTACCTTGGCCTCGGGGACGCCACAGGTGGCGGTGATCATGATCTTGAGGATGTGGGGTATCTGCGTCGCCGAATAGACGGTGAGGTCGCCGCCGTAGACGCCCGGCACGGCGGCTACGCCCCGGGGCTCGATCGCCACTGGGATCAAGCGCTGTTGCAGGTAGCGCTCCCGCACGACGTGGGCCGCCTCCGCGAACGCCCGTTCCACGGCGTCCGGATCGGGCACCAGCGTCCAGGTGTAGCTGCGGTTGGTGCCGAGCCCCTCGTGGATCACCACGCGGTCGCTGGCGGCGTCCTCGAGGTCGACGACGGCCTCCATGGGGTCGTAGTCGACCACCACGGCATCGACGCCGTCGGTGGCGGCATAGCGGCTCTCCGCCACCACCACCGCCACGATGTCGCCGACGTAGCAGGCCTTGTCGACGGCGACCGGCCAGTGGTCGGGCGCCTTCATGTCCTCCGTGACCGGCCAGGCGCAGGGCATGGCTGCCGCCCACCCGTCTCTAAGGTCAGTCCCCGTGAACACGTGCCGCACGCCGGGGATGGCCAGTGCCGCGCTGGCGTCGATGTTGCCGATGCGGGCGTGGGCGAACGGGCTGCGGACCATGCCCATCCAGAGCGCACCCGGGAGGGACAGGTCGTCGACGAAACGCGCCTCGCCGGTGAGCAGGCGAGCATCCTCCTTGCGGGGCAGGCGGGCGCCCATCCCCCGGGCGGCGGCCTCCCGGGTGGCGTCGGTGGCGGTCATGCCGGCACCTCCTCGGACGCCGGCAGATCGCCGGCGGCGGCGAGCACCGACCGCACGATGTTGTGGTAGCCGGTGCAGCGACAGAGGTTGCCCTCCAACCCCAGCCGCACGTCGGCCTCGCTGGGATGCGGATTCTCTGCCAGCAGCGACACCGCGGCCATCACCATACCGGGGGTGCAGTACCCGCACTGCAGGCCGTGCTGCTCGTGGAAGGCCTGCTGCATCGGATGCAGCGCGCCGGCCTCACCGTCGCCCGCGCGTGCGAGCGCGGCCAAGCCCTCGATCGTGGTGATCTCGTGGCCGTCGGCCTGCACCGCGAGGACCGTGCACGACTTCACCGACTCCCCGTCCATGAGGACCGTGCAGGCCCCGCACGACGAGGTGTCGCAGCCGACGTTGGTGCCGGTGAGGCCGAGGTCGTCCCTCAGGTGGTGCACCAGCAGCCGGCGAGGTTCGACGTCGGACGAGCGCTCCTCCCCGTTGACCGAAAGGGTGATGTTCACAGCGGCGGCCCCCTCACCTTCGGCCGTGACCGGTCGTCACGGCCCGCTGGTGCTCATCCTGCCCGTTTCCCGGATGGCCCGCCACACCCTCTCCGGCGTGCAGGGCATGTCGACGTGACGCACGCCCAGGTGAGCGAGCGCGTCGCACACCGCGTTTTGGACTGCGGGGGTCGAGCCGATCGTCCCGGACTCGCCGATGCCCTTGGCACCGAGGGCGTTGACCCAGGTCGGCGTCTCCAGGTCGACGAGCTCGAACGACGGCAGCTCCGCCGCCGAGACGATCTGGTAGTCGGCGAAGCTGGCCGTCAGTGGGTTCCCGTCGTCGTCGAACGCGACCTGCTCGTACAGCGCCTGCGCCGCCCCCTGGGCCAGCCCGCCGTGGCGCTGGCCGTGGGCGAGCAGCGGATTGACGATGCGGCCGGCGTCGTCGCAGGCCACCAGACGCACCAGCCGGACGTCGCCGGTCTCCGTGTCGACCTCGACGACGGCCACGTGCGCCCCGAACGGGAAGGTCGAGTGCGCCACCTCGAAGTCGTGGTCGGCTGCGAGCGGCGTCCCGGCGGAATCCGCGGCCGCGGCCACCTCGGCCCAGCTGCGCTTCCCGGCCGGGGCCCCGGCCACGCAGAAGGCTCCCGCCGCGGCGTCGTGGACCACGTCGTCCACGGCCGCCTCCAGGAGGTCGGCGGCGACCTTCCGCGCCTGCTCCACCACCTCGATGGCCGCGCCGTGCACCGCCGACCCGCCCAGCTGGACCGACCGCGATCCCATCGTGCCGCCGCCCCTCGGGACCGCATCGGTGTCGCCGTGCCGCACGCTGACGTACTCGAGCGGGACACCCAGCTCGTCGGCCACCAGCATGGCGAACGCGGTCGCCAGGCCCTGGCCGTGGGGCGAGGTCCCCGTAGCGACCGCGACGTCGACGGCGTCGGCGCCGGCTGCGTCGAGCCGGGGTCGCACCTCCACGCGGGCGAACTCGGTCCCCCCCGAGGGAACGGCGGTGACCTCCACGTAGGTGGCAACGCCGATGCCCAGGAGCCGGGCGTCTCCCCGCTGGCGGCGGCGCCGCTGCTCGGCGCGCAGCTCGCCGTGCCCGGCGGCCGCCAGCACCCTCTCCAAAGCCGCTGGGTAGTCCCCGCAGTCGTAGGTCTGGCCGGTGGGCGTCGTGTGGGGTTCGTCGAACCGGGCCAGCAGGTTGCGCCGGCGCACCTCCGTGGGATCCATCTGAAGCTCGGCCGCGAACAGGTCGATCGCCCGTTCGATGGCGGCGGCGGCCTCGGGCCGGCCCGCACCGCGGTAGGGCCCGACCGGCGGGGTGGTGGTGACCACCACCCGCGCGTCCGTCTCGACCACGGCTATGGCGTACGTGCCGGCCGCCATCGACCGCGTCAGCATGGGCAGGTAGGCGCCCGCGGTCGGGTAGGCGCCGGCATCCTGCACGATCGACAGCCGGTAGGCCTCGACGGTGCCGTCGCGCCGCCCGCCGATGGCCACGTCCTGCACCTGGGCGCGGCCCTGCACCATCGCCAGCAGGTTCTCGCTGCGGCTCTCGACCCAGCGGACGGGCCGGCCACAGCGGCGTGCCAGCCACGGCAGCAGCAGCTCCTCGGGGTGGAGGTCGATCTTGGCCCCGAACCCGCCGCCCACGTCGGGGGCGACCACGGCCACGCCGCCGGTGTCGACGCCGTAGAGGCCCCCCAGGGCGTCCCGGACCGCGTGGGGGGCCTGCGTCGAGCACCACATGTGCAGCCGGCCGTCGACCCACGCCGCCGCCGACGACCGCACCTCCAGCGGGCAGGCCGCCACCCGCTGGTTGACCAGGCGACGGCGGACCACGACCTCGCAGCGATCGAGCGCGTCCGGGTCATCGCGGGCCGGTTCGCCGAACTCGCACACCAGGTTGGTCCCGACGTCGGGGAACAGCGTGACTTCGCTGGTGAGGGCGGCCATCGGGTCGGTCAGGGCCGGCAACGGCTCGTAGCCGACCGCCACCGCCTCGGCCGCGTCCTCGGCCTGATCGGGGCGCTCGGCGAGCACCACCGCCACGGGTTCGCCGACGAACCGGGCCCGGTCGCGGGCGAGGTGGGTCCGGACCATCGCGGGGTTGAACCAGCCGGGTATCGGCGGCAGCTCGACGTCGGTGCCGGCGACCGCGTCCACGACGCCCGGCATGACGCGGGCGGCGTCCACGTCCACCGACACCAGCCGGGCGTGGGCCACGGTCGAGCGCACGTAGTTGGCGTGGACGGCCCCGTCGAGGCGAGGGTCACGCACGTCGGCGCAATAGGTGCCGCCGCTGGTCAGCAGGCGAGGGTCCTCGATCCGCAGCACCCGGCTGCCGAGGATGCTCATCGATCCAGATCCGGGCCGGTCATGGTCATGCAGCGCCTGACCGTACAGCCGCAACCAGAACGAGTTTCAGCCGAGCATCAAGGACAGCGCCAGCACCGTGAACGACCACACGAGCGCCACGATCACCGTCAGGCGGTCGAGGTTGCGTTCCATCACCGTGGAACCCATGGCACTGGAGCCCATGCCCCCGCCGAACATGTCGGAGAGCCCACCGCCCTTGCCGCTGTGCAACAGCACCAGCACGACGAGCAGCAACGAGGTGATGATGGCGAGCGCGGCGGTGATGCCGGTGATCACGGGGACGGTCTCCTGGTCTGGCGCGAACTGCCAGACTAGACCACGGTCGTCTGGCGCGCGAAGTGGCACGCCACGGGATGCTCGACCCCGCTCGAGGGGCGGATCTCGAGGACCGGCTCCTGCTCGCTGCACACTGACGTGTCGACCCCGCCGTCTTCGAGCTGGCGCTTCAACCAGCAGCGGGTGCGGAATCGGCATCCCGAGGGCGGGTTGGCGGGGCTCGGCACGTCACCCGTGAGGAGGACGCGCTCGCGCGACCTCTCCCGATCTGGGTCGGGGAGCGGGATGGCCGAGAGCAGCGCGTGCGTGTACGGGTGCCCCGAGTTCTCGTAGATCGCCTTCCGCTCGCCGCGCTCGACGATCTTGCCGAGGTACATCACCGCGACGCGGTCGGAGATGTGGCGCACCACCGACAGGTCGTGGGCGATGAACACGTAGGCGAGCCCCAACTCGTCCTGCAGGCGCTGCAGCAGGTTGACGACGCCGGCCTGGATCGAGACGTCGAGGGCCGACACGGGCTCGTCGAGCACGATCATCTCGGGCTCGAGCGCCAGCGCCCTGGCGATGCCGACCCGCTGGCGCTGCCCACCGGAGAACTCGTGCGGGAAGCGGTTGGTGTGCTCGGGGGACAGACCGACGGTCCGGAGCAGCTCGCGGACGCGACCGGTGACCTTTTCCTTCGGCCAGCCGAAATGGACCTTCAGCGGCTCGGCGAGCGCCGCCCCGATGGTCATTCGGGGGTTGAGCGACGCGTAGGGATCTTGGAAGACGATCTGGAACCGGCGGCGCATCTCGGCCAGTCGCTTGCCCTTCATGCGGCTGATGTCCTGCCCGTCGAATACGACCGAACCCGCCGTCGGCCTGATGAGGTTGAGCAGCAGGCGCCCGGTGGTCGACTTCCCGCAGCCGGATTCGCCCACCAGGCCGAGGGTCTCGCCACGATCGACCGCCAGGCTGACGCCGGCCACGGCCGAGACGTACCCCATCGTGCGACTCAAGACCCCGCCGCGGATCGGGAAGTCCTTGACGAGGTCGCTGGCGACGAGGAGGGGCCCGTCGGCCCTCGGCTCGGTTTCCGCCGCCACCACGTCGGTCTCGGTCATCACCGCTCCTCTGGGGGCCGGCCGTTCTCGGGCGCCTCGGGCCAAGCGCCGGCGTGGTCGTCCTCGACGCTCCGCTCGATCACGCCCGGATGTGCGACACCCTCCTCCACAAGCAGGTCGGTGGCATCGGCCGTGTCGCGCTCCTCACCGTTCGGCCCGGGCGCTAGGGCCCCGAGATCCAGCAGCTCCGCCTCGGCGGTGACGTCGACCAGCTCGCGCAGTGACTCGATAGAGACGTCGACCAGCTCCTCGGCGTAGTGGCACGCCGACATGTGGGCGTCGCCGGCCACGAGCCGGAGCGCCGGGACCTCGGCGTCGCACAGGCCGGGCACCCGCGCGAAACGGCAGCGGGGGTGGAACGGGCAGCCCGACGGCCTGCGTATGAGCGACGGCGGCGACCCGACGATGGGCACGAGAGGCTCGTCGCCGACGTCGTCGAGCCGCGGGAGGCTAGCCAGTAGCCCGAGCGTGTAGGGGTGGCGGGTCTCGTAGAAGATCTCGTGCGTCGTGCCCAGCTCGACCTGCTGGCCGGCGTACATGACCATCACCCGCTGCGCCAGACCGGCCACGACGCCCAGGTCGTGGGTGATGAGCACGATCGCCGAGTCGATCTCGTCCTTGATCTCGACAAGCACCTCCAGCACCTGGGCCTGCACGGTCACGTCGAGCGCAGTGGTGGGTTCGTCGGCGATGAGCAGGTCGGGCTTGCACGTGATCGCCATGGCGATCATGGCCCGCTGGCGCATGCCGCCCGAGAACTCGTGCGGGTACATGTTCGCCCGCTTGCGCGCCTCCGGGATGCCGACCAGTTCGAGCATCTCGACGGCGCGCTCGAGGGCCTGCTTCTTGCTGACCCCCTCGTGGATCCGGGCCATCTCGCCGATCTGCCGGCCGACCGTATGGACGGGGTTGAGCGCCGTCAGGGGGTCCTGGAAGATCATGGCGATCTCCTTGCCCCGGACCGCGCGGCGCTCCTCCTCCGTGAAGGTGAGGAGATCGCGGCCCTTCCAGAGGATCTCGCCCCCGGTCACATCCAGCGTCGGCTGGAGCCCGAGGATCGACATGGCGGTCACCGACTTGCCCGAGCCCGACTCGCCCACGATGGCGAACACCTCGCCGCGAGTGATGTCGAACGACACGCCGTCGATGGCCTGCACCCGGCCGTCATCGGTCTCGAAGCCGGCGCGCAGATCCCGCACCGACAGGAGCACGTCCTTGCCGGCGACCGAGCGCCGGGCATCGGGTTCGAGCTCGATCTCAGCCATCGCCTACTTGAGCTTCGGGTCGAGGGCGTCGCGCAGCCCATCGCCGACGAAAACGAAGGCGAGCACGGTAAGAAAGATGGCGGCACCCGGGAAGAACAACAGGTGCGGGGCGTTGGAGAGCGTGCCCTTCCCCTGGGCGACCATGAGGCCCCAGGCCGGCGTGGGATCCTGCGGACCGACGTTGAGGAACGACAGCGCGGCCTCGGCCAGGATCACACCCCCCACTGCGATCGTTCCGTACACAATGATCGGCTGCAGCGCGTTGGGCAGGATGTGCCGCGACATCACGCGCCAGCGCGAGAACCCGAGGGCGAGGGCCGCCTCGGAGTACTCGAGGTTCTTGAGCGAGAGGAAGCTCGCACGGACGATGCGGGCGATCGCCAGCCACCCGGTGAGGCCCAGCACGAGCAGGACCGCGTTCTCGCTGCGGCCGAACACCGAGGCGATGGCCACGGCGAGCACGATGTAGGGGATCGCCAGGAACACGTCGATGATCCGGGTGATCACCGTGTCGCTGAATCCCCCGAGGAAGCCGGCGAAGGCCCCCAGGGTCACCCCGATGAGCAGCGACAGCGCCGTGGCCAGGAACCCGATGCGCAGCGAGACCCGTGCGCCGTAGACCACCCGGCTGAACACGTCGCGCCCGATGGGGTCGGTGCCGAACCAGTGGTCGGCCGACGGTCCCTGCCGGAACTCGCTCGATCGCTCCGTGATGCCGTACGGAGCGATGACGGGGGCGAAGATCGCCACCAGCAGCAGCAGGATGAGGAATATCAGCCCCACCATCGCCAGGCGGTTGCGCCGAAAGCGCCGCCAGATGTCCTTCCGCAGGGGACGGGCCTCGCCGAGGTCTTCGGCTGCCGTTGGTTCGGGTGCACCGGTGATCGCAGTCGGCGCACCCGGCGCGACGATCGTCATGTGTGCTCCCCCTTCCCGAGACGGATGCGTGGGTCGAACCAGGCGTACGAGACGTCAACGATGAGGTTGACCAACGCGAAGGCGATAACGACGGCCAGCGTCAGGCCCAGGATCACCGGCAGGTCACGCGCCTGGACGGAGTTGGCGATCTCGGAGCCCAGCCCGGGCCACGAGAATGTGGTCTCGGTGAGCACCGCAGCGCCGATGACCGTCCCGAAGTCTATGCCGATGAGGGTGATGACCGGCAGCATGGCGTTGCGCAGGCCGTGCCTGAGCACGACGTCGCGTTCACGCAGGCCCTTGGCGCGCGCGGTGCGCATGTAGTCCGCCCGCTGCACCTCGAGCATTGACCCGCGGGTCATCCGCGCCGCCAGTGCGGTCGCCACGCTCGCCAGTGCGATGGCCGGCAGGATCAGGTAACGCCACTGGTCACCGGTGGGAATGAAGAACAAGGTCCACGAGTTGGGGCCGAGCCCCGACGTTCGGAGCCGTGCCCACTCGGGCCAGCCCCATTGGTTGGGCTTGACCGCGAAGAGCCATTGGAGCACGAAGCCGAGCACGAACACCGGGATCGCCGACGCCGCCGCGGTGGCGATCGTTGTGAACCGATCGGCCATTGAATATCGCCGGACGGCCGAGAGCAGGCCGACGGAGACGCCAACGACGATCTCGATGAGGATGGCCCAGATGCCCAGGCGGATGCTGTTGACCGCCTTCTCGCCCAGGATGTCGTTGACGCTGCGGCGGTCGAGGAACGACTCGCCGAGGTCCCATTTGATCGTGCGCTTCCAGTAGTCCACGAACTGGTTTGGGATCGGGTCGTCGAGCCCGTAGCGGTCGTTGATGCGCTCCGTCACCCCGGGGTCGACCACACGAGCCTCGCCGCCGGCGATGAGTTGCGCGGGGTCGCCCGGAAGGGTGAAGAACAGGAAGAACAGGAACGACAGTGCGAGGAACACTGTCGGGATGATGAGGAGCAGGCGGCGGATGATGTAGCTGGTCATCGTTGTCTCTGGCCGGGGCAGGTGACCGAGGGCGCTGACGCGCCCCCGGTCACCACATTCAGGCCCTGGAGGTCAGGACCCTGGTTGTAGCTCTATGGACCTCACTGCTTGACGAAGACCTTCTCCCAGGTGATCAGGCCCATGTTGGTTTGGGTGAACCCGCCGAGCACGTCGGCGTTGTAGACGTAGTCGCCCTTGTACCAGTTGAGCGGGATGACCGCCGAGTCCTCGAGCAGGATCGACTCGGCCTGCCGGAACAGCTCGCCCTGCTTGTCGGCGTCGGTCGTCGCCTTGGCCTCGTCGACCAACTGGTCGAACTCCGGGTTCTGGTAGTTCGAGTAGTTGTTGCCGCCGTGGGCCGCATCCGAGTGGTACAGGTCGTACATGAAGTTGTCGTACGTCGGGTAGTCGGCGTACCACCCGGCCCGGCAGATGACGCAGGCACCATCGGCCAGCTGCGAGAAGTACGTCTCCTGGTCGATCGGGGCCTGGACGGCCTCGATGCCGATGTCGGCCAGGTTGTCGATCAGGATCGCCGCAACCTGGTCATGGTACTGACCGGTGTTGAACTGGATCTGCAACGGCTTGGTCAGCTCGTTGCCCTCGGACTTCCATTCCTCGAGGGACGCCTTCGCGGCGTCGGGGTCGTACTTGCAGATGTCGCACAGGTCCGGGCCCCACCCGGGGATGCCCTTGGGCGTCACGCCGTTGGAGGTGACTCGGGCGATGTTCTCGAACACGGCCTCGACGATCTCATCGCGGTTGACCGCCTGCTGGATCGCCTGGCGCAGCTTCAGGCCCTTGTCGCCACCGAGCACCGGGTCGTCCATGTTGATGTCGAAGTGGTACGAACCCAGGATGTCGACGTCCAGTGTGGTCGCGTACGTGTCCTGGGCCGCGGCGTATCGGCCTGGCGGGATCTGGGCGTTGGCGCCCTCACCGGCCTCGAACGAGTTGTACGAGGTGTCGGGGTCGGCGGTAACGCGGAAGTCGATCCGGTCGACGTAGGGCTGCTCCGGCAGGTCGAGATCCGGGTACTTGGTGCCGTCCCACTTGGGGTTCGGGACCAGGAAGATGTCCGTGTCGGTGCGAGGCTTCTCGAGCATGAACGGACCGTTGCCGATCATCATGCCCCGGTCCCACTGCTTCTGGTCGGCCAGATCGTCCACGGCCGATGGCATCGGGAAGAAGATCTGGAACCCGGCCACGGTCGCGAAGTTCGAGTACGGCGCTGAGAGCGTGACCTTGAGGGTCATCGCCTCGTCGTCGACCTCGACACCGGCCAGCTTGTCGGCCGTACCGTCGAGCTTCTCGGCACCCCCCTGGATGAAGTTGAACAGGTACGAGTAGTCACCGGCGAAGTCAGGGTTGGATGCCCGCTCCCACGCCCGCTGGAACGAGCTGGGCAACACCTGCTCGCCGTCCGAGAAGAACAGGTCGTCGCGGATTGTGAACGTCCACTCGGTGGCGTCGTCGTTCGACTCCCACGACTCGGCGACCTGCCCCGTGACGACGGGGTTCTCGGGGTCGCTCGCATCGAGCTCGGTCAGGCCGTCGTACAGGGCGTTGACGACCTGGTACGCGTCGAGCGTCGAGTTCAGCCCGGGATCGAGGAACTCGGGCGGGTCGCCTACGAAGGTGCCGAGCTCGACGAACTCGCCACCTTGTGTTGGTTGTTCTCCCTCTGGTGCTGCAGCCTCGTCCCCTCCGCTGTCGTCGTCACCGCCACAGGCGGCGGCCACGAGCGAGAGTCCCAGGATGAGAGCAAGGAGCCTGAGGCCCCTGCGCTGTCGTCTCACTTTGGAGGACCTCCTCAATGGTCATGATGAACCGCCAGGGAAGAGACGTCACGACCGATCGCGGTTGCGACCGATGGGACCACGGCGACTCCCCCCGGGTGGGTGTACCCGGAGGTGGTCGAACCCACCCCCGGTGAACAGACGAAACTTAGCAGGATCGCCTGCCCAGGCACCGATTCGGTGATCCAGACGACACCCTGAAGGACATCCAAATGGACATTCGCGTCAGCCTGTCGCGGCATCGTCACACAACCTGCACCTGGGCCGGAGCGCTGTCGTTAGCTCCGTCTGGCCCGTGTGTAGCACTCCGTGGCGCCCGTCACACCATCCTGGGGCGATCGGGACGCCATCCGGGATCGAATCAGGTGCGGTCGCGGTAGCGCACGATCGCGGCGAACGAGTCGCTCTCGAGGCTGGCGCCACCCACCAGGGCACCGTCGATGTCGGGGCAGGCCATGAGGTCGGCTGCGTTCCCAGGCTTGACCGACCCGCCGTACTGGATGCGCAGGGCGTCCCCGGCTGCGGCGCCGCAGATGCGTCGCACGGTCTCCCGGATGGTGGCGCACACCGCCTGCGCGTCGTCGGGCGTTGCGGTGCGGCCCGTGCCGATGGCCCAGATGGGCTCGTAGGCGATCACCAGTGCGGCCACCTGCTCGGGAGCAAGGCCCGACAGGCCGGCCTCGACCTGGCCCGTCACTTTGGCCTCGGTGGTGCCCGCCTCGCGCTCCTCGAGCGTCTCGCCCACGCACAGGATCGGCGTCATGTCCCACCGCAAGATGGCGCGCACCTTGCGGTTGACCACGTCGTCGGTCTCGCCGAACAGCTCGCGGCGCTCGGAGTGCCCGGCGATCACGTACGCCACGTCGAGCTTGCGCAGGGCGGCGGGCGACACCTCGCCGGTGTATGGGCCCTTCTCCTCCCAGTGGGAGTTCTGCGCCCCGATGGCGATCGGGACGAGGTCCTTCTCGGCCAGGAAGTAGGTCTGCACCGTCCGGAGGTTCGTGAACGACGGGTGGATCGACACGTCGACGGCGGCGTAGTCCCCCGGGGTGAGCTCGTAGACGAGCTTCTGCACCAGTGCCGTCGCCTCGAAGTGGTTGAGATACATCTTCCAGTTGCCGCTGATGAGCGGCTTCCGGCCCTTACGGTCGGCCTCGACCATCGTCATCGTCCTCCAGTCCGAGGCAATAAGGACCGGCGCCGAGCTCTCGAGGCAACCGGAGCCGGCCCCCGGACGGTATTGCCTCCAGTCCTTGCCGGCGGACCCTATTGCCTCGCCGGGTCAGCCCTTCCACTCGCCGCGGAGCGCCGCCAGGCCCGGCAGGTCGCCCTTCTCGAGCAGTTCCAACGAGGCGCCGCCACCGGTCGAGACGTGATCGACGGCGTCGCTCAGCCCGAACTGCGCCAACGCCGCCGCACTGTCGCCGCCACCGACGACCGTGAACGCCTCGGTCTCGGCCATCGCCTGGGCCACGGCGCGCGTGCCGGCCCCGAAGCGGCGGTCCTCGAACACGCCCATCGGTCCGTTCCAGAACGCGGTGCGGGCGTCTGCGATGCGGTCGCCGAAGTCGGCCGCCGTCCCGGGCCCGATGTCCGCGCCGATCCATGCCTCGGGGAGCCGGGTGCCCAGCTGGCGCACCTCACCTCCGGCGCCGGGGTTCATGAGCTCGCCGCCCGGACCCAGCGCCGTGATGTCGGTCGGCAGCACCAGCCGGTCCCCGTGCCCGTCGAGCAACCGCCGGCAGTCGTCGACCATGTGCTCCTCGAACAGGCTGGCGCCGATCGGGTTGCCCTGCGCGCCCAGGAACGTGAAGCACATGGCGCCGCCGATGAGCAGCGTGTCGGCCACGTCGAGCAGCGCCTCGACCACGGAGAGCTTGTCGCTGACCTTCGATCCGCCGAGGACGGCGACGAACGGCCGGCGGGGGTCGGTCCGCAGGCCGAGCAGGACGTCGACCTCCTTGGCCAGCAAGCGCCCCGCCGCCGAGGGCAGGAACTGGGGCGGCCCCACGATCGAGGCGTGGGCCCGGTGCGATGCGCCGAACGCGTCGTTGACGTAGGCGTCGAACCCGTCGACCAGCCTGGCAACGAATGCAGGGTCGTTGGCCTCCTCGCCGGGATCGAAGCGGAGGTTCTCGAGCAGCTCGACGCCCGGCGCCAACTCGGCGAGGCGCCGGCGCACCGGCTCGACCGAGTAGCGGGGGTCGGGCGTCCCCTTGGGCCGCCCCAGGTGGGTGGAGGCCACGACCTCGGCGCCGCGACCGCGCAGCCACTCGATGGTGGGCAGGGCGGCGCGGATCCGCAGGTCGTCGGCGATCTCGCCGTCCCGCAGCGGCACGTTGAAGTCGGCCCGCAGGAGCACCCGCCGCCCCTCGAGGGCGGGCAGGTCCTCCAGCACAGGGACGCCAGGGGCCGAGCCGGTGGTCACCCGGCCGGCTCTACTTCTGGTTGGTGGCGCCGACCATCAGGGCGAGGTCGACCAGCCGGTGGGAATAGCCCCATTCGTTGTCGTACCAGCCGAACACCTTGGCCATGTTGCCGATGACCTGGGTGAGCAGGCTGTCAAAGGTGCAGCTCGCGGACGAGCCCACGACGTCGGTCGACACCAGCGGCGCCTCCGAGTAGTCGACCACGCCGGCCAGCCGCCCCGACTGCGACGCCGCCCTGAAAGCCTCGTTGACCTCGTCGACCGATGTCTCGCGAGCCAGCACCGCCGTGAAGTCGGTGAGCGAGCCGTCCACCACCGGTACCCGGAGCGATTGGCCGTCGAGCCGGCCCTGCATGGCGTCGAGCACCTGTCCCGTGGCCCGGGCGGCACCCGTGCTGGTGGGCACGATGTTGATGGCGGCGGCGCGGGCACGGCGCAGGTCCCTGTGGGGGCCGTCCACCAGCATCTGGTCGCCGGTGTAGGCGTGAACGGTCGTCATCAGACCCCTCTCGACCCCGAAGGCGTCGTCGAGCACCTTGACCATCGGCACGAAGCAGTTGGTGGTGCACGAGGCGTTTGACACCACCTTGTGCTGGGCGGGGTCGAACGTGTCCTCGTTGACGCCCGGCACGAACGTGGCGTCGGCACCCTTGGACGGGGCCGAGACGATGACGTAGGGCGCCCCGGCGTCGAGGTGCATCGCCGCCTGGTCGCGGCTCGTGAAGATCCCCGTCGACTCGACGACCACGTCGACGCCGAGATCCGCCCAGGGCAGCTCCTTGGGGTCGCGCACGGCCAGGACCTTGAAGCTGTCGCCGCCAACCTTGATGCCGTCGTCGGCCACCTGGATGTCTTCGTCGATCCGGCCGAAAACCGAGTCGTACCGGAGCAGGTGGGCCATCGTTTCGACCGAGCCGATGTCGTTGACCGCGACGATGTCGATGTCGGCGCCGACCTTCCTCGCCGCTCGGAAGAAGTTGCGGCCGATGCGGCCGAAGCCGTTGATCCCCACACGGATGGACATCGGGACTGGACCCCTCTCTCGTCGTGTGCCGTTTGCCTCGTCAGCATCGACCTTAGCGAGGATTCCCCACAGCCGAACTTGCTGCGTTTGACGACGTCCTGACCGCCCTGACCGCCGCAAGTTCGGGGCGGGGATGGGGACGGATGGCGACCGCTAGGGCACCAGCTCGGCCAGGACCCGCGCCAGCTTGGTGCTGTCGTGGACCAGGCCGCGGGGGCGGGCCACGTCGGCCTCCACGACCTCGATGCCGGCGCCCGCACGGAGGGCCCCGAGGTCGCCCAGCGGAAGGCCGCCGACCTGGGTCACCACCACATCGGGATCGATGCCGTGGCGCAGCAGCGCCGCCACGTGGGCGGCGACGTCGTAGCCGAAGGTCTCGATCCCCTCCGCCCGCAGGTTGCACACGTAGATCAGCCGGCCCCGGGCGTCGGCGAGCGCCCGGCGCACATCGTCGACCACCGCAGCGGCCAGCACCGACGTGAACAGCGATCCCGGCCCCAGCACGATCTGGTCGGCGTCGGCCAGCGCGTCGACCACCGCCGCCGGGGCCCGGGCGCCGCTCGGTTCCACGCCGACCCGCTCGATCCCGCCCGGGAGATCGCCACCTGCCCGGTCAGCTCACCCTCGCCGCCGCCCCCGTCGAGCGTGGCGCGCAGGACGACCGGCTCCGCGGTCGCCGGCAGAACCCGCGCCACCTCGGGGTCGAGCCCCAGCAGCCGGGACGCCTCGTCGACGGCGGCGACGAAGTCGCCGGTCACGGCGGTCAGGCCCGCCAGCAGGAGGTTCCCCAGCGCGTGGCCGGCGACGTCGGTGCCGTCGAAGCGGTACTCGAGGGCGTCGACGAGCGGCGCCGAGCCGCCATCTTGGCCCGTGGCGGCCATGGCCACGAGGCAGTGGCGCACGTCACCCGGCGCCGGCAGTTCCATGGTGTCGCGCAGCCTGCCCGTGGAGCCGCCGTCATCGGCCGTCGCCACGACCGCGGTGGTGCGTCCGGCGTAGCGGCGGATCGCCAGGATCGTGGCCGCCAGGCCGTGGCCACCGCCCACCGCAACCACCTGGGGCTTCAGCACGTCGCCCTACTTCCCGATGTCACGGTGCAGGACACCCGCAGGCATCCCGTGCTTGCGCAGCAGCCGCGCCACCTCCTCGGCGATGGTGACCGACCGGTGGCGGCCGCCGGTGCACCCCAGGGCGATGGCCAGGTAGGCCTTGCCCTCGGCCACGTAGGCCGGCAGCAGCTGCACCAGCATGGCCTCCAGGTTGGCCAGGAACTCCTCGGCGGCGGGCTGCCCCAGCACGTACTCGCGCACCCGCTCGTCGAGACCGGTGAGGGGGCGCAGCTCGTCCACCCAGTGGGGATTGGGCAGGAACCGGCAGTCGATCACCATGTCGGCGTCGAGCGGCAGGCCGTGCTTGTAGCCGAACGACAGCACGGTGGTCTGCATCGTCGGCTCGGCCGCATCGCCTGCGAACAGCCCCTGCATCCGCCGGCGCAGCTCGTGCACGTTGAGTTCGCTGGTGTCGACCACCAGGTCGGCCTCGGCCCGGACGGGGTCGAGGAGCTCGCGTTCACGCTCGATGGCCGCCACCAGGTGCTCCTGGGACCCCCCGCCGGACAGGGGGTGGCGCCGCCGGCTGCTCTCGTAGCGCCGCACCAGGGTGTCGGTGGTTGCGTCGAGGAACAGGATCCGCAACCGGGCCCCGGCCGACCGCAACCAGGCGAGCATCGGCAGGACCTCCTCCTGGTAGGCGCCGGTGACGACCACCAGGGCGATCCGCTGCACCTGCGATCCGGGCGCCTGCGCCAGCTCGGCGACCTTGGGCACCAGCTGCGGCGGCAGGTTGTCGATCACGAACCAGCCCAGGTCCTCGATGGCGTCGGCCGCAAGGCTGCGGCCCGCCCCTGACATTCCCGTGATCACGACGAAGTCACTCATTGCCGAACGAAGGATATTGGCGGTTCCCGAGGTGAATGGCCTGCCACCATGCGGCCCATGCCCGCCTACACGCTCACCACCGCCCAGCACGTCGAGGTCCTACGGGCCGAGGCCGACCGCTTGGCCTCCTCCCTGGCCGGAGCCGACCCGGCCGCCCCGGTGGTGACCTGCCCGGACTGGACGGTGCGCGACCTCGTCTCCCACGTCGGCGGGCTGCACCGCTGGTCGACCGAGCTCGTGTCCGGCGGGATCGTGGCGGAGACCTGGAGGGCGTCGTTGCCGCTCGACTACCCCGACGACGCCGCGCCCCTGGATTCCTGGCGCGATTGGCTGGTCGCCGGGGCCGACGAGGCGTGTCGCACCTTCGCGGTCGCCGAGCCGGCCACCCCGGTGTGGGCGTGGGGCGCCGACCAGCACGCCCGCTTCTGGCCGCGGCGCATGCTGTTCGAGACCGCCATCCACCGGCTCGACCTGGACCTGACCCTGGGGCGGCCGGCCGACCTGCCGGTCCCTGTAGCGGTCGAGGGGATCGACGAGCAGCTGGAGAATCTGCCCTTCATCGCCCGTTGGAACGGCGAGGTGGCGAAGCTGCGCGGACGCGGCGAGACGCTCGGGTTCACCGCCCGCGACGCCGACGCATCCTGGCGGGTGCGCCTCGAGCCGGACGGGTGGTGGTGGGACCGGGCGGCGGACGACGCCGACGTCGTGGCCGAGGCGGGCGTCGTCGACCTGCTGCTGCTCATGGTGGGCCGACCGGCGCCCGAGCTGGCCGTCCGCGGCGACCGGGGGCTGCTCGACCGCTGGCTGGCGGCGACCGCCTTCTAGCGCCCGCCCTTCTCCGCACGCAGGAGGAGGAGGCGGGGGATGGTGACGGCTCCGGCGTACTCGGGAGCCTGGGCGACGAACCCGGGGGGTGGCGCCGGCTCGTCCATGTGGGTCACGACCAGGCCGCGGTCGGCCAGCCCGTTCACGTAGCGGCTGAGCGGCCGGTGGACGAAGGGCAGCCGCACGCCGGCCTCCACCTCCTCCAGCGACACGTCCTCGTGCAGGTAGGGGCCCACGCGCCAGTACTGCTCGGGCGGGTCGAGCACCCGATCGTCGATCCAGCCGCTGCCGGGGGTCTGGAACAGCGGGTGGTTGAGGAACAGGACCAGCCGGCCCCCCGGACCCAGCACGCGGGCGATCTCGTCGAAGGTGGCGTCGACGTCGACCACGTGCTCCAGCACCAGGCAGACCACCACGGCGTCGAACGAGCCCGACGCGAACGGCAGGGCGCCGCCGAGGCCGCGGGCGTAGGCCACTCCCCCGCCACGCCGGACGGCGGCGGCGAGCTGGGCCGCCGCCGGATCCAGCCCCACGACCCGGTCGGCGCCGCCGGCCGCCGCCAGCCGGGCGACCTGGCCCTCGCCGCACCCGAGGTCGAGCACCAGGTCGGCACCCGCCAGCTGGTCGGCCGCCAGCGGCAGGATCTGCTCGACGTACTCGACGTCGGCGCCGTTCGTGAACTCTCGCTGCCACCAGGCGGCGTGGCGCTCCCAGACGGCGGCGATCCCCTCTTGCGGACTTTGAAGATTTTCCGGGGTCATGGCCCGCTTTTCCTTCAAAGACGTGCGCGGGCCCGGGGCGCCGGCCGATGGATCTTGTCGTAGACGGCGTCGGCCACGCTGTCCGGCAGCCACGACAGCGCCCGCAGCTCCTCGCGCGTGGCCCGCCTAACGGCGTTGACCCCGCCCAGCTCCCTGGTGAGCCGCTTGCGTCGGGTGGGCCCAAGCCCCTTGATGTCGTCGAGCACGGACCGCGTCATCCGCTTGCCCCGGAGCTGGCGGTGATAGTTGATGGCGAAGCGGTGGGCCTCGTCCCGGATGCGTTGGAGGAGGTAGAGCGCTTCGGAGCCCCGCGGCACCCGCACGGGGTCCGGCGAGCCGGGCAGGTACACCTCCTCGAAGCGCTTGGCCAGCGCCGCCGCCGGGATCTCCTCGTCGAGGCCCAGGTCCTCCAGCACCCGCACCGCCACGTTCAGCTGGCCCTTGCCCCCGTCCACCAACAGCAGCTGCGGCGGGTAGCTGAACTTGCCGGTACGCTCGCTCACCGGCAGCGCCCGTTCGTCGATGTAGGCGGACAGGCGGCGCGTGAGCACCTCCTCCATGGCGGCGAAGTCGTCGTTGCCCGGCACCGTGCGGACCCGGAAGCGCCGGTAGTCGGACTTCTTCGGCAGTCCGTCCTCCATCGCCACCATCGAGCCGACGTAGTCGGTGCCCTGGATGTGGCTCATGTCGTAGCACTCGATGCGGAGGGGGGCGTCGGGCAGCCCGAGGGCATCCTGCAGCTCGTTCAACGCCTTGGCGCGGGCGTTGTGGTCGCTGGCCCGGCGCAGCCGGTGGCGGGTGAACTCCTCGGCCGCGTTGCGCGTGACCGTCGCCTGCAGCTCCCGCTTGGCGCCCCGCTGGGGCACCCGCACCTCGACCCGCGAACCGCGGAGCTGCGCCAGCCAGTCCTCGTACAGCTGGGGATCGTCGGGTGCGGTCGGCACGAGCACCGCCTTGGGGACCCCCAGCAGCGGTTCGTCGTACAGGTGGGCGAGGATGTCGCCGACCAGCTCGCCCGGGGTCACGTCCTCCACCTTGTCGAGCACGAGGCCCTTGCGACCCACGACCCGGCCCCGCCGCACGAAGAACGCCTGGACCGCCGCCTCGAGGTCGTCCTCGGCGAAGCCGATCACGTCGAGGTCCTCGTTCCGGTCGGCCACCATCTGCTGGCGCTCGATGGCCTTGCGGACGCTCGCCAGCCGGTCGCGCACGCGGGCGGCGCGCTCGTACTCGAGGTTGTCTGCCGCGGACCGCATCTGCTCCTCCAGCCGGCGCACGATCGTGTCGGTCTCGCCGTCGAGGAAGTCGAGCAGCTCCCCCACCAGCCGGTCGTAGGTCTCGCGATCCACCTCGCCCACGCATGGCCCGCTGCACTTCTCGATGTGGAACAGCAGGCAAGGCCGGCCGAGGCGCTGGTGGCGATTGAACTTGTTGTCGCTGCAGGTGCGCAGCGGGAACGTGCGGAGCAGGAGGTCGAGCGTCTCGCGGATGGCGTAGGCGTGGCCGTAGGGACCGAAGTAGCGCACCCCCTTGCGCTTGCGGCCCCGCATCACGGTGGGCCGGGGCCACTCGTCGGAGACCGTCACCGCCAGGAACGGATAGCTCTTGTCGTCGCGCAGCCGGATGTTGAACCGGGGTCGGTGCTGTTTGATGAGGCTGTTCTCGAGCAGGAGCGCATCGACCTCGTTGCGGACCTGTATCCACTCGACCGTCTCGGCGCTGGCCACCATCGCGGCGGTGCGCGGCGGCAGGCTGCGCGGGTCGCCGAAGTAGTTGGCCAGCCGGGAGCGGAGCGAGCGCGCCTTGCCGACATAGACGACGCGGCCCTCCCGGTCCTTGAACTGGTAGGACCCGGGGGCGTCGGGGATCGTACCGGCCGGCGGACGCTGGACCACGTGATCGAGGGTAGAGCCGTTCCCGGCCGATGGCGGTGACGACCTCCCGTGACGGCCTCCGAAGCCGGCGGAAACCGGCATCCGCGCACGCCGGTTCCGTCCACCAGCTCGTAAACTGCCGTTCAAGCCGGCCCGGAATTCCGGCTGCATATCGGCTCCGGGGACGACATCCCCGTGGGTGAGGCGACCGGGCTGTCCCCACCGTCCGCCAACCGGAGTCACCTCGACGGAGGTTCCATCACATGCTTCGGCTCCAGACCCCGCTCGCCGAGCGGTACACGGCGGCGTCGCCGGACGATCTCGCCAGCAGGATCGGCGCGGCCAAGGCCACCCTGGGAGATCGGCTCTTCATCCTCGGGCATCACTACCAGCGCGATGAGATCATCCGTTGGGCCGATGCCCGGGGCGACTCCTACCGGCTCTCGGTGCTCGCGCAGCACCGCCCGCAGGCCGAGCACATCGTGTTCTGCGGCGTGCACTTCATGGCGGAGTCGGCCGACATCCTGACCGGAGATCACCAGACCGTGATCCTCCCGGACCTGAACGCCGGCTGCTCCATGGCCGACATGGCCGACATCGACGAGGTCGAGGAGGCCTGGGAGGCCCTGTCGGACAGCGTCGACCTCGATCGCGTCGTGCCGATCACGTACATGAACAGCTCGGCCGCCATCAAGGCCTTCGTGGGGCGCCACGGGGGCGCAGTCTGCACCTCCTCCAACGCCCGGGCGGTGCTCGACTGGGCGCTCGGTGGCGGGCCCGAAGCGCGGGGCCGCGGCGTGGGCCGCGGTGACCAGGTCCTGTTCTTCCCCGATCAGCACCTCGGCCGCAACACCGGCGTCGCCATGGGCTACGGGCTCGACGACATGCGGGTCTGGGACCCCCGGCGCGAGCACGGCGGCCTCACGGAGCGCGAGTGCAAGGAGTCGACGTTCCTGCTGTGGCGGGGCCACTGCTCGATCCACCAGCGGTTCCGCCCCGAGCACATCGAGGCGTTCCGGGCCGACCACCCCGACGGCATCGTGGTGGTGCACCCCGAATGCCCCCACGAGACGGTGGCACTCGCAGACCAGGTCGGCTCCACCGACTACATCATCCGGGCGCTGGCCGACGCCCAGGCGGGCTCGACCATCGCGGTGGGTACCGAGGTCCACCTGATCAACCGGCTCGCGCACGAGCACCCCGACAAGACCGTGGTGTCGCTCGACCCCATCGTCTGCCCGTGCTCGACCATGAACCGCATCGACGAGCCCCACCTTGCGTGGGTGCTCGAGGAGCTTGTCGAGGGCCGCATCGTCAACCCGATCCGGGTCGACGCCGAGACGGCCGAGTGGGCCCGGGTCGCACTCCAGCGCATGCTCGACATCACCTGACGCCGTCCGTCGGCTCCGACCGGTCCGTCAGGCCCGGGCGCCGTGCTCGTGGGGAACGACCCGGGGCTGGGGCGCCCGGCCAGGCGGCTGATGGGGGCGGGGCAGCTCTGGTGCGCGCGGGATCGAGCGGCGCTCGGGCTTGTCGGCCAGCTCCAGCTCGTCGCCGTGGTGCGCGATGGTGATCGGGTCACCCTCGCGGAGCTCGTACGTGGCCTCCTCGTGGTCGACCGTGACCGAGATGCGACGACCGCGATAGCGGAGCCGGAACGCCAGTCGACTGATGGCGCTCGGCAGGCGCGGTGCCAAGCGCAGCCGGCCCCCTCCCGCCCGCATGCCGCCAAAACCCTCGACCAGCCCGGCCCACGCACCGGCCAGCGACGCCATGTGGAGACCGTCGCCGGTGTTGTGCGCCAGGTCGGCGAGGTCCACGAGCGCGGCCTCACCGAGGTAGTCGTACGCCAACTCGAGGTGGCCGATCTCGGCCGCCACGACCGCCTGGGTGGATGCCGACAGCGACGAGTCCCGGACCGTGAGCGCCTCGTAGTAGGCAAAATCGCGCGCCTTCTCGTCCGCGGTGAAGGCCTCGCACCGGAGGTGCAGCGCCAAAACCAGGTCGGCTTGCTTCACCACCTGTTTGCGGTAGAGGTCGAAGTACGGGAAGTGAAGGAGCAGCGGATACTGGTCGGGACGGGTGCCCGCGAAGTCCCAGCGGGCGTGATCGGTGAAGCACTCGCTCTGCGGATGGACGCCGAGTCGCTCGTCGTAGGGGATGACGACCGCCGCGGCCGCGTCCCGCCACGACGCGGTCTCCTCCGGGGTGACGCCCAGACGGTCGGCGACATCGGTGTGCCGCGCCGCCGCGTCCGCCGCCGCCCCCAGGTTCTGCTGCGCCATGAGGTTGGTGAAGACGTTGTTGTCGGCGATGGCGCTGTACTCGTCGGGCCCGGTCACCCCGTCGATGCGGAACCGGCCATCCACGTCGTGGTGGCCGAGGCTGCGCCACAGTCGTGCGGTCTCGACCAGTATCTCCGTGCCGACATCGTGCTCGAAGGCCTCGTCCTCGGTGGCATCGACGTAACGCACCACGGCGTCGGCGATGTCTGCGTTGATGTGGAAGGCGGCGGTACCGGCGGGCCAGTAGCCCGAAGATTCCCAGCCCCGCAGCGTGCGCCAGGGGAACGCGGCGCCATCGAGGCACAGTTCCCCGGCACGCTCCTTGGCGATGGGCAGGGTGAGCTGGCGCCAACGCAAGACATCGGCGGCGGCGGCGGGCTGCGTGTAGGTGAGCACCGGCAGCACGAAGGTCTCGGTGTCCCAGAACGTGTGACCGTCGTAGCCGGGACCGGTCAGGCCCTTGGCCGGAATCGGGCGCTGCTCGGCGCGGGCACCGGCCTGCAGGATGTGGAACAGCCCGAAGCGCACCGCCTGCTGCACCTCGGCGTCGCCGTCGATCTCGACGTCGGCACCGGCCCAGAATTCGTCGAGGTAGTCGCGCTGCTCGGCCACCAGCCCGTCCCAGCCGCCGAGCCGTGCGCCCGCGAGCGCTGCCACCACCTGATCGTGCAGGGCCGGGCGGGTCCGCTGGCTCGACCAGCCATACGCGAGGAACTTCACGACGCGCAGCCGTTCGCCCGGGCGGAGCACGGTGGCGATCGTGAGCCGGCAGACGTCCGGCGAGCTCGTCATCTCGTCCCTGGATTGCTCGGGCCCCTCGACTATGTGATCCATTCCGGCGGCGAGCCGCAGCCCGCTGCGCCGGGTGCGATGCACGAGCAGCGCCTGGTGGTTCCGGGCGGCGTGCTCCTCGCTCACCAGCGGGTTCTCGAGCGCGGCCGCGGCGCGGGGGTCCTGGCTCTGCGGCGGCAGCTCCTCGTTGGCCACCAGCTCCGACTGCAGGACGATGCGGAGCGGCTCGTCGTCGACCGGCTCGACCTCGTACGCGATGGCCACGACGGCCCGCTGGGTGAGCGAGACCAGACGGACCGAGGAGACGCGCACCGTGTCGCGCGCCGGGGACGTCCATTGCACATGCCGGCTGAGGGTGCCGGCGCGCAGGTCGAGGATCCGCTCATGGCTGTCGAGGGTGCCGTAGCGGATGTCGAAGGGCTCGTCGTCGACCAGCAGGCGGATCAGCTTGCCGTTGGTGACGTTGATGACCGTCTGTCCCGACTGCGGATAGCCATAGCCCGCCTCGGCGTAGGGCAACGGGCGCAGCTCGTAAACCGAGTTCAGGTAGGTGCCTGGGATGCCATGGGGGTCGCCCTCGTCGAGGTTGCCGCGCAGGCCGATGTGCCCGTTGGACAGGGCGAACACCGACTCGCTGCGCGCCAGCATGTCGAGATCGAGGCCCCGCTCGGTCACGCACCAGGGCTCGACCAGGTAGCCGTGAGTCACCCGTCCTCCAGGAGTTCGCTCAGATCGGCGACCACGATGTCGGCGCCGCGGCCCCGCAGGTCCTCGGCCTGTCCGACCCGGTCGACCCCCACGACCAGTGCGAAGCCACCGGCGCGGCCGGCTGCGACCCCGGCCAGTGCGTCCTCGAAGACGGCGGCGCCATCCGGACCGACCCCGAGCGCCGCAGCGCCGGCGAGGAAGGTGTCGGGTGCGGGTTTGCCGGCCAGGTGCCGCTCGGCGGCGACGATGCCGTCGATGCGGGCGTCGAACAGGTGGCTGATCCCGGCGGCGTCGAGGACCTCGGCGGCGTTGGCGCTCGCAGAGACCACCGCCGTGCCGAGGCCCGCGTCCCGCACGGCCTGCACGTAGCGCACCGAGCCTTCGTACACCTCGACGCCACTCTCTCGCAGCATGCGAAGCACGAGCTCGTTCTTCCGGTTGCTCAGACCGTGGACAGTCAGCGCATCGGGCGGATCGTCGGGCGATCCCTCGGGCAGCTCGATGCCGCGCGACTGCAGGAAGCTCCGTGTCCCCTCGAGCCGGGGCCGGCCATCGACATAGGTGTCGTAGTCGTCGCCGGCGTCGAACGGCACGAACGGCTGCCCGGTACGGGTCGACCACTCCCGGAGGAACTCGTCGAACATGTGCTTCCAGGCGGCGGCGTGCACGGTGGCGGTGCGGGTCAGCACGCCGTCGAGGTCGAACAGGCAGGCGGTCACCCCGGACGGCAGGCCTAGGCGGCTCTTGTCAACCACTCGACGTCTCTTACCCCGAAGCGGCCGGCAACAGCAACTGCGCCAGGTACTGGCCGGTCCAGCTGGCGGGCTCGGTGGCGACCGCCTCCGGCGTGCCGGCGGCGACCACCGTGCCGCCACCGCTACCGCCCTCGGGACCCAGGTCGATTATCCAGTCGGCGGTCTTGATCACGTCGAGGTTGTGCTCGATCACCAGCACCGTGTTGCCCTGATCGACCAGGCGCGACAGCACGGTGAGCAACTTGCGGATGTCGTCGAAGTGCAGGCCGGTGGTGGGCTCGTCGAGGATGTAGATCGTGTGGCCGGTGGAGCGCTTGGCGAGCTCGCTCGACAGCTTGACGCGCTGGGCCTCGCCACCCGACAGCGTGGTGGCCGGCTGCCCCAGGCGCACGTAGCCCAGGCCGACATCGACCAGCGTCCGCATGTGCCGGGCGATGGCCGGCTGGTTGGCGAAGAAGTCGAGCGCCTCCTCGCAGCTCATGGCCAGAACGTCGGCGATGTTGCGATCCTTGAAGGTGATGTCGAGCGTGTCGCGGTTGTAGCGGGCGCCCTTGCACACCTCGCACGGCACGTACACGTCGGGCAGGAAGTGCATCTCGATCTTGATAGTGCCGTCGCCGGCGCAGGCCTCGCAGCGCCCGCCGCTGACGTTGAAGCTGAAGCGGCCCGGTTGATAGCCACGCACCTTGGCCTCGTGCGTCTGGGCGAAGAGCTTGCGGATGTGGTCGAAGACGCCGGTGTAGGTGGCCGGGTTGGACCGTGGGGTGCGGCCGATGGGCGACTGGTCGATGTCGATGACCTTGTCGAGGTGCTCGATGCCCTCGACCCGGCTGTGCAGGCCCGGCGGCATCTTGGACCGGTAGACCTTCTGCATCAGCGACCGGTACAGGATGTCGTTGACCAGCGTCGACTTGCCCGAGCCCGACACACCGGTCACGGCCACGAAGCAACCGAGCGGGAACTCGACGTCGATGTTCTTGAGGTTGTTCTGCCGCGCGCCGCGGACCTTGAGCCAGCGGTCGCTCGTCGGCCGCCGGCGGGCCGGCACCGGGATGGAGCGCTTGTGCGCCAGGTACTGGCCGGTGATCGAGCGGGGGTTGCGGAGCAGCTGGCGAACCGTGCCGGTGTGCACGATCTCACCGCCGTGCTCGCCCGCACCCGGGCCGATGTCGACCACATGGTCGGCGACCTTGATCGTCTCCTCGTCGTGCTCGACCACGAGCACCGTGTTGCCCAGGTCGCGCAGGCGCATGAGCGTGTCGATGAGGCGGCGGTTGTCACGCTGGTGCAGCCCGATGGACGGCTCGTCGAGCACGTACAGCACGCCGACGAGGCCGGATCCGATCTGCGACGCCAGGCGGATGCGCTGCGCCTCGCCCCCGGCAAGGGTGCCGGCCGAGCGCGACAGGGTGAGGTAGTCGAGCCCCACATCGAGCAGGAACCCCATGCGGGCGTTGATCTCCTTGACCACCCGCTCGGCGATCAGGCGGTCGCGCTCCGACAGCTCGAGGGCGGCCAGGGTCTTGGCCGATTCACCGATCGACATGTCGCAGACGTCGGCGATCGTGTAACCGTCGACGGTCACCCCCAGCGACAGGGGCTTGAGCCGGGCGCCACCGCAGGCCGGGCACGGGACCTGGCGCATGTACCCCTCGACCTGCTCGCGTGCGCTGTCGGACTCGGCCTCGGCGTGCCGCCGCTGCAGGTACGGCACCACGCCCTCGTAGTGGGCGTGGTAGGTGCGCTCGCGCCCATAGCGGTTCTTGAACCGCACCCACACCTTGTCGACGCCCTTGCCGTACAGCACCGCCTGGCGCTGCTTGGCGCTGAGCTTGTCGAACGGGGCGTTCAGGTCGATGCCGACCTCGTCGGCCACCGCCACGATCAGCCGCTGGAAGTAGCGCTGGTGCCCGCCCGCCCACGGCGAGATTGCGCCGTCCTCGAGGCTGAGGCTGGGGTCGGGCACCACCATCTCGGGATCGACCTCGAAGCGGGTGCCGAGCCCGTCGCACATCTCGCAGGCGCCGTAGGGCGAGTTGAACGAGAAGTTGCGGGGCGCCATCTCCTCGAACGAGCCGTGGCCGTTGGGGCAGGCCAGGTGCTGCGAGAACGTGAGCGTCTCGCCCTCGATCGGAGCGTCGCCGACGGGTTCGACCTCGGGCGCCGGGCGGGACGTGCGACTGCGGGGCACGATCTCGACCTCGGCGACGCCGTCGGCGAGCTTGAGGGCCGTCTCCAGCGACTCGGTCAGGCGGCGGGCGATGCCCTCGCGCCGTACCAACCGGTCGACCACGACCTCGATGGTGTGCTGCTCGTAGCGGGCCAGTTCGATGCGCTCTGACGTCTCGTGCAGCTCGCCGTCGACCCGGGCGCGGGCGAAGCCCTGTGCGGACAGGTCTGCCAGCAGCGTCTCGTACGTGCCCTTGCGGCCCCGGACCACCGGCGCCAGGACCTGGAAGCGGGTGCCCTCGGGCAGTTCCATGATGCGGTCGACGATCTGCTGGGGCGTCTGCCGGGTGACCTCGGCGCCGCAGGTAGGGCAATGGACCACGCCGATGCGGGCGAACAACAGCCGGAGGTAGTCGTAGACCTCGGTGATCGTGCCGACCGTGGAGCGCGGGTTGCGTGAGGCGCTCTTCTGATCGATCGATATCGCCGGCGACAGGCCCTCGATGAAGTCGACGTCGGGCTTGTCCATCTGACCCAGGAACTGGCGGGCATAGGCCGAAAGCGACTCGACGTAGCGGCGCTGGCCCTCGGCGTAGATCGTGTCGAATGCGAGCGATGACTTGCCCGAACCCGACAGGCCGGTGAACACGATCAGCCGCTCGCGGGGCAGCTCGATGCTGACGTTGCGGAGGTTGTGCTCCCGCGCACCCCGGACGACGAGCGAATCAGCCACGAAGTCAGAGGCTATCGCCCCGGCGGGCGCGAGGAACGCATGTTCGATCGGGCGGACTCCTTGCCCGCGCCACGCCTCAGCGCATGACGAGCAGGTCCATGCCCAGGTCCCAGGGCCGTTCGCCCGCCGCCAGGGCCCGCTCGATGGCGGCGATGCCCTTGTTCCACGCCTCGTCGTCGAGGTCGACAAGGGCGGTGTCGCTGCGCCGCATCACCGGCAGCAGCTCGAGCATCTCTTCGTAGCTGTCGAAAGTGGGCTCCCTCACCCGCTCGATCGCCTCGAAGACGAAACCGGCGTCCTCGAAGGCCGTGATGACCTGGCCGAGCCGGGGCCAGGTCTCGGCCACGCGCATGGCCCCCGGGAACAGCTGGAACAGCTCGATCTCGTCCTGCCGTCCCGGGTACCCGCTGCGAACCAGGACACACCCCGCAGGCTCGATGACCCGGCGCAGCTCGCGCGCCGCTGCCGTGAGGTCCGGGAACTGGTGGATGACCGTCGACAACCAGGCGGCGCCGACCGACTCGTCGGGCAGCGGCAGCGCCTCCGCCCGGCCCGGCACGTACTCGACCCGTGGGTGTGGATGGGCGAGGGCGGCGCGGCCGCGCATGCCCGCAGATGGCTCTACTGCGTAGACGAGGCCGCCGAAGCTGTCTGCCAGCGCCTTCGACCAGATGCCCGTGCCCGAGCCGACGTCGACCATCGCGAACGGTGGTGGGTCCGACAGGTACTGCCGCACCCGCTCGCACCAGACGCGCTGGGCGTCCGGTCGGCGGTCGCGCACCGCATCGAAGTCCCTGCCCACCTCGTCGTATGCGACGTGGCTCACCCTCCTCCTCCCCCCGTGGCCGGCGTAACCCGGTGTCTAAGTGATGGTCACCTGAACTTAGCCGTCGGGCCACGTTCCGGGTCGCCCAACCGGGGATCATTCAGACGCCCGCCTCCCGCAGCTCGCGCTTGAGCTCGCCGACCTCGTCGCGTAGCCGGGCGGCGTACTCGAAGCGGAGGTCGGCGGCGGCCTCGTGCATCTCCTCCTCCAGGGTCTGGATGAGGCGGCCCAGCTCGGTGGGCGGCAGGTCGGCCAGCTCGGTGCGCAGACGCTCGGCCGCCCGCACCCTCCGGCGCCGGCGGCCATCGCCCGGCACCGGGGCACCCTCCTCGGGCCGGAGGTGGGCGAGGATGTCGTTGACGGCCTTGCGGATGCTCTGCGGCTCGATGCCATGCTCGGCGTTGTACGCGATCTGCAGTTGGCGCCGGCGCTGCGTCTCGCCGATGGCCCGGCGCATCGAGTCGGTGACTGCGTCGGCGTACATGATCACCTGTCCGTCGACGTTGCGGGCCGCCCGCCCGATGGTTTGGATCAACGACGTGTCGCTGCGGAGGAAGCCCTCCTTGTCGGCGTCGAGGATGGCCACCAGCGACACCTCGGGCAGGTCGAGACCCTCGCGCAGCAGGTTGATGCCGACGAGGACGTCGAACTCGCCCAGCCGCAGCGCCCTCAGGATCTCGATGCGCTCGATCGTGTCGATGTTGGAGTGCAGGTAGCGCACCCGGAGCCCCTGCTCCAGCAGGTAGTCGCTCAGGTCTTCGGCCATCTTCTTGGTGAGCGTGGTGACCAGCACGCGCTGGTTGCGCTCGACGCGGCCGTTGATCTCGGCGATGAGGTCGTCGATCTGACCCTTGGTGGGCTTCACGATGACCTCGGGGTCAACCAAGCCCGTGGGCCGCACGATCTGCTCGACGACCTGCGACGACACCTCGAGCTCATAGGCCCCGGGGGTGGCAGAGAGGAAGACCACCTGGTTGACCCGGTCGATGAACTCGTCGAACTTGAGCGGGCGGTTGTCGGCCGCGGACGGCAGGCGGAAGCCGTGCGTGATCAGCTCGAGCTTGCGCGACCGGTCGCCCTCGTACTGGCCGTGGAGCTGGGGCACGGCCACGTGGCTCTCGTCGATGACGCACAGATAGTCGTCGGGGAAGAAGTCGAGCAGCGTGTTGGGGGTCTCGCCCGGCCCCCGGCCGTCGATGGGCGCCGAGTAGTTCTCGATGCCACTGCAGTATCCGACCTCCTGCATCATCTCGAGGTCGTACTGGGTGCGCATGCGGAGCCGCTGGGCCTCGAGCAGCTTGCCCTGCTTCTCGAACCAGCGCAGGCGCTCGGCCAGCTCGGCCTCGATGCGCTCGATGGCCCGGCTCATGCGCTCCTGGCCGGCGACATAGTGCGTGGCCGGGTAGATCCACAGGTCTTCGAGCGTGCGGATCTGCTCGCCCGTCACCGGGTCGACCACCGCGATCCGTTCGATCTCGTCGCCGAACAGTTCGATGCGGAGGATCGTCTCCTCGTACGCGGGATGGACCTCGATCGTGTCGCCCCGCACCCGGAACCGACCGCGGGTCAGGTTGGCGTCGTTGCGGTCGTACTGCATGTCGACCAGCTTGCGGAGGAAGGCGCGCTGGTCGATCTGGTCGCCCACGAGGTGGAACAGGACGTTCTCGCGGTACTCGTCGGGTGAGCCCAGGCCGTAGATGCACGACACCGAGGCGACCACGATGACGTCGCGGCGGGTGAGCAGCGCGGCCGTCGCCGAGTGGCGCAGCCGGTCGATCTCGTCGTTGATCGACGAGTCCTTCTCGATGTAGGTGTCGGTGGAGGCGATGTAGGCCTCGGGCTGGTAGTAGTCGTAGTAGCTGACGAAGTACTCGACCCGGTTGTCGGGGAAGAACTCGCGGAACTCGTTGGCCAGCTGGGCGGCCAATGACTTGTTGGGGGCGATCACCAGCGTGGGCTTCTGGACCTGTTCGATGGTCCAGGCGATGGTGGCGCTCTTGCCCGACCCCGTGATGCCGAGGAGCGTCTGGTAGCGCTCGCCGTTGCCGATGCCGGCGCTGAGCGCGGCGACGGCCGCCGGCTGGTCGCCGGCGGGGGCGAACTCGGACACCATGCGGAATGGTGACGTGCGCGGGGCCATCGCTGTTGGAATCTACCGACCAGGTGTGACATGACCGGCCTGCGGGCCGGCGCGGTCCGCGAGAAATGCGGGAAATGCCCTGGTCAGGGCGGTTAACCTGCGGGCTCGTGGCGGAGCTTCCTGCCGTCGGCAGCTTTCTGGGCTCGCTGGCGGCCGACGAACGGACCGCCCTCGGGGAGATCGGGCGCGCCCGGTCCTACCGGCGGGGCGAGCGGATGATCCTCGAGGGCGACCACAACGACACCACGTACCTCGTCCTCGAGGGGCGGGTGCGGGTGTTCACGGGCACACCCGAGGGCAACGAGGTCACGCTGAGCGTGCGTGGTCCGGGAGACCTGATCGGCGAGATGGGAGCGCTCGATCCCGGTGAACGGCGGTCGGCGACCGTCATCGCGCTCGAACCCGTACGCTGCCGCGTCATCGCCGCCCGGGAGTTGCAGACGTTCCTCGAGGCGCATCCCCGCTCGACCCTCGCGCTGCTGCGCCTCGTCATCAGCCGGCTGCGGGGGGCCGACCGGCGCCGGACGGAATTCGGTCCCTACGACGCCACCCGCCGGCTGGCGCGGGTGCTGATCGAGGTCCTGGACGAGGCCGCCACCGGCGCCCGCGCCGACCCGGGACGGTGCGACGCAGGCCAGAGCGGTGTCCAGGTCGGGCTGGCGCTGTCGCAGCACGAGCTGTCGGGGCTGATCGGCGCCTCGCGGGAGTCGGTGGCGCGGGGCCTGGCCGAGCTGCGCCGCCGCGGGCTGGTCATCACCGGGCGGCGGTCGGTCACCATCTGCGACGCCGACGGGCTGCGCACCTTCGCCGGCTGATCCGCACGCTCCCCGACCGTAGTGTGACCGCGGGCACACGCGAACTGTGTCGTATGACAACGACGGCGCGCCCAGAAGTGCCCGACCATGAGTACCGGCGCGGGAGCGGTTCGGCGCCCGCTCGGGAGGAAGCTGTCGCCTCCCGAGCCGGCAGGCGGGCCGGTTCCGGCCGTGCCGGCCGGCGGGTGCGGTGGGCTGCCCCCGGCCGGTGCGGCGCGTCGAGCCCAAGGGGTCACGCCGGCGACCGACCCGGCGACCGGACCTCGCTCTCCGTCCCCTGCGGGGCGACGTTCCGGCGCCAATTTCTCGCCCCCCGATCGTTCCGGCGCCAATTTCTTGCGGTACTCGCGACGAATCGGCGCCGTTGCCGGTTGGCCCGAGGTCGGCCGCTCGACAGTTGGCCCGGCATCGGCGCACACTCGCACCACGGGGGATGGAGCGGCGCACCGGCGTCGGGTGCTCATCGAGGACGCCCGCCGTGATGGCACCTACCTGCGCACGACCTGGCACCCCGAGCGGCGGACCTTCGTGGTGAGCACCTGGCGCGACGAGGTCTGTACCGGGGCCGTCCGCGTGCCGGTGGCCGCGGCCGGAGAGCTGGCCGGGCTGCTGGTCGACGGGGTGACCGAAGCGGCTACGACCCGGGCGGCACCGGCCACCCCGGCGAAGCCGCGTGTCCGACCCGACGTGCTCGCACGGGCCCGCGCCTGGCTCCACCGGCTCCGCCTGAGCGCGTAGGGCCGCCTCACGCTCTCCCGCGGCTCAGGCGACGTCTGCGGCCGCCGGTGCCGGGTCGAGGTGGTAGCGGTGGTAGCGGCCGCCCCGACCGGCGCCCCGCCCGAAGTAGTGCCACTCGGGGAAGTTGAAGTCGGCCGTCACCGAGCGTGGCAACAGCAACACGGCCCTGAGGAAGTCGTCGAGGTTCTCGACCGCGTAGATGTTGACGTCGTGCCCCCACTCGTCGAGCCGGTCGAGCACCAGCGCCATGTGAGTCGTGCCCCAGGCCAGCGAGAACCGGTCGACACCCCACGACGCCATCTCGCCGAGCGCGGCGCGCGCTCGGTCGGGGGCCACCACCATCGCCGGGGCAAGGGCGTCGATCGGGCACTGCAGGGTGGCGGCCGGCCACGCCCGCCGCAGGCGCCGGACGCCGGCGGCGCCCAACACGTCGACACGTCCGTTGAACCAGAGGGTCCGCTCGCCAACCCCGACGCGGTCCACGAGCGCCAGCACCTCGTCGAGGATGTCGGCCTGCTTGATGTCGAGCTTGATGCCCTTCCCCACCGCAACCGCGGCCCGGACGAACTCCTCGGCCATCAGGGCTTGCGCGGGCCCGTCCCCGGACGCCTGCTCCGCCGCCTCCCCCAACGCGTCGTGGCGCAACGCCAGCCGCCCCCGCCGGTCGCGCCGGACGTCGCACTCCCCCCAGCGCACCGGCGATGCCAGGAAGTGGCGCAGGTTGGCGCGGTCGTTGACGCCGTGCCACACCAGCTCCACCTGGCCGGGCAGGTCGCCCTCGCCGATGCGCACGCGCAGGTCGGCACGATGACCCGAGGACGACTCAGCCAGTAGCGCTCGGCGCGACTCGTAGAGCGTTCGCCTGGCGGGACACCGCATCCAGTCGGACATCGCTGCGCGCAAGGTAACGAGCGATCGTGAACCGGCAGTGAGGCGCCGGTGTCGCCCCGGAGATCGGCAGGCGAACGGATGTCGCGCCGACGCAAGCCCCTGGGGTCAGCCCGCTCGGGCCCGCAGCCCCTCGATCCAGTCCCAGGCGGCATCGACCTGGCGGGCCAGGTCGTCGAGCGTGCCGCGGTTGTCGATCACGACGTCGGCCCGCGCCCGGCGCTCTTCCCTGCTCGCCTGGCGCGACATGCGGGACCGCGCGTCCTCCTCGGTCATGCCGCGCTGCACGACCAACCGCTCCACGGCGATGTCGGGGTCGACGTCGACGACGATCAGTCCCGCCAGCGGATAGCCGCGCGCCGCCTCCACCAGCAGCGGCACGTCGAGCACCACCACCGCGTCGGTGGCCGACAGCTCCTCCATCCGCCGGGCGACCTCCGCTCCCACCGCCGGGTGCACGATGTCGTTGAGGTCGGACAGCGCCTGGGGGTCGGCAAACACGATGTCGGCGGCGGCGGCGCGGTCCAGCGTGCCGTCGGCGGCCACGATCCTCGGACCGAACCGCTCGACCATCGCATCGAACACCGGCGTGCCGGGCCGCTGCTGGTCCCGGACCATGGCGTCGGCATCGACGACCACCGCGCCCTTGGCTGCCAGCAGTGCCGACACCGTCGACTTCCCCGACCCGATGCCCCCGGTGAGCCCTACGACCAGCACGGCGGCGGACGCTACCGGGGCGGTTCAGGGCTGAGGCGTGTCGGCTTCACCGTCGTCGGCGCCGGGCTCGCCCCCGGCGGGCTCGACCGGGGCGGAATCGACAGCGCCGGGATCGGCCCCAGCCGTGTCATCCGCCGACGCGGCTTCGGCGTCGGCAACCGACGCGGCCGCCGCAGCGGCGGCCGCCGCAGCGGCGGCCGCCTCGGGGCTCTGCTCGTAGTACTCGGCCCAGGCCTCGTCGGCCTCGGGCGAGTGCTCGACCGAGGGGCCGATGTAGTTGCCCTGGTCGTCGTAGGCGTGCTCGCCGAAGTGCTCCTGGTACTCGGCGGCCACCACGCCACCCTCGGCGGCCTGCTTGATGGACAGGCTGATCCGACGTCGTTGCAGGTCGAGGTCGATGATCTTGACCCACAGCTCCTCGCCGGGGGTGACCACCTGCTCGGGCAGGTCGACGTGGTGCGCGGACATCTCGGAGATGTGCACCAGGCCCTCGATGCCGTCGCCCACCTGCACGAAGGCACCGAAGGGCACCAGCTTGGTGACCCGGCCGTAGACCAGCTCGCCGACGCGGTGGCTGGTGGCGAACTCCTGCCACGGGTCCTGCTGGGTGGCCTTGAGCGACAGACTGATGCGCTCGCGGGACAGGTCGACGTCGAGCACCTGGACCTCGACCTCGTCGCCTACCGACACGACGGAGCCCGGGTGGTCGACGTGCTTCCACGACAGCTCGGATACGTGGATGAGGCCGTCCATGCCACCGAGGTCGACGAAGGCGCCGAAGTTCACGACGCTCGACACGACGCCCTTGCGCACCTCGCCGGGCTTCAGATTGGCGAGGAAGTCCTCGCGCTGCTCGCGCTGCGTCTCCTCGAGCCAGGCCCGGCGGGACAGCACGACGTTGTTGCGGTTCTTGTCGAGCTCGATGATCTTGGCCTCGAGCGACTTGCCGACGTAGGGCTGCAGGTCGCGAACCCGGCGCAGCTCGACCAGCGACGCGGGGAGGAATCCGCGCAGGCCGATGTCCAGGATGAGGCCGCCCTTGACCACCTCGATGACCGGGCCGGACACGACCCCGTCGTCCTCCTTGACGCGCTCGATGTCGCCCCAGGCCCGCTCGTACTGGGCCCGCTTCTTGGACAGGACCAGCCGGCCGTCCTTGTCCTCCTTCGTGAGCACCAGGGCCTCGATCTGGTCGCCCACCTTCACGACCTCGTTGGGGTCGACGTCGTTGCGGATCGACAGCTCGCGGCTCGGGATCACGCCCTCGGACTTGAAGCCGATGTCGAGAAGGACCTCGTCGCGGTCGACGCGCACCACCGTCCCGGTGACCATGGCGCCATCCTCGACGGACACGAGGGTGGCGTCGATGGCGTCGGCGAAGCTGCCGCCGAGATCGTCATCGACGATCTGGCGCGGGGTGTATCCCGACTCTGCGCCGACCTCGCCGTCGGCGGTGGCGGCGGGGGCGGTGGAATCGGTCGTTTGGGCGTCGGACACGAACGGGTCGGCTTTCTTCGGGGTCGGGAACAACGGATTGCGGGTCCCGCCAGCGACGGGACAGCCACAAGGGCGCGCCGCACAGCGCGTTTGGGCGAGGGTAGCAGCCGCCCCCGGCGGGCCGCTACGAACGCGCCGCGACGAGCAGGAACTCCGGGGAGCCGATTGTCGGCCGATCGGCGGCGTAGGCGCCCGGGGCGACCGACCAGATCGCCCGCACTTCGAGCCCGGCGCGCTGGGCCAGGAGGCGGAGCTCCCGCGGTGTGAAGCAACTGGTCCACAGGTCGGCCGCCGCGGCCACCCCGTCCTCGTCGCGGACCTCCGTGCGCTCGTGGTTGACGCCGGCCGCGGCGTCGAAGCTGTCGGTCTCCTCGAGCCAGCGCACCTGGAAGTAGGCCGAGAAGGCCGTCACCGCGGCCACAGCGCCGGGACGGAGCGACCGCGCGATGCCGGCGAGCACGTCGCCGTCGGCGTCGAGCGGCGCCTTCGGCCCGCCGGCCAGGCCGAAGGCGCCCTGACACAGCGAAATGGCGGCGTCGAACTCGGCGTCGAACCGAAGGTCCCGGGCGTCGGCACGCTGGAAGCTGGCGAGGGGCGGGGCGCCGTCGCGGGCGAGCTCGACAAACCGCTGGCTGATGTCGATCCCCACCACCTCGATCCCCCGCTCGGCGAGGGCGTAGGCGTGCCGGCCCGGTCCACAACCGACGTCGAGCACGCGCTGGCCCGGTCGGAGGTGGAGGGCATCGACGAGGAACCCGATCTCCTGGGCGGTGCCCTTGGTGAACGAGTACCGCAGGTACGCGGCGCCCATGTGGTCGGCGACCGGCTCGAACCAGTGCTCCCCACGTCCTTGAAGATTTTCCGGGGCTGTAGCCCGCAGTTTCTTCAAAGAGTGGACCGGGTCGGCCCGCCGACCACTCACCCCTTGGCGTCCGCCCAGCTGGGCCCGAACGCCAGGTTGACCTCCAGCGGCACGCTGAGCTCGACCGCGCCGGTCATCACCTCGACCACCACCTTGGCGGCCCGGGCGTGCTCTGCGGGGGGCACGTCGAGCAGCACCTCGTCGTGAACCTGGAGGATGAGCTGGCTGTCCATCTGCGACTCCTCCAGCGCCGACGTGAGGCGCACCAGCGCCACCTTGAAGATGTCGGCCGCCAGCCCCTGGATCCCAGCGTTCATGGCCTGGCGCTCGCCCGCCTGGCGAATGCGGAAGTTGGGCGACGACAGCTCGGGGATCTGGCGCCGCCGACCGAACAGCGTCTCCGTGTAGCCCCGCTCGCGGGCCTCGGCCACGGTGCGCTCCATGTACTCCTTCACCGAGGGGAACGCCTCGAAGTAGGCCGCGAGTATCAGCGCCGCCTCCTCGGTGGGAATGTTGAGGCGCTGCCCCAGCCCGTAGGCCTCCATGCCGTACGCCAGCCCGTAGGACACCATCTTGGCCTTGGACCGCTGATCGATGGTGACGGCGCCGGGCTCCACGCCGAAGACCCGCGAGGCCGTCTCGGTGTGGATGTCACGGCCGGAGCGGAAGCTCTCGATCAGCCCCGGGTCCTGGGCCAGGTGGGCGATGCAGCGCAGCTCGATCTGGTTGTAGTCGGCCACCAACAGCTCGCAGCCCGGCGCCGGCACGAACGCCTTGCGGAACTCCCGCCCGATCTCGCTGCGCACGGGAATGTTGTGGAGGTTGGGCTGGTCCGACGACAGCCGGCCGGTGCGGGCGACCGTCTGGTTGAACGTGGCGTGGATCCTCCCGTCGTCGGCCACCTCGGCCAGGAGCCCGTCGCCGTAGGTCGAGCGCAGCTTCTCGACCTCCCGGTAGGCCAACAGGTGCTCGATGATCGGATGCTGCCCCGCCAGCTTCTCCAGCGACGACGCATCGGTGGAATACCCGGTCTTGGTGCGCTTCTGCGGCGTCAGTCCCAGCTTGTCGAACAGGATCTCCCGCAGCTGCGGGGTCGAGTTCACGTTGAACTCGGTGCCGGCATCGTCGAACACCTGCTGCCGCAGTTCATCGACCTCGGCGTTCAGCCGGTCCCGCAGCGCCCGCAGCTCGTCGGCGTCGACACCCACGCCGGCGTGCTCCATGTGCGCCAGAACCCGCACCAGCGGCACCTCGATCTCGTCGTTCAGGGCCCGCAGCGCCTGGTGATCGAGCGCCTGGGTCAGCGGCTCCACCAGGCGGTCGACGGCCAACGCGTAGCGAGCGGTGCGCTGGGCCGCCGACACCGTCGAGCCGTCCAGGTCCAGCTGGCCCTCGGGCGCGGCGCCGTCCGCGGGCAGCTCGGCCGACGCGTAGCGGCGCAGCACCTCGTCGAGCAGGTAGCGCGACTCGGCGGGATCGAGCAGGTAGGCGGCGATGGCGGTGTCTATGGCCAGGCAGCGCACGTCGACGCCGGCGTCGAGCAGGGACCGCATCATCGCCTTCGCCTGGTGGGCGGCGACCGGTCGGCCGCCCTCCCCCGGCAGAGCCACGAGTCGAGCGAGCTCGGCGCGCACCGCGTCGTCGGTCAGCAGCGCGATCGGGATCCACGCGACCTCGCCCGCCGTCGGATCGGTCACGATCGCCAGCCCCTGCAGGGGCGTGCGACCCTCGCTGCCCTGCCAGGCGGCGGCCATGGCCAGCGATGCGCCCGCGGCGTCCTGGCGCAGCCGGGTGAGCAGCGCGAGCGCGTCCGCCGGCGTCTCGAGGATCGTCACCCCGGCCTCGAGCACCTCGGCCGGCGGCCGGCCCACGCCGAGGTCCTCCCCCAGCGCCTCGGTCAGCCGCTCACCCAGGCTGTGGAACTCGAGGAAGTCGAACAGGCGCCGCACCTCGTCGACGTCCGGCGGGCGGCGATCGAGCTCGTCGATGGTCACGCCGACGGGCGCGTCGCAGATCAGCTTCATGACCTCGGTGTTCTGGCGGACCTGGTCCTCGTGCTCACCCAGGCTGGTCCGGAGCTTGGGGGTCTGCTCGTCGAGGTGCTCGAAGATGCCGTCGATGTTGCCGTAGGTAGTGACCAGCTTGGCGGCGGTCTTCTCCCCCACCCCCGGCACGCCCGGCAGGTTGTCGGAGGTGTCGCCGCGCAGCGCCGCGTACTGCAGGTAGAGGGCCGGCGGCACGCCCGTCCGCTCCTCGATGCCGGCCTCGTCGTAGAGGACGTAGTCCGACACCCCGCGCCGGTTGTAGAGCACCTTGACGTGCGGGTCCTCGACGAGCTGGTAGACGTCGCGGTCGCCGGTGACGACGATGACGTCCAGCCCGGCGTCGCGGCCCTGCGTGGCGAGCGTGGCGATGATGTCGTCGGCCTCGTAGCCCGGCAGCTCGAGCACCCGGATCCCCAGGGTCTCGGCCACCTGGCGCACCAGGCCTATCTGCTGCCGCAGGATGTCGGGCGCCGCCTGGCGGTTGGCCTTGTAGGTGTCGACCTGCTCGTGGCGGAAGGTGGGCTCGGGCCGGTCGAACGCCACCGCCATGCGCCGGTGGCCGTGGTCGCGCATCAGGTTGATGAGCATCGACGTGAACCCGAACACCGCGTTGGTGACCTGGCCCGAGGCGGTCGACAGGTCGGTGGGCAGGGCGAAGAAGGCCCGGTAGGTCAGGGAGTTCCCGTCGATCAGGATGAGGGGGTCGTCGGCCACGTACCTAGTAGTACACCTCTTGCGTTATCACGCCCCCGGCCTACTCCCCCGGCTTGATGTCGCCGTCGATGATCCGCTGGGCGACGGCCCGCATGGTGACCCGCTCCGACATCGCCCGGCGCTGGATGAACCCGAATGCCTCGCTCTCGCCCATGCCGGACTCATCCATGAGCTTGCCCTTGGCGCGGTCGACCACCTTGCGGGTCTCGAGCTGCTCCTCGAGGCTGGCGGTCTGGTCGGCCAGTGCCCGGATCTCGCGGAACCGCCCCAACGCCACCTCGACCGCCGGCACCAGCTCGCTGCGTTCGAACGGCTTGACCAGATAGGCCAGCGCGCCGGCATCGCGCGCCTGCTCGATGAGGTCACGCTGGCTGAACGCCGTGAGGATCAGCACGGCGGCCCGGCGCTCGCCGGCGATCTCGCGGGCGGCGGCCAGGCCGTCGAGGCCGGGCATCTTGATGTCGAGGATCGCCAGGTCGGGCTCCAGCTCACGGACCAGCTTGACCGCCTCGTCGCCGCGGCCCGTCTCGCCGACGACCTCGTAGCCCTCCTCCTCGAGGGTCTCCTTCAGGTCGAGGCGGATGATGGCCTCGTCCTCAGCGATGACGACGCGGGTTGCCAAGCTCGTTCCTTCTTTCGATCCGGTGTGTTCTAGCGCCTGGATTCGTGGACCAACCGGTCGAGCAGCTCGTCCTGGTCGCGCTCCAACTTGGCGATCTCGTCGAAGACCGCGGCGCGGTGCCGGCGCATCGCCTCGGCGTGCCGCTCCGCGTGTCGGTGGTCGACGTCGGCGACCGGCGTCTCCGATACCAGCGCCCGCAACCGGGCGTCATCGGCGGCATCGGCCAGGTGCGCGAGCTGCTCCTCCGAGAGCTCGAGCTCGGCGCGCAGCTGCTGCAGGCGCCCGGCGACCTGGCTGAGGCGCCTCTCGACCAACGACTTGGGCATGAGGGCGAGTCTATGTTCTGACGCCGCGGCCCCCGCTCGGCTCGCGGCGTGAGGGCCACCGCGCGTAATCCGGGCGGATTCGCGGACCCGGCCTGGTTGACTGCGGTGGGTGCGTCGCCTGTTCATCCTTGCCTTCATCTGGGGCTGGTCATTCCTGTTCATCAAGGTGGCCGGCGAGGGGCTGACCCCCACGACCGTGGCGTGGGCGCGGATCGCCCTGGGCGCGGCGGTGCTGTACGCGGTGCTCCACAGCCAGGGCCGGCGGATCCCCCTCGACCGGACCTCGCTCCGCCACTACGCGCTGGTGGCCCTCGCCGGCAACATCGTCCCGTTCACCCTGCTGGCGTGGGGCGAGCAGCACATCACGTCGGCACTGACCGCCGTCCTCAACGCCTCGACGCCGTTGTTCACCGCGCTGTTCGCCGCCATCGGGCTGGGCGAGCGGCTGCGACCGGTCCAGATCGCGGGCCTGGCACTGGGGGTCGTCGGCGTGGCGGTGGCCGCCGGCTTGGGTGCGACCGACCTGGAGGGATCGTCGACGGCCGGTGCGCTGGCGGCGATCTTTGCCGGCGCCGGGTACGGCCTCGCCTTCGTCTACATGCGCCGCCACCTCGTGTCCTATCCACCGATCGTTGCGGCCACGGGCCAGCTCGCCACCGGTGCCGTGCTGTTGTTCCCGGTTGCGGTGGCGACGTCGGTGGCCGGTGGCGTGTCGCTCACACCCACCCGGGTGGCGTCGATACTGCTGCTCGGGATCCTGGGCACAGGCGTCGCCTACGTCCTCAGCTACCGGATCATCGCCGACATCGGCGCCACCAAGGCGTCGCTCGTCACGTACATAATCCCGGTCGTGGCGGTCATCGTCGGCATCGTCGTGCTCAACGAGCGGTTCGAGGCGCGCCTGCTCGTCGGCGGCGCATTGACGGCTGCCGGGATCGCCGCCGTCAACAGCAAGCCCCGGGCCCGGGTGCCGGAACCGAGCGTCGTCGGCCCCTGAAGCGGGGCCCGAGGGCTCAGCGGCGCGCGGCCGGTACGGTGCGCGCCGGTGGCCACCGACCCCTGGGGCATCGACGACGGTTACTGGGACGCCTGGGGACGGTGGCACACCATCGCCCCGGAAACCATCGCGGCCCTGCGCGCGGCGATGGGGTCCGCCGACGCCGCGGACGTGCCGCCGTCGGTCGGCCCGACGGTCCGGGTAGTGCACGCCGGGCGGGCGGACCCCCTGTCCGGTCCCTGCGAGTTGGCGCTGGAGGACGGCAACGAGGTGCGGGCCGAGGGTGCGCTCCCGCCCGACCTGCCCATCGGTTACCACGACCTGCGGCCCCTGGACGGCGGCCGTGCGACGCGCCTGATCGTGACGCCCGGCCGCTGCCACCTGCCGGGCGAGCTGCGATCGTGGCTGCTCACGGTCCAGCTTCACGCGTGCCGTTCCGCGGCAAGTTGGGGCATCGGCGACCTGGCGGACCTGCGCTCGCTCGGGGCCTGGTCCGCCGAGCGAGGTGCCGGCATGTTGGGGGTCAGCCCGATGCACGCGCCCCAACCGGTCGGGCGGGTCGAGCCCAGCCCCTACTTCCCGTCGAGCCGCCGCTGGTTCAACCCCCTGCTGCTACGCATCGAGGAGCTCCCCGGCGCCGGGGGCGACGCCGCCGTCGAGGCCCTGGGCTCCGAGGCGCGCCGGCTGAACGGCGCGCCGCTGGTCGACCGCGACGCCGTGTGGGCGCTCAAGCGGCGGGCACTCGACCACCTGTGGGCCTCGCTCGGTCCCGACCTGCGGTTCGAGCGGTGGCGGACGCAGATGGGAAACGAGCTGGAGGCCTACGCCCGGTTCTGTGCGCTGGCGGAGCACCACGGGTCGGGCTGGCGCTCGTGGCCCCCCCGGCATCGGCACCCGTCCGCCACCGGTGTGGCCTCGTTCGCCGCGGAGCGCGCCGACCGGGTGGCGTTCTGGGCCTGGGTGCAGTTCCTGGTCGACGAGCAGCTGCGGCGCGCCGAGAGGCCGTTGGCGCTGCTCACCGACCTGGCGCTGGGCGTCGACCCGGACGGCGCCGACGCCTGGTGCCTGCAGGACCTGCTGGCGCTCGGCGTGCGGGTGGGGGCCCCGCCCGACGAGTTCAATCGGGGCGGCCAGGATTGGGGCCTGCCGCCGTTCGTTCCCCACGCCCTGCGCGGCGTCGCCTACGAGCCGTTGGCGTCGCTGTTGCGGGCGGCGATGGGCCACGGTGGCGGCCTGCGCATCGACCACGTGATGGGCCTCTTCCGCCTTTTCTGTCTGCCGCCGGGCGGCTCGCCGACCGACGGCGCCTACGTGCGCTACCCGGCGGACGAGCTGCTGGCGGTGCTGGCGGTCGAGAGCGTGCGCTCCGGGGCCGTGGTCGTTGGGGAGGACCTGGGCACGGTCGAGGAGGGGGTGCGCGACCGCTTGCGGGACGCCGGGCTGCTCTCGTACCGGCTCGTGTGGTTCGAAGATGCTCCGCCCGAGCACTACCCCGCCCAGGCGCTGGGGGCGGTCACCACCCACGATCTGCCCACGATCGCCGGCGTGTGGTCCGGCCGCGACGCCGCGGACCAGCGCGCCGCGGGCGTCGAACCCGACGAGGCCGCGCATGCCCGTCTGCGCGACAAGCTGGTGGCGCTGAGCGGGCTCGACGTCGATGCGCCCGTCGCGGACGTGATCGTCGCCATGCACCGGGGGCTGGCGGCGTCGCCCTGCGCCCTGGTCGCCGCCACGCTGGAGGACGCCCTGGCGCTGCCCCGCCGCCCCAACCTGCCGGGCACGACCGACGAACGCCCCAACTGGTCCCTTGGCCTCCCGGTGCCGCTCGACCGGGCACTGGCGGACCAGCTCGTGGCGCGCGTGGCGTCGGCCCTGCGGCGCTAGGAGGCTGCGGGTGGGGGTCGGGCCGGAACGTCCGCCAGGATCTCCCGCACCGTCGAGTCCGGCACCTGGGAGAAGTCGTCGTACCAGGTGCCGACGGCCCGGAAGTGCGGCGGCGCCGCCAGGCACACCACGCGATCGGCGGTCTCACCCACTGCGGCGCAGGCCTCCGGCGACGCCACCGGGACGGCCACCACCACGGTCTTCGGCCCCCGGCCCCGTACGACGTCGACCGCCACTCGCATGGTCGCCCCGGTGGCCATGCCGTCGTCGACCAGCACGGCGGTGCGGCCCTCGATCGGCACCGCCCGCGCCCCACCGCGGAACTGCTCGGCACGGTGGGCGAGCGCCGCCTTGTGCCGGCGGGCGAGGACCTCGACGTCGACCTCGGTCATTCCCACGGCCGCCATGACCCCGGGGTTGAGGGCGATCTGGCCGTCGTCGGCCACGGCCGCCAGCGCCAGCTCCTCGTGCCCGGGCACCCCGATCTTGCCCACCACCAGCACGTCGAGTGCCGCACCCAGCGCCCGTGCCACCTCTGCGGCCACCGGCACACCCCCGCGGGGGAGTCCGAGCACGACGGTGTCCTCGCCGGCGAGGTCGGCGAGCTGCTCGGCCAGCCGGCGGCCGGCGTCGAGCCGATCGGCGAACACCACGCCCATACGCTTCAACCCTTCCCCCGCCCACCCCCGTCGACACGGTCAACGGGGTGCTGCCGACCGGCGGCGGTGGTTCGTGCGGGCGGTGGGATTCGAACCCACACTGTCGGGATTTTGAGGCCCGTGCCTCCTGCCAGTTGGGCTACGCCCGCGGACGAACGGATAAGCCTAGCCTGTGGCCGTGCGCAGGCTGCTCCTCGTTCTGACCACGTTGGTGGTGGTAGGCCTGCTCGTGTACCGGCGGCGGACGATCGACCGCCGGGAGCACGAGCTGGGCCTCGCGACGTCCCCGCGGGGGTAACCCGGCCGCCGACGGGATCGGCCGCGGAGCAGGCGCGGCGCCGTCAGCCCAACAGCGCGCCCTCGTGGCGCAGGAGCCAGACCTTGGTGTCGAGCCCGCCGCCGTAGCCGCCGAGGGCCCCGCCGGTGCGCAGCACCCGATGACACGGGACGACGATCGGGATCGGGTTGGTCGCCATGGCCGAGCCGACCGCCCGGCTGGCCTTGGGGTTGCCGGTGCGCTCGGCCAGCTCCTTGTAGCTGACGGTCCGGCCGTAGGGCACCTCGCGGGACAGCGCCTCCAGGACGGTGCGACGGTAGCCCCGGGACAGCCGCCGGTCGACCGCCACGTCGAAGGCCCGGCGGCGCCCGGCGAAGTACTCCTCGAGCTCGCGGCGCACCTCGTCGAGGCGGGCCGGCAGGTGGACGACACGTGGCGACACGCCGCTCGCCAGCTCGTCCAGCACCAGCTCCTCGTGGCCGAACGCAATGCGCACCACGCCGGCGGACGTCGCCGCCAGGGTGAGCGGGCCGACGGGCGTGTCCTCGACCACCCAGCCGACGTCCACCAGCCCTGCGTCGTCGGCCCGGCGCAGGGCCGCGTCGACCAGGCGGGTGATGTCGGCGGTGGCGGCGGTGTCGGCGGCCCGGCGCAACCGCTCGCCCAGGGCGAGGCCCCCGGCGGCATCGGGATCCCGGTGGTTGGACCGGTGGCGGACATCGCCCATCGGGTTCGTGGGCTCAGTGGCGTTCATGGCGTCACCTCCTGACGCAGGCGTTGCAGGCCGGCTCGTACGTTCTGGCGGGCCGCGTCCTCGCTGGACCCGAGTACCGCCGCGATCTCCGCGTACGGCCGGTCGAGCAGGTAGCGCTGCACGACGGCCGATCGCTGCTTGGGCGGGAGCTGGCGTAGCGCGTCCCACAACTCGGCGTCGCCGAGCGTGTCGGCGTCCAGGTGGGAAGCCTCGGGCGGATCGGCGGCGGGCACCGCCTGCCGGACTCGCCTGCGTGCCTGGTCGATGACCTTCCGGTGGGCGATCGTGAACAGCCAGCCGCGCAGGTTGTCGGCGTGACGCAGGCCCCGGTACGACCGCAGCGCCGAGATCACCGTCTCCTGGAACAGGTCGTCACCGTCGTGCGGGCCGACAGCGGCGACCAGGAATCGATGCAGGTCTGGGGCGTGGGCGTCCAGCAGCGATTGGAACGGGGGAAGCGTCACCGCCATGTCAACGCCGCGGCGGCGCGGGCCGTGAGATGCCGACCCGCGGGGCGCCCTGCGATCGGCCCGTCGCGCCTATCCCTCGAGGGCGCCGAGCAGCTTGGTGGGGGTGTCCTTGGGGCTGATCTTGGGCCACACCTCGGCGAGGTTGCCCTGCTCGTCCACCAGGAACGCCGACCGGACGATGCCCATGAACTTGCGCCCGTACATCGATCGCTCGCCCCAGGCGCCGTAGGCGTCGGCGACCGCGTGGTCCTCGTCGGACAGCAACGGGAAGCCCAGCCCGTACTTGTCGTCGAAGCGCTTCTGCTTCTGGGGCTTGTCGGGGCTGATGCCCACCACCGCGGTGTCACCGATGTCGCCCAGCACGTCCCGCAGGCCGCAGGCCTGCGTGGTGCAGCCCGGCGTGTCCGCCTTGGGGTAGAAGTACACGAGGACCTTGCGGCCCCGCATGTCGGCCAGCTTGACGGTGTTCCCGTCCTGGTCGAGGAGCGCGAAGTCGGGGGCCTTGTCGCCTGGATTGACCATGTCGATGACCCTAGCGGCGGCACCCGAGCACGAACCGGCGCCGTTTCCTTGCGGTACTCGCGAGAGATCGGCGCCGGAACGGTTGGCGGGCGCACGCCGTCGCGGGCGCGGGCGGCTCACTGGGCCCTGAGGGCGTCGGCCGCCTCGGCCTCGGCGTCGATGAATCCCTCGCCCTCGACGTCGATCTCGACACGGTAGAGCGTGCCGGTGAAGCGGAACGGGCCCCGGTAGTCGCCGTCGGCCGGGGAGAAGTCCCTGGCCCACCCGACCGTGAGCCCGGCACCGGTGAGCGAGAACCGGGCCCAGGTCGCCCGGTCGATCGGGCCGGCTGCGACCTCCTCGCCGTCCACGAGCAACGACCCCCGGTGGGTGGCGCCGTCCGTGCCCGGGAGGAACCGGAACGACAGCACATGGGCACCCGGCCCGAGCCGCTCGCCGACGGCACCCTCGACGCGGTAGGCACGCCAGCCCGCCAGGTTGTGGACGTAGCACAGGCGCCCGTCGGCCAGGAGGTGGAACGACCAGCCGCCGAGCACCGAGCCCTGCACCGCCAGCACGCCCGCGACCGGCCCCCGCCCGTCGACCTCGACGTGCGCGCTGATCGTGTGGGGCCTGTTCTTCACGTTCACGGCCACGGTCTCCGGAACCGGGGCGCGGCCGGGTCGATACACGTAGCGCCGCCGGGGCGGCACCGCCGGCGGCCGGCCCATCACGAGGTCCGAGAACGGTCGGTTGTCGAGCGGCAGGACCTGGTGGCGGGCCGCCTCGATCCACCACCGCTCGATGAGCGCCTCGAGGCGGTCCGGCTGCTCGGCGGCGAGGTCGTGACACTCGGACGGGTCCACCCGCAGGTCGTACAGCTCCCAGGCGGCCCGGTCGAGGCCCGGGTTGTCGGACTGGATCGGGTGATAGGCCACCGCCTTCCAGCCCTCGTGGTAGAGCGCGCGGCAGCCGAACATCTCGTAGTACTGGGTCGCGTGCCGCTCGGGGGCCGCGGCGTCGGCGAACGAGTAGGCGAAGCTGATCCCCTCGATCGGCCGTTGTTCCACGCCGCCCAGCGCCGCCGGGGGATCGATCCCGACGACCTCGAGGATCGTGGGGACGAGGTCGATCGCATGCACGTACTGGCTGCGCACCTCCCCCCGGGCGCCGATGCCCCCGGGCCAGCAGACGATGAGCGGATCGGCGACGCCCCCTTCGTGCGTCTCGCGCTTCCAGCGCCGGAAGGGGGTGTTGCCGGCCACCGTCCATCCCCACGGGTAGTTGTTGTGGATGCGGGGGCCGCCGATCTCGTCCAGGCGTTCCGCCGCCTCCTCCACCGTGCGGGGCACCACGTTCCACGCCCGAGCGTCGTTCAGCGATCCCACCGGGCCTCCCTCGGACGACGCCCCGTTGTCCGACAGGACCAGCACCAGGGTGCGCTCCAGCTCGCCGCATCGCTCGAGCCAGTCGACCAGGCGCCCGACCTGGGCATCGGTGTGGGACAACATCCCGGCAAACGCCTCCATGTACCGGGCATAGACGCGGCGCTCCTCCGGCGAGAGGTCATCCCAGGCGGGCACCCAGTCCGGCCGCGGCGAAAGCGCGGTAAGGGTGGGCAGGAGCCCGCTGGCGATCTGGCGTGGCAGGGTCTCCTCCCGCCACCGGTCCCAACCCGCATCGAACCGGCCGCGGTAGCGAGCGATCCACTCCGCGGGCGCCTGGTGGGGTGAATGGCAGGCGCCGGTGGCGAGATAGAGCAGCCAGGGCTTGTCCACGTCGACGTGGCGCAGGTCCTCCAGGTACTCGATGGCCCGGTCCACGAGGTCCTCGGTGAGGTGGTAGCCGTCCTCGTAGCTGCGGGGCGGCTCGACGAAGTGGCTGTCGTGCACCAGCGCGGGCACGAACTGGTGCGTCTCGCCCTCGAAGAACCCATAGAAGCGCTGGAAGCCCCGTCCCAGCGGCCAGCGATCGCGGCGGGCGCCCAGGTGGGCCTCCTCCTCGGGCGTGAGGTGCCACTTGCCGACGGCGTAGGCGGCGTAGCCGTGGGGCGTGAGCATCTCCGGGAGCAACCCGCACGAGCGGGGGATGCGGACGTCGTAGCCCGGGAATCCGCTGGCGAGCTCGATGATCCGACCCATCCCGCAGGTGTGGTGATTGCGCCCGGTGAGCACGCAGGCACGCGTCGGGCTGCACAGCGCCGTGGTGTGGAAGTTGGCGTAGCGCAGCCCCTCGGCCGCCAGGCGATCGAAGCTGGGCGTGGCGATGTCCGACCCGAAGCAGCCCAGCTGGGCGAATCCCACGTCGTCGAGCAGCACGACCAGCACGTTGGGGGCGCCGGGCCGGGGCACGGGCTCGGGCGGCCACCACGGCTCGGACTCCCAGTGGTAGCGGCCGATCCTGCCCTTGAACTCGCCTGGATCCACTTCCGACTCCCTCGCCGTGCCGCGCTGGCCGCCGATGCCGGCGGTCGGACGAGAGCCTACGAAGCCGCTCGATGGCGGGCCGGCGGTCATGGGCGTGCGGCGCATGACACACCGCTTTCGTGTCAGCTGACGGTAAACGCCGCCGGGGAATTGCGGATGATCGAGCGGCATGAAGGGTCCGGTGAGTCGAGCAGCAAAGGAGGCGGACCGATGATGCAGTTCGGAGCGATCGAGGTCATGGGCCGTGAGCGCCGCGAGGCGCTGGTGGCCGAAGCCGAGAACCACCGGCTGACGCGGCCGGCTCGGATGCGGGCCCGGCGGGAGCGCGCCAGCAAGGTGTCATCGTTCCGGTTGTCGATCCGGCGACCGAGCCTGCGGTGGCGGCGCCGCCCGGTCGACTGGGATCTGCCGGTCACCCGGCCAGCACAGCGGGCGACCTGACGACACGCTCACGAGGCCACGGCATCGAAACGGGTGTCGTGCCCAAAGACCGGTCAGTGGCCACGGCGTTGATCAGGCGTCGCGGCCACTGACCGGTCGGCGACGTCGAATCGACGGCGGGATGCCGGCGGGCGGCGGGCCCGTCAGCGCGCGTTGACCATCCCGTCGGCGGTCATGGCGAAGTAGTCGAACAGTCGGGCCTCGACCACGGGGTGGACGCCCCGCTCGATCACCAGGCTGTCGAGGGAGGCGCCCATGTGGCGCAGCCAGGCGTCGCGCTCGGGTTCGCCGATGACGAAGGGCGCGTGGCGCATGCGCAGCCGCGGGTGCCCCCGCTCCTCGGAGTAGGTGGTTGGACCACCCCAGTACTGGCCCAGGAACAGGGCCAGGTTTCGCTGGGGCCCGCCCAGGTCGTCGGGATAGAGCGGCCGCAGGAGCGGATCCATCGCCACCCGTCGGTAGAACCGCTCGACGAGGTCGTCGAAGAACGGCTGCCCGCCCAGCGCCTCGTAGACGTTCACGGCCGAGGCCTGGCCCCCGGCCTCGACCTCGCTCACGACGCTTCCCCGGTCCGGTCGCGGCGAAAGCCGTGGCCGAAGAAGCCGCCCTGCGGTCGGGCATGGGCGTGGAAGTGGTCGGGGATGTTGCGCATGTTGTCGTCGACGTAGTGACCGTCGAACCCCCCGTGCGCCACGGCCGCCAGCCGCCCGAGCATGTGCTGCAGGTCGGCGGTGGACGGGTCGACCCCATGCCAGCGCCAGACCACCATGGGCGTGGCGCAGATCTCGCAGTCGGCGATCCAGCACACCTCGTCCTCGTGGTACCACGGGGTGATCCGTTCAGCCGCGCAGAGCACGCAGCCATCGTGTCGCTCGCCGGGGGGCACGGCGGTCGAGCGTACAGGGGCTGCGAGACGGCACCTCACGGCGGCCGCCCCAAGGTCTCCTCACCTCACGGCGGAGCCGGTTGGGGCGGCCCGCCCGCCTCGCTACCGTCGGAACGAGTGGCTTCGCGATCGGTCGGCACGGGCTACGTGATCGTCCCCGAGGGGGGATCCGGGCCCGGCATACTCGTGCTCCACGCCTGGTGGGGGCTCACTCCGTTCTTCAAGGGCCTCTGCGACCGGTTGGCCGACAACGGGTTCGTGGCCCTCGCTCCGGACCTCTACGGCGGCAAGACCACACGGGATCCCGACGAGGCCAAGGCGCTCCTCGCCAGCGCCGACATGGATGCCACCCGGCGCCTCGTGGGGTCCAGCATCGTCACCCTCCGGGACATGCCGGCCACGCCCGACGCGCCGGTCGGGCTGCTCGGGTTCTCGATGGGGGCATCGTGGGCGTTGTACCTGGCCGGGCGCATGCCCGACCTGGTCGGGGCGACCGCCGTCTTCTACGGATCACAGAACATCGACATGGCGCCGGCGCGCTCGGCGTTCCTGGGGCACTTCGCCGAGACCGACCCCTGGGTCGGCGACGACGAGCTCACGCTGCTGGAGTCGGAGCTGGAGGTCCTGGACAAGGACGTCACGTTCCACCGTTACCCGGGGACCGGCCACTGGTTCTTCGAATCGGACCAGCCGGCCTACGACGAGGCGGCCGCCGAGCTGGCCTGGGACCGCACGCTGGAGTTCTTCCACTCCCACCTCGACCGCTGATTCAGGCCAGGCCGCAGCTCGCCACCGCGCGGTCGATGGCGGTCATGACCTCCTCAGGGGGTTCGGGCGACTCGTTGGCCTCGACCAGTTGGTCGAGGGGCACGGCCCGCACGAAGCAGTCGGCGACGCCGAACGCCTCGCCCGGGTCGACGCCGGAGGCGCCGGCGGCCACGATGATCTGCGTTCGCACCGCCGGCAGCGTCAGGGCGTCGAGCGCCGCCGCGGTCGGTTCGACCCGGCCCCCTGGGTCACAGGCGGAGACGAGCGCCAGGTCGCCGTCGGCGCGTACCCGGGCGGTGCCCGGTGGGCCGGCCGTCGCCCACGACCCGAACGCCTCGAGCAGTTGCTCCCCGTCCCGAGCGGAGTCACCCTGGACCGCCAAGTCCATGCACGTCGTCCCCCGCCGGTCGTAGACGACGAAGGCGTCGCCGGCCCACCCGTCGGCGGCGGAGAGCGCGGTGAGGGGATCGATGCGCTCGCTGAGCACGAGGAAGACGGGGAGCGCCCCGAGGCTGTCGGTCTCGCCGAGCTGATCACCGCCGTCCGGCACGACCGGCGCCGTCACGTCACTCGCCGGGTCGCCGGCGAAGTACGACCGGGGATCGACCATGTGCTCGGTCGTGGTCGGAGGGTCGCCGAAGGCCTCGTCGACGGCGTCGTTGCCGCCGTCGGCGGCGATCAGCTCGACGAGCGACGGCCCCAGGGCGTAGGGGGCGGCCTCCATGGCGACCATGACACCCGGCATGGCGTCCAGCTGTTCCTGCACCACGCCGGACGCCCGGTCGCTGGCCTCGAAGTAGCTGTCGCGCTCCTCGGCCGTCAGCGACCGGACGTATGCCTGCTCGATCCGGATGGCGTCGCCCTCGATCAGGGCCAGGTACGCCGACAGCCGATCGCCGCTGGGGTCGCCATCCTCGAGCATCTCCTCGAGATCGAAGTGCTGGTCCTGGAGCACGTGGACGAGCTCGTGCGCAAGCGTGACGCGCAGGTCGACACTCATGTCGGTGCCTCGCACGGCGATGCGTTCCGTGCGCGGGTCGTAATAGGCGAGCGTGGCGGTGTCGGAGAGGTCGTTCTCCGACTCCACCGCGTCGAAGTCGGCCGGCAGCAGCCCGAGCGCCCGCAGCGGTGCGGTCCCCTCGTCGATGAGCCGTCGCTCCTCGTGGGTGATGTCTGACTCCGCGACGCGGGTTCGCTCGGAGTACTGGTCGGCGGTGAGGAAGTCCACCGCCACCGGATGGTCGAAGCGCAGGCCCCGCTCGTCCTCGACGAACGCGACCAGGTCGACCAACCGCCGGTCCCAGCGGTCCGGATGCGACGGCGACCCATCGTCGGTGACGAGGTAGATCGCTCCGCCGGCCGCGCCGAGACAAGCGAGGACGGCGAGGGTCCTCAGGGCCCGCACTCGGCGCCCACGCCGCCGCTGCGGCGGCAGTGGCGGAATGCCCCAGGGTGGCGGCGGCAGAGGGGTGGCGGGGGGCGGTGTCGGCGGAACGGCCGGGGGCGGGGGTGGCGGCGGCGGTCCCGCCGGTGGCGGCGGCGGTCCCGCCGGGGGCGGCGGGTGTTCACTCACGCGACGTCGTCCAGACCGGTGCGCAGCTCTCGGACGAACGCCGCGGCCTCATCTGGGCCTCCACCGTCGAGCAGCCGCCGCACCAGCGCCGACCCGACGATCACCCCATCGGCCACCGCCGCCACCTCGGCGGCCTGCTCGGGGTTGGACACCCCCACACCGACCAGCACCGGCCTGTCGGTCACGGCCTTGAGCCGTGCCGCGATGTCGAGCGCGCTGCGCTGAAGGCGCTCGCGCTCGCCGGTGACGCCCAGCAGGCCGACGCCGTAAACCCAGCCGCGGCTCCGCGCGCAGATCCGCGCCAGGCGCTCGTCGCTGGCGGTGGGCGCCGCCAGGAGGATCGTCTCCACCCCGGTGGTGTCGGCCACCGCCGCCCAGTCCCCCACCTCTTCGAGCGGCAGGTCGGGCACGATGGCACCAGCCACCCCGGCGACCGCCAGCGACGAGGCGAACCGCTCGTGGCCGGCCCGGTGCACCGTGTTGTAGTAGGTCATCACCACCGATGGGACCCCGCCGGCGTCGAGCCGCCCAAGGGCGTCGACGATGGCCTGGGGCGTGGCACCGGCCGCCAGTGCCCGCTCGGAGGCGGCCTGGATGGTGGGCCCGTCCATGACGGGATCGGAGAAGGGGATGCCCACCTCGATCGCGTCGGCTCCGGCGTCGGCGACGGCCTCGACGACGCGTTCCCATCCCGGCAGACCGCCCGTCACGTAGGGGACCAGGAGGTTGCGCCCCGCGCCGCGGGCCGCCCGCAGCCGCGCCTCGAGGGCGCCGCCCACCGACACGTCGGTCGTCATCCGCCGTACCCCGCGTGCCCGCCGGCTTCGCCCATGAGCCGGGCGACCTGCTCGACGTCCTTGTCCCCGCGGCCGGACATGTTGACCAGCACGACCTTGCCCGTCAGCCTTTCCCGCTCCCGGCCGATCCAGGCCAGCGCGTGGGCCGACTCGAGCGCGGGGATGATGCCCTCGGTGCGCGCCAGCAGGGCGAAGGCGTCGAGCACCTCGGCGTCGGTCACCGGGATGTAGCGGGCCCGGGCGATGGTGGCCAGGTAGGCGTGCTCGGGCCCGACCCCCGGGTAATCGAGGCCCGCGGACACCGACTGGGCCTCCAGCACCTGGCCCTCCTCGTCCTGTAGGAGCAGTGACTTGGAGCCGTGGACGACGCCGGGGACGCCCCTGGCCACGGCGGCGCCACCGGCCGGCTCGGCGCCCACCAGCTCCACGCCGGGGAGGTCCACGAACGCCGAGAAGATGCCGATGGCGTTGGACCCGCCACCCACGCAGGCCACCACCACGTCGGGGTCCCGCCCCAGCAGGGCCCGGCACTGGTCGCGGGCCTCGTCGCCGATCACCCGCTGCAGCTCACGGACCAGGAATGGGTAGGGGTGAGGGCCCATGGCCGAGCCGATGCAGTAGTGCGTCGACTCGACACTTGCCACCCAGTCGCGCAGGGCCTCGTTGATGGCGTCCTTCAGGGTGCGGCTGCCCGACGACGCCGGTCGCACGTCGGCCCCCAGCAGCCGCATCCGGAAGACGTTGAGCGCCTGGCGCTCCATGTCGACGTCGCCCATGTAGACGGTGCACTCGAGCCCGAACAGTGCGGCGGCGGTGGCGGTCGCCACGCCGTGCTGTCCGGCCCCGGTCTCGGCCACCAACCGGGTCTTGCCCATGCGCGTGGCCAGCAGCGCCTGGCCGAGGACGTTGTTGATCTTGTGGGAGCCCGTGTGGTTGAGGTCCTCGCGCTTGAGGAGCACCCGCACGCCGAGCTCCGCCGACAGGTTGCCGCAGTCGGTGAGCAGGGACGGCCGGCCGGCGTAGTCGCGCAGCAGGCGGTCGAGCTCGCCTCGGAAGCCCGGGTCCGCCCACGCGTCGCGGAAGGCCCGCTCGAGCTCCTGGCAGGCGGGGACCAGGGTCTCGGGCACGTAGAGCCCGCCGAAGTCGCCGAACCGCCCCTGGGTCCCGGGGTCGCCCATCAACGTCGTCCCCACGGGGGTCATTGGGTCTCGTCGACCATCCAGTCGAAGGGACGATCCAGGCGATCGCCCTGGGCCGTGGCCTGCGGCGGCTCCGCGCCCTTGGCGGCGACGATGAAGGCCCGCATCTTCCGGGCGTCCTTGTGGCCGGGCGCGGACTCGACCCCACTGGCCACGTCCACGCCCCACGGCCGGGCCACGCGCACAGCGTCGGCCACGTTGTCCGGGGTGAGCCCCCCCGCCAGGATGACCCGGCGGTTGGAGGGGGCCCCCTCGGCCAGCGACCAGTCGAACACGTCGCCGGAGCCGGGTGTGGCCGAGTCGATGAGGATCGCGTCGGCCCCGTAGTCGTCGGCCGCGTCGAGCTCGGGATCGCCGCCGGCGAACGCCTTGATCACCAGCGGCACGCGCTGGCGGATCCAGTGCGAGTCGCCGGACGTCTCCCGCCCGTGGAGCTGGGCCGCCCGCAACCTCGTCTGGTGGATGGTGTCGACCACCCGTTGCCGGGTCTCGTCCCGGAACACCCCCACCGTGACGATCTCGGTCGGCAGGCGCTTGGCGATGTCCGCCGCCTTCTGCGGTGCGATCTGACGCGGCGACGGGGCGAAGATGAAGCCGACGGCATCGGCCCCCATCGCCACGGCGAGTAGGGCGTCTTCCTCGCTCGTGACGCCGCAGATCTTGACGAACACGCTGGCAGGCTAGCCATCCCGCCCGGCGGCTCCGAAGCGGGAAAGCCGGGGGGCGGCCCCCGTCCGCAGGGCACGGATCGACCCGGCGGGGTCGCCCGAGGTCACCAGCGACTCCCCCACCAGGACGGCGTCGAACCCCGCCTCGGCGAGCGCGGCCACGTCGTCCGGGCCCCGGATGCCAGACTCGGCCACCCGCACGATGTCGTCGCCGCGCTCGGACAGCGCCCGACCCACCCGCACGGCTCGGGTCGTGTCCACTTCGAACGTCACGAGGTCGCGCTGATTGACGCCCACGAGCCGGGCGCCGGCGGCCACCGCTCGTTCGAGCTCGGCCTCGTCGTGGACCTCCACCAGCGCGTCCAACTCCAGCTCGCCCGCCAGGGAGTGAAAGTCGCGCAGCTCGGTGTCGTCGAGGGCCGCAACGATGAGGAGCAGGCCGTCGGCTCCCATGATCCGCGCGTCGCACACATCGGCAGCCGCCACGGTGAAGTCCTTGCGCAGGACCGGAAGAGCGGAGGCCCGGCGAGCATCACGCAGGTCGTCGGGCGATCCGCCGAAGAACTCCCGGTCGGTGAGCACGGATAGGCAGGCGGCCCCGCCCCGTTCGTATGCCCGCGCGAGCCCGCCGGGGTCGAGCCTCGGATCGAGGTCGCCCTTGGACGGCGATCGCCGCTTGACCTCGGCGACGATGCCCATGCCGTCGACCGAGCGGAGGGCGGCGGCGAACCCCCGCACCGGCGGTTGGGCCTTGGCCTCGTCGATCAGCGCGTCGAGCGGCCGGGAGTCGGCGCGCACCGCATCCCGGTGGGCGGCGACGATGCGATCGAGGTAGGTCGGCACCGCCGGTCACTCGTCGATCACGGCATCAGACCAGTCACCCGGGAGCGCCGTCGCCCTTGCGCTTGACGATCTCCACCCGGCGCATGTCGGCCGGCCCGCCGAGCAGGCCACCCAAGGAGCCCATCACCTCGGCCATCGCCGGGCTCGACACGTGGGCGTTGAACGCGGCCTCGTCGGCGTACAACTCGGTGAACCAGATCGTGGCGGGATCGGTGCTGTCGACGCAGAGCGCGTACTGGAGCGTCCCCGGCTCGGATTCGGCGGCGTCCACGAGGCGGCCCAGGGCGGCCATGGCCTCATCGCGCTTGCCGTCGGCGGCGGTGAGCTTGACGATGTAAGCGACTTCCGGCATGGGGCGGAACGGTAGCCGTGGCGGGCCAGGATGGCGTGGTCCGCCGGCGTGCGGCGGACGCAACGAACGCCGCTCGGTGCGGAAGGTCCCGAGGCAATCCGGTCCGATCCGGCACTCTCGAGGCCATACGCTCCGGCCCCCGGGCCCCCATGCCTCGGGAGCTGCGGCGCGAACCGTATTGCCTCGGTTCCCCCGTGCTCGTCGGGACAGGTCACTGCTTCTCGCGATGCGTCATTGCCCGCAGGGGGGCGAGCACGAACAGTCCGCCCGCCATGATGAACGCCCCGGCGGCGAACCCCATCAGCGCCGGGGCGGTGAAGAAGATGCCCGCCACGAACAGGCCCACGGCGAACAGCAACGTCGCTGGCGGCAGGATGGCCCACCAGCCCGCGAGCGCCTTCGTCGGCGCTATTGGCCGACCGTCGGCGAGGTCGGCCCACTCCTCCGCCGTGAGCCGGGCGTCGGGGTCGATCGGCCAATGGTCGCCGTCGGTCGACCAGGCGGAGGGCGTCCGTGCCGCGTCCGGCGCCACGAACGGCGCGTCGGCGTCCCCCCGGGCCAGGGCCCGGTCGTAGGCGGCCCGGCGGACCGGGTCGCCCAGCACGGCCCAGGCGACGTTGAGGGCCCGCATGCGGCCGGCGTCACCCCCGGCGTCGGGATGATGGTCGCGGGCGGCCGCCCGGTACGCCGCCCGCACCTCAGCCTGGGTGGCGCTCGCCGGCACACCGAGGACGTCGTAGTGGCTGGGCGCTGCCACGGGTCACGCCATCGGCAGGTCGACGACGGTCACCGGCAACTCTCCGTCGCCGTGGCGCACCTCGGCGGCGGCCGGTGGCGTCACGCTGCGGCGCACGTAGGCGAGGGCTACGCCCTGATCGGCGCCCGGTGCCGACGCCGCCGAGGTCACCTTGCCCACCTCGGAGCCGTCGACGACCACGGGCGCCCCCACCGGTGCGGGCTCGCCGCCACCGGTAACGAGGCCGCGCAGGTGCCGGGGGACGTGCCCGCCGCGACTGTCGATGCGGGCGACCAGCTCCTGGCCGGTGAAGCAACCCTTGGTGAAGCTGACCGAGGCGTCCATGACCCACTGGCCGGCTTCGGGGGGGATCGTGCCATCGGTCAGCTCGGCGCCCATCAGGGGCACGCCCGAGCGGATCCGGAGGCTGGCGAACGCCGATCCGTCGGCCTCGGGCACGCCCGGCGGCGGCGCGGCCGTCGGGCCCAGCACGTCCACCCCCTCGACGCCCGGCCAACCGGCCGGCACCACCAGCACGTCCTCCGCGGCGACGGTCGGGGCGGCTCCGGCCGCGCCCGGCCCCCGCACGGCGACTGCCCGCCAGTCGAGCGGGTCGATGTCCGCCTTGGTGCGCAGCAGGAACCGCCGGAGCCGGGCGGTCAGGGCGTCGCCGTGGCCATCGTCCACGTCGAGGACCAGCTCGTCGGCCCCGGCACGCGTCACCCGGACCCAGGCGTCCACCTTGCCCGTCGGCTGGAGCACGAACGATCGGGCGCTGGATCCCACGGCGAGCGCCTCGATGTCCTGGCTCACCTGGCCCTGGAGGTAGCCGACCGCGTCGGGGCCCGCCACCCGGACGAAGTCACGCCCCTCGGGGAACCACCCCAGGGTGGTGCGCAGGTCGATCGCGGGATCGGCGGGCATGGCGCCAGTCTGGCACCGCGGGGCGAACCCCCGTTCAGCCAGGCACGGGGCCTGGGTTGGTAGGCGGCCCGAGGCGACCGGGGCGGCCTCAGTCGCCCGTTGGCCCCGTCGGCACCGTCATCGTTGCCGCGGCCGAGCGGCCGTGGCGGGCGGCGGTCATGCGGCGTGCGGCGGGCACCGCCGCGAGCAGGGCCCGGGCCTTGTTGCGGCACTCGAGGTCCTCGTGCTCGGGCACCGAGTCGGCGACGATCCCGGCGCCGGCCTGGACCGACGCCCGGCCGTCGTCGTCGATCACCATGGTGCGGATGGCGATGGCGGTGTCGATGTTGCCGGAGAAGTCGAGGTAGCCGACGACGCCGGCATACGGCCCCCGCTTGGTGGGCTCGAGCGCATCGATGATCTCCATGGCCCGCACCTTGGGGGCGCCGGAAACGGTCCCCGCCGGCAAGGTGGCCCGCAGCACGTCGATGGCGCTGCGGCCCTCGGCCAGCTCGCCCGACACCTGCGACGTGAGGTGCATGACATGGCTGTAGCGCTCGAGCGTCTGGTACTCGTCGACCCGTTCGGTGCCGAACCGCACCACCCGCCCGACGTCGTTGCGGGCGAGGTCGACGAGCATGACGTGCTCGGCGATCTCCTTGGGGTGCTCACGCAGCTCGGCGGCGAGGCGGGCATCGTCCTCGTCGGTGCTCCCACGACGTCGCGTGCCGGCGATGGGCCGGGAGATCACCCGCCCGTCGGTCAGCCGCACCATCGGCTCCGGCGACGCCCCGACCAGTGTGAGCCCGGGCTGGCGCACGAAGTACATGTAGGGGCTCGGGTTGACCTGGCGCAGCACCCGGTACACGTCGAACGGCTCGGCGTCGAGATCGAAGTCGTAGCGCTGTGCCAGGACGACCTGGAAGATGTCTCCGGCCAGTATGTGCTCGCGGGCGACCTCCACCGCTCGGGCGTACAGGTCGGTGCCCATGGTGGACCGCACATCGGGCAGCGGGTCGTCGGGCGCCGGAGGCTCCACCAGGGGCTCGTCGATCGGGCGGGCACCGTCGGCGGCCAGCTCGTCGAGGCGCGTGACCGCGCCGTCGTAGAGCGCGTCGAGCTGCCCATCGGTCGCGTCATCCGTCACCACGACGTTGTCGATCAGGACCACCCGCTGGCGCCAGTGGTCGTATGCGGCGAGTTGGCCGATGACCGATACGACGGCGTCGGCATGGCCCAGGTCGTCGGGCGGCACGTGGGGCAGGCGCTCGACCTCGCGTACGACGTCGTAGCCCAGGTAGCCGAGCACGCCGCCGTGGAGGGGCGGCAGATCGGGGAGTGACGGGGCCCGCCACACCTCCAGAAGGGCCTCGAGCGCCGCCAGGATCCCCCGGTCGCGGGGGACCGAAGGAGGCACCCATCCCGCCACGTCCACGCCGCATCCCCGGGCCGTCAGCGTGGCCAGTGGGTTGCGGCCGATGAACGACCACCGGCTCCAGCGAGCCTCCCCGTGCTCCACCGATTCGAGCAGGAACCCGGTTCCCCGACCGACGAGACGGGCGTAGGCGGCCACCGGGGTCGTGAGATCGGCCAGCAGCTCGCGCCACAGGGGAATGACGGTGTGGGTGCGGGCCAGCGACCGGAACTGGTCGCGGGACGGGTTGATCACGACGCCTGGCCGAGTCCGGAGACGGGATCGGTCGCAGGTCGACCGGCCACCTCACCGGCATCGGGCCCGAACGCGCGGAAAAAGCACGAGTGCTCGCCCGTGTGGCAGGCGCCGGCGCCCTGCTGGTCCACGACGAACAGCAGCGCATCGCCGTCGCAGTCGTAGTGCGCCGAACGGACGTACTGGATGTCGCCCGACGTCTCGCCCTTGCGCCACACCTCCCGCCGGCTGCGGCTCCAGAACACCGTACGCCCCTCGGCCAACGTGAGCCGCAGCGTCTCGGCGGTCATCCACGCCATCATCAGCACCCGGCCCGATGCGTGGTCCTGGACGATGGCGGGTACCAGCCCGTCGGCGTCGTACCGCACCTGCGCCAGCTGCTCGTCGGTGGCCTCGATCGACGTCGCAGGGGGCGTGGCGGGCACGCGGCCATGGTACGGCCCGGCCTTCGCGCTACAGAATCGCGATTCGCTCAGGGGGCGCCGACCGACGTGATGGACACCGCGCTGTCGGGCTCGGCGATCGAGTCGGAATCGCAGTCGGTCGAGAACTGGATCGTCTTCTGGTTGTCGCCGGCCAGTGCGGCCTCCACGCTTTGCCGGGACTCGTCGAAGGTGGCACCGGTCTCGTCGGGAAACTGATCGTAGGCGGGAAACTTCCCCGTGAACTCGATGTCGACGTTCTTGGCGCTGAACCCCTTCCGCACCAGGTGGTCCCGGATGCCGGCGGCGAACAGCTGCTCCAGGCCCACCCGTTCGGCGGCCAGCCTGATGCAGGCGGGGTTGAGCGTGGCCAGCTGACCGATCTTGAGGACGTTCTCGGCCGTCCCGACGTTGATGTTGGTGAGGCCCAGGGTCATGCCGTCGACCGCCTTGGTGAGGACGCTCTCCGACTGCTCGGGATCGAAGACGAATGCACCGGTCGAGTACGTGCCGTCCTCGAGGAACACGCGTGTCCCCTTCTCGATGGGCAAGCCGCCCGCTTCGGTCACGCGTCCGTCCTCGACTTTGAAGGTCACCGGTTCGCGAAGCTGCTCGACCCGCTCCTGCACGAAGACGTTGGCCCGGGGAATGGTCACCTTCACCTCGTCCCCGCCCGAAACCTCGACGTCGGGCAGGTCCTCGACCCGGAACTCCAGCAGGCCCGGCACCTGAGCGGGGAAGACGTCCGTGTAGACGTCCTGGGTCCGGCCAAAGACCTCGATGTCGTGCGTGACCCTCAGCTCGACGTTGTTCTGGACGGCGATGAGCCCGAGCGTCGTCTCCAGCTCCGAGGCCGGGAACACCAGCCGGCTGGACACACCGCGGCCTTCCTCCGACTCGTTGAAGCCGAACTGATCCGAGCAGTAACCGATGCCCAAGGCGGCGACGCCCACGGCCGCCACGGCGGCGATCGCGGTCCTGATGCGACCGCCGCGCCTCAGGCGCTTCTCCTCACGTCGCATCCTGCACCATCATCGCGGACCTGCATCAATCCGTCGGCGGCAACGACGAGGACGACGACCCGCTCGTGCCGGCCGACGACGAGGACTCGCTCTCCGCGGCCGCCGAGGACGAGGCGCCGGCGACACAGTCGGTCCGGGCGCCCGACGTCGTCGTGGTCGGCCAGCGCATCACCTGAAGCGTCGAGGGGCCGTACTCGCCGTCCGCGGTGATCCCGGCCCGTTCCTGCACGTCCATCACGGCTGCGGCGGTCTGAGGCCCGTATTCACCGTCGACCGACACACTCTCGCGATTGCACCGCGCGAGCGCGTCCTGCAACACGACCACTGCGTCCTCGTCACCGCGCCCCACCGACATCCCACACGTGGGTGAGGCCGAGGAGAAGAGGGCGGTGTCGCCGGGCACCCGAACCGGTTCGCCCGCCACGTCGATGACCACCACGCCGTCGCACGTCGGCAGCCCGTCGCTCGTACTCGCCGCCCCCTCGCTGGTGCCGAAATCGAAGCTGCCGTCGGACGACGACTGACAGCCGTTGGCCGACGCGAGGGCCGCCAGTGCGAACAGCACCAGGATGAGGATTCCCATGGCGGCTCCCTCCTACGTCGTCTCCTGCTGTAGGTGTACCCCCTCGACGGCCGTTCGTGTCAACGGACCGTGCGACGGGTAGCACTCTCACGTACTAACGCGGCATTTCGCCACGTAAGGCGCGCAACCAGCACACTGCGTGGCGGATCCGAGCGAGGAAGAGCCATCTCGGTGCACGATCACCAACCCCACGCCAGCGGGTGGCTACGCCGGCTCACCGGTCGTGGGCTGATCGTTCCGGTACTGGCCGTCATCGGCGCCGGCGCCCTCGCACTCGCCGTGATCGACTGGGGCATCGTCGACCTCCCCAACTGGTTCGGTGGCGGCCACAGCGATCCTGCCCCGCGGGGCTCGGTGATCTATGAGGGCCAAGAGGCAAGGACCGCCTCCGAGGCCTTCCTCATCGACATCGGCGACGGCCAGGCCGTCGTGGCGGTGCAGGCCAAGCAGAACTGGGACCGGTCGGGCTGGATCATCAACGGTGACTTCCAGTCGACCAACGGAACGTCAAGCGTGGCCGATCCGCAGGATGGCGACCGACCCGCCCGCCTGGCGGTCAAGGTCGACTATTGCGCTGACGGGATGATCACGACGACCGAGTCGGGCGGCGACGAACCCTCGACATCGATCAGTTTCGCGATGGGCCGGCTCTATGTGTGCGACGCCACGCTGGAGCACACCACCCCCAACGATTCGGCGTTCAAACAGGACGACACGCCGAACGATTTCCACGGCGCGTTCGTCAGCTTCGTGGCCCGGGCGGCCGAGACGACCGCCGCCGCCTCCGCCTGCCCGACCGACGAGCTCGCGAAGTTCCGCACGGACGGGTACATGTCGTTCGTGCGCAAGCAGTTGGCCGAGCGTTTCCGTCTGCCCGTCGCCAACGTCGACGTGGTGGCCGGTCGCGTAGCCGCCTCCGACGACGCGACCCAGCGGAAGCTGCACGACGCTCTCGAGACCTTCGCGAACAAGCACGACCCGGACGACCCGTCGAAGACCTACGAGGCGCTGACCATCCAGTACCTCAGCGGGAACGGGGAGGCGGTGACCGACTCGTGCTTCAGGGATGCCGGTGCCCGCGATCTCGACGACCTTGACAGCGTCCGCGCCCCCGATCCCGAGGGCAACTGATCGGTAGCAGTCCCCGGACGGCCGTGCAGCCGTGGCGGCTCCGAGGCCTCCGGGGCGGCTACAGGTACAGGCCCGTCGATGCCTCGCCCAGCCGGGTCGAAGCCACGGCGTGGACGTCACGCTCGCGCAGGATCACGTAGTCGTCGCCTCGGACCTCGACCTCGTAGCGGTCCTCGGGCGCGAACAGGACGTGGTCGCCGGCCTGCATCGCCCGCACGTTGGGTCCCGCGGCTACGACCTCGGCCCACGCCAACCGCTTCGACGTCTGGGCGGTGGCCGGGATGAGGATCCCGCCCGACGACCGTCGCTCACCCTCGGGACCGGCCATCCGCACGAGCACCCGATCGTTGAGCATCTTGATCGGCAGCTTCTCGGTGGCGGTGCCGTCGTCGGCGGTCACCGTGGCGGGGTCCGGCACACGAACGACGCTAGCGGCAGCCGGCGGCGACCGACGACTCCCTCCGACCGGAACCCCGCCCGCACCCCGGCTCGGGCACGCCCCGGAGGCCCGGGCGCTAGACGGGCCTGACGATCAGGCCGGCGCGGGCGAGCTCGTCCTTCGCCTCGGCGATCGTGTGCTCGCCGAAGTGGAAGATCGACGCCGCCAACACCGCGTCGGCGCCGCCCTCGATGATCCCCTCGGCCAGATGCGCCAGCGTGCCCACCCCACCGCTGGCGATCACCGGCACGCCCACGGCGTCGGACACCGCCCGCGTCAGCTCGAGGTCGAACCCCTCTCCGGTGCCGTCGCGGTCCATCGACGTCAGCAGGATCTCCCCGGCGCCGCGCGACTCGACCTCCTGCGCCCAAACCACAGCGTCGAGCGCGGTCGACGCCCGTCCCCCGTGGGTGGTGACCCCGAACCCGGTCCCCCCGCCGACGGTTCGGCGGGCGTCGATGGCGACGACGACGCACTGGGCGCCGAACTCGCCGGCCAGCTCGGTCACCAGATCGGGGCGCTCGACGGCGGCGGTGTTGATCGACACCTTCTCGGCGCCGGCCATCAACAGGCGGCGGGCGTCGTCGACCGAGCGCACGCCTCCCCCCACGGTGAAGGGAATGAACACCTCGTCGGCCGTGCGCCGGGCGACGTCGACGATGGTGTCGCGGGCGTCGGCCGAAGCCGTGATGTCGAGGAACACGAGCTCGTCGGCGCCCTCGGCGTCGTACCGGCCGGCCAGCTCGACCGGGTCCCCGGCGTCACGCAACCCCAGGAAGTTGACGCCCTTGACGACCCGGCCGGCGTCGACGTCCAGGCAGGGGATGACGCGGACGCTACGCACCGGCCACTCCCCCACGCAGCAGCCACGCGCTGCGCCGCCGGCCCGTGATCGCGGCTGCGACGACGAGCAGCGCCATCGGCGCGGCGGCCAGTGGCCCCCACAGATACCCGCAGGCCACCACCGCCCCGATCCCCAGCGCCGCCTCCAACACCAGGCGAGCGGGGCCGGGGACCGTGACCCCCTCGTGCCGCTTGTCGCCGGCCGCGTTGAACGTGCCCGTGGCCGCCACGATGGCGATCAGGACTGCGGCCGCCGCCATCCAGCCCGCCGCCCGTCCCACTGCCCACGGGATGACGACCCACGCCGCGACCTCCACGGCGAACCGAGTGGCGGCGCCCGCGGGCGTGTCGAGCGGGTTCTGCCAGGCCACCGGCGCCTCACCCGTGGCATCGGTCTGCGGTCCCGTCACGTGTGCGGCTCCACGGTGGCGACGGCGTCGGACACCCGGAACGCGCCCTCGTACAGCGCTCGACCCACGATCGCCCCGTCCAACCGGCGGCCGTCGACCTCGAGCACGGACAGGGTCCGCAGGTCGGCCAGGGTCCCCACGCCCCCGGCCGCGATGACGTCGACGCCGGTTGCCTCCAGCACAGCTGCGAGCTGGTCCAGCGCCGGGCCGGACAGCGTGCCGTCCCGGCCGATCTCGGTGACCACCAACGCCGCCACGCCGGCATCCTCGAACCGGCGGGCGACGTCGACGAGGTCGTGGCCCGACCCCTCGACCCAGCCGCGGACCGCCACGTCGCGGCCTCGGGCGTCGAGCCCGACCGCCACCCGTCCCGGGTAGCGCCCGGCCAGCGATCGCACCCAGTCCGGCCGTTCCAGCGCCGCGGTGCCCACCACCACCCGCCGCACCCCCCGGCCGAGCAAGGCGTCGGCCGCCGCGTCGTTGCGCACACCGCCGCCGACCTGCACCGGGACATCGACGGCGGCGGCCACGGCGGCCACGAGCTCGTAGTTGCGCGGGTCGCCGGTCCGAGCGGCGTCGAGGTCGACGACGTGGAGCCAGGGCGCCCCCTCGGCGGCGAAGGCCCGGGCCTGCGCGACGGGATCGCCGGCGTACACGGTCGGGCGCCCGTAGTCGCCCTGGTACAGCCGCACACACCGCCCGTCGCGCAGATCAATGGCCGGGTACACGTCCATCAAGTGGGCTCCGGCTCCCCCGCTCACGCGGCAGCCGCCGACTCGGCGGCCCGGTCGACGAAGTTGGCGAGGATGCGCATGCCCGTTGCCCCCGACTTCTCGGGGTGGAACTGCGTGGCCCACAGCGCCCCGAACTCGATCGCCGCCACGACCGGACCGCCGTAGTCGCAGGTGGCCACCGCGTGCTCCTGGTTGTCGGCCGCGTACGAGTGCACGAAGTAGACCCAGGTCGGGTCGGGAACCCCGGACAGCAACCCGCCCTCGCGCCGCCGGTCGAGGACGTTCCACTGCATCTGCGGGCGCTTCACGCCCTCGGGAAGCAGGCGCACGAACCCGGGGAGCACTCCCAGGCCCGGCACGGCGGGTGTCTCCTCGGAGCCCCGGTACAGCATCTGCATCCCGACGCACACGCCCAGGAAGGGCCGGCCCGAACCGGCGCACTCGACCGCCAGCTCGTCGAGGCCGCTCTGCTCCAGCGCCTGCATGCAGCGCCCGAAGTTGCCGACACCCGGGAGAACCACCCCCGCCGCCTCCCGCACGAGGCCCGGATCGGCCGTGAGCCGCGCGTCGGCACCCACGTGCTGGAGGGCCTTCTGCGCCGAACGGAGGTTGCCGATGCCGTAGTCGAGGACGGCGACGAGGGTCATCGCGGCTCACCCACTGCCGTCCGATCCTACGGTTGGCAGCGCCGGCCTCCGAAACGATTGCTGCGCCCAGCGCGTCACCCGGTGTTCCATTGCCTGATCGCGCGGACCTCGCGTTCCCATCCCAGCACGGATACGGTCCCGGTATCGAGCAGCAGGTGCACGCCCGACGTCGCGGGCTGTTCGATCCAGCGGGCCGCGAGCACCCGCAGGAAATGCGCGTGGGAGAACAGCAATGCGCGGTTCGGGGCCTCGTTCAACACGCGGGCGATGAGCCGGTCGGCGCGGGCACCCACCTGTTCGGCCGTCTCACCGCCCGTCGGCGGGTGGGTCCACACCGTCCAGCCGGGGATCTCCTCCCGAATTGCCGCCGTGGTTCGACCCTCGTATTCGCCGTAGTCCCACTCGGCCGCCGTCGGATCCCTGATGGCGTCGGGGAACCCGGCCCGCGCCGCGGTGTCCGCGGCCCGCCGCAGGGGGCTGGTGATCACCAGATCGAACTTCACCCCGGACAGGCGCGACGCGACCCGCCGGGCCTGGTCGAGGCCCTCGGACGTGAGCGGCAGGTCGGTGCGGCTGGTGTGGCGGCCATCACGGCTCCACTCGGTCTCGCCGTGCCGGCAGAGCCACAACTCCGGTCGCGTCGGTGCCGTGCGCTCGACGGCCGAGCGGCTCGGGTCACGTTCGCTCATTGCCGTCCGGGACGCCCGCTCATGGGAACAGCCTGCCCCACGGGGCCAATGCCACCGCGGCCCACGTGGGCGCGGCCACACTGGTCACATGCTCCTGGTGGGAACGGGTGACGGATTGATCGAGCTCGGGCTCGACGGCACGGTCGTGCGGCGGGGCCTGGCCGGGGTCGAGGTGACGGGCATCTCCGGCGACTGGGTGATCGCCGACGAGCGGGTCGTGTCGCTGGACGACGGGGCGGCGCGGGAGCTGCCCGACGGCCTGGTCCCGCGCTGCCTGCTGGCCCTGGCCGGGGGCCGGGCGTTGGTGGGAAGCAGCGAGGCTCGGCTCGTGCTCATCGGCAGCACCGACGGTCCGGCGGTCGACCGAGCCTTCGACGCCATCCCGACCCGCCGGGATTGGACCACGCCGTGGGGCGCCCCGCCGGATCTGCGCTCCCTGACCATGGGCGCCGCCGGGGTGTTCGCCGGCGTGCACGTCGGGGGCGTCTGGCGGCGGGACCCCGACCAGTGGATCGAGGTGGTGCCCGCCGAGGCCGACGACCACCAGGTCCTGGCCGAGGGCGACACCGTCGCCGTGGCCGCCGCCGTCGGCGTGGGCCAGAGCTCCGACGGCGGCGACACCTGGCACTGGAGCACCGAGGGGCTGCACGCCCACTATTGCCGGGCGGTGGCCATCTCCGAGGGTTGGCTGCTGGTCAGCGCTTCGACCGGGCCTGCCACTCACGAGGCGGCGGTCTACCGGCGGGCCATCGACGATCCCGACCGCCCCCTCGCACCCTGCGGTGGCGAGTCCGGCCTGCCGGCGACGTTCCCGCACAACATCGACACCTTCGGTCTCGTTGCGGCCGGGAACCTGGTGGCGGTGGGCGAGCGCTATGGCCGGGTCTACCTGTCTGAGGACGCCGGGGACACCTGGCGCAAGCTGGCCGAAGACCTACCCGGCGTGTATTGCCTGGCGTTCGCCGGCTGACCGGGTGCCGGCGCCCACCGGCAAATGACCCCGCAGCTGCCTAAAGAGAGCCCTTCGTCGAGGGCACGGCGTCGCCCTCGAGGCGCACGGCATCGCGGAGGCATCGGGCCACGCCCTTGAACGTGGCCTCCACGACGTGGTGCGTGTTGCGGCCGGCCCTGCGGGTGACGTGCAGCGTGATCCCGGCCGCGTGGGCGAACGAACGCCAGAAGTGCTCGGCCATCTCGGGGTTGAACGCGGGGTCGCCGAGCGGCAGGACCTCGCCGAACGGCACGTCGTACGCCACGAACGCGCGGCCGGACACGTCGAGCGCCACCTCGACGAGGGCCTCGTCCAGCGGGAACAGCCCGCTGGCGAAGCGGCGGATCCCCGCCTTGTCGCCCAGGGCCTCGCCGAACGCCTCGCCGACCACGATGGCCACGTCCTCGACCGTGTGGTGCCCGTCGACGTGCAGGTCGCCTTGCGCGTCGACGGCGAGGTCGAAGCCGCCGTGGCGGCCGAGTTGGTCGAGCATGTGGTCGAAGAACGGCAGGCCGGTCGCGGCGTGCACCTTGCCCTGGGCACCGTCGAGGTCGATCACCACCGACACCGATGTCTCCTTGGTCGTGCGCCGGCGCTGGGCGGACCGGGTCATGACAGGACCTCCGCCAGGGCGGCGAGGAAGGCATCGTCCTCGGCCGGGGTCCCGATCGTGACCCGCAGGCATCCGTCGAGGCGGGGCCAGTCGGCGCAGTTGCGGATCAGCACCGAGCGGTCCAGGAGCGCCCGCCACACCGCAGCACCGTCCCGCTCGCGGGGCCGGAACAGAACGAAGTTGGCGGCCGACGGCCACACGTCCACCGGGAGCTCGGCCAGGGCGGCGGTGAGGCGCCCCCGCTCCTCGACCAGCGAGGCCACCCGGGCCCGCATCTCGTCCCCGAACGACAGCGCCAGCGTCCCCGCCAGCTGCTTGACCACGTCGAGGTGGTAGGGCAACACCACCTTGTCCAGCTCCGCCACGAGCCAGGCGGGACCGACCAGGTAGCCGAGGCGCGCCCCGGCCATCGACCATGTCTTCGAGAACGTGCGGGTTACGACGACCCCCCATCGATCATCGACCATGCCGAGGGCCGACCAGGGGGCGAACTGGCCGTACGCCTCGTCGACGACCACCAGGCCGGGTGCCATGTCCGCCACCGCCGCCACCGTCTCCTCGGGCGCGGGCGTCCCCGTAGGGTTGTTGGGCGAGCACAGGAACGTGATCTCCGGTTGGTGCTCGGCCAGGACCCGGTGCACCTCGTCCAGGTCGAGCGTGAAGTCGTGCGATCGTTCGCCCATGCAGACGCCGGTGCCGGTGATGCGGGCGATGTGGCTGTGCAGCGTGTAGGTGGGCTCGAACACGGCAGCGCGCCGACCCGGTCCGCCGTAGGTGAGCAACAGCGTCTGGAATACCTCGTTCGATCCGTTGGCGGCGAACACCTGCTCCGGCGCCACCCCGTGGTGCTTGGCGATCGCCTCCCGCAGCGTCCGATACGACCGGTCGGGATAGCGGTGCCACTGGATCGTCGCCAGGGCCTCGCCCAGCCGGCGCGTGAACGCCGCCGGCGGGGCCTCCGGCGCCTCGTTGGTGTTGAGGCGGACCGCCACGTCGACCTGGGGCGAGTGGTAGCCCACCACCAACGCCAAGTCGTCGCGGGGAGCGAGCGTCATGCCGGCAGCCCCTGCGCTTTGGCCCTCAGCCGCACCGATTCGGCATGGGCCGGCAGCCCCTCGTAGTCGGCGAGGGCCTCGACGTGGGCGGCCACCTGCGCCAGCCCCTCGGGCGGCACTACCACGGCGTGCACGTGCTTGCAGAAGTCGTCGACCCGCAGCGCGCCTGCGAATCGCGCCGACCCGAACGTGGGCAACACGTGGTTGGCCCCGGCCACGTAATCGCCGATCGATGCCGGGGCCGAGGGACCGCAGAAGACGGCACCCGCGTGCCGCACCAGGGGCAGCAGCGCCTCCGCGTCGTCCACCAGCAGCTCGAGGTGCTCGGGGGCGATGGCATTGGCGACGGCCAGCGCCTGCTCGGGCCCGTCGGTGACCACCGCGTAGCCGCCCTCGGCCAGGGTGGCCTCGAGGTGGCGGCGCCGGGGTGAGCGGGGCACGAGCCGGTCGACCGCCGCGCATACGGCATCGGCCAGCGCTGTATCCCAGCAGATGAGCCAGGCCAGCCCGTCGGGGCCGTGCTCTGCCTGGACCAGCACGTCGATGGCCGCGTGCTCCGGAGGGGTGGAGGCATCGGCCACCACCACCACCTCGGACGGCCCGGCGAACGCCGAGGGGACGCCCACCAGCCCGCGGCCGGCGACCTCGCGCTTGGCCTGGGCGACGCGCGCGCTGCCGGGACCGACGACGACGTCGACCGGGCGGATCGACTCGGTGCCGTAGGCGAGCGCGGCGATGGCCGCCGGCCCGCCCACCCGGAACACCTCGTGGGCGCCGGCGAGCGCAGCCGCAGCCAGGATGCCGTCGTCCACCCTGCCGTCGGGCCCGGGGGCGGTGACCAGCACGATCTCTGGCACGCCCGCCACCCTGGCGGGCACCACCGTCATGAGAACGGTGGAGACCAGGGGTGCAGCGGCGCTGGGCACGTAGCAGCCGGCGCGGTCGACAGGTCGCACCAGTTCCCTGATCTCGATGGCGCCGTTGCGGTGGACCAGCTCGGGGCGTCGCTGGGCGGCGTGATAGGCGCTGACATTGGCGTGGGCGGCCTCGAGCGCGGCCCTCAGGCCGGGGCGGACCCGTTCGAGCGCCCCCGCGACGTCGGCGGCCGGCACCCGGAGATCGTCGACGCGCACCCCATCGAACCGCAGGATCAGCGAGCGCAGCGCATCGTCGCCTCCGTCCCGCACCTCCGCGAGCACCGCCCGCACCTCGTCGATCGGAGGCTCGGCGTGGACGGCCGGGCGCGGCAGCCGGGCGCGCAGGTCGGCGATCCCGGATCCACGCAGGTCGAGACGGCGGAGCACGGAGCAACGGTAGCGGCGGTCCCTGGAGCGACCCCATCGGGTTCCGGGTAGAACCGGAGCATGGACACCGATCGCGCCGAGCTCTCGGCCCTGGCGACCACCCTGGAAGACCTGGCGACCCGCATCACCGCCGTCGGCGATCGCTACCGCGGATCCACGCGGCCCGACGTGGCCGACGGGCTGTACGAGGTCGAGCGGTCGCTCCTGACCGCCGCCCGGCAGCTCGAGCGGGTCATGCGGTCGATGCGCTGAAGAGCGCCTAGAGGGGGCCGGGAACAGCGACGGGGGAACAGCGACGGCGCCCCTCGAGGGGCGCCGTCGCGGCGACGCCAGGCGGCGGATCCCAGCGTCGCATTGGAACCAGGTGGCGGGAACCTGGTCTTCACAGACGTTATCGCTCCCGGCGTGGCAGAGGGTGCGCGACGGCACGACATTTCTTTGCGATGCGTTCACGACCCGTTGACCTCGGATCAGAACGTGAACGCAGACGGGCAGATGTCGGCAAGCACGCAGGCGTCGCAGTGTGGTTTGCGCGACGTGCAGACCCGGCGACCGTGCAGGATGAGGCGCAGGCTGAGCGCGCCCCGCTCGTCGGCCCGCACCATGGGGTTGAGCTCGAGCTCGACCTTCACCGGATCGGTCTGCTCGGTCAGCCCGAGCCGGCGCGACAGCCGGAGCACGTGGGTGTCCACCGGTAGGCCGGGCTCGTCGAGGGCCACGCTGCGCACCACGTTGCCCGTCTTGCGCCCGACCCCGGGCAGCGTGACCAGGTCGGACAGCCGGTGCGGCACCCCGCCGCCGAATCGCTCCACCAGGGCCGCCGCCATTCCGATCAGGCTGCGCGTCTTGTTGCGGAAGAACCCGGTCGACTGGATGATCGTCTCGAGCTCGGCCGGGTCGGCGGCCGCCAGGTCCTCGGGCCGCGGATACTTTGCGAACACGGCCGGGGTCACCATGTTGACCCGTTCGTCCGTGGTCTGGGCCGACAGGATCGTCGCCACCAACAGCTCGTAGGGGTTGGAGTGGTCGAGCGCGCACAGGTCCGTCGCCGTCCCCGGGTACTCCTCGGCGAGCCGGTCGGCGACGACCCGGGCACGACCCCTGGGGCTACGCGGTCGACCGCCGGTCATCGCTACGAGCCCTCGCTCATCGGATCCGGACACTACCGGGGGAGGATCGCGGTCCGAGCGGCCCCGGCCTGCTACACCAGCGCCCATGGCAGGTCGGTCACGTGCGCTGCCCGCGGCGCTGACCGCGACACTGCTCGTGGTCGCCCTCGGCGGCGTCCGGCCGGAGCCGGACGCCGGGGCCGGCGCCGCCGCAGCCCCGCCGGCCGTGGCAGAGCTGCCCGGCCGCAACGACCCCGGTCGTCTCGAAGGCCATGCGGCCGCAATAACGCGGGGGAACGAGAGGTATAGGGCCGAGCACCCTCGCACCTTCACGCTCGTGGCCACGGGCGACGTCCTGCTCCACACCGCGCTGTGGGACCAGGCGAGCGCGGACGCTGCGGCCGCCGGCAGACCCGGCGCCCACGACTTCGGTCCCATGCTCGCAGGCATCCGCCCGGTGGTGAGCGCCGCCGACGTGGCGATCTGCCACCTGGAGACGCCGGTCGCTCCGCCCGGCGGCCCGTTCTCGAGCTATCCCAGCTTCTCGGTGCCGCCGGAGATCGCGCCCGCCCTGGCGGCCACCGGCTACGACGCGTGCACGACCGCCTCGAACCACACCTACGACCGGGGTGCCGAGGGCGTCAACCGGACCCTCGACGCCCTCGACGCCGCCGGCATCCGCCACGCCGGGTCGGCCCGGACGCCACAGGAGGCCGGCACGACGACGCTCCTCGATGTCGACGGCGTCACCGTGGCGCTGCTGTCCTACACCTTCGGATTCAACGGCATTCCGGCCCCCGGCGGCGAGACGTGGAGGTCGAACCCGATCGACGAGCGCCGGATCCTCACCGACGCCAACGTCGCCCGGCGCCGGGGCGCCGAGGTGGTCGTGGTGGCCTTGCACTGGGGCAACGAGTACAGCCATGACCCCAACGGGCAGCAGCAGGCCCTGGCCCCGAGGCTCATCCGGTCGCCGGACATCGACCTGCTGCTCGGCCACCACGCCCACGTGGTGCAACCGATCGAGGCCGTCGGCGACGAGTGGGTCGTGTATGGCATGGGCAACCTGGTGTCCAACCAGGGTTCGCAGGGTCCGGACAAGCTGGAGGGGCTGCTCGTGCGGTTCACGTTCACCGAGCGGCCCGACGGCCGTTGGCGCGTGACGAAGGCCGAGTTCTCGGCGGTGCTCACCGACGACCGCGGACCGATCCGGGTGCTGGACGTCCGGCATGCGCTGGCCGACCCTGCCACCGACCCGAGGCTTCGCGCGAGGCTCCAGACCGCGTGGGGTCGTACCGCCGCCATCGCCGGCGCGCGGGGCGCCCCGGCCCACGGGTTGCGGCCGATCGCGCCTTAGTGGGCGCTCGCGGCGACGCGATCTTTCGGCAGGCGCTCGCCGCCGGCGCCACGGTCGTCACCCGGATGACCGAGCTCTTCTGGGGCGACCGCGTTGGGCGCGTGCGCGACCCGCTCGGCAACGTCTGGTGGATCCAGCAGCGTGTCGCCGAGCTGACGCCCGAGGAGATCAACCGGCGCGCCACCCAGCCCGAGCACGTCGAAGCCATGCGCCACGTGCAGGGCGCCCAGCTCGTCCAGCCGTCCGCCACCTAACGTCGAAGGGGTGCGGGACCTCGAGGTCAAGCGACAGCTCACCCCCGGCGACATCGAGGCCGTGAGTGACCTGGTCCGGGCGGCCGAGCACGCCGATGGCCACCGGCCGCTCGACGAGCACCGCTTCCTCGACGCCGCGGTCGGCGGCGGCCACGACTTCGCCGGGCTCCTGGCCTGGCCCGCGGGGCACGACCACCCGGTGGCCTACGCCCACGTCATCCGGGGCGAGCGGCGCTGGGAGCTGGAGCTGGTGGTCGATCCCCCGTACCGCGACCAGCTCGACGAGATCGGCCCGGCCGTGCTGTCGGGGGCGCTCGACGTCGTGCGCGCCGAGGGCGGCGGCCACGTCCACCTGTGGGTCTACAAGCCGACCCCGGCGCACGACCGCATCGCCCGGGCCGTGGGGCTGGCCCGCGGGCGCGACCTGTGGCAGCTCCGCCGGCCGCTTCCGGTCGGCGAACCCTACGCGCTCGAAACCCGGCCCTTCGAGGTGGGCCGCGACGAGGCGGCGTGGCTGGAGGTCAACAATCGGGCCTTCGACTGGCATCCCGAACAGGGGGGCTGGACCCTGGAGGACCTGCGCAGCCGCGAGCGGGAGCCGTGGTTCGACCCCGCCGGGTTCCTGCTCCACGAACGTGACGGGCGGCTGGCCGGCTTCTGCTGGACCAAGGTGCACGCCGACCACGATCCCCCGCTGGGCGAGATCTATGTGATCGCCGTCGACCCCGCCATCCACCGACGGGGGCTGGGGCGGGCGTTGGCCCTGGCGGGGCTCGAGCACCTGGCCGGCAAGGGGCTGACGGTCGGCATGCTGTACGTCGACGCCGGCAACGAGCCGGCCAACAGGCTGTACGCCGGCCTGGGCTTCACCCGCGACCACACCGACCGCGCCTACGTCGGCGACGTGCCCGGCGCGGTCGGCTAGCCGGTACCGACCCCCAAGGCGTTGCCGATGCCGAACGTGATGAGCGCCGGCACCACCGTGAAGAGCACCTGGCGGGTGATCGCGTGGGTCAGGGGTCGCTCGGTGGACCGGCCGACCAGCCACCCGACGACCACCGCCGCCGCGACGCCGAGCGCCAGCGACGCCACCATGGCGGCGGTCCCGGCCCCAACGAACCAGGGAACCAGCGGGACGGCGGCGCCGACGGAGAACGCCAGGAGCGAGGAAAACCCCGCCGCCAGCGGCGAGCCGAGCTGCTGGGGATCGATGCCCAGCTCCTCGCGGGCATGGGCTTCGAGGGCCCTGTCGGGGTCGCTCATCATGGCCTCGGCCACGTTGCGGGCCTGGTCGGGGTCGAGGCCGCGCTGCTCGTAGATGTAGGCCAGCTCCCGCGTCTCGTGCTCGGGGCGGCGGCGCAGCTCGCGGGCCTCGATCCGCAGCTCCCGCAGAAGCAGCTCGGACTGGACCCGCATGGAGTTGTACTCACCGGCCGCCATGGAGATGGCACCGGCGACGAGGCCGGCCAAGCCGGCCAGGCGGACCACGGCCGGCTGGGGATCGGCCCCGGCCACGCCCAGTATCAGCCCCATGTTGCTGACCAAGCCGTCGCTTACCCCGAACACGGCGGCCCGCATGGCCCCACCCTGGATGTCGCGATGGTGGTACTCCGGATGGGCGGAGGCGGCGCTGGTGCGGCGCGCAGCGGCGGCCCGGGGCCTCGCCGCGTCCGCATCGATGATCCGCCAGAACGAGCGCACGCCTGGCACCGTACCGGGGCGACCGTCCCCCCACCGCCGTACCCCGGCAAGGTGCCCACCCGCTACGACGTGGACCGCGACGCGCTCGCGGGGCTCCTGCCGGACGGGCCGCGCTACCGGGTCACCCAGGTGTGGGACGGCCTCTACCGCCAGCTGGGGTCCCCGGCCGAGCGAGATCGTCGAGCAGATCGTGCGGGCCGTCCGCCGCGCGCGCGACGACGGCCGGCGCCTGGGCAACGTCGTGGGCATGGGCGAGCCCCTGGCCAACTATGACCGGGTGTGGGCCGCCGTCGAGCGGGCGCACGGCGGGCTCGGCCTGTCGGCCCGGCACCTGACGTTGTCCACCGTGGGCCTGGTGCCGGGGATCCGCCAGCTGGCGTCCGAGGACCTGGCGGTGAATCTGGCCGTCTCGTTGCACGCCGCCAACGACGCCCTGCGCGACGAGCTGTGCCGATCAACCGGCGCTACCCGCTCAGCGTGCTGGTCGCCGCGTGCGCCGACTACCTCCGGGCCAAGGATCGTCGCCTGTCCTTCGAGTGGGCGTTGATCGACGGCACCAACGACCGGCGCATCGACGCCCGCGAGCTGGCCGACCTCGCGCGTTCGCTGCCACCGCCCGGCCACGTCAACCTCATCCCGCTCGACCCCACGCCGGGCTATCCGACCCGGGGGACGCCGGCGGCCGGTGTCCGCCGGTTCCGCGGGTGGCCACAGGACCTCGGCGTCAACGCCACCGTGCGCCGCAACCGCGGCATCGACATCGACGCCGCCTGCGGCCAGCTCGCGGCCCCGGCCCGGGACGGGTCTCCCGCTCCCACGGCCGCTCGGACCGGAGCGGCCAGTATGGTCGAGCTCGCGCCGGCGAGGATCAAACCGGTCAGCGCACCAGCACGGTGACGTCGTCGCTGGCACGGACGGCGTCCACCAGCCGCTCGCGCGGCCCCACGCGGGTCCCCGGCCAGATCACCGAGCGCAGGACCTCGCCGGCCACCCGGGCCCCGACGCCGATCACCGACGCGCCACCACTGGCGGCGAGGTTCGCGGCCAGGTAGCGGGCGGGTGTCCCGCAGTCGAGGCACGGTCCCTCCCAGCTGGCGACGTCGATCTCGTCCCTGGCGGCCAGCTCTCTCCACGAGGCCTCGTAGAGCCCCGCCGGCGCCGGTGGCAGCTGGGCCACGTCCCGCCACGGCACGAGGGCGGCGGCGATTCGGCTCGCGGGTCCCAGACGATCGTCGGGGGCGGCCAGCGCCAGCCGGACCCGCGTGCCGTCGGCCCCGGCGACAAAGGCGGCCAGTGAGCCCGGGCACCACGTGTCGCCATTGAGCACCAGGGTCGCCCGGCCGTCGATCCATGGCCGGAGCTGGCCGAGGGCCCCGGCGGTGCCGAGGACCCGCGGCTCCTCGACCGAGATGTGGGCCCGACCGTCGAGGTGAGCCTCGATGGCCTCACGGGAGTGATGAACGTTGACCGCGATCGCGGCCGTGGCGGAGCGGGCCCGGTCGAGCGCGTGGTCGATCAGCGGCACCCCGTCCACGGGACACAGCGGCTTCGGCAGCACGCGCGTGAGCGGGCGCAGCCTCGCCCCCTCGCCGGCCGCCAGGACCACGGCGCACGTCTCGGCTGCACCGGCGCTCGGGGAATCGGGCATCATCGCCTCCATGACCACCATCGTGCAGGGAATCGCCGGGTTGCGGGACCTCGTGGGCCAGCATCTCGGCTACAGCGACTACGTCGAGATCACGCAGGAGCAGGTGAACCTGTTTGCCGACGCCACCGGCGACCACCAGTGGATCCACGTCGACGTCGAGCGCGCCAATCGCGAGAGCCCGTTCGGGGGTCCCATCGCCCACGGCTACCTGACCCTGGCGCTCGGGCCCCGCCTGGCGCCGCAGGTGACGCGGGTCGACGGCATCAAGATGGCCGTGAACTACGGCTGCGACAGGGTGCGGTTCCCGTCGCCGGTCCCCGTGGGCTCGAAGCTGCGGCTCGGCATCGAGCTGCTCGAGGTCACCGAGATCGCCGGCGGCGTGCAGGTGAAGGAGAGGTTCACGTTCGAGGTCGAGGGCGCCGCCAAGCCGGCGTGCGTGGCCGAGAACCTGTTCCGCTACTACGAGTAGGCGGGGGTGCCGAGGCAATAGGGCCCGGCGAAACGCTCGGAGGCAACCAGAGCCGGGGGCCGGTCCTCATTGCCTCGAGAGTGGTGCGGCGGGCCGTATTGCCTCGCCGGTGGGGCGGGAACTCAGGCCGACAGGCGGGACCGCACTGCCGCCCAGCCGGGCAGCGCCCGCACGCTCGCCAGGTCCGGCTCACCGTCGAGCAACCCCGGGGCGTGGAAGCCGGCGTCCACCGCCGCCTCCACCCAGCGCAGCGCCTCGTCGGGCTGGCCCGCCCTCGCCCACGAGCACGCCACCTCGAAGGCCGTCTGCGGCGGGCTCTGTGGGCCGGCCGCGAACACCTGCTCGCCGACCTCGGCGGCGGCCCGGAACCGCTCTGCGTAGTGCAGGTGGGTCTGGAGGCCACTGGCCGCCTCCACGCCGGCCCGGCCCGACGCCACCAGCCTGGCCGCCACCGGCACCGCCCGGCCCCGATCGGCCAGCAGCGTGGCGGGCACCAGGTTGGGCGGTCCCCCGGGGTCGTGGCTGTACGCGGCCTCGAACAGGTCGTCGGACATCTCCACCGGGCCCGTGAACAGGGCGATGCTCGCCCGCAGGAACGCGTTCCCACCCCCGCCCGCCTGGCGCATGATCGCCGCCGCCCGGTCGCCCTCCCCGGCCCGCAGGGCATTCCACGCGCGGGTCTCTGCCTCGGCGGTCGAGGGCCGGGGGCTGAGGTCGGGCAGCTGCGCCGACCCGGGCGGCCTGACCACCTGCAGGTCGGGGCTCCCCCGCGGGCGCGCACGGCGGCCGAAGCGGCGGCCCGCCCCCGAACGGGTGCCGCCCTCCGGGGCATCGACGTCGAACACGCCGGTGCGCTGGCCGGCGCGCAGCTCCTGGAAGTTCATGTAGGCGAACAGGCCGAAGAACAGCAGGCCGAAGAGGCCGATGAACGACGCCCGGTAGGCGAGGAACCCGGCGACGATGGCGGCGGCGATCGAGAGCTTGCACGCGTTCTCGAAGCCGACCAGCTCCTCGGCCACGTGCCCGCCGTCGAGCGGCCGGATCGGCAGCAGGTTGAACACCGCCCACCAGATGCTTACCCACTGCATGTAGTAGAGGACCGGCGCCCAGCTGAAGAAGCCCTGGTCGAACGCGTAGTCGATGCGCTGCTGAAGTCCCCAGTCGGTCCTGTAGAACACGAAGTGCGCAGGCAGGCCGAGCACCACCAGCTGCGTGAACGCACCCGAGAGGCTCACCAGTATCGACTTCGGCTTGTTGAGCACCCGCCGGCCGCCCCCGGTGGGCACCGTAAAGCCACCGAACCCGTGCAACACGATGGCCGAGCGTTGCCCCAGCAGCCGGTAGGTCAGTGCGTGGCCCAGCTCATGGACCAGTATCGAGACGAACACGATGACGGCGAAGGCGAACACCACCCACAGCGGCTCGAGGCGGATGCCGAACAGGAAGGCGACGACCACGAAGAACGGCTCGACCCGCACGGGGATGCCGAAGATCCGGAAATGCGCCCTTGCCACGGGGGCAGCGTAGGCGCGGCCGCAGGCGGCCACGTGATCGAGGGGCGGAGCCCCGGACGGTGACGACCGGTTGTCGGCCGCCGGAGGCACGCCCGTACGATGCGGCCGATGGCCGCCAGCGCGATGCCGGAAACGCTGCCCCAGGGCGCCGACAAGGTGCGGGCGGTGCGGGACATGTTCGACGCCATCGCCCCCCGCTACGACCTGGTCAACCGCGTCATGACATTCCGCATGGACGTCGGCTGGCGGCGGCGCGCCGTTGGGTCCCTGGCGCTGCCGCCCGGAGCGAGGGTGGTCGACCTGGCCTGCGGCACCGGGGACCTGTGCCGCGAGCTGGCGTCGGCCGGGCTGGTGCCCCTCGGCGTCGACCTGTCGTACGGGATGCTGACGGCCGCGCGGACGCAGGCTCCGCTGGTCCAGGGCGACGCGCTGACCCTGCCCCTGAGGGCGGCGACGGTCGACGGCGTCACCTGCGGCTTCGCCCTGCGCAACCTGGTGGCGCTGAGACCTTTCCTGTCCGAGCTGGCTCGGGTGCTGCGCCCCGGCGGGCGCATTGCGCTGCTCGAGGTGGCGACCCCACCCAACCGGATCCTGCGCTGGGGGCACCGGACCTACTTCGGCAGGGTGGTGCCGGTCATCGGTGGCCTGCTATCCGACGGCTCGGCCTACCGCTACCTGCCCCGCTCGGTCGCCTACCTGCCGGCGCCCGGCGACATGCGCCGGATGATCGCCAATGCTGGCTTCGTCGATGTCGACCGGCGCCTGCTCTCGCGGGGCATCGCCCAGCTCATCCTCGCCACGAGGAAGTCGTGACCGCCCTCCGGGCGTGCACCCGCCGGCTCGACGCCGACGTCGACCTGCTGCGATTCGCGGGGCCGGACGGGGTGCTGTTCGAGCGGGGGCGGTCCGGGCTGGCGGGCCGGGGCTGTGCGGCGCGCCTGCCGTGGCCCGGCGGCGATCCGGCGGCAGCCGCCCGGTCGGTGGCCGAGGCCCTGGCCGGAATCGAGGTCGACGACGAGGTCAGGCTGCCCGGCTGCGGTCCCGTGGCCTTCGGGACGTTGCCGTTCGCGCCGGGCGCTGCCAGCGAGCTGATGGTCCCGACCGTCGTCGCCGGGCGCGCGGACGACGGGACCCGCTGGCTCACCACCATCGGCGAAGGCGCTGCCGACGCCGGCCGGCCGCACCTCGAGGCCGACGCCGAGCACCTTCCGGCGGTCCAGCGGTTCACGGTCACGGCGCAGCGCGACCCGGAGGACTGGTGCGCCCTCGTCGAGGGGGCGACCAAGGCCATGACGGGGGCCATGACGGGCAACGACCTGCACAAGGTCGTGCTCGCCCGCCAGATCGACATCACGGCCGACGGGGCCATCGACCGGTTGGCGGTTCTCCAGCGGCTGCGCTCGGCCTACCCGGGCTGCCACATCGTCTCGGTCGACGGTTTCGTGGCCGCCAGCCCCGAGTTGCTGGTCTCGGTGGCCGGCGACATCGTCCGGTCCCATCCCATGGCCGGCACCGCGCCCCGGGGCGGCGACCCTACGACCGACCAGCGGCTGGCGGCATCGCTGCTGGCCTCGACCAAGGACCGCCAGGAGCACCAGATCACCATCGACATGGTCCACGACACGTTGCTGCCGTGGTGCTCATACCTCGACTACGAGGCGGAGCCATCGGTGGTCGCGGTCGCCAACGTCCAGCACCTGGCGACCATGGTCGAGGGACGCCTGTCGCAGCCGGCACCGTCGGTCCTGGAACTGGTGGCGGCGCTCCACCCCACCCCCGCCGTGGCGGGCTGGCCCCGCGACGAGGCGGTCGCGTGGATCGCCGAGCACGAGGGCTTCGATCGCCGGCGCTACGCGGGCACCGCCGGGTGGGCCGACGCCGCCGGCAACGGCACGTGGGCCGTGTCCGTCCGCTGCGCCGAGATCGACGGGTCGTCGGCGCGGGTCTGGGCCGGCAACGGCATCGTCGCCGACAGCGATCCCGCCACCGAGCTGGCCGAGACCCGGTCCAAGCTCCAGGCCCTGTTGTCGGCGATCGTCCGGCCCTAGGAGCCTGCCTCAGCACAGGGTGGCGTCGACCGCGGCGGCCACCGCCGCGTCGATCCGGCCGTGGGCATCGACGTTGGCGGCCCGATCGGTGCGGGTGACGAGGACGTGGACGCCACCCTTGGCGACGGCCTCACCCACGGCGGCGTCGATCCCGTCGTCCGGATCGAGCGCCCGGGCGTCGACGCCGTAGGCCGCCGCCAGCGCCACCAGGTCGAGGCCGTGGGGGGTGCCGAACAGGGTCTCGAACCGCTCGGTCGGCAACTCCCGGGCCTGGGGCAGGAACGAGAAGATGCCGCCCCCGTCGTTGTCGACCACGACGCATACCAGGTCTATCCCCCGCCCGGCGGCGCCCAGCAGCCCGTTGCTGTCGTGCAGGAAGGCGATGTCGCCGATGAGGAGGGCGGTCGGCGCGGCCGATCCCACCGCGACGCCGACCGCGGTGGCCACGGTGCCGTCGATGCCGTTGGCGCCCCGGTTGGCCAGCACGGTCACGCCGGCCCGCGGCGCGGCGTAGCGCTCGACGTCACGGATGGGCATCGAGGACGCCACCACCAGCCGGGCGCCCTCGGGCAGGGCCGCAACGCTCGCGCGCGCGATCGCCGGCTCGTTCGGGGCCGGTAGCTGCGCCAGGGCTGCGACCACGGCGGAGCCGGCGGCATCCGATGCCGCCCGCCACCGTTCCAGCCACGCGCCGGGGGCCGGCCGGAGATCCGCAGCCCCGAGCGACGCCAGCACGGCGGCGGGCGGTCCGTCGATCACGGCCGTCGCCGTCGCCGCCGGGTCGGACCATCCGGGCGCACCCACGACGACCTCGTCGGCCCCGGATGCCGCCAGCCATTCGTTGACGACCCGCGACGCACCCGGCGCCCCGACCCGCAGGATCGCCTCGGGCCGCAGCCCTTCGGCGGCGCGTGGCGAGCGGAGGACGGCGTCGAGGTGCACGACGCCGGTGGCCGCCGGGATCCACGCCGGCGAGCGCGGCTCCGCCAGCACCGGCCACCCCATGGCCTCCGCCAGGCGATGGAGGGCCGGACCGTCGATGGGCGCCGCCCCCGCCACGATGACGCCGCGCCGGCCGGCGAGCTCTTGCAACTCCGCCGGCGGGTCGGCCCCGATCGTCGGCGCCCCGTCCACCGCCGACGTCGCCACCCACGGGCGGTCGCCGCGTCCGGGCGGTGACCAGCCGGCGGTGCCCACCAGCGGCTCCCGGAACGGCAGGTTGAGGTGCACGGGGCCGGGGCGGCCGCCAACAGTCGCGGCGTGAGCCCGCCCGGCGAAGGCGCGCCACCGGGGCGCCGACGCGACGTCGGGCACGCCGGGATCGCCGAACCACCGGACGGCCCGGCCGAACAGGTGCACCTGGTCGATGGCCTGGGGGGCACCCACGTCCCGGAGCTCCGGGGGGCGGTCGGCGGTACAGGCCAGGAGCGGGACGCCGGCCAGGTCGGCCTCCACCACGGCGGCGTGCAGCTCGGCGGCGGCGGTGCCGCTGGTGGTCAGCACGACCGCCGGTTGCCCGGTGGCGAGCCCGAGTCCCAGCGCGAGGAACCCTCCCGAGCGCTCGTCGTGGTGGACCTGGAGGGCGACCTGCGGCCGCTCGGACAGGGCCAGCGCGAGCGGGGTCGAGCGCGAGCCCGGGCACACGACAGCGTGCCGGACCCCGCACCGAACCCACTCGTCGACCAGCGTGGCGGCGAACGCGGCCTGCACGTCGGCGGGCGAGCGGGGCTGGGCGACGGTCATGAGCACAGCTCATGACCGGTCGACCGAGCGACCGCCAGGGAGCCGGGCGACGATGGGGCACGGGGGCGCAGCCCCCCGAGAGGAACGGCCATGCGACATGCAAGCATTCCCCGCCGTGCCGCTACATGACGAATGCGACGGGTCCGGCCCCCGGGTCGCGTTGCTGCACGGCTTCGGGCAGACCTGCCGCTGCTGGGGGCCCGTGGCGACGGCGCTCGGCGCCCACCACGAGGTCGTGCGCCTGGACCTTCCGGGGCACGGTGGCTCGGCCGGCATCGCCGCCGACCTCCCGACCACGGGCCGACTGGTGGCCGAGGCCGCCGGCCCGGCGATCCTCCTGGGCTACTCGATGGGCGCCCGCATGGCCCTGCACGTGGCCACGGAGGCTCCCGAGGCGGTGCGGGGTCTGGTCCTCGTGGGCGGGACGCCGGGCATCGAGGACGACGCCGAGCGGGCCGAGCGCCGGCTACGCGACGAAGCGCTCGCCGAGCGCATTCGGGTGGAGGGCGTGGACTGGTTCGTCGGCTGGTGGCTCGACCAGCCGATGTTCGCCGGGCTCCCCGGGGGCGCCCGATTCGAGGACCAGCGTCGGGGCAACACCGCCGAGGCGCTCGCCCGGAGCCTGGAGCTCGCGGGGACCGGTTCCCAGGCCCCGCTGTGGTCGGCGCTGCCGGGCATCGACATCCCGGTCCTCGTCATGGCCGGCGAGGACGACGAACGGTACGCCGACATCGCTCGGCGGACGGCGGTGGCCATCGGAGGCAACGCCCGCACGGCGCTGGTCCCCGGCGCCGGGCACAGCGCCCATCTGGAACAGCCGGCGCGGTTCCTGGAGCTGGTCGAGCCGTGGCTGGCAGAGATGGCGGGCGAGTAACCCAAACGCGAGGCAATACGGTCCGGCGACGACAGGACGAGGCACCGGGGTCCGGGGGCCGGTGCCCGTTGCCTCGAGAACCCCGGGGCGGACCATATTGCCTCGGGCACCCGCGGGACCCCCGGGCACCCGCGGGCCCCCCGGGCGCCCACGGGCGCCGCCGGGCCCCGGTCAGGCCGTCAGCCAGAGGCCGAGCGCCAGCAGGGCGCCGAACGCGAGCTGGACCCGCCCCGTATCACCCAGCACCGGGATGAGTTCGCCGCCACGGGCGCCACCCAGCACGGTGGTCACCGGGCGCCGGGCCAGCGGCACGGCCGCCAGGGCCAGGGCGGCCCCGGCCCGGTCCCCCACGGCCGCCACCACGGGGACCATGACTACCGCGCCCACCAGCAGCGCCACGTAGAGCCACCGCGTGCGCCGGTCGCCGAGGCGCACCGCCAGCGTGCGCTTGCCGGCGGCGCTGTCGCCGGGGATGTCGCGCAGGTTGTTCACGACCAGCAGCGCCGTCGCCAGCAGGCCGACGGGCACGCTCGCCGCCAGGGCGAGGCCCGACAGGCGTTCCTCCTGCACGTAGGCGGAGCCGGTCGTCGCCACCACCCCGAAGAACACGAACACGAACAGCTCGCCGAGCCCCAGGTAGCCGTACGGGCGGGGGCCGCCCGTGTAGAACCAGCCGGCGGCGATGGCCAGCGCCCCGACCACCAACAGCTCCCAGCCGACCGCGATGGCCAGGGCCAACCCCGCCACGCCGGCGACCAGGAACGACGCCAGCGCCGCCCGCTTGACGGCCCCGGGCGTCCGCAACCCGGAGCCCACCAGCCGGAGGGGCCCGACCCTCCGGTCGTCCCGGTCGGTCCCCCGCACGCCGTCGCTGTAGTCGTTGGCGTAGTTGGTCCCCACCTGCAGGGCCAGCGCCACCACGCCCGCGGCCACCGCCCGCCACGCCACGACGTCCGCCCGGCCGGCGGCACAGGCCGTCCCCACCAACACCGGCACCACGGCAGCCGGAAGGGTCCGGGGCCGCGCGCCGGCGACCCAGACCCGCCAGCCGGCCGGGGTGGCGACGCTCGCCATCAGGTGAGCACCCGCCGGCGGAACCCCTTGATCCCCACTCGCAGGAGCACGGCCGTGAAGCCGAGGCAAGCGAGATAGACGACGACGCCGTTCATGTGCGGGATCGTGCCGCTGGTCAAACCGATGCGCACGCCCTCGGACAGGTAGACGAGCGGGTTCACCAGCACGGCCCAGCGCAACACGGGGAGGGGTTCGAGTCCCTGCCACGGGTAGTACACCGCACCCAGGAAGGTCATGGGCAGCACGAGCAGGCTGAAGACGAGGGGCACCTGGCGCGGCTCTACCCGGGTGCCGACGGTGAGCCCCAGCGACGCGCCCAGCACCGCCGCGAGCGGCAGGAAGGTCAGGGTCACGGGCCAGTTGACGTCGAGGTGCACGTCGGTGGCCGGGATGACGTAGGCGAGGGGCAGGACCACCAGGGCGGCCAGCAGGCCCTGGATCGCACCCGAGGTCACCTTCTCGAGCGCCACCCCCTCGACCGGGATCGGGGCCAGAACCCTGTCCTCGATCTCGCGGGTGAAGCCGAAGTCCTGCACCATGGGCAGCGCCACCGCCTGGATCCCCTGGAAGATCATGGCGCTGGCCACCACGCCCCCCACCAGCAGTGTGCTGAACGCGCCCTCGGCCGAGGCCCCGCCGGCACTGCCCACTCCCTGGCCGATCTTGGGGAACACGTAGGTGAACACGAACATGAGCAGCACCGGCTGCATCACGGTGCGGGCGACGAAGGCGGGCAGGTCCTTGCGGAGCACGACGAGGTCGCGGCCGAGCAGGGCGGCGAACGCGCGCCAGCTCATCGGCGTCCACGAGTGGACGAACCACGGACTCCGGGTCGTGGGCGCGGACGGCGCGGCTGCCTCGGTGGTCGTCATTCCCGCAGCTCCCTTCCGGTGAGCGTGATGAAGACGGTCTCCAGCGTCGGTTCCTCGATGCGGACGTCGTGCACGGAGTGGCCCGCCCGCTCGGCGGCGGCGATCACCCGCGGCAGGACGCCGTCGGCGCCGCGGATGTACAGCCGGACGGCCCCGTCGACTACCTGGGCCCCGGTGGCGCCCTCGAGCTCGCGCAGGGCGCTCGCCAGGGCGTCACCGTCGCCGCCGGCCTGGACGGTGACGACGGTATCGACCCCGAGCGACCGCTTGAGGCGGGCGGGATGGTCGAGGGCGAGGATGCGGCCGTGGTCCATGATCGCCACCCGCTCGCAGAGCTGGTCGGCCTCCTCCATGTAGTGCGTGGTCAGCAGCACCGTCTGCCCGTCGCGGTGGAGCCCGCGCACGATGTCCCACAACCCGAGGCGGCTCTGGGGATCGAGGCCGGCCGTCGGCTCGTCGAGGAACAGGACCTCGGGGCGATGCAGGATCGCCCGGGCCACCATGAGCCGCTGCGCCATGCCGCCCGACAGCGTGCCGACGTCCGCCGACGCCTTGTCGGTCAACCGCATCACCTCGAGCATGCGATCGGCGGCGGCGCGGGCCGCCCGCCCGACGATGCCGAAGTAGCGGGCGTGGAACTCGAGGTTCTCCCGCACGTCGAGCGAACGGTCGAGCGTGTTGGTCTGGGTGACGACGCCGATGCGCTCCTTGGCCCGGGCCGGCTCCGCCACGACGTCGATGCCGTCGACGAAGGCCCGGCCCGCGGTGGGGACCACCCGGGTGGTGAGCATGCCGATGGTGGTGGTCTTGCCGGCGCCGTTGGGGCCGAGGAGGCCGAACAGCTCGCCCCGGCCGACGTCGAGGTCGAGGGCGTCGACCGCCGGCGATGTCGGGGGGCTCGCGTCCGGTGGTCCGCCGGGGACGGCGTCGTAGACCTTGGTCAGGGCCCGGGTGCGGATGGTGGTGTCGCTGGTCGTGTCGAGGGCGTCGATGCCATCGACCGTAGATCGCCGCGGCGCCCCGTAACCTCCACCACCGTGCGCAGGCTGGTCGTGGTCGAGGCGCGGGGCGCCGGCGAGTTCGTCGACCGGCTGCGAAGCGCCTGGGATGACGGCGACGCGCTCCTGCCGCTCGACCCCAGGCTCCCGCCACCGGCCCGCGAGCGGGTCCTGTCCGCCGCCCGCCCCGACGAACCGGTGGCCGAGGGCGATGCCCTGGTCGTCGCCACGAGCGGCACATCGGGCGACCCCAAGGCCGTGGTGCTGACGCACGACGCCGTCGCCGCCTCGGCCCGGGCTACGAGCCGGCGCCTGGGCGTGGACGGGGCGTCGGACCGTTGGCTGGCGTGCCTGCCGCTGGCGCACGTGGGTGGCCTGGCGGTCGTGACCCGGGCGATCCTGACCGGCACGCCCCTGACGGTGCACGACGGGTTCGACCCCGCCGCCGTGCAGGCGTCCACGCGAGGGCCCGGTGGGTGCACGCTGGCGTCGCTGGTGCCCACGATGCTCCGCCGGCTCGACCCGGCCGGCTTCCGGACGGTGGTGCTCGGGGGATCGGCCATGCCGCGGGACCTGCCAGCCAACGCCGTCGCCACCTACGGGATGACCGAGACCGGAAGCGGCGTCGTCTACGACGGCGTGCCCCTCGACGGCGTCGAGGTGCGGGTGGTGGACGGCCAGGTCGAGCTGCGGTGCCCGATGCTGTTGCGGTGCTACCGCGACGGCACCGACCCCAAGGGCCCCGACGGCTGGTTCCCCACCAGCGACGCCGGGGCCTGGGACGAGACGGCGGGCCGCCTGCGGGTCTTCGGCCGCCGGGACGACCTCATCGTCACCGGCGGCGAGAACGTCTGGCCCGTCGCCGTCGAGCGGGTGCTGGCCGCCCAGGCCCGGGTCCGGGACGTGGCGGTGGTGGGCCGGCCCGACCCGGAGTGGGGCCAGCGCGTGACCGCGCTGGTGGTGCCGGCCGATCCCGGCGACCCGCCCACGCTGGACGAGCTGCGGCAGGCGGCCAAGCAAGACCTACCGGCGTACGCCGCTCCGCATGAGCTCGTTCTCGTGACCGAGCTCCCCCGCACCGGATTGGGGAAGTTGGTGAGGCGGGAGTTGTGACCCCGCACCACGCGTTTTCTCCGCGGGGCTGGTCGCTCCGGCGGCCGATCCCGCGAAGAAAACGGTGGCGAACGCGCTACAGCCGCCGCGAGCCCACCAGCGCCCCGCCGTCGACCACCAGTGTCTGGCCGGTGATCCAGGACGCCAGGTCGCTGGCCAGGAACAACGCTGCGTTCGCGATGTCCACCGGGTCGCCCAGGCGCCCGAGCGGCATCCGGGCCGCGACCTGCTCCTCGGCCGGCTCCCACAGCGCACGGGCGAAGTCGGTCTTCACCAGCCCCGGGGCGATGGCATTCACCCGCACGCCGGGGGCCAGGTCCTGTGCGAGCGTGCGGGTCAGGTGGATCAGGGCCGCCTTGGTCACGTTGTAGTGGCCGATGGCCGGCTCGACGGACAGGCCGCCCACCGAGGCGATGTTCAGGACGACCCCGCCCCGGTCGGCCATCGATGCCTTCCAGGCCTCCTGCACCCACACGACCGGGCCGCGGTAGTTGACCTGCCACGTCTTGTCGAAGCGGGGCAGGTCGATGTCGACGGTCCGGCCCATGTAGGGGTTGGTGGCGGCGTTGTTGACCAGGATGTCGATGGCGCCGAACCGCTGCATGGTTGCGGCGACGCAGGCGGCGATCTGGTCGGGCTCGCCGGCATTGGCCGCGAACACAGCCACCCCGCTGGCCGAGTCGGGTATCTCGGCGGCCGCCACCTCCAGGGCCTCCTGCTTGCGTGACGACAGCATCACCGCTGCCCCGGCGTCTGCGTAGCCGGTCGCGATCGCCTTGCCGATCCCCCGGCTGGCCCCGGTGACGAGCGCCACCTTCCCTTTGAGGCTGATCTCCATTGCTACCCGGATTCGCTCTCTCGTTGTTTCCCCGCCACCCTCGACGGACGCTCACTCATGGGCCCGAACGCTAGGGGGAGGGGGCGGCGCCGGGCGAGCGGAGCACCAGCTGGGTCTGCGTCACCTTGGCCACCGGCCGGTCGCGCCCGTCGATGACCACCGTCTCGATCACGATCGTCGTCCTGCCCACGTGCAGGGGGCGGGCGCTGGCGACGGCCACGCCCTCGCGCACGGCGCCCAGGAAGTTGGTCTTCGACTCGATGGTCGTGGTGCCGGTGGCGCCCTCGGGCAGGTTGAAGTAGGTGCAGGCGCCGCCGGCCGAGTCCGCCAGCGCCATGACCACCCCTCCGTGCAGCACGCCGTTGCCGGTGCACAGCCCCGGAGCCCAGTCGATCTCCACTCGCACCTCGTCGGGCCCGGCGGCTGCGGCCCGCATGTCGAGCGTGTCGCACAGCGGGATCGCAGAGCGCAGGAAGGCGGTGGCCTCGTCTGGGTTCATGCCCTCCATGGTCCACGCCCCGGAGCGCGGGTCCCAATTACCCGGGAGGTAGGCGTTCGGGCGCGCCTCCCATCCCCCTACCGTGGAGGCCGTGAACCGCCTGGCCGACGAGACCAGCCCCTACCTGCGCCAACACGCCGACAACCCGGTCGACTGGTTCCCCTGGGGGGACGAGGCCTTCGCCGCGGCGCAGCGCGACGACAAGCCGGTGCTGCTGTCGGTGGGCTACTCGGCCTGCCACTGGTGCCACGTGATGGCGCACGAGTCGTTCGAGGACCCGGAGATCGCGGCCCTGATGAACGAGCTGTTCGTGAACATCAAGGTCGACCGCGAGGAGCGCCCGGACGTCGACGAGATCTACATGGAGGCGGTCCAGGCCCTGACGGGGCAGGGCGGCTGGCCCATGACCGTGTTCCTCACCCCCGACGGCCGGCCCTTCTTCGGCGGCACCTACTACCCCAAGACCCGGCGCGGCGGCATGATCGCCTTCCCCGAGCTGTGCCGGCGGATCGACGAGCTGTGGCGCACCCGGCGGCCGGACATCGACACCCAGGCGGGCCAGCTCACCGCCGCCCTGGGTCGCTCGGCCCTGGTGGAGCCAGGCGACGGACCACCGGAGGGCGACGTCCTCCAGTCGGCGGTCAAGACGCTCCGCCAGCAACACGACGATGCTCGGGGCGGCTTCGGCGGCGCCCCCAAGTTCCCGCAGGCGATGAGCCTCGACCTGCTGGTGCGCTCGCTCGCCCGCGAGCCGTCCCCCGACCCGGACATCCGGCGCGCGGCGGAGACATCGCTCGACGCCATGGCGTCGGGGGGGATCTACGACCACCTGGGCGGGGGCTTCGCCCGCTACTCGGTCGACGCCGTATGGCTGGTGCCGCACTTCGAGAAGATGCTCTACGACCAGGCCCTGCTGACCCGCGTGTACCTGCACGCGTGGCAGGTCATGGGTCACGAGCGCTACCGGCAGGTGCTCGACGAGACGTTGGGGTACGTGCTGCGGGACCTGCGGCACCCCGAGGGTGGCTTCTTCTCCGCCGAGGATGCCGACAGCGAAGGCGAGGAGGGCCGCTTCTACGTCTGGACCGCCGACCAGGTCGTGGCGGCGCTCGACGGCGACCGGGAACTGGCCGACGAGGTCATGGCCTTCTACGGCGTCACGCGGGAGGGCAACTTCGAGGGCCGCACGATCCTCAACCGCATCCACGCCCGCGGCCACGGGCAGGTCGACCTCTCCCGCCCGCCCCGCATCGAGGCGGCGCGGGCACGGCTGTTCGCCGCCCGCGAGCGGCGAGTGCGTCCCGGCCTCGACGACAAGGTGCTGACCGAGTGGAACGGGCTCATGCTGGCGGCGCTGGCGGAGGCGGCGGCCGCCACGGGCCGGCGCGACTGGCTCGAGGCTGCCGTGGGCACCGGTGAGTTCCTGCTGCGCTCGCTGCGCCGGGACGACGGCCGCTGGCTGCGGTCGTGGCAGGCGGCGGGGGGCGCCCGCCACCCTGAGGCCGAGCGGGCGAGCGAGGCCGGGGCCCGAACGGCCCGCAGCGAAGCTGCGAGAGCGGGAAGCACGGACGCGAGGTCGGGCGCCGGCAGGCGTCCGATCCTCGCATACGCGGCGGACCATGCCGCCCTCCTCGACGCCTTCGTGCGCCTGTCGGAGGCCACCGGTGAGGCCCGCTGGATCGAGGCCGCCCGCGGCACGGCGGATGCGCTCCTCGACCTCTTCTGGGACGACGCGCGCAGCGGGCTGTTCACCACCGGGAGCGACGCCGAGCGGCTGGTGGCCCGCAACAAGGACCTGATGGACAATGCCACGCCCAGCGCCAACAGCCTGGCGGCGGTGGCCCTGCTTCGCCTGGGCGCACTCACCGGCGAGGAGCGCTACCGCGACCGCGCCGAGCGGATACTGCGCCTAACCGGCTCGCTGGCCGCCCAGCACCCGACGGCGTTCGGGCACCTGCTGTCGGCGGTCGACCTCGCCACGCATGGGATCGACGAGGTGGTGGTGGCGGGCGAGCGCCGCGACCTGGTCGAGGTCGTGCAGCGGCGGTTCCTCCCCGGCGCGGTGCTGGCCTGGGGCGAGCGCTACTCGTCGCCCCTGTGGGAGGGCCGCGACGACGGCCGCGCCTACGTCTGCCGCAACTACGCCTGCGGGCTCCCGGCCGAGGACCCGGAGGCGCTGGCGGCCCAGCTCCACACCGGTCTTTGAAGATTTTCCGGGCTATGACGCCGCTTTTCCTTCAAAGACTCGGATGAGGGTCTTGCCGATGTTGTCGCCGGTGAACAGGGCGTTGAGGGCGTCGACCGCCGACTCGAGGCCCTCGTAGACCTGCGTGCGGTATTTCAGCTTCCCGTCGGCCACCCATGAGCCCAACGTGGCCGCCACATCGCCGAAACGGTCCCAGTGGTCGAGCGACAGGAAGCCCTGCATGCGGGCGCGGCGGTTGATCAGCTGGAAGTAGTTCGAGGGCCCCGGCGGGCGTCCCAGCTCGTTGTAGATGGCGATGGCGCCGCAGAGGACGACCCGGGCGTGCATCGCCAGGCGATCGAGCACGGCGTCGAGGATGGGACCGCCCACGTTGTCGAAGTAGACGTCGACGCGGTCGGGGCACAGGTCCCGGAGCCGGCCGCGCACGTCGTCGGTGCGGTGGTTGATGGCACCGTCCAGGCCGAGGTCATCGAGGAGCCAGCGCACCTTGTCGTCTCGGCCGCAGATGCCGATCACGCGGCAGCCCTTGATCTTGGCGATCTGGGCGGCCAGCGAGCCGGTGGCGCCGGCGGCCGCCGAGACGACCACCGTCTCCCCCTCCCGGACCTGCCCGACGTCGATCATGCCGACGTACGCGGTCAGCCCGGTGGCGCCGTAGAGCGCGAGGAGGGCCGGGGCGTCGACCTCCTCACCGAGCGGCGTGGCCAGCGGATCGTCGCGCACGATGCCGTAACGCTGCCAACCCGGCAGCCCATACACCATGTGCCCGAGCGGGAAGCGCTCGCTCCGGGTGGCCACCACCCTGCCGATGCCGCTGGCCCGCACGGTCTCTCCGATCTCCACCGCCGGCAGGTACCCCTCGGCCTTGGACAGCCACGTGCGGACGGTGGCGTCGATGCCGATCCAGTCGAGCTCGAGCAGAGCCTCGCCCTCGGCGGGGACCGGAACGGCGACCCCGTCCTGCAGCTCGACGTCGTCGTCGGCGAGCAGCCCCTCCGGCCGCCGCCGCAGCACCACCTGTCGGTTGGTGGTGGCGTCGAGGTCGATGGCGGTCTGCAGCTCCATCCGGCGGACGCTAACCCCGGGCGCCTACCAGCCGCCGCGGTGGACCACCTCGTCGAGCGCCGGGCGGCGCCGGGCCGAGGACCGTCCGGGCTCGTCGGGCCGGGGCCAGCCGAGGGCGATCGCGCCCAACGCCCGCCAGCCGGGCGGCACCCCGAGGCGACCGAGCACCGGCCGTTCGTCGTCGAACAGCCCGTAGAACAGCGCCCCCAGGCCGGCGTCGACGGCGGCGAGCAACAGGGTCTGCACGGCCATCCCACCGTCGACCCACCAGTAGGGCACCGGCCAGGCGGATGTGCCCACCCCCAGGCCGGTGGCCCACTTGTCGGGCTCGCGATAGCGCTCGACGTAGGCGTCGGGCGACACCAGCGGCAACACGACCACCGGGGCGTCGAGCAGGCCCGGCCACCGGAACGCGGCGCGCCGGTCGGCCGGCAGGGTGATGTCCCACAGGGCCGCCGTCTGGGCGCCCTCCAGGACCACGAACGACCACGCCTGGGTGTTGCCCGCCGAGGGCGACCGGCGGGCCAGGTCGAGCAGCCGGTCGACCAGCGCTCGCGGCACCGGGCGCCGGTCGAAGGCCCGCACCATCCGACGTCGCCGGACGGCGTCGCCGAGCTCCATGCGACCTCCGGTCAGGCGAGCTTGCGGAGGTCTTCCTCCATGGCCCAGCCGAAGCCGACGACGCTGTCGCCCTTGTCGGCGTGCAACGCCTCGAACCGCTCGGCGACGTCCTGGTCGCTCTGCTCCGGATGCAGCGTCTCGTGATCGAACACCGGAGCCGGGCCGCTGCCGTCGCCCCGGGCAACGAACGCCCGCTGGTCGTACGCGCTCGCCTCGATGCCGTAACGCTTGGCGAGGCGCCCGCCCCAGGCCCGTTCCTCGCCGGTGGCCTTGTGGCCGGCGCGGGGGACGATGTCGTTGAGGTTGCGGAACGCGTCGAAGCCGCCCACATCGCCGAACCGGGCCGCCACCAGCACGTCCTCGTCGGGGAAGGCGAGCACCGCTCGGCGCAGGAGGTCCTGCACCAGTGCCCGCAGCACGGTGTCCCGCTTGGAGCTGCGCCGCACCGACGCCAGGCCCACCAGCACGCACGGCGTGCCTCCGATGCGCTCGAGCGTGGAGAAGGCGAAGCCCTTGAGCTTGCCCTCGTCGCGGACCTGTGTGATCAGCACCCACGCCTCGGCCTGCTTCGACAGCGTGCCGATCTCGTGGCTGTACCGGGCTTCCGCGCAGAGATCGGCCATCTCGACCAGCTCAGCGTCGCTGAGAGCCGTGCAATCCTTCGTGTCTACAGCGATCGACATCTCCGGCGTAGCCCCCGTTCTCCGTGCGGCAACAAGCCACTAGTCCAGTCAAACGACGCGGGACGTGCAACTCCGATGACCGAACACGCGCGCGCGGTAGCGACCTAGCGGACGATGACGGCGGGGCCCAGCACCTCCCGGAGCTGGCCCACCAGGCCGTTGCTGGCGTCCACGTTCCACCGTTCGGGCAGCCGAACGACCCCCCGCTCCCCGAGCTGGAGGAAGACCGGTGCCTCGCCGGGATGGTCGGCGAGCAACCGCTTGAGGTGCGCCACCTTGGCCTCGGACAACAGTTGGGGCGGGACGCGGAGCCGCAGCGGCTCGACCTGGCTCGCGGCCACCTCGACCACGTCGATCGACTGGGCGATGAGCTTGGGAGCGTCGTCCCGGGCGTCGACCCGGCCCCGCACGATGACGACGGCGTCGTCGGCCAGCTTGTGCCCGTGCTCGGTCATGGTGCGGGGGAAGACCATCACCTCCGCCGACGCCCGCAGGTCCTCGAGCGTGAACACCGCCATGAGATCGCCGCGGCGGGTCCACTTGCGCTGCAGCGCGGTGACGACGCCGCCCACCGCCTTGAGGTCGCCATCGGCGAGGTCGGCCAGCTCGTCGAGCGAGCAGTCGGCCCGGCGCGAGAGCGCCGCTTCGGCCCCCAGCAGCGGGTGGTCGCTCACGTAGAGCCCCAGCATCTCCTTCTCGAACGCCAATCGGTCGCGTTTGTCGAACTCGAGGTCGGGGATCGGCGAGCGCTCGAAGTCGCCGAAGCCACCGGCCCCGGCACCGTCGGTGTCGCCGAACAGCGTCATGATCCCCATGTCGCGCTCCCGGCGCCGGGCCAACGTGTGGTCGACGATCTGCTCGAACACCGTGAGAAGCCCGCGGCGGGGGTGGCCGAGGCCGTCAAAGGCCCCCGCCTTGATCAGCGATTCGATCGCGCGCTTGTTGAGGACGGACGTATCGACCCGTTGGCAGAAGTCGTAGAAGTCGGCGTACGGACCGTTGGCGTCGCGTTCGGCGACGATGTGGGCCACGAGCCCCTCGCCCACGTTGCGCACCGCCGACAACCCGAAGATGATGGCGGCCTTGGCGCTCCCGCGGACGCCATGGCCGGCCACCCGGGCAGCGTCGTCGCCCGGCTCGTCCACCGGCACGAAGTCCGACGCCGACCGGTTGATGTCGGGCACCTCGACGGCGATGCCCATGGCCCGGCACTCGGCGAGGTAGACGGCCGCCTTCTCGAGGCTGGCCTTGACGCTGGTGAGCAGTGCCGCCAGGTACTCGGCCGGGTAATTGGCCTTGAGATATGCCGTTTGATAGGCGACGAACCCGTAGCCATACGCGTGGGCTTTGGGAAAGGCGTAGTCCGCGAACGGCTCGATTATGTCGAACCAGGCCTTACCCAGGCCGGCCCCATAGCCGGTCCGCTCGCACGCTTCGATGAACTTTTCGCGCTCGGCCGCCATGATCTCGCGGCGCTTCTTGCCTGCCGCCTTGCGGAGATTGTCGGCCTCGGCTAGGGAGTATCCGGCGAATCGCTGCGCGATCCGCATGACACCCTCCTGATAGATGCATAGGCCATATGTGTCGCCCAGCACTTCGGCGGCATCGGGGTGGAGATATTCCACCGGCTTGCGGCCATTCTTACGGTCGGCGTAGTCGTTGTGCATGTTGGCGGCCATGGGGCCGGGGCGGTAGAGCGCCACCAGGGCCGCCACGTCCTCGAACGTGGTGGGTTGGAGCGACCGCATGAGGGACCGCATCGGCCCGCCCTCTAGCTGGAACACGCCCACGGAATCGCCGCGGCGGAGCAGCTCATACGTGGGCTCGTCGTCGAGGGGCACGCGGTCGATGTCGAGCTCGGTGCCCCGGGTGCGCCGGATCACGTCGACCGTTTCGGTGATCACGTCGAGGTTGCGCAGCCCCAGGAAGTCCATCTTGAGCAGGCCGAGATCCTCGACACCGTGCATCTCGTACTGGGTGACGATGGGAGCTTCCTCCAGCGATTGGCCGTTTTCGGGCTTGCGCTGGATCGGCAGGTATTCGGTGAGCGGCTCCTTAGTGATCACCACGGCGGCGGCGTGGATCCCGTCCTGGCGGCGCAGCCCCTCGAGGCCCTTGGCCACGTCGACCACCTGCTGGACGTCGGGGTCGTCCTCGTACATCTGCCGCAGCTCGGCCGCCATCTTGTAGCCGTCCTCGAAGCGCGGGTGGGCTTCGAGGCAGGCGTAGAGCGGGGTGTCACGCCCCATGATCAGCGGCGGCATCGCCTTGGCCACCCGGTCTCCCACGGCGTAGGGCTGGCCCAGCACCCGGGCGGCGTCGCGCACGGCCGCCCGGGCCTTGATGGTGGAGAAGGTGACGATCTGGGCGACGTGGTCGCGGCCGTAGCGCTCGGCGGCGTAGCGGATCATCTCGTCGCGGAAGCGGGAGTCGAAGTCCATGTCGATGTCGGGCATGGAGATGCGCGACGGGTTGAGGAAGCGCTCGAACAGCAGGCCGTACCGGATGGGGTCGAGGTCGGTGATTCGCAGGCAGTACGCCACCGCGCATCCGGCCGCGCTCCCCCGCCCCGGGCCCACCCGGATGTCGTTGCGCCGGGCGTGAGCGATCAGGTCCCAGACGATGAGGAAGTACGAGCTGAAGCCCATGTCGGCGATCACCTGCAGCTCGTAGGCCAGCCGCTCGACCACGTCGTCGGGCAGCGGATCACCCCAGCGCTGCTTGGCCCCCTCGAACGTCAGGTGGCGCAGGTAGTCACCGTCGTAGGCGAACTCCTCGGGCAGGGGGAAGGTGGGTAGCTGCGGCTTGCCGAAGGCGATCTCGACGTCGGCCCGCTCGGCGATCCACAGCGTGTTGTCGCAGGCTTCGGGCTTGTCGCCGAACAGGCTCCGCATCTCGGCCGCGGACTTCAGGTAGTGCTGGTCGCCCTGGAACTTGAACCGGTTGGGGTCGCTCATCAGCGAACCGGTCTGCACGCACAGCAGGGCGTCATGGGCCACGGCGTCATGCTGGTGGACGTAGTGGCTGTCGTTGGTGGCGAGCAGGGGCGCCCCGATGCGCCGGGCGATCTCGGTCAGTTGGGGGTTGGTCTTGTGCTGCTCGGCGATCCCGTGGTCCTGCAGCTCCACGAACAGGTTGTTCTTGCCGAAGATTTCCTGGAGCCGGGCGGCCTTGGCGGTCGCGCCCTCGATGTCCCCCTGGAGCAGCGATTGGAGCACGTGCCCGCCCAGGCAACCGGTGGTGGCCATGAGTCCGCCCGCGTGGTCGGCCAGCGTCTCCCAGTCGACGCGTGGCTTGTAGAAGTAGCCCTCTAGGAAGGCCCGGCTGGCGAGCTGGATCAGGTTGCGGTAGCCCTCGTTGGTCTCGGCCAGCAGCGTCAGGTGGTAGTAGAGCTTCTTGCCACCATCGGTGTCGCCGCCCGTGTCGTCGACTCGTCCCCGCCGAGCCGGGCGTTCGAAGCGGGACTCGTGGGCCATGTAGGCCTCGGTGCCCAGAACGGGCTTGATCCCCTGCTTGTGGCACTCCTTGTAGAAGTCGAGGATCCCGTACATGTTGCCGTGGTCGGTGATGCCGAGGGCCGGCTGTCCGTCGGCCACGGCGGCGCCGACGACCTCGCCGATGCGGGCGGCCCCGTCGAGCATCGAGTACTCGGTGTGGACGTGGAGGTGGGTGAAGCTGCTGCGAGGATGCACCCCGGCCGACTCCCTCCGTCGCGAACCTGCTCGATCAAGATCACCGGCTGGTCTTCCACAGGGGCCTGTGGACAAATGACACCCGTGTGATTCGTCGAGCGTAGCGCGCCCGGTGGGGCTCCCGGGACCGTTCCGTTCCGAGCGCGAGCGCCGGCGGCGGGATCAGTACGCCAGCACGCCGGAGGAGGACCCGGCGCCGGCCGGATCTCCGCGACCGGCGAGCGCATCCCAGATCGCGCCCAGCGCCGGATCGTCGTCGGGCGTGGTCAGCGATGCGCTCTCCAGCTCGGGCAGCGGTAGGCCCCGGCTGCGGAGATACCCGCCGATGCCGAGGCGCAGGCGCCCCTCCAGCATCTGGGCGCCGGCGCGATCGACGTCCGGGAGCACCACCGCGAACCAGTGCTGGGTCTGGTCCGGCACGTGGACCAGGTGATCGACCACCCCGCCGGCGACGAACTGGTGCCCCAGCTCCCGCAATACCGTGACCTGGCGCCGGTATGGCAGCAGGGCGAAGGGCTCGTCCGGTACCTGGACCAGCACCAACGAGAACGGGCTCCCGCTGCGCCGGCACTGCGCCTTCTCGGAGGCGATGCGGTCGCAGAGGAACCGGGCGGTCCACAACCGGGTCTCGGGATCGACCGCCGGGGCCGGCGGCGACGGTGTGGCCGCCGATGCCGCCCGGCGCCGCGGGGACGCGGGTCGAACCGGCGGTGGTGGCACGGCGTCGTACCACCCCCCCGGCTGCCACCGGTGGTCGTCGGGGTCGGCCACGGCCGGTGTGCCGGTGGGATCCGACCAGGGCGCCGGCGACCGCGCCGGGGGCTGCCAGGCTCGGGGATCGCCCTCCGGGACGGCCGGGCTCCCGTAGGGATCGGACCAAGGGGGAGGTGCCGCGCGGGGCGAGTCCGGCGGCCGGCCGTTGGCTGCTGGCGGGCGCGCGGGTGCCTCGGACGGCCAGCCCGGGTCCGAGGCGAGCGGCCCCAGGGGCTCGGCCCATTCCGATCCCGCCCTGCCCGCGTCGGCCAGCACCGGCGCGGGCCCCGAAGGCACCGGGTCGACGTAGGCCGACCCAGCGTGGTCGGCGTGGTCGGCGTAGTCGGCGTAGTCCCCGGACGTCACCCACACCGAGGTCTGCTGGCCCGCGGCGAACGTGTCAACCCCGGGGCGCTCGCGCCTCGAGAACGCCCGCCCGCGCGCCATGAGCGGTGAATCGTCCCACTCGTTGCCCTGGGACAGCCGGTCGACCACGGGTTGGGCCCGCAGGCCCACCTCGGCGGCGACGGTGTACGCAACCGCTCGTGTCATCGCCAGCAACAACACGCTCGCCAGTCCCGCGTCGTTCACGTCGGCCGAGCGGAGGGCCAGGTACACGACCGTGGCCACCGCCGCCGCCAGCCAGCCCACGCGACGCCCAGCGAACAGCCCGGCGGCGAACACCGGGACGAACAGCAGGGTGGCGACGACCTCGACGCCATCGATGCCCGCGGCCATCAGTCCGACCGCAACGGCCACGACCACCGCCGAGATGGCGAGCACCACCAGCGCCCGAGCTCCGTGCTCGCGCCAGCGGCCCGTCCGCGCGCTTCCCGGCATCCCCATCGACGCCAAGCCTACGTGCCGCCTCACCTGGAAGGGAGGCACACCACGGAGGGAAGAGGGCGCCACACTTTGGGTAACCCAGGCCGTGAGGCCGCGGAACCCTAGAGATATGTGCCCGGCCGCGCCTCGGCCTCGACGTTGGGCTGCGGTGCGCCGGGAGGAAGCCGCCGGCGCATCTCGTCGAGCTGTTGCCTGGCCGCCATCTGCTGGGCGAAGAGCGTGGCCTGGATGCCGTGGAACAGGCCCTCCAGCCAGCCCACCAGCTGGGCCTTGGCCACCCGCAGCTCCGCCTCGCTCGGGGTCGCCGTGTCGGCGAACGGGTGGGCCAGTCGGCCCAGCTCGTCACGCAGGTCCGGCGACAGTGCCCCGGACAGCTCCGAGATCGACGTCTCGTAGATCTCCCGCAGGCGGTCGCGGCTCTGCTCGTCGAGCTCGGATTGGCGCACCTCTTCCAGCAGCAGCTTGATCATCGACCCGATCCGCATGACCTTGGCCGGTTGTTCGACGGCCTCGTTGGGCTGGTCGGGCTCCTCGCCGGGCTTCACCACCTCGGGGTGCTCGACCGGACCGGGAGCCGACCCCACGCCGGCCCCCCCGGCCAAGCCCGCCGGTGGCTGACCCGGCCCGCGTCGGCTGGCGCTCTGATCGGCGGCGAACGACATGTGGGCCATCCTGCCACGGTCTGGCACCCTTCCCGCACGCCCCAGGGGATCCGGCGACCCGCCCATCAGCGGCGTGCGGCCAGGAGGGGGACCAGCATCTCGGCACGGGTCAACGATCCGTGGCGCCCCACCAGCTCGTAGGGGCCGACGTCCTGGGGGTCGTGGAACGCGGCGTTGGTGCGCGCCACCAGGGCCACGTCCCCCAACCGGGACCGTGCCGCCTCGGTGACCACCGGGCCTAGCCAGCCGGCCGCCACCATCTCGTCCCGGGTGACAACCCAGGCGTCGTCGCCGTGGTGTTCGACGGCCGCCTCCCGAAGCGCCCCGGCCCGCCCCGGCCGCGCGTGCAGCCAGCGGAACCGTCCCTCGCCCGACTGCATCGAGCAGAGCGCCAGCACCCCGGGCGCCAGGTCCACGACCTGGTCCCCGGTCTGGACCTGGCCGTGATCGGCGATGACCAGCAGGGCGGCACCCGCCGGCAGGCGGGAGACCATCCGGTCGACGACCTGGTCGATCCAGGTCAGCTCGGCGTCGTAGTACTCCCCCAGGCCGTACTCGTGGGCCACCTTGTCCAAGCCGTCGTAGTACGCGTACACGAACGGCTCGCCGCGGCCCAGGAGGGCCTCGACCTCCGCCACCATGGTCGCCATCGTGCGGTACCCCCAGAACCGGGCGGGTTCGAGGTGGGCGCCGGTGAACCCCGAGCGGCGGTACTCGGCCCGGGTCACCACCGGCGGACGCTGGCCCAGGAACGCGGCCACCGGCTGCATCTTGGCCGGGGGCAGGGTCTGGTGGGCGTCACCGGCGGCCGTTGCCCAGCGCAGGACGTTGAGCACCTCGCCGTGCACGGCCATGCGATAGCCGACCATGCCGTGCTCCCCCGGCGGCAGGCCGGTGGTGATGGACGTGAGGGCCGTCGACGTCGTCGAGGGCGCCACGGTAGTGATGGCGCCACCCTGCATCGCCGACAGCGTGGGGGCCAGAGAGCGCCGCACCGTGACCTGCTCCCACCCCATGCCGTCGAGCACGAACAACACCACCTGGCGGGCGTCGACGGCGACCGCCGGGAGCCAGCGCGGCGCTTCGTCCGGTGGTCCCAGGAGCGCCGGCACGACATTCGTGATGCAGGCCCCGCCGTAGTCAGGTATCAGAGGTTCGTCCACCACGCCTGTGCCTTTCCTTCGGCCCACCGTACCCAGGCCCGGGGCCGACCGGGCAGGGTGGCTGCGGCCTCGCAGCCGGGTTCGCACTGCGGCCCGTACAGTCCAGCCCGACCCCGGCCGCCACCCCTAGCGGCGTCGGTCTGCGACCGACTCGTTACGCTCGCGGCATGAAGGTGTCGACCCGCGGTGACTACGCCAGTCGGGCGCTGCTGTCGCTGTCGCTGCACGTCGGCGAGGCGGGCCCGACGTCGGTCCGCGACATCGCCGAGCGGACCGGTCTGCCGCAGCCCTACCTCGAGCAGATCCTCCTGGCGCTCAAGGGAGCGGGGCTCGTGCGGTCCAAGCGGGGGGTCGGGGGCGGCTACGTGCTGGCACGGGAGCCCGCCGCCATCACGCTGGGCGACATCGTGAGCGCGGTCGACGGTCCCATCACCGTGGGCGACTTCGGCGAGCCCCACCAGAACGGCGCCTGCGATCACGAGGGCCAGTGCGTGCTCCTGGCGATCTGGGGCGTGCTGGGCGAGCACATGCGCCGCCACCTCGACGAGCTGACGCTCGCCGACATCGCCAGGATGGCCCGCGGCGAGCGCGACTGGCCCGTGGTCGAGCCGGTCGACTGACGCGGGCGGAATCCGCCGGGCGGCCACGACGGGCGCACCCGGCGCCCGAACCGGCGCCGAAATCTCCCCGTCCTCGCACAAAACCAGCGCATGAACGTCGGCCCGGGCCGGCCGGAACCCGAACCGGCGCCGGAACTCGGCCCTGCGGCCGGCGTGCGCCTCAGCGAAGTCCGGCCAGCACCGCGGCGAGGTCGTAGGGCAGGGGGGACTCGAACGCCAGGGGCTCGGCCGTCACAGGGTGCTCGAGGGCCAGGTGCTCGGCGTGCAGCCAGGGCCTGGGCGACCACAGGGACGGGCGGCGTCCGCCGTAGCGGGAGTCCCCGACCACGGGGTGCCCGATCGACGCCATGTGCACCCTGATCTGGTGGGTTCGGCCGGTCTCGAGCCGGCAGGCCAGCTCGGTGACGGCCACCGGGTCCGTGAAGCCGCGCACGACCTCGTAGCGGGTTCGGGCTTCCTTCCCGCTCAGGGTCACCGCCATGCGGGTGCGGTCACGGGCGCTGCGCCCGACCGGCGCGTCGATCATCCCAGTCGGCGAGTCGACCGCGCCCCAGACCAGGGCCCGGTAGCGCCGCTCGACCCGACGGCCCGCCAGCATCGCCACCAGCGCCTCGTAGGCGGGCTGCGACCGGGCGACCAGCAGCAGCCCCGACGTGCCCTTGTCGAGGCGGTGGACGATGCCGGGCCGGTCGGGCTGACCCACCTCACGGATCTCGGGATAGTGGGCCAGCAACCCGTGGACCAGGGTTCCCGAGCGCTGGCCCGCCCCGGGATGCACCACCAGGCCCACGGGCTTGTCGACGACGAGCAGGTCGCGGTCCTCGTACACCACCGGCACGTCGACGGTGGGGTCGGGGGTCAACACGTCGTCGGCCGACCGGTCCGTCGCCGCCACCTCGAGCGCATCGCCCTCGGCAACCCGGTGCGAGCGGGTGGTGACGGCCCGCCCGCCGATCGTCACACCGCCGGCATCGACCAGCGCCGCCGCCTCGGACCTGCTGTACCCGGCGATCATGGCGACGACCCGGTCGAGCCGCTGGCCGTCGAGCGCCCGCGGCACGACCGCAGCGAGGGTCACTGCGGCCGTTCCCCGTCCCCGTCTTCGTCGCCGTGGCTCCACTGCGTGCCGAACAGCAGCAGCGCGCCTACGACGATGGCGGCGTCGGCGACGTTGAACACCGGCCACCACTGCAGGTCGATGAAGTCGACCACCCCACCGCCCAAGAACCCGTCGCCCGCCCGGAAGGTGCGGTCGATCAGGTTGCCCAAAGCGCCGCCGAACACCAGGCCGATCGCCACAGCCAAGCCGGGCCGCGTGGCGTAGCGGCCGGAGCGCAGCAGCACGGCCACGATCGCAAGTGCCAGCAGCGAGATCACCGCCCCGCCCCCTCGCGCAAAGCTGAATGCCGAGCCGTGGTTGATCGTGAGGTGGAGCCGCAGCGTCCACACCACGTCGATCGTCCGCGTGTCCAGCGTCTCCACCGCCCACCACTTGGTGAGCTGGTCGGCGGCGAGGACGGCGGCGGCGACGCCCAGTATCAGCGACCACCGCGCCGGCTGGGCGACGGCGGGCCGGATCGCCTGCCCCGTCAACGACCCAGGCCCAGACCCCCGCTCTTGCACTTCACGCACAGGGCGGCGTAGGGGAGGGCCCGGAGCCGCTCCTTCGGGATCGCGGTGCCGCATGAGTCGCACCTGCCGTAGGAACCGTCGTGGATCTTCTCGATCGCCCGGTCAATCTGTTCGATGGCGGCCCGGGCCTGCGCGGAGAGCGCCAAGTCACGTTCGCGCTCGACGGCCAGAGTGTCACCCTCACCCGACTCCTCGTCGAACTGGACGTCGCCCGGCTCGCGGTCCTCGGTGAGCGAGTCGGCCTCGGCCTGGAGGCTCTCCGCCTGGTGCAGGTACGTGGCCCGCTCCTCGGTGAGGGCCTGGAGCTGACCCTCGAGGAACTTGTCGAGCGTGGGGGCCTTGCTCGAGCGCTTCGTTGCCCTTGAGCGGGAGGCGGACTTGCGGGCGGGAGCGGCTTTCGTTGCTCTGGGCATGGGGGATCTCGCCGTCCTCGGGAAAAGGGTGCCGGATGGTACGCCGACCCCTGCAGGGGGTCAAGGGAAGGCATGCAGGATACGCGTGAGGGGCGCGAATCCCACCGCCGCCTACGCTAAGTGTCATGCCCTTTGGCCCCGTCGAACCCGGCCTCGACCTGCCCGCCCTCGAAGAGCGGGTGCTGGCCCGCTGGCGCGAGCGCGAGGTCATCGAGGAGGCGGGCCGGCTGCGCAAGGGGGACGAACCCTGGATCTTCTACGAGGGTCCACCGACGGCCAACGGCCGGCCCGGGCTGCACCACGTCTGGGCCCGGGCGTTCAAGGACCTCTTCCCCCGGTTCCAGACCATGCGGGGCCGTGACGTGCCCCGAAAAGGCGGTTGGGACTGTCACGGCCTCCCCGTCGAACTGGAGATCGAGAAGGAGCTGGGCCTGGCCACCAAGGCCGACATCGAGGCCTACGGCATAGAGGCCTTCAACCAGCGCTGCCGGGAGTCTGTGCGGCGCTACGTGGAGGACTGGTCGGCCCTCACCCAGCGCTCCGGCGTGTGGATCGACACCGCCGACGCCTACTGGACGCTGGACAACGACTACATCGAGTCGGTCTGGTGGATCGTGCGCCAGTTGTGGGACCGGGGACTGCTGTACGAGGGTCATCGGGTCACCCCCTACTGCGGGCGTTGCGGCACCGCGCTCAGCTCGCACGAGGTGGCCATGGGTTACGAGGACGTCGTCGACCCGTCGATCTACGTGCGCTTCCCCCTGACCAGCGGGGCTGCGGGTGCGGCCGCGCCCGAGGCCGACCTGCTGGTGTGGACCACCACGCCGTGGACGCTCATCTCCAACGTGGCGGCGGCGGTAGGGCCGGACTTCACGTACGTCCGCATCGCCGACCCGGAGGGCGGCCGCGACCTGGTGCTGGGTGAGCGGGCAGCGGAGCGGTTGTTCGCCGAGGCCGAGGTGCGTGACCGGTGGCGCGGCAGCGACCTGGCCGGCTGGCGCTACCGGCGCCCGTTCGACTTCATCGAACCGCCGTCGGGCCCCCAGGAGGGCTGGCGGGTCGTCGTCGCCGACTACGTGAGCGACGACGACGGGTCCGGCGTCGTCCACCTGGCGCCCGCATTCGGCGAGGAGGACGCCCAGGTGGGCCGTGCCGAGGGGCTGCCGGTCCTCAACCCGGTGGACGTCGACGCCACCTTCGACCACTCGGTGCCCCCGTGGCAGGGCCGCTTCGTCAAGGACGCCGACCCCGAGATCATCGCCGACCTCCGCCGGCGGGGCCTGTTGGTGGCCGAACAGGCCTACGAGCACAGCTACCCCCACTGCTGGCGCTGCGGCACTCCGCTCATCTACTGGGCCAAGACGTCGTGGTTCGTTCGCACCGAGGAGCGGCGCGCCGACCTGCTGGCCCAGAACGAGTCCATTGCCTGGTACCCGGATCACATCAAGCACGGCCGGTTCGGGCGCTGGCTGGAGTCCAACATCGACTGGGCGCTGTCGCGGGACCGCTACTGGGGCACGCCGCTGCCGATCTGGCGGTGCCGGGGTTGCGGCTCGGACACCTGCGTCGGATCGATCGCCGAGCTCTCGGAGCTGGCCGGACGCGACCTGTCCGACGTCGACCTGCACCGCCCCTATGTCGACGACATCAAGTGGACGTGCACCGAGCCCGGGTGTCAGGGCACCGTCCGCCGCCTCCTGCCGGTGCTGGACGCATGGTTCGACTCGGGATCGATGCCGTCGGCACAGTTCCACCACCCGTTCGCCGACGACGGCCGATTCGAGGCCAGCTTCCCCGCCGACTTTATCTGCGAGGCCATCGACCAGACTCGGGGTTGGTTCTATTCGCTGCTGGCGGTCAACACGCTGGTATTCGACTCCACGCCCTACCGCAACGTCGTGTGCCTCGGGCTCCTCGTGGACGAACAGGGCCAGAAGATGTCGAAGTCCAAGGGCAACGTCATCGATCCCTGGCAAATCTTCACCGGCTTCGGGGCCGACGCGCTGCGGTGGTACTTCTTCTCGGCCGGCCAGCCCTGGACGACCAGGCGGGTGTTCGAGGAAGGCATCCGCGAGTCCACCCGGCAGAGCCTCCTGACGCTGTGGAACGTCTTCAGCTTCTTCGTCACCTACGCCGACCTCGACGGGTGGCGGCCCGACCCCGGCTGGGAGGCGCCACGGCCGGCCCATGCACTCGACCGCTGGCTGCTCGGCGAGCTCGACGCGACCGTCGCCGGGGTCACGGACGCACTCGACGGGTTCGACGCCCTCGGGGCCGCCACCCGACTGGCGCGGTTCGTCGACGACCTGTCCAACTGGTACGTGCGCCGGAGCCGGCCCCGGTTCTGGAAGGCCGACGACGCCGACGCCCACGTCACCCTGCACCACGCGTTGATGGTGACCAGCCAACTACTGGCGCCGTTCTGTCCCTTCCTGGCCGATGAGCTCTACGTGGCGCTCACCGGCGACGTTTCGGTCCACCTGTCGGACTGGCCGCAGCCCGGCGGCGCGGCCGACCCGGAGCTGGCGGCGCAGATGAGCGCGGCGCGGCGCCTGGTGGCGCTGGGCCGGGCCGCCCGCACCGACGCCAAGGTCAAGGTGCGCCAGCCGCTGCGCCGGGCGCTGCTGCTGCATCCCGGCGCCACGCTCGGGCCCGAGGCGCTGGACGAGATCGCCTCGGAGCTCAACGTCAAGGCGCTCGACGACGTCGACACGCTCTCGGGGCTGATGTCGTGGACGATCGTGCCCAACTTCCGGGCGCTGGGGCCCCGCCTCGGGCCGAAGGTCAACGACGTGAAGCGGGCGCTGGCCGAGGCTGACGGCTCCGCGTTGCAGCGCCAGCTCGAGTCCGACGGGTTCATCGAGGTCGCCGGCCAGCGCCTGAGCGCCGACGAGGTCGAGGTGCGGGCCGACCGGCACGAGGACTTCGCCCTGGCCGAGGACGGGGCCTGGGCGGTGGCCCTGGACCTCGAGCTCGACGACGCACTGCGGCGCGAGGGCCTCGCCCGCGAGCTGGTACGTGCCCTCAACGATCTCCGAAAGGACATGGGCCTCGACATCGCCGACCGCGTGGCCCTGACCGTCGGCGCCGACGACGAGGTCTGGGCGGCGCTGGACGCCCACCGCGACTACGTGATGAACGAGGTCCTGGCGATCAGGCTGGGCAGAGCTGCGAGCGGTGGCGACCACACCCTCACCGTCGACGGCCACGAGGTCGCGGTTACCGTCGATCTGGCGTAGCAGGCCCTCGCAGAGAGCGCCACGATGGCTGGCTACCGGTCCTCGTTCTCCGGCGGCTCGGTCAGCTCGGGATCGAACACCCCCCGGCCCCACTCGCTGGGTCGGGTCTCGGGGTCGGCCGACGCGTCCGTGCCGTTGGCGCCCACTGGATCGGCGTCGGGGGCGAACGGGTCGTGGGCCGGAGGTGGTGGCGCAGGCTCCGGCGGCTCGTCGCCGACCGACGTTCGCAGCTCGGACGGCAGCCACGGGATGCGTCCCTCGCTCGCGCCGCCGCCCAGGCGGTGAGCGTCTCCCGGCGCCACGAACGGCATGGCCTCGTCCGACGGACCGTTGTCGGAGGCGGGCGGCTCCTGGAGCGCGCCGACATGGGCGCCCGGGTGCCCGGCGGCGAACGGCGACCCCGGCTCGTCGGCGGGTCCCGGCGGCGGAGGCCCCGTCGGGGCCGCGGGGCGGGGCACGAACGCCTCCCGGCTGGGGAGCGGTGGAACTGCGGGGCGGTCGACGTCGGCGAGTGCGGGGGCCGGCTCCGGCGCCAGCAGCGCGTCGTCCTCGACGATGCGGCGCAGCTCGGCGATGCCGGCGCGGATGCGCTCACGCTGGTCGTCGATGTGGCGGTTCAGCACGTCGAGGTCGCCGCGGAGCGCCTCGCGCTGATCGATCAGGCCGTCGAGCTCGGCCTCGATGGCGACGCGGGCGTGGTCGGCGCCGCGTCGCGCGTCCTCCTCCGCAGCGACCCGCGTCCGGCTGGCCTCGGCCCGCGCCTCGTCGATGAGCCGGTTGGCCTCCTGCTTGGCCTCCTTGATGGTGGCGTCGGCGGTCCGTTGAGCCAGCACCAGTGTGCGGCGCAGCGTGTCGTCGGTCTCGTTGACGGCGACCGCGGCTACCGGGGCGGCCGTGGGCATCATGGACGGCCCCCGGCGCTGGACGTCTTCGAATTGTCGCTGGACGTCGATCAGTCGGGCCTCAGCGGTTTCGGCCCGGGCGGCGGTCTCACGCAGGCGCTCGTGCAGCTGCCCGACACCTGCGGCCACACGCTCCAGGAAGTCGTCCACGTCGCGGGTGTTGTATCCGCCGCGGCGAGCCTCCCTGAACTCGACAGCGTGAAGCGTCTGCGGGGTCAGTTCCATGGCGCGACAGAGTAACGAACCGGGCGAAGGCGAACTGAAGCGCTACACCGGGTCCTCAGCAGATCGCTCGAAACACGATCTGACCCACGAGGAAGACGATGATCGGCGACAGGTCGAGCGCGGCAGCGCCCATGCGGATGGGCGGGAGCATCGAGCGAACGGGTGCCAGGACCGGCTCGGTCAACCGGTAGAAGACGTCGTAGATCTGGGCGTATGTGGTGCCCGGCGTGGGTGGGATCCAGCTCATGATGATGCGGACGAAGATGACCAGCATGTAGAGCTGGATCACGATGCAGACGATGAACACGGCTGGGCTGGCTCCGGCGGTGCTGGCGAAGGCGCGGTGGCGGTCAGGCTTCGTAGCCCCGCTCGTGGAGGCGGCGCCTCTCCTCGAGCGAGACCTCGACGTCGGTCGGCGTCAGAAGATAGACCTGGTTGGCTACCCGCTCCATCTGGCCACCGAGGCCGTAGCAGAGGCCGCTGGCGAAGTCGATGATGCGACGGGAGAGGTCGCGGTCCACGCCCTGCAGGTTGAGGATCACTGGGACATTGACCTTGAACTTGTCGGCGACGTCCTGGGCGTCGTTGAACGACGTGGGTCCGACAACGAAGGGCTTGGTGGTGGCGCCCGCCACCATGGGTCGCACGGGCGCGCTGCGGCCCCGGCCCTGGCGGCCGCCGTCGTGCCCGCGGCGTGCCGCGCCGTGCTCTCGCCCGGCCGCGACCTCGCCGGTCACGTCCTCCGCCCGGGACGCACCATGGCCGTTGCCGTTGCGGTCCTCGCCATGGCGGTCGGGCGCGAGCGTGCGAACCGATCCGCTGGGCTCGGGGTCGTGCTGCGCCGAGCCCGAGCCGGTGCGCCGACCCGAAGGGCGCGACGCGCCGGCGACCCGCGGCTCCACCACGCGCTCGCCGGTCAGGTCGAAGTCGTCATATTCGTCGTCGGGGCCCAGCCCCAGGTAGAGCATCGCCCTGCGCCACATCGATGCCATGAGTCCTCCACGGCCGTGTCTGGGACTAGTCTCGCACCCCCGCCGGATCGGGACGCGGACCGAACAGGTCGCGGCCGACGCGGACCATGCTGGCCCCCTCCTGCACCGCCACCTCGAGGTCGTCGGACATGCCCATCGACAGCTCCCCCAGCCCCAGCCGCCCCGCCAGGTCGCGCACGGCGCTAAACGCCGGTCGCGCGGTCTCGGCGGGCCCGACCGGCGCGATCGTCATCAGCCCACGCACGTCCAGGCCGAGGTCGACCAGGCCGTCGACCAGCGCCGCCGCCATCGATGGCTCGCAGCCCCCCTTGCTGGCCTCGCCCGACGCGTTGACCTGTACCAGCACCGGGGCGCCGGGCGCGAACCGGGCGATCTCCGCCCCGAGAGCCAGGCGATCGACGCTGTGCCAGAGCGAGACGTAGGGCGCCGCCTTGCGCACCTTGTTGCGCTGCAGCCGACCGACGAAATGCCAGCGCGGTCCCCGATCGCCGCCGCCCGGCTCTCCGAGCTCGTTGGCCTTGCGGACGAGCTCCTGCACATAGCTCTCGCCGATGTCCGCGAGCCCGGCGTCGAGCGCCGACCGCACGACCCCGGCATCGAACCCCTTGGTGACGGCCACCAGGCGAACCGCCTCGGGATCCCCGCCCGCCCGAGCGATGCGTTCCCGCACGGCCGCCACCCGGCTCGGGAGGTCGATCGCAGGGGCCGTGTTCATCACTCGCTCCTGTCGGCCCTCGCCCGATGCCCGGAGCCACCCTCGAGCCATACGACCATGGCCTGCCGGGCGGTGTCGCCGCGTGCCCGATGGGAGAACATCGCCGGCGTGCCACAGCCGGTGCACCCCGGGCTGGCGACGGCCACCTCGGCGGGGATCGCCGCCAGCGCCGTCGTGACCACCGCGGGTAGGTCCAGGGCGGTCCGCCCCTCGCGGGTCGTCGCCCGGACGCCGTCCCCGTAACGAGCCGCCACCCGATCGAGGTCCCCGTCGCCGAACTCGTAGCAACAGGCGTGGATGCACGGGCCGACGACCGCTCGCAGACGGGTGCCACCCGCCCGGCGGACGGCGCCCGCGGCGCCCTCGACGACCCCGGCGACCAGGCCCCGCCAGCCCACGTGGACGGCGGCCACCAGTCCCTCGTCCGCAAGCAACGCCACCGGGGCGCAGTCGGCGGTCTGGATGGCCAGCGCCGCCCCCGGCCGAGCGGTCACGGCGGCGTCGGCGCGGGCGCCCGCCTGCGCGCCGGGCTCGTCGACGATCACCACCCGGTCGCCGTGGACCTGGTGGAGCCACGTCCATGGCAACGGCACCAGCGCCCGGCGCCGCGCCGCCAGAACGTCCGCCGCCTGGCCGATGGCGAAGTCGCCGTCGGCGGCGGCGGTGAACCGGACCCGCGCCGTCCGCCCCGACGGCAGGGCAAACGCCAGCGGCGTGGTCGACACCGCTGCCGTCTGCGCCCGGGCACCCACGACCCGAGGTCCGTCCCAGCTACTTGAGGAACGAGGGGACGTCGAACTCGTCGTCGCTGTCGAGATCGAGATCGTCCAGCGACGACGACACCGAGCTGAGCGACCCGGTGGTGTCGTCGAACGACGTCGAGCCCCTCGACGTCTCGGACCCGTTGGCGCCCCGCACCCGCACGGCCCCCTTGCCCGTGTCGTCCCAGCGATCGAAACCGGCGGCGATGACCGTGACGCGCACCTCGTCGCCCATCTCGTCGTCGATGATCGAGCCGAAGATGATGTTGGCGTCGGGGTGGGCGACGCCGTGGATGACCTCGGCCGCCTCGTTGACCTCGAACAGGCCGAGGTCGCTGCCGCCCGCGATCGTGAGCAGGATCCCGCGAGCGCCCTCGATCGACGCCTCCAGCAGCGGGCTGGAGATGGCGTTGCGCGATGCCTGTAGGGCTCGGCCCTCGCCCGAGCCGTAGCCGATGCCCATGAGCGCCGACCCGGCATTGCTCATGATCATCTTCACGTCGGCGAAGTCGGTGTTGATGAGGCCGGGCGTGGTGATGAGGTCGGTGATGCCCTGCACGCCCTGCAGCAGAACTTCGTCGGCCATCTTGAAGGCGTTGACCATCGACGTCTTCTCGTTGGACACGGTCAGCAGCCGGTCGTTGGGGATGACGATGAGGGTGTCGACCTTCTCCTTGAGATGCTGGATCCCCTGTTCGGCCTGCACCGCCCGGCGCCGGCCCTCGAACGAGAACGGCCGGGTCACCACGCCGATGGTGAGCGCGCCGATGCTCTTGGCGATCTCGGCGACCACCGGCGCACCCCCCGTGCCGGTGCCCCCGCCCTTGCCGGCGGTGATGAACACCATGTCGGCGCCCTTCAGGATCTCCTCGATCTCGTCGCTGTGCTCCTCCGCAGCCTGCCGGCCCACCTCGGGGTCGCTGCCCGCACCGAGGCCCCGGGTCAGCTCCCGACCGATGTCGAGCTTGGCGTCGGCATCGCTCATGAGTAGCGCTTGGGCGTCGGTGTTGACGGCGATGAACTCGACGCCCTTGAGCCCGGCGTCGATCATGCGGTTCACCGCGTTGACGCCACCACCCCCGATTCCGACCACCTTGATCACGGCCAAGTAGTTCTGCGGATTGCCGGCCATGGGTCGTCCCACCTCCACCTTCGAGGGTCACCGGGGAGAATTTGTCCGGCTCGGAACCGCCTTTGCTCCCGAGCAGGGATTGAGAAAGTACCAAAGACTCGCAGCCCCACCGGCCCCGGCCTCATCCTCAAGTGGAGGTCGATACTTTTCCTCAACCTCTGGTTGCTCTCGCAGCCTACGAACACCTCTGGTGACGGGTCAAGGCCGGACTGCCCGGAACTCGCACATCGAGCACCGCGAGGCAGGACATGTCCACGTCGGCCAAGACCGTCTCGACGGCCATGATCTTGTCGTCGAGCTCGTCGGTGCTGCCGAAGCGGATGTCACCACCGGCCACCAGCGACGCATCGAGGTCGGGCGAGACGGACGCCACCACGCCGGGCAGGTGCTCACTCAGCGCGCGCACGACCATCAGAGCGTCGCGGGTGCCCCGCCCCAGCTCCTCGCCCTCGGCGACGGTCCCGCGAGCGCCGGTGATCTCCGGGAGCCCGGCACGGGCCCGGGGGGTGACCTGCAGGACGCGACCGTCCTTGTCGACCAGACCCACGCGGCCGCCGGCCACCTCGATGACCGCAAGCGGCTCGCGTTCGACGACCTCGATCTCGATCGTCCCGGGCCAGCGGCGAGCCAGGGTCGCGTTCGCGATCCACGGCAGGTCCTCGATGCGGGCGGCCGCCCGGGCGGTGTCGACAGCGACCATGGCGTCGCCGAGGTTGATCCCCGCCTCCCGGCGCACCTCGGCGGCGTCGGTCCGGGCGACGCCCTCGATACGCACGTGGTCGACGTCGAGGAGCGGCGTCTGGCTGGCGACTGCAGCGGCGACGACGGCGGCGACCACGCCCACGACCACGGCGAACCGCTTGAGGCGACGCCGGCCCTGGTCACGCTGCACGGATATGCGCCGTGAACGCATGCGGGGATCGACCACGACCGGCGGACCGGCGGCACTGGCCTGGCGCGTCAACCGTCAACCTCTACTTGAGATTCAACCCGAGGTTGAGGGTTGTCGAAGCCAACCAAGCGGGTCTCGGGATGGAGGTCGACGCCCGAATGCTCCCGCACCCGATGGCGTACCACCTCCATGAGCGCTCGGACGTCGCCGGCCGACCCGCCGGCGTCGGCCTGGAAGAAGTTGGCGTGCTTTGACGACACCTCGGCCGATCCCAGGCGCAACCCCATGCACCCGGCGGCGTCGATCAACCGGCCAGCCGAGTCGTCCGGCGGGTTGGTGAAGACCGATCCGGCGTTCTGGCCGCCAGGCTGGTTGGCGCGTCGCCAGGCGACGATCTCGGCGATCTCGCGCTCCCCCGCGCTGCGGTCCCCCGGCCGCAGCGCCAGGGTGGCCGCCACGACGACGTGGTGGGGAGCGACGGCCGACCGCCGGTAACCGAGCTCCAGTTCCGCCGCCGGGACGATTGTGTCGGAGCCGCGGCGCCCCAGGTCGACGATGCGGGCGTCGATCAGCGACGCCGCCAGGTCGGACCCGTGGCCGCCGGCGTTCATGCGCACCGCCCCGCCGACCGATCCCGGTACCCCGACCGCCCACTCGAAGCCGGTGAGCCCCCAGCGCACGGTGCGCCGCGCCGCCACGGGGAGCGCCACCGCGCCGCCCGCCTCCACGCGCGTGCCGTCGACGGCGAGCTCGGTGAAGGCGGCGCCGAGGATCACGGCCACCCCGGGGAACCCGGCGTCCGCCACGAGTAGGTTCGAACCCTTGCCCACCACCAGGGTCGGTAGGTCGGTGGCGGCGACGGCTTCGGCTACCCGCCAGAGGTCGTCGACGGACGACGCCTCGACGAACAGCGCCGCCGGTCCCCCCACGCGGTACGTGGTCAGCGGTCCCAACGGGACGTCCCGCTGCGCCAGCCGCCCGAGCAGCGCCGCCGCCCGCTCGACCCCGTCGTCGGGACCGATCATCCGGCCCGCTTCCCCACACCGGCGAGGCAACAAGGGTCGCCCGTCGCTTCTCGAGGCAATGCGGACCGGCCCCCGGACTGCGATGCCTCGAGGTGCTGGCGGCCGACCGTATTGCCTCGCCGAGGCCCCGGCGACTCGAGGCAATAGGGGCCGCCGAACCGGGGTCGAGGCAATGCGGACCGGCCCCCGGACCGCGGTGCCTCGAGAGCGCCTCGCCGGAGCTCATTGCCTCGGGCCGACGTCCGACACCGAACCCCATTGCCTCGGGCCGAGGGCCGACACCGAACCCCATTGCCTCGGGCCGAGGGCCGGGGCCGGCGCATCAGCGGCGGTCCTCAAGCATCGCCAGGATGCGGGGGGCGAGAGTGGTCAGGTCACCGGCCCCCAACGTCAGGCACAGGTCGCCGGGGCGCAGGACACCCCGCAGCCAGGCCAACACGTCGTCGAGCCCCGGCAGCCAGGCGACCAGGGCCCAGGGGTCGGCCTCCAGAACGGCGTCGACCACCAGCTTTCCCGACACCCCCGGCCGGGGCGCCTCGCCGGCCGAGTACACGTCGGTGATGGCCAGCAGGTCAGCATCGCGGAACGCATGGGCGAAGTCCCGCCACAGCGCCTCGGTGCGGCTGTAGCGATGGGGCTGGAACACGGCCACGATCCGCCGCCAACCCCCGGCCGCGGCGGCCGCCAGGGCGGCCGCCGCCTCGGTGGGCAGGTGGGCGTAGTCGTCGACCACGGTCACGCCCTTGGCCTCGCCCCGGCGTTCGAACCGGCGGGCCACACCCCGGAACCCGGCGAGCGCCCGCGCCCCGTCGGCCAGGGGCACCCCGAGCCCGTGGGCGGCGGCCAGCGCCCCCGCGGCGTTGGCGGCGTTGTGGACCCCGGGCGCCGCCGGAACCACCACGTCGACGCTCTCCCCCGTGGGGGTGTGGTCGAGCGTGAAGCGCACGCCGGAGCCCTCGGGAGCGACCGCCGCCACCCGATAGTCGGCGTCGGCCGAGGCACCGTAGGTGACCGGCTCCCTGGCGTGCGCCACCAGCTCGGCCGCCCCCCGGTCGTCGATGCACAGCACGGCGGGACCGTCGAGACCCGCCACGAACCGCACGAAGCCATGGCGCAGGGCCTGCTCGCCACCCCAGTTCTCCAGGTGGTCGGGTTCGACGTTGCTCACGATCCCGGCGTGGGCCCCGAGGGACAGGAAGGTGCCGTCGCTCTCGTCGGCCTCCACCACCAGGGGCCCGGCGCCGCCCCAGGCGGCGCTGCGCCCGAACTGCGGGATCGTCGCCCCCACCACGTAGCCCGGCTCCCGCCCCGAGCCGGCCAGGATCGTGGCCAGCAGCGCCGAGGTGGTGGTCTTGCCGTGTGTGCCGGCCACCGCCACGGTGGTGCGCTGGGCGCAGATGGCACCAAGCGCCGCAGAGCGGTGCAGCACCGGGATGCCTCGGGCGCGGGCGGCGGCGACGTCCGGATCGTCGGGTGGAGTGGCGGTGGACACGATGACCGCCTCGACGTCCCCGCCGAGCGCCGGTGCGTCCGGACCGGTCGACACATCGACGCCGCGCTCGATCAGCATGGGCAGGAACGGGGTCGCCGGCGCCGGATCGTGCCCGCTGACCCGGTGGCCCATCTCCGCCAGCAGCGTGGCGACGGCGCTCATGCCGGCGCCGCCGACGTTGCAGACGTGGAGGCGCCGGAGCCGGCCGAGGTCGAGCTTCGGGCGTCCCGCAGAGGGCGGCGAGGGTTCGGCGCCGGTGCCACCGGGGGTCGAGGGGACGTCAGCCACCGGCGTGCTCCTCCACCAGTGCGGCGATGGCGTCGGCGGCGTCGGGACGTGCCGCCGCCCGTCCCGCGGCGGCCATCCGCTCCAGGCGCTGTGGGTCGGCCAGCAGCGCGTCCACCTCGGCCGCCAGGCGCTCGCCGTCGAGCTCGCCGTCGGGCACCAGCACCGCCGCACCCGCGCGTTCGATGTGGCGGGCATTGGCGGTCTGATGGTCGGCGGTCACGAACGGCGACGGCACCAGCACGGCGGGCAGGCCCACGGCCAGCAGCTCGAAGCTGGTGCTCGCCCCCGAGCGGCAGACGGCGACATCGGCGGCGGCCAGCGAGGTCGGCATGTCGTCGTCGTACTCAACGGCCTGGTACCGAAGGGCGGCGTCCTCGGGGACCGGTGGGCCGTTTGCGGTGATCGCCGCCCAGTCGCGCGAGCCGACCACGTGGCGGAGGTGGAGGTCGTCGCGCGCCGCCCAGCGCCGGGCCGCATCGAGCGCCGCCCGGTTGATCCGCAGGGCCCCCAGCGAGCCGCCGAAGACGAGCACCATCCGCCGCCCGGGCTCGACGTCGAGCTTGGTCCGGGCGGCCGCGGCGTCGCGTACCCGGTCGATGGCCAGCACCTCGGGCCGCACGGGGTTGCCGGTCACCACCGCTCGGGGCAGGGGCGTGCCCTCGAACGACACCGCACAGGCCCTCGCGAACCGACCCATGAGCCGGTTGGCCGCCCCCGGGGCCGCGTTCTGCTCGGCGACGACGATGGGAACCCGCCGTAGGACGGCGGCCAGCGCGCAGGGCACGCTGGCGTAGCCCCCGACCGACAGCACGACCTGGGGCCGGCGGCGGCCCAGCAGCCGCCACGCCTTGCCGAACGCCACCAGCAGCGAGACCGCCGAGCGCAGGTTCCGAAGGCTGAGGCGGCGCTCGAAGCCGCGGCCGGGAAGCGTGGTCAGCTCGAACCCGGCCGCCGGCACCAGTCGGGTCTCGAGCCCCCGCTCGCTGCCCACGAGCTCGATCGAGGCCACCTGATGACCCCGATCGGCCAGCGCCCGGGCGACTGCAATGGCGGGTTGCACGTGGCCGGCGGTGCCTCCCCCGGCGATCAGCGCAAAGCACCCCTGGGCGTGGCGGCCGCGCCGCATCAGCCGCGATCCGATGCCGGGCCGCGCGGCGGCAGGCTCGTGGCGCGCGCCTGTCGCGCCACCGAAAGCAGCAACCCACCAGCCGCCATCGTGAACACGAGCGACGAGCCGCCGGCGCTGACGAACGGGAGCGGGACCCCGGTGATGGGGAGGATGCCGATCACGGCCCCGATGTTGACGAACGCCTGGACGCCGAACCAAGCCGTCACGCCGATCGCGAGGAGCAACCCGAAGCGGTCGGGCGCGTGCAAGGCGACGCGGACACCGATGATCACCAACAGGACGAACAGCCCGACGACCACGGCGGCACCCACGAGCCCGAGTTCCTCGCCGATGATGGCGAAGATGAAGTCGGTGTGGGCGTACGGCAGGAACCCCCACTTGGCCCGGCTGGCCCCCAGCCCCCGGCCGAACAACCCGCCCGACGCCACGCCCACCAAGGCCTGGATGTTCTGGTAGCCCTTGTCCATGGGATCGGCCCACGGGTCGAGGAAGGTGAGCACCCGGCTGCGGCGGTAGGGCGCCGAGAGGGCGAGCGTGGTGGCGGCGCCGATGCCGACCATCGCCCAGGCCGCCAGGGGCGCTAGGGGTGCGCCCGCCACGAAGCACAGGGTCAGCGCGATGGCGGCCAGCACGATGGTGGTGCCCAGGTTCGGCTGAAGCATGAGCAGGGTCGCCATGGCGGCGAGCACCACGACGACCGGCCGCAGCGTGGCCTGGGAGTTGTGCATCAGGGCCGACCGCCGCGCCAGCAGGTCGGCGACCCAGACGAGGAGGGCGAACTTGGCGAGCTCGGCGGGCTGGAAGGTGAGGGAGCCGACGCCGATCCACCGGGTGGCGCCGTTGGCGCCCACCCCGACGCCGGGAACCAGCACGAGGACCAACAGGCCGAGCGACAGCACCAGCAACGGCGACGCGAACCGCCGCCAGCGGTGGTAGTCGGTGCGGGCCACTGCCAGCAGGGCCACCGCGCCCACGCCCGCCCACGCCGCCTGCCGGGTCACGAAGTACCACGAGGACCCGTACTCGTCGAGGGCGACGACCGACGACGCCGACATGACCATGACGAGACCGAGCAGGTTGAACACGGCGATGAGGAATGCCAGGGCCAGGAACATCCCCGAGCTGGTGGCGCTGACCCGCGGCGGCTGGGCGGCGGGGTGGCGTGTCCGGGCCCCGGCTGTGCCCCGCCCCCGATCGTGGATCGTCGTGCTCACGTCGGACCCCGCCCTGTGACGCGGGAACCACCGGTCGCCTCCCCCACGGCGCGGGCGAAGTCGTCACCCCGCTCCCCATAGGAGCCGTACCAGTCGAAGCTGGCACAGCCCGGCGACAGCAGCACCGCGTCACCCGGCCTGGCCACATCGACCGCGGCCCGGACCGCCTCGTCCATCGATCCGGCGCGGATGACCGGGCGGATGCCGTCGAAGGCCGCCGCTACCTCGGGAGCCGCCTCGCCGATCGCCACCACCGCCCGGATCGCGGCCGCCAACTCGGCCAGCATGCCGAGGTCGAGGCCCTTGTTGCGGCCCCCGGCGATCAGCACGACCGACTCGAACCCGGCGATGGCGGTGGCCGCCGCGTGCGGGGTCGTCGCCTTCGAGTCGTCGTAGAACCGCACCCCTCCAGCCTCGCCGACCAGCGCCACTCGGTGGGGGAGACCCCGGAACTCCACCAGGGCCCGCCGCACGCCCTCGGCGCTGGCGCCGCCCGCCAGCGCAGTCGCCGCCGCCGCAAGCCCGTTGGCAATGTCGTGGGGCAATGACCGGCCGAGGTCCTCGACCCCGGCGATCTCGATGTCGTCGCCGTTGCCGTTCCCGGGACCGACCAGCCGGCCACCCGGCCCGGCACGCCCGACGAGCCGGAAATCGGCCCCCGCGGCCAGCCCGAACGTCACCTGCCGGGCCCGGGCGCCGGCCAGATGCCGGGCCACCACCGGATCGTCGGCGTTGCCCACTGCGACCTGGTCCGCCAACTGGTCACGCCAGATGCCCGCCTTGGCCGCCTCGTACGCCGCCAGGTCGGGGTGGCTGTCCAGGTGGTCGGGGGCGAAGTTGAGCCACGTCCCCACGGCGGGCGCGAAGTGCTGCGAGTGTTCGAGACGGAACGACGAGGCCTCCACCACGAACACGTCGGTGGCCGGATCGTCAATGGCGGCCACCAGCGGCACCGGGGTGTTGCCGACCGCCACCGCGGCCCGCCCCGACGCCACGAGCATGTCGCGCACCAGCGTCGTGACCGTGGTCTTGCCGTCGGTGCCGGTGACGGCGAGCAGCGGCCGGTCGTCCCACCACGAGGCGAGGTCGAACTCGGACAGGACGGGCACGCCCGCGGCCCGCGCCAGCGCGAACACGGGGTGGCGCGCCGGCAGCCCCGGGGCCGGCAGCACGGCCTCGGCGGCCGCCACCAGGGCCACCAGCTCGTCGGCGGCCGGGGCCGCGACCAGGTCCAGCCCCAGGT
>JBKPAA010000018.1:0-48542 GCA_046726215.1 Actinomycetota bacterium | reverse complement strand
CCCGGACCGGTCACGACGTCGTTGCGGAACCCGAGCCCGGCCTCACGGAGCCGGGTGACCTCGGAGCCGATGTCATCGACGATGAGGTGGATGCGGTTCCACCCACCCGGGCCGGGCTTGGCGCCGTCGGGCATCGGTCGCCCAGCGGAGCTGGCCGGCCCGCTGAGCAGCAACCGCAGGTTCCCGCGGGTGACGTCCGCGAACGCCGGGGCGGCGCTGGTGTGCAGCTCGAAGCCGAGGTGCTTGGTGTAGAAGTCGATCGACGCCTGGACGTCGTCGACCATGTAGCGGACGTTCACCATCTCGTTCAGTTCGGTCATCGCTCCTCCTACGCTGTCGTCGGGACGGGGTCGGTCGGGTTGGTGAGGGCGGCGAGCAGGAACCCGATGCGAGTCTCCAGCTCGGCGGCCGTCTGCTGGAAGGCCGGGTAGGTGGGCTCGTCGTCGCCGGGGCCTGCCGCGGGGTCGGGAATGCTCCAGTGGATGGTTTCCGGTTGGCCGGGGAACTCCGGGCAGACCTCGCGCACCCGGTCACACAGGCTGATCACCCAATCGAAGCGCTGCTGGGCAAAAACGCTCAGGTGCTTCGAGCGTTGCCCGGCGACGTCGATCCCGCGCTCGTCGAGCATCACCCGCACGGCGTTGGGGTGCAGCGGCTTGGGGTTGCTGCCGGCGCTGTGCGCCTCGACCAGCCCACCGGAGCGCGCCCGGGCCAGAGCTTCCGCGATTTGGGAACGGGCGCTGTTGCCCGTACACAGGAACAAGACCCGCACCCTGGCCGCCCCCGGCCACGCACCGTTCACGGGCGGCGCGGTGAGGCGAAGCCCCGGATGCAGGGCCGCGCCGGTCGTGGCCAGAAGGTCACCAACGCCGGTGAGGTCAACCGTGTAGTAGGCGTCGCGGCCATCCGCCGAGCTGCGCCGCGCCGAGACCAGGTGGGCATCTCGCAGCTTGCCGAGATGGTATGAGACCAGGTTCTGGGGTTGACCCACCAGACGGGTCAGCTCGTGCACCATCCGATCGCTGCGGGCGAGCTCACCCAGCAGTCGCCAGCGGAGCGGATGGCCCGCCAGCCGAAGGAACATCGGCGGAGTCAGCTCCCGATCAGGCCGTGGCCTTCCCACGCCTCAAATTTACATCAACTCAGTTAGATGCATCAAGCCAGATTGCTTGACCTCGCGACATGGCCGGGGTGCCACGAGTCGCCAATGCCGTCTGGCAAACACTTGGATTTTCCAAGTTCAGGCGCGCTACGGTGCCCGGGCCTTCCACGTCAGACAGGAGCAGCGATGACGCCGTCGACCGCCACGAACGAGGTCCGCCAGCTGTTCGACCGCTACGCGGGTACGTACGCCACGCACGACGTGGACGCGATCGTCGCCCTCCACGCACCGGACAGCCAGTTCTGGCTCCATCTCGACAACGAGCCCGCGGTCGGACGCGAGGCGATCGCCGAGACGTTCGCCGGGTTCTTCGCCCAGTGGCCGAACCTCGGCTTCGAGGTGTACCGGGTCCTCACCGGTCCGGACCACTGGGTCCTCGACTGGGCGCTCACCGCCGAGCTCACCCGGCCCGATGGCACAGCGGCCCCGGTCCGGTTCGACTGCGTCGATATCGTGACCGTGAACGTCGACGAGCTCGTAGCCCGCAAGGACACGTTCGTCGACTTCGTCCAAGCGCAGCAGGCCCTAGCAGCCGCGGCCTGACGTCATCGGATCTGCCCGATCGGCCCCCCGATACCCTGCCACCGGTGGCAATCCGGCACTACGGCCAATACGGCGCCATCGCCAAGGCGCTCGACGTGCTGGGCGACCGCTGGGCACTCCTGATCGTCCGCGAGCTGCTGTTCGGGGCGCTGCGCTACAGCGACCTGCAGGCAGCGCTCCCCGGCGTCGCCACCGACATGCTCGCCACGCGGCTGCGGGAGCTCGAGGTCGCGGGAGTCATCGCCCGCGCCCCGGATGACGCGAAGCGGTACGAGCTCACGCCGCGCGGCCGCGACCTCCGCCCGGTTCTCGAGGCCATCGCTGTCTGGGTGCCTCGGCGTGTTGGCCGAGCGCTGCTGTCGCAGCGCCCGGCTCGCGGGCCGCCGACCGGGTCAACGTCCGAGGCAACAGCCGTCACGTCGACCAGCTCCTCTACATCCTCGGACTGACCGACGACCCACCGCGCCCACGGCGAGCGCCCCGGTAGCGAGGGCGACTCGCCGCACGCGCATCCGAGCACGGGTGATTTCCGAGGAGGATCATGAGCCTGCTCCAGTACTCGGTCGCCGATCGGGTGGCCACCGTGGCCATGGACGACGGCAAAGCCAACGCCCTGTCGCCGGCGATGCTCGCGGCGCTGAACGATGCGCTCGATCGGGCCGAGGCCGAGGATGTCGCCGCCGTCGTGCTCGCCGGGCGGCCCCGCCGCTTCTCCGGGGGCTTCGACCTTAGGGTGCTTCGTGCCGGAGGTCCCGAGGCCGGGGACATGGTGCGGGGCGGATTCGAGCTCGCCGAACGACTGCTCCGCTTCCCGCGCCCGGTCGTGGTCGCCTGCACGGGCCACGCAGTGGCCATGGGTTCGTTCCTGGTCTGTGCCGGCGACTACCGGGTCGGTGCGGCCGGCGAGTTCAAGATCCAGGCCAACGAGGTGGCCATCGGCATCACCATGCCGTACGCCGCGCTCGCCCTCCTGCGCTACCGGCTGACCCCGGCTGCCTTCGACCGCGCCGTGGGCCTGGCGGCCGCATTCGCACCGGCGGACGCCGTCGCGGCCGGGTGGTTGGATGAGATCGTCGAGCCGGAGGCCGTGGTCCCGACCGCCCGGTCGGTGGCTGAATCGTTCGCCGGCCTCGATCGCGCCGCCCACGCCGGGTCGAAGGTGCGCGCCCGTGCCAGCGTCCTCGCCGCCATCCGTCGCGCCACCGAGTCCGGCGATCGCGAGTAGAGCGTCCTGCTGCGACGTCCCCCCGGATCCCGGTGATGACACGTTTGTTAGATTCGGCGTGCGATGCTCACCCGGCGGTCGCTGTTGCAGAGCGGAGGCCTACTGGCGGTCGCCCTGGCTGCGGGGGTTGACCTGACCAGCTGCTCATCTGACGACGGCTCACCACCAGCACCGGCCCCGAGTCCGGTACTGACCGGCCACGAGCGCGCCGTGCTCGAGGCCGCGACGGCTCGCCTCGTGCCCGGGCCGGACGACGACCCGGGTGAGGCGGAACATCCCGGCGCTCGCGAGGCGCACGCCGTCGACTACATCGTGATGCTCCTCGGTGCGCTGCAGGAAGATCCTCCGAAGGTCTTCGCCGGAGGGCCGTTCAGCGACCGCGGGGGCAGCAAGCGGAACGACATGGCCCACTTCCTGCCGCTCAACCCCGCGGTGAATGGATACTGGCGGGCCCAGCTCGACGATCTCGTGGCGGCCTACCGCGACGGGCTGGCGCAGCTCGATGCCCTCGCCGGCGGCGACTTCGCGGCGGCGTCGCCGGCCGACCAGGACGCGGCGCTGGCGGAGAACCCCCGGGTCCGGCACCTGCCGGCGGGGAGCAGTGGCTTCACGGACCTGCTTTTCCAACACACAATCGAGGGCTGCTACAGCGTGCCGGAGTATGGCGGCAACGCCGGCCGAGCGATGTGGGAGGCCATCGAGTTCCCCGGCGACGTGCAGCCCCGCGGCTACGAGGCGGACCAGGTCACGAACGCCGACGGACCCGACCCGGTCGCCGCGACCGGCATCGTGGCCGACCTGCTCCGGCTGCTCACATCGACCGCGCCGGGGTCGCCGCCTCCGCCTGCCGGCGCGTCGCCCCGCCCGACGTCCGGACGGCGCTGACGTGGCCGGCCGAAAGGCGCTCGTGGTCGGGAGCGGCGCCGGTGGCGCCGTCGCCGCCATGGTGCTGGCGGAGGCCGGCCACGACGTCGTCGTGTTCGAGAAGGGCGACACCTGGTTCGACGACCTCACCGAGGCCGCACCGCGGTCGAGGTTCTCGAGCGACGAGCTCAAGGCCGGCCGCCACTTCGCCCGGCCCGATCCCGTCGCCGAGCCCCGCACCTACCGCTGGCACCCGAGCGACGCGGAGCCGCGCTACGTCGGCGCGGTCCAGGACCTGCCCCAGACGGTGGGCGGGGCCACCGTCCACTGGGACGCCAAGACCCCGCGGTTCTGGGACATCGACTTCCGCAAGCTGAGCCTGCTCGGCCCGATCGATGGTGCCGACGTCGCCGACTGGCCCTTCTCCTACGACGAGATCGCGCCCGTCTACGACGAGGTGGAGGAGCTGATCGGTGTAGCCGGCGACGTCGACGTCCTCCCCGCCGAGCCGACGCTCCGGCACGCTCCGCGCAGCAGGCCACTGCCGATGCCCGCCGGTCCTCCGCAGCTGGCGTCGCTGGTGGCGGCCCATGGATGCCAGAAGGTCGAGCCGCTACTGCACCCGTTCCCGGCCCCGATGGCCATCAACAGCACCGAGTACGACGAGCGCCCGGCCTGCAACAACTGCGGGCAGTGCTCCAACCACGGCTGTCCGATCCTGGCCCGGGTGGGTGCGCTGGCGCCGCTGCGACGCGCCGTGACCGCCGGGGCCGAGGTCCGGGAGCGGTCCTGGGTGGTGAAGGTCGAGACCTCGGGCCGGAGGGCCACCGGCGTGACCTGGATCGACGACCGCGGGCAGGAGCACGACGAGTCCGGTGACCTGGTGGTGCTCGCATGCCTGGCCATCGAGACGGTCCGGCTGGCCAAGCTGTCGGAGCTGCCGGACCCGCACCGCACCATCGGCACCCACTTCATGCAGCACTGGTTCACGGACGGCACCGGCATATTCCTCGACCGGCGGCTGCACGCCCACCGGGGTCGGTCGACCACGCACGCCGTCGACGACTTCGCCGATCCCGACTTCCCCGGCGCCCGGGCCGCGGCGCAGGCCGTCGGCCTTCCCTACTTCCGGGGTGGGACGCTGGAGCTGGGCGGATCCCAGTTCCCCCTGGGCGAGGCCAACACCTACCGTTTCCTGCTCAGCCTGCTGCGCCCGAACAAGCCCTTCGGCACCGAGTTCAAGGAGCTGATGCGTTCGAGCGTGCTGCGCGACCGCATGTGCGGCATCCAGATGATCGGCGAGGACCTGCCCTACCGCGACAACGCCGTCGACCTCGACCCGCACGAGAAGGACTACCGCGGCTTCCCGGTCGCCCGGATCACCTACTCGCCCCGGGCCCACGAGCTGGCGGCCCAGGAGTTCAACCGGCCCTACGTGGCCGAGATCCTGCGCCGGGCCGGCGCCGACCACGTGACCGCCGTGGCCGATGCAGCGTCCGACGCCACCCCGGTGGCCGGCAACGACGTGCCGACCAGCGCCCACGTCATGGGCGGCATGCGCATGGGCACCGACCCGACCGTCAGCGCCACCGACGACGAGGGCCGCCTCCACCAGCTCGACAACCTCTTCGTCGCCGACGGCAGCGTCTTCCCGGCGTCCGGCGCCCACAACCCCACGCTGACGATCATGGCCACGGCCCTTCGCAACGCCCGCCGCTGGGTCTGAGCTGTTGCCAGCGTCAGCGAGCGCTGGACCCGCGGGGCCGGCACCGACCCTAAGTCGAGGGTCGCGGGAACCTGGGGGCGAGGCGTCACGTCCAACCGGGCGTGCAGGCACGAGCGCTCGGTCCGGCCGCGTCTTGGCCGCTGCGGTCGTGGCGGTCGTGGGCCTCGCCGCATGTGGCGAGGAAGGCCCCGAGGCTCGTGGCTCCAGTACTGGGATGGCCCCGACGATCAGGGCGTCGCCGCGGCGGTTCTCGGCGTGGGCCGTTCACCTATGACGTGGTGGTCACCCTCGACGGCGCCCGCTACACGGCGACAGCGTGGTGGCCCGACGACGTGATCGTCGGCAACGAACCGTCGGTCGCCCTCGACTTCCAACCCATCCTCTCCGCGCCCACCTGACGCCCGGTGGGCGGCATCCGCCTGGCCGCTTCGCCACCCTTGAATTGCCCCCTTCGACGATCCCCCGCAATTGATCGACGGTATGGTCTGCGCCGCGTACACCAAGTGGCAGCAACGGCAGGTCGCACCCGCGGCCGCCCGCAATCCGACGTCAGCGGACCGGTGATCGGACAAGGACAGGGCACCGTCTCGAAGCGGGCCGTCGCCGTCCGGCCCACCCGCCGCGTGCACGCCGAGCTGTTCGCCGCCGGGCCCACCGACCCGCGAGCGCGTCGGCCCTCCGACGGGATCCGCGCCGTGGCAGCCCTGGTACTCCTCCTGGTTGCGGCCGTCCTGTCGGTGATCGGGCACGACGTCGACGCCAGGCTCTCGGACGCCCTGGTCGACTTCCCGGGCTTCCTTCGTGCATTGTGGCTGGTCGGCGTCTGGGGCGCCGTCCTGTGGGCGGCGGCACTCCTCGTCATCATGCTCGTGCGACGCCGGCCATTGCTCGCCGCGGAGGCGGTGCTTGCGTCGATCCTCGCCATCGGCGGCGCCGCGTGCGTCGCCGCGCTCGTCGGCGAGAGCCCCTGGGACGTGTTCTCGCGGGTCGGCGACGTCGACGGTCCACCCGTGTTCCCTCCCGCAGTGCTGGCGATGACCAGCGCCATCCTGACGACGCTGGCTCCCCGACTCACCGTGCCGTTTCGACGCGTCGGCCGTTGCGTCATCGGCGCCCAGCTCCTCGGCGCGTTGTTCCTCGGTGCCACGCTCGCCTCCGGCGCCGTGGCCGCAATAGCCCTGGGCCTCCTTGCGGGCACCACGCTTCACTTGGTGTTCGGATCACCCGGCGGCTTCCCGACGGTCGGGCGGGTTCGCAGCGCGCTCGAGGACCTCGGCGTCGAAGTCGACGGCCTGCACCCCGTCTCGATGGGACGAGCAGGTTCCGTGCTGCTCGCCGGGCAGGATTCGGTGGGGCCGGTGCAGGTCAAGGTGTACGGGCGTGACGCCTGGGACGGCGAGCTGGTCGCCAGCGCATGGCGTCGCGTCTGGTACCGCGGCACACAGCGAACGGCGCGGCTCGGCCGCGTCGAATACGTCGAACACGAGGGACTCGTCACCTTCCTCGCCCAACGATCAGGCGCCCGGGTGCCGCAGGTCATCACCGCCGGGCTCGGGGACAACGGCGACGCGTTGATCGCGGTACGGCCGGATGGCACGTCGCTGCTCGACGGGGCCGCCACGCTCGATCCCGACGAGCTCGCAACCCTCTGGGACCAGCTCGCGATGCTGCATGCATCGGGCATCGCCCACCGGCAGATAGACCTCGATCGTGTCGTGAAGCACCCCGACCACACGGCGGGGTTCAGCGACCTCGCGTCGGCGACGGTGCAAAGCCGGCCGGTCGACAAGCTCGAGGATCAGGCACAGCTGATCGCGATCGGCCTCCTCAGCTCGGGGGAGGAGGTCGCGGTCGGGCGGGCGCGCACCGCGCTCGGTGGCCCCGGACTCGTCGCGGTGCTGCCGTACCTGCAGGAGGCGGTGGTGCCGCCGTACGTGCGCGCCGGCCTGCACCAACGCAAGATCGCACTCGACGACGTTCGGAAGCGACTGACCTCACAGCTCGGTGTGTCGGAGATCGAGCTCACGCAGATCCGGCGCGTCACGGGGAAATCCCTGCTCAGCCTCGCTCTGCTGGCCGTGGCCGCGTACACGCTCATCGGGATGCTCGCCGACATCGACCTCGGGTCGTTCGTGCGGGCCCTCCGCGACGCCAACTGGTGGTGGCTCGGCGCCGCGCTCCTGATCGGTCAGCTCCCGCGCTTCGCCAACGCCGTCAGCACCATGGGCTCGACCACGCAGCCGCTGCCCCTCGGCCCGACCACGCTCATGCAATTCGCGAGCTGCTACGTCAACCTCGCGGTACCGAGCTCGGCGGGTCGCGTCGCCCTGACGACCCGTTTCTTCCAGCGGTTCGGCGTGTCGCCGGCCACTGCCCTCTCGGCCGGAGTCATCGACTCCGTGTCGGAGTTCGTCACGCAGGTCGCCTTGTTCCTCCTGGTGTTCTTCGTCTCCGACGTCGACCTCGGCCTATCCGTGAGCCAGGACCAACTCAGCGGGCTCGCAACGACCGCATTGATCATCCTCGGGGTGCTCCTCGTCGCCGGCATCGTCGCTGCCTTGGTGCCCTCGCTGCGCGCCCGGGCAGTCACCTCGCTCCAGCAGGCGCGCGGCGCGCTGCAGGTGCTGCGATCGCCGACCAAGCTCGTGCAGCTCTATGGCGGCAACCTGCTGTCTCAGCTGCTGTTCGCGATCACCCTCGGCGCCTGCGTTCGGGCCTTTGGCATGCACCTTCCGCTGAGCGACCTCATCCTCATCAACACCGTCGTGTCACTGTTCGCCGGGATCCTTCCCGTCCCCGGCGGGGTCGGCGTCACCGAAGGTGGCCTCTCCCTGGGCCTCACGCGTGCGGGCGTGCCCGCCGAGCTCGCGTTCGCCATTGCGCTGTCGTACCGCTTCGCCGTCTTCTACCTCCCGCCCCTCTGGGGCTACCTCAGCTTCAAGTGGCTCGCCGCCCGGCACTACCTGTGACGGCGGGATTTGGCTAGTCGTTGCAGGCGCCGTCACCGGCGGTCACAGTGAAGGCCGGTGGCGAGCGCGGGATGACGGTCAGCGAGACCTTCAGCAGCAATGAGCCAGGCGCGGAGGACCTCGGCAGACAGCAGCGCGCGCCGCGGACGCTCCATGGCGCAGTAGCTGGCAACGACGTTGCCCTCGTCCAGCGCGCGCTGGCGAATGGCGGGTTCGACCCAGGCCAGATCGACGGTATCTATGGTCCCCGTACCGCAGCTGCGGTGCGGGACTTCCAGGGTGTCCGCAACTTGGACACCGACGGCGTCGTCGACGAGGCAACCTGGCGCGCGCTGGCGGGCCAGCCCGAATCGACGGGGCTGCGGGAAGCCGGGTTCAGCGAACGGTTGCACGGGGCGACCGGCGGGGCTGACGTGCTGGATGCTCAGCGTGCGCTGGCGGACGCGGGCTTCGATCCGGGCGAGCTCGACGGGATCTACGGCCCCGATACGGCCGCCGCAGTGCAGCGGTTTCAGCGTGCCCACGCACTCGACGCCGACGGAGAGATCGGACCGGCGACGTGGGCGGCGCTCGGCGAGCTCGAGCGCGACGAGTTCCGTCTGGTGGCGACGACGCTGGAGCCTGGCCGCTCGGCGCCCCTGGCGGTTGCGCTCACGAACGAGCGGGCGGTCGCGATCGTCGAGACTGAACCGGGGGTTCTGGGAGGCATCGACCTGGCGACCGGCGAAGGTGTGTGGGGGCCCTTCCGCGCCGAGCAACCGGTGCCGGCCGCCGATGCCGACCTCCGGAGCGGTGACGTGGGCCCGCCACTGCTCGCCGACGGCAGTGATGGCGGGGCGCGGCCAAGCGCCGTCACCATGACGAGCAGATCCGACGGACCGGTCGTGGTGAGCGGTTGGTCGGACGGCAGCGTGCGCTGTTGGTCGCTCGTGTCTAGTGAGCCGGTCGGCGGGCCGCAGCCGGCGGCGCTCCGGGTGGACGCACCGCTGACCGCGGTCGATGCCGATGGGACGATCTACATCGTCGGACACGGCGATGGCGGCGAGGTCCATGTGATCCGGCAGTGGCCGAACACGTTGTCGTGGTCGTTGCATGGTGGCGAGGGGGTTGCGGAGCCGGTCGTGTTCGCCCTCGACGGCCGGCCCGTGATTGCCGCCATCGCCCGCGACATCACCCCTCACGGCATCACCCGCCTGTTCTTCGACGCCCCCGACCGGTTCGACGAGCCACCCGAATACCTCAAGGGTGTCCAGCAGGGCGAGACACTAACCGCCGAACCCACCGAGGTCGCGACCACAGGCTTCCGACCCATTGAGTCGATTCAGGGGGCCGATCATGCCTTCGAGCGCCTACTCGTAGGAGGCCCCCCCGAGGCTCCGGTGCTCGTCACCCGCAGCCCGGCCGGGCTCGTCGAACAGTGGCGTGGCGACGACGGCACGCGCCTCTCCGACGGGATACGCGCCGACGGCGACGACACCCGGCACCTCGCGGTCGGTGAGCGGATGCTCGCGGTGGCCGGTGCCACTGGTCCCATCCACCGCTACGAGCTGGGGACCGTACGGCCACTGGGCAAGGCGATCGCCTTCCCGGAAGCCAACCACGACGGGATCAGAATCGCAGCCCTGGCCGCCGCCGACGAGGGTGACCGCAGCGCCATCGCCGTGCTGGATACCGCCGGCAATTTGTGGGGCTGGAGCACGGGACCGGTCGGGCGCGCCGTCAGCGAGTGGCGCCAGCCCAACCCCAACCTGGCACGCGACTACTGGACCACTGATGACAACCTCGGCTACGGCGACTACGCCAGGGCGATCGCCGACTTCATCCAGCACGACAACACGAGGCCACCCCTCACCATCGGCATCAAGGGCCCGTGGGGAGCAGGCAAGACCTCGGTGATGCGGATGGTGCAGCGCGTCCTCGACCCCCCGCTCGACGCCAACGAATCCGAGTGGCGGTTCCACGACCTCAATCTCACCAAGAAGGGTGAAGACGCACTGACAGAGGGAGCGCCGGGTGACGCGGCGGTCGCCGAGACCACGGTGAAGACGGTGCTGGACCGCTGCGCAGCCGCGCCCATTGCCGAGCTCGATCTCGGCACACAGGCCGACGTGCCGGCCGATCACGCCGCGGTCATCAGGCCGACCGTTTGGTTCAACCCCTGGATGTATCAGACCGGCGAACAGCTCTGGGCTGGGCTCGCCCACGAAATCATCACCCAGATCACGGGCCGGCTGCCGCGCGGGCAGCGCGAGCGCTTCTGGCTCGAGCTGAACCTGCGGAGGGTGAATCGAGAGGCGCTGCGGCGCCGGATCTACGGTCTGCTCTTCCAGAAGCTGGTGGCACCGCTGGCGGTGGCGCTCGGCGGTGTGCTGCTCGGGGTTGTGCTGGCGCTGGCCAACGTGGGTGCGGCATGGCTGGGGACGGCGATCGTCCCCGTGCTCGGTGGCGCCGTGGCCGGCGTCAGGAGCACGTTGGAGCTCCTGCGCCGCGACGCCGCCGGCGCCGTGCCCAATATGGTCAAAGGCCCGATCGGCCTGCCCGGCCGCGAAGACCTGGTCGAGGAGGTGGGGTCGTGGGGAGGCCTGATCGCCGAACCCGACTACCAGACCCGCGCGGGATTCCTCTACTTCGTCCAGACCGACATGAGGCACGTCCTCGACCTGGTGGCCACTCCCGGCCGTCCGCTCGTGGTGTTCATCGACGATCTCGATCGCTGTTCCCCAGGCGTCGTCACCCAGACGATCGAGGCGGTGAACCTGTTCCTTGCCGGTCAGTTCCCCAACTGCATCTTCGTGTTGGCCATCGAACCGGCGGTGGTGGCGGCCCACATCGAGACCGCCAACAAGGATCTCGTGGCCAAGCTCGCGGAGTTCGACGTCTCCGGCGGCTGGGACCGTCTCGGGTGGCGCTTCCTGGAGAAGATCGTGCAGCTGCCGCTCGCCCTGCCCCAGCCCCGCCCGAGTCTTGCCCGCGACTACGTGCTGTCGTTGTTCGGTGGTGGCGACGACGGCCACGCGACCGACATGCGCAGAGGCGGGACCGGTCAGCGGGACGAGGCCGCCACGCAAGGGAGAGAGATCCAAGAGGCGGTCAGGGATGAGCTCAAGGAGCTCCAGCAGCTTGAGGCCAAGCCCGATCTGGCGGCCATCCCCCGCGAGAGGCAGCAGGTCGAGGAGCGCATGCGACAGCGGGGTGGCTTCGACGACGTCGAGGCGCGCCGAATCGCCGAGGAGGTGGCCATCCGGCGCTTCGCCAACTCGTACAGCGATGACGATGACGAGGTGCGTCGCGTGATCGTCAGCGAGGCCCTGGCGTTGCCGAACCGCAACCCGCGGGACATCAAGCGGCTCGTGAACCTGTTCCGTTTCTACGCGCTGATCGTCAACCAGCGCCGGGTCCTGGTGGAGGCCCGCTCGCAGTCAGAGGTGTTCGAGCAGGTGGCGCGGCTGGCGGCGCTCACGAACAGGTGGCCGCACCTGTTGAACGCGCTCGGAGCACCAGGCGAGCCGATGGGCAGCTCCGGCGAACGCCGGCTCGCGTTCGAGGAGATCGAGGACGCAGCCTCAGGCCCCGATGGGGCATGGGATGAGCTGCTGGCGAAGTGCGGGTTGGCCGGCGGCGCCAGTGGGCGCCCGGAGCCCGAAGGCCTGCGCCAGTTTCTCAGGAGCGGACCGAGAATCGGAGCGGTCGCCCGCGAGCTGCTGTGACCGGATGCGTTAGCTTGATGCGGCCGTTCGAACGGCAAGGAGGGCGGAGTGGCGACAGACCCGACCCAGCAGACGGGCGGACCGGACGAGGGCCAGCCGGCGGAGGGCAGCGAGCCGGCCGAGCCCGAACGGCCGCATTGCGGGCTCCCGCCGGAGCCGGTACCCGACCTGCCTACCGGCCTCGGCGCGGACCGGCTTCGTGCCATCGTCGAAGGGCGCAAGAAGTGGGTGAACGGCACGGTGCTGCACTACTACTTCTTCGACCGGCCTGAAACCGACGGGGAGGTCGTGCACTTCTCCGACGGCACCAGCCAGTTTGTGACCTGGGTGGGTCCGGAGAACCAGCGCGACGTCGTCCGGGAGTCGTTCCAAACGTGGAAGGCGATCGGCATCGGCCTCGAGTTCGAGGAGGTCGACGACCGGAGCGAGGCCGAGGTACGGATCGGCTTCATGAGGTTCGACGGGTCGTGGTCGGCGGTGGGCCGGGATGTGCTGCTGCGCGCTTCGAACCGCCGGACGACAAACTACGGGTGGGACCTGACCACGCCGTACGGGCACACCACGGCGCTGCACGAGCTGGGCCACGTGCTCGGCATGCCGCACGAGCATCAGAACCCCTTCGCCGGCATCGTCTGGGACGAGCCCAAGGTCTACGAGTACTTCCAGGGCCCGCCGAACAAGTGGGACCACGACACGACGTTCTCGAACGTGCTCGAGAAGCTGAGCCGCTTCGACGTGCAGGGCTCTTCGTGGGATCCCGACTCGATCATGGAGTACTGGTTCCCACCCGGGCTCATCGTGTCGCCGGCCCAGTACCACGATGCCGGCATCGACCCGCCGGGCACGATCTCGCCCGTCGACAAGCAGTACGTGCTGTCGTGGTACCCGGCGTTGGGACCGGCGGCGCCGCCCACACTGAACCCGTTCGAATCGCGGGCCCTCGAGCTCACACCCGGCCAGCAGGTGGACTTCACCGTCACGCCACCCGGCACCCGCAGGTATTCGATCAGCAGCTTCGGGTCGGCCGACACCGTGCTCGTCCTGTTCGAGGAGACGGCCGACGGCCTTCGCTACGTCGCCGGTGACGACGACAGCGGGACCGACCGCAACGCCCTGATCGATGCCAAGCTGTTCCAGGGGCGCACATACGTCGTTCGCCTACGCCTGTACTACTCGTGGCGCTCGGGCCGAACCGCCCTCATGTACTGGTGAAGGCGGCGGCCTACAGCTCGACCCGCATGACGACGACGAACTCGGTTCGCAGGCCGTGCATCCCGTCACCGCGTAGGCGGTCGGTCTAGCCCCTGCCCGCCATCACGAATCTTCGTCGTCCTCCTCGCCCGGGCCGTCGCCGATGTCGCCGGCCTCTGCGAACTGCGCGGGATCGACCTCGTCCAGGAATGCCCGAAAGCGGTTCACGTCCTCGTCCACGTCGTCCGTGTCGGACGGTGACTGGACGAGCGCGCCGGCCTCGTCGAGTACCGCGTCGCTCACGAACAGTGGTGCATGAACGCGCAGCGCCAGCGCAATCGCATCGGACGGCCGGCTATCGACGGCCCGCAGGCCACTCGGACCCTCTAGCGCGAGCTCGGCAATGAATGTGCCCTCGCGCAGCGACGTCACCTCGACGTGATCGACGTGGGCGTCCACGCTGTCGATGAGAGCGGCCAACAGATCATGGCTGAGAGGGCGTGGAGGTGACTCGCCGCGGAGGGCCAGCGCGATCGAGAGTGCCTCGTTGCCGCCCACGAAGATCGGTAGCACCCGGTAGGGGGCCTCCTGCTCACGCAGCAGCACCACTGGCGAGCGGCTGGTCAGCTCCAGGTCGAGGGCCACAACGTCGACGGCTCTCATCCGGCCACCCTACCGACCGCTTGCCGATGCCAAGCGCCGCGTCCGAGGCCCGGCAGCTGGGGGGGGGCCTCGAGGCAATACGGTCCGCGCTCGACAGCTTGAGGCACCGGGCACCCGCCCCCGGACCGCATTGCCTCGAGAGTCCTCGGCCGGACCCTATTGCCTCGCCGGCGCTGGTGTTGCGCGAGGACCGGGAGGTCTTGACGCCGGTTCGGGTCGCCGCCGGTCGCGGTGCCCCTGTGCCGCCGACCGCTGAGATTACGGGGTCTCGTGATGCGGTCCGCATTGAGGGGCAAAGATGCTGGGCAGGGCCGGAGGGAGGACCCCATGGACGTCATCGAGCAGAGCCTGCAGATCCCCGCCGCCGGCGTCGAGCTCGACGCCGAGGTGGTGGTGCCCCAGCCCGCCCGGGGCGTGGTGCTGTTCGCGCACGGGAGCGGCAGCGGCCGCCACAGCCCGCGGAACAGCTACGTCGCCGGCGTGCTGCAGGATGCGGGACTGGCCACTGTCCTGGTCGACCTGCTCACGGCCGCCGAGGAACGGGTCGACGCCGTCACCGCCCAGCTGCGCTTCGACATCGACCTGCTCGCACGCCGGCTGACGGCGCTGTGCGACTGGCTGGTCGACCACGACATCACCGCGGGGCTCGGCATCGGCCTCTTCGGTGCGAGCACGGGCGCGGCGGCCGCCATCGTGGCCGCCGCGGCGCGCCCCGATTCGGTCGCCGCCATCGTGTCGCGCGGTGGCCGCCCCGACCTGGCCGGCCCGGCACTCCGCTCGGTCCACCAACCCACCCTGCTGATCGTGGGGGGACGGGATCCCGTCGTCCTAGACCTCAACCGTCGGGCCATGCAGGAGTTGGCCGGTGAGGCACGCCTCGAGATCATCCCGGGTGCAACCCACCTGTTCGAGGAACCCGGAACGTTGGCAGAGGTAGCGCGCCTGGCCCGTGACTGGTTCGTCCGGCACCTCAGGGGTGTGCCTCCTTGGCACCCGATCCCCGATGACGACGCCGACGTCCGCGACCGCGGCTAACACCGGAGCCGGACCCCGCGATCGCGTGGTCTCGGTGTCTGATGCGACTTTACGAAATGGCAGGTCAGCTCAGCGTGTCCGGCTGCCCTCGAGAGCAGCCAGGATCGAGGCTGTCACCGCATCGGGCGGTTCCGCAGCGTCGACGGTCACGAGAAGGCCGCGCTTCCGGTAGTAGTCGACGACGGGCTCCGTCTCGGCGTGGAACTTGCGCAGCCGGCGTTCGATGACGTCGGGGTCACGGTCATCCGGTCGTCCGGCGGACAGGCGCTGCCCGATGCGTTGCCGCGCCACGTCGTCGGGTAGCACGAGGAAGACCACCGCGTCGGCGAACCCGGCACCGTGCCGGGCCTCGGCCGCCTGGGCCTGCGACCGGGTGCGGGGATAGCCCTCCAGGATATAGCCGCGCTCGGCGCTGGCGAGGGCCTCGTCCACGACCGCCATGACCAGATCGTCTGGAGCCAGCTCACCCCGCTCCAGGCAACCAGCGATCATACGTCCCAGCTCGGTACCGGCCGCGACGTGGCGCCGGAGCATCTCCCCGCTCGAGATGTGCGGCACGCCGAAGTGCTGGGCGAGCGCCGCCGCCTGAGTGCCCTTACCCGCACCGGGTGCTCCGAGCAGGATGAGCCGCATGCGCACAGATCATGGCCGGGAACTCGGCCGGGCGCCATGCGGGGGCATCGTTCCCAGCTCCAGGCCTGCGGCCGACGGCTGGGTCAGTGCGGCGTTGGTGGCATGTAGGGGGCTACGCCCCATGCCCCGAACCACAGGGCGTGGTTCCAACCCCCGAGCCACCGGGCCCACCACGCGGCCGGCGGGCAGGGACCCCTGTCGCCGAGAAGCGACGAAAGATCGTCGGGCGGGTAGTCGCGGAGTAGGTCGCGCCGGCGCCGATAGACGGCGATTCCCGCCCGGGTGCAGGCGGCGGCCACTTGGCGGTTACGGGTGACAACGGCCGTGACGCTGGCTCTCTCGGCGCGGAACCCGCGCTCGCCCATGAGGATGAGACCGGACGCCTGAATCGTCCCGAAGATGCGGGCGTCGAGCATGCCCGTGTCGTCGGGGCCATACCACCCGTAGATGCCGCAGTTACACCCGGGCTGCGGGGCGCGGTGGTCGGCCAGAGGTGTCGCGGGACCTGAGGTGGGGCACGCCACGTCTCGTGGCACGCAGCGGGCGCGCAGCGCCGGGCCCCACACGACCTGGGGACGGGTCACCGAGGTCAACGGCAGAATCCCCTCGGTGGCCTGCCCATGCCGGCGGTCTGGCTCCCATGTCCTGTAGCCCCGTAGCGAACCCGGCACCAGCGGCCGCCCGAGGTCGCCGCCGCCGCACGCCTCGCCGATCTCGCTCATGACCCGTCCGGCACGGGCTCCTTCGGGTCCGTCTCGGGCGTAGCCGGAGCGGGCTCGGCTGGAGCAGGCTGTTCGTGCACCGGCTCGAAGATGATCTCCCGTCGTATCGGGCCGATCTCACCCGCCCGAACTCGCCCCGGGTCGTCAGACGACGCTGACGACACCATTGCCGCCTCGGTCGATCGGTTCGGCCTGGGGAACAGCCCGGGGACCTTCGGCATCGGCATCACCCCGAACGAGAGTATCGAGGTGAGCGTGCCGCATTTCCGCACCCGCAGGCAAGGGTCAATCGAGTGGGACATCCATGCGACCCGAGCAGCATCCCGGCCATTCCGGCCGGGGCGAACGCCGCCGCCATCGCCCCACCAAACGCGCGCTACCCTCAGTGACCCGGCAGCCCGCCGGGCAGCGACTGGACGTCCGCCGGCACGCGCTGGAGCACCTGACCGGGGTGGGCGGCGTCGCGGCAGACGCTGATCCCCTTGCAGCCGGCGCGCCAGGCACCGAGGAACACGGCCTGGACATCGGCGGCTGTGGCGTCGCCAGGCAGGTTCATGGCCTTCGAGACGGCTCCATCCACATGGGGCTGCAAAGCGGCCTGCATGCGCACGTGCCACCGGGGTGCGACCTCGAGGGCGGTCACGTAGGCCCGCTGCATGTCGGGCGGCACCGCCGGGTTGCCCCGCACCGTGCCGGTGCCAGCGATCTCGGCGAGAAGCGTGTCGTTGAGGAGACCCCGGTCGCGCGCCGCCTGCTCGAAGGAGCGCTGCACTTCGATAACGACCCGGCCGGACACCCGGCGGGCGTAGATGACCGCGAACAACGGCTCGATGCCCGGTGTGGTACCGGCGATGAGGGCGATCGTCCCCAGGGGGGCGATCGAGGTGAGCTGCGCGTTGCGCAACCGCGAACCGCCGGCCCGGGCGAAGCGGCTCTTCGCGTGCAGGGGGAAGGGCCCCCGCTCGTCGGCGAGTGCCGCCGACGCCTCGCGCGCCACACGCCGGACGCGGGCCACGATCCTGGCGGCCACGCGCGTCGCCGCCTGGCTGTCGTAGGCGATGCCGAGGTGGGCGAGCAGGTCGGCCAGGCCCATGACCCCGAGCCCGATGCGGCGGGTTCGGATTGCGGCCTGGCGGAAAGCGGGCTGCGGGTAGCGGGACACGTCGATCACGTCGTCGAGGAACCGCACGGCGAGGCGGACGGTGGCGTCCAGCCGGTCGAGCTCCACCTGACCCCCCTGGACGAAGCGCGCCAGGTCGATGGAGCCGAGGTTGCACGACTCGTAGGCCCGCAGCGGCACCTCGCCACGGGGGGTGGTGGCCACGATGCGGCCCTGCGACGGGAGCGGATCGGCGTCGTTGACCCGGTCGAGGAACAACAGTCCCGGTTCGCCGCTGCGCCAGGCGTGCTCGACGATGGCGTCGAACAGCCGGTGCGCCGGCACGGTGCCGACCGTCCTCCCGGTGCGGGGGTTGACGAGCTCGTGCCGCCGACGCTGGAGCGCGCCGCGGAGGAAGGCGTCCGTGACCCCCACCGAAAGCCGAAAGGTCGCCAGCATGCCCGGGCGGGCCTTGGTGGCGACGAACGACTCGATGTCGGGGTGCGACACGTCGAGCACCGCAATGTTGGATGCGTGCGACCCCCCGCCCTGGTGGATCACGCCGCTGGCGGTGTCGTACACGCGGATGAACGACAGCGGGCCCGACGCCGTGCAACCGCCCGACGCAACGGTGTCGCCCTGCGGCCGCAGCGCCGAAAACGAAAAGCCAGCTCCCGCACCGGCCCGATGGACGAGGGCCGCGGTGCGCAGCGTGGTGAAGATCGAGGGCAGGGAATCGGCGACGGGCAATACGAAGCACCCCGCGAGCACGCCCGATGGGCCGCCGGCGTTCATGAGGACCGGCGAATCGGGCAGGAACTCGCAGGTGCGGATCATGCGCGAGAACGCCTCGGCCCAGCGGCCGGATGTTCCTCTCTGGTGGACGTCCTCTGCGGCGGCCACGTGGGTAGCCACCCGATCGATCATCGTCCCCGTCGATTCGATCAGCCGGCCCTCGGCATCGCGCCGCAGGTAGCGGGCCTCCAGCACGGCAAGCGCGGCGGGCGACAGGCTCAGCCCGTCACGGGGCCGACCCGGCGGAGAGGTGGGTTCGGGCGCTGCGGCGTCGGTCATCACATGCTCGGTCCTGCCGACCGCACCATGGTCCCGCTCCCGCAGGTCCCACCGAAAGGAGCGCTCTGGCCGGTTCGGGAAGTTCTCGCGCGCAGGCGCATCGGCTCGTACGATGCGTACCTGCCGAACGCGCCGGCGTCCGGCCGCGATGGAGGGGACGTCGTGTCCGAGCCCTTCAACCTTAGGCCGATTTCGATCACTTCCATCCCCAGGGCACTGGAGAAGGCGGAGCGCTACCGGCTCTTGAACGAGCCCGAGCAGGCCGAGAGCATCTGTCTCGACATCCTCGAAGCCGAGAGCGACAACCAGCGGGCCCTTGTGACGCTGATCCTGGCGCTCACCGATCGGTTCGGCACGGCAGGCGCGCCCCCGAACGCTCGACGGGCGAGCGACTATCTTGCGCGCCTCACCGACGAGTACCAGCGCAACTACTACGGGGGGATCGTTCGTGAGCGACAGGCCTGGGCCTACCTCCGTCGAGGCATGGCTCGGGCCTTCGCCTACGACGCCTTCCGCGAGGCAATGGACTGTTTCGAGAAGGCCGCCGCCATCCGTCCTGAGGGAGACGACGAGGCGCTGCTCAGGTGGAACGCCTGTGTGCGCACGATCCGTCGCGCCAACCTCCGACCGCGACCCGAGGAACCAGAACAGCCGCTGGAGTAGGCGATGACCTCCGTCAACGTGACGATCAGGACCGACGCGACTCGCAGGACCGATGCCTGGTGGGTGCCGCCGCTCGTAACCGCCGTCGTGCTGAGCGCCTTCGTCGTGTACAGCACCTGGGCGGCCTTTGCCAACAGGAACTATTACGCCGACCCGTACCTGTCACCGTTCTACTCGCCGTGCCTGGCGGCCAACTGCCAGCACGCCACCTGGGACCTCGTGGGCGACTGGTGGAACCTCTCACCCGCCCTGTTGATCCTTCCCATTCCGTTGGGCTTTCGCCTCACCTGCTACTACTACCGGAAGGCCTATTACCGCGCCTTCCTCTGGTCCCCGCCGGCCTGCGCCGTCAGAGACGCACGACCCCGCTACAGCGGTGAGTCCCGGTTTCCCGGCATCCTCCAGAACGTTCACCGGTATTTCTTCTACCTGACCATTCCGTTCCCCATCATCCTCTTCTGGGATGGGCTGAGGGCGTTTGACTTTCCTGACGGACTCGGAATGGGCCTGGGGACGCTGATCCTGCTGGCCAACGCGGTGCTGTTGGGCGCATACACCCTGTCCTGCCATTCGTGCCGCCATCTGTGCGGCGGCCACGTCGACGTGTTCTCGGGGTCTCCCCGCCGCTATCGGTTGTGGCGGCTCGTCTCGTCCCTGAACGCCCGCCACATGCCGATCGCTTGGGTGAGCCTCACCGGTGTCGCCCTCACCGACCTGTATGTCCGCCTCGTCGCCACCGGCACGATCAGCGATCCGAGGTTCTTCTGATGGCCGACTACGAGACGCATCCCTTCGACGTGGTTGTCGTCGGGGCAGGCGGGGCCGGGCTCCGGGCCGCCATCGAGGCCTCCGCCGAGGGAGCGAGGACGGCGCTGGTGTGCAAGTCGCTCCTCGGCAAGGCGCACACCGTGATGGCCGAGGGCGGCATCGCCGCCGCCCTGGCCAACGTCTACCCGGAGGACAACTGGCGGGTCCACTTCCGGGACACGATGCGGGGCGGCAAGATGCTCGGCCACTGGCGCATGGCACAGATCCACGCTCAGGAGGCCCCCGAGCGGGTGCTCGAGCTCGAGGCGTGGGGCGCTCTGTTCGACCGTACTGAGGACGGCCGCATCCTCCAGCGCGACTTCGGCGGTCACCGCTATGCCCGGCTGGCCCACGTGGGCGATCGCACCGGGCTCGAGATGATCCGCACCCTCCAACACCGGGCCGTCCAGGCCGGGATCGACGTGTTCATGGAGTGCACGGTCACGCGGCTCCTGACGGATGGGGATCGCATCGCGGGCGCCCTGGGGTACCGGCGGGAGTCGGGCCGCTTCGTCGTTTTCCGTGCCCCGGCGATCGTTCTCGCCACGGGTGGCATCGGCAAGGCCTACAAGGTGACATCGAACTCCTGGGAGTACACCGGTGACGGTCACGCGTTGGCCCTCTGGGCCGGCGCCGACCTCATCGACATGGAGTTCGTGCAGTTCCACCCGACCGGCATGGTGTGGCCCCCGTCGGTGCGCGGCATCCTCGTCACCGAGGGCGTGAGAGGCGACGGCGGAGTGCTCCGCAACGCGGACCGTGAGCGGTTCATGTTCCGCTACATCCCCGAGATGTTCCTGGCCGAGACCGCCGAGTCCGAGGAGGAAGCAGACCGGTGGTACACCGACAGGAGCGCTCGGCGCACGCCTGACCTCCTGCCTCGCGATGAGGTGGCGCGGGCCATCAACACCGAGATCAAGGAGGGTCGAGGCAGCCCCCACGGTGGGGTGTATCTCGACATCGCCACCCGGCGGGACTCGGAGTACATCACGCGCCGCCTGCCGGGGATGTACCACCAGTTCCTCGAGCTGGCCGACGTCGATATCACCAAGGAGCCGATGGAGGTGGGCCCCACCTGCCACTACATGATGGGTGGCGTGCGGGTCGACGCCGAAACACAGGCCTCAACCGTGCCGGGTCTGTTCGCCGCCGGCGAGGTCGCCGGTGGCATGCATGGCGCCAACCGCCTGGGCGGCAACTCGCTGTCCGACCTGCTGGTGTTCGGCCAGCGGGCCGGGCGGGCTGCGGCCGAGTACGCAGGGCGGCCTACGGCGATGCCCCCCGAGGTGAACACGAACGAGGCCGAGGAGCTGGTCCGGGGGGCGCTCCGGCCGTTCGAGCCGACGGGGACTGAGAACCCCTACGCCATCCAGCAGGATCTCCAAGAGTGTATGCAGACGTTGGTCGGCATCATTCGGACCGCGGACGAGCTCACCAAGGCCTCCGATGAGCTGGCCGTGCTGCGGGAGCGGGCCAGGCGGGTGCGGGTCGAGGGGCACCGGCAATACAACCCCGGCTGGCATCTCGCGCTCGACCTCGAGCCCCTTCTTGCGGTGTCCGAATGCATCGCCAGGGCGGCCCTCGAGCGGACGGAGAGTCGCGGCGCCCAGACCCGCGAGGACTACCCGGACAGCGACCCGGACCTCGGCAAGGTCAACGTCGTGGTGCGGCAGCGCCACGGTGAGCTCGCGCTCACCCGAGAGCCGCTCCCGCCGATGCCCGACGAGCTCCGGGCCCTCCTCGAGGACGCCTGATGCCCGCCACCATCATCATGCGCGTCTGGCGCGGGGATGCCAGCGGCGGGGAGTTCCGAGACTACGAGGTCGTGGCCGAGGAGGGGGAGGTCGTGCTCGACGTTCTCCATCGGGTCCAGGCCGAGCAGGCTGGCGATCTTGCCTTGCGCTGGAACTGCAAGGCGGGCCGGTGCGGATCCTGTAGCGCCGAGATCAACGGTCTGCCCCGGCTGACATGCATGACCCGGATGAACCTGTTCCCGCCGGGCGAGCCGGTGATCGTGGCGCCGATGAGCACGTTTCCGGTGATCCGCGACCTCGTAACGGACGTGTCGTTCAACTACCGGAGGGCCAAGCAGGTGCCGCCGTTCACGCCGGGCCCGAAGGAACCCGACGGCACCTACCGGATGCTGCAGGCCGACATCGCTCGCGTCCAGGAGTTCCACCGCTGCATCGAGTGCTTCCTCTGCCAGAACGTCTGCCACGTGATCCGGGATCACGAGGAGAACAAGGATGCGTTCGCCGGCCCGCGGATGTTCATCCGCTATGCCGAGCTCGAGATGCATCCGCTCGACACCAACGACCGGCGTGAGCTGCTCCAAGCCCGCGCCGGCCTCGGGATGTGCAACATCACCAAGTGCTGCACCGAGGTGTGTCCCGAGCGGATCCGCATCACCGACAACGCCATCATCCCGCTCAAGGAGCGGGTGGTCGATGTCCGCTACGACCCGATCGTCTGGCTGGGGCGGAAGATCCGGCGGCGCAAGGGCTCCAACCAAGGCTGATCGACGCCTCAACGCCGCCCAGGCTGCCTGAAAGCGACCAGCCTTAGCCACCGGCATCGCACCTGAGCCGACCGCCGCCTGTCCGCTCCCCGGCTCCGCTAGCGTGCACCTGGAAGTAGGGCGCGATGGTCTTTCGGCTGCTTGCCGACCTTGTGGTGGTCATCCACCTCGCGTTCATCCTGTTCGTCGCCGTGGGCGGCCTGCTCGTGTGGCGCTGGCCGTGGATGATGCGATTGCACCTGCCTGCGGTCGCCTGGGGCACCGCCATCATCACCATCGGATTCACGTGTCCGCTCACGCCGCTCGAGAAGGAGCTGCGCCGGCGCGCTGGTGAACAGGGCTACCGCGGCGGGTTCGTCGACCACTACATCGAGGGCGTCATCTACCCCGGCACGCTCGCGCCCGTCGCGCGGGCGCTCATCGCGGCAGTCATCGTTGTCGGGTACGCCGGCGCGGTCAGGAAGCTACGCCGCCGAGCGGCGCTTGGGCTGGCGTCCGCGCTCGGCTGACAGCCGATACACCGCGGAACAGGTGTAGCCAATGGCGAGCTCGGCGGCGGTTCTGCGTCACCTCATGTCAGCGGATCTGACCGCGGACCTCGCCGGCGGGCAGGTCCCCCGGGCCGGTCCCGCCGGGAGCGACGCCATCGTCGGTGTGCACGTTGGCGTAGGTGTTGCCCGCCAGCATGGCATCCACGAGGGCGGTGAGCGGCTGGCCGGCCAGCGGGCCGATGAGGTCGTCTGCGGTGATGGTGCCTTGGGCGAGCACGCCGGAGAACCGTCCGCCTCCCGCGGCGGCGGGCCCGAACAGGAAGGCGACCACGGGTCCGTTCACGCCGGCGGGCGCGAGGTGGATGTGCGCGAACACCACGTTGTCGATGTTGGCGGCGATCAGCTTGTAGTCGAGCTGTGTGCCGTCCGCACTCAGGTGGAAGATGGCTTGTCCCTGCGCAAACGACTCGTTCGACGGCACCTCGTCGCTAGCGCTCAGGTGGGCGACGAAGTCTTGGTCGCCGGCGTCGACCGGGGCCGCGAGTGCCAGCACGGTCACGCCGAACACCAGGACAGCGAACAGCTTCCGCATGTTTCCCCCCTTCATCGGCCGCGCCATTGGCGCGGCCCGAACTCAGTCTTTCCCTGATCGGCAGGGCCGACAAGGGTTGGGCCTAGCCTGAGCTCGTGCCCGAGGTGGAGTGGGCAACGCCGTACCGGGGCCAGCCGTGAGCACCTGGTGGTCCGAGCTCTCTGACGACGAGCTGCGGGCGCGGCTCGTCCAGCGCGGTATCGACGACTCCGCGGCCCGGTTGCTTGTCAGCCACCGGGAGGACCCGCCGGCGGCCACGATGATCGCCGAGCTGCTCGGCAATTGACGTCAACACGGGACCGCACGCACCTGCCAACCGGAGGTCCGGCGTAGCTTCAGCCGGTCCATCCCCACTTGCCCTTGTTGGCGGCCACATCGGTCGTCGTGGGCTGGGGCTTGTCGGTGTGCCGAGGCACTCGGAACCTGTCCTTGCACTCGACGATGGACGCGTTCAGAGCGATGTCGGCCCGGAGCACTGCGGGCACGTCGGTGTCGCACAATGGCGCCTCCCAGGGGCAGACGGGCTCGCATGCCTGGCAGTCGATGCACTCCTCGGGGTCGATGTAGAGCTGGTTCGGGAACTTGTCGGACGCTGGTCCGACGTACTCGTAGATGCAGTCGACGGGGCAAACTTCGACGCACGAGGTGTCGAGGCAGTCCCGACACAAGCGGGTGATTACCCAGGTCATCGATGCCTCCCCTCCGGGGGCCGATCACCGCTGGTCGGCCTGCCGGGCCGTACACCGGCGCCGTGAGGTGGGTTTCGGTCGTCCGAACGCCCTCTTCTCGGCCGCGTCGAGCCTACCGAGCCCAGGATCGTCGGCGTTCACTGACTCGGTTCGGTGGCGAGGACGCGCTTGCCTCGCCGCCATTGCACGGCAACCGGGAGGTACCCCGCCTGCCTCCAGGAGCTGTCCAGGCGGAACGGGCCCAGCAAGGTCTCTGCCCGCCACTCCCGGACCTCGTCGGCACCGTAGCCCCGCGCCGCCGCGTCGACGGCCAGGTAGCCCGCGGCCGCCGCCTGGGCGGCCAGGTAGTCAGGCGGGCGGCCGAAGCGCTCCTCGAAGCGGTGGACGAACTCCGGGCCCGGCGGCCCCACGTCGACGGGGTGGTCGCGGCACCACCACTGCGCCGGGCCCACGACCCCGTCCGCCAACCGGCCGAGCCGGCGGCCGAACTCGTCGATGCCGGCGGCCACACAGCCCAAGAGCCCGACCTCCACGCGTGCCTCCCGTAGCCCCCGCACGACGGCCAGGTCCTCCTCGAACGTCCCGGCGACCATCAGGGCCGACTTGGCGAGGGGCGGCAACCCAGCCGAGGTCATCCTTTCCACCAGGGCCGTCACGTCACCCGCCGCGCCACGTCGCGTGCGCAAACCCAGACTTTCGGCGGCCCGTCGACCGCCGCTGGCCACCTGCTCAGCAAACCGACCCCTGCCGGCGGCTACGAGCACGTCGCCGAGCCCGGCGTTCCTGGCCAGCGCCAGCAGGCCGGCCAGGTAGGTCGACGCCGGGGCGACGACGGTGGCGAGCAGCGGCGAGGCGAGGTCGTCGGCCGCGCCCCCGTGGTTCCACAGCAGCCGCCCCGACCCGCAGACGACGGGGGCGACGCGCCGCACCGTCCCGCTGCCGTAGGGGCCCAGCAGGATCTCGATCCCGTCGGCCAGCAGGGCCTCGTACGCGGCCGTCGCTCGGCTCGGTGAGCCCCGGTCATCGATGACGACCAGCTCGACGCGCTGGTCGGCGGCCCACAGGTCGAGCCCGGCGCGCACCTGGGCCGACTGCACGGTGTAGCGGCCGGTCAGCCCGAGACTCACGCCGGCGCGCAGGACCGCCACGGAACCGAGCATGCGTTGCGTCGCATCGACGCCACAAGCCTCGAGATCCCGGTCCCCTAGCATGGTGCTCGTGGTCGCAGCCCGCAGCGACGTGGTCGGCAGCCTGCTCCGTCCGCCGCGCCTCCTCGCGGCGCGCCAGCGCTTCGCCGATGGCGGGCTCACCATTGCCGAGCTCAAGGCCATCGAGGACGACGCCGTCGATGAAGCCCTACGCCTGCAGGAGGAGACGGGCGTCGAGGTCGTGACCGACGGCGAGATGCGCCGCATGTCGTTCCAGAGCCAGGTGCCCGCGGCCGTCGAGGGGTTCTCGGACTGGGATCTCGACGCCTTCCTGTGGGGTGACTGGCATGGCGACGAGCAGGTCGGCGAGCTCCGGCTCGAGCGTCCCGAGCTGGCCGTCATCGGGAAGCTGCGACGCCGTCGATCGCTGGGCGCCGAGGAGTTCGCCTACGCGCGTGGGCGCACCGATCGGGTGCTGAAGGTCACCCTCCCCAGTCCCAGCCTGTTCGCGAACTTCTGGGATCCCGAGCGCGCGCCGCCCGAGTACCGGACCCTCGAGGACTTTCTCGCCGACGTGGCGGAGATCATCAGGGCGGAGGCCGACGAGCTGGAGGGCATGGGCGCCACCTATCTCCAGCTCGATGCCCCGCACTACACGATGGTGCTCGATCCCCGCTACCGGGACTTCTATGCGAGCCGCGGCTGGCCGACCGAGCGGTGGCTCGAGCTTGGCCTGGAGCTCGACAACCGGGTCATCGGTGATCGTCCGGGCGTGACCTTCGGGTTCCACCTCTGCCGCGGGAACCAGGCGAGCCGTTGGCTGGTCGAGGGTGGCTACGACGCCGTAGCGGAGCAGATCTTCGGGGGCATCCATGCTGGTCGCCTGCTGCTCGAGTATGACGATCGGCGCTCGGGGGGCTTCGAGCCGCTGACGCGCGTGCCCGACGACCGGTGGGTGGTCCTCGGCCTGGTGACCACGAAACGGGCCCGTCTCGAGTCGGCCGATGACCTGGCGAGAAGGATCGAGGCAGCGAGCCGATACGTTCCCCTCGAGCGACTCGCCGTCTCGCCGCAGTGCGGGTTCGCCACGTCGGTGCTCGGCAACGCACTCACGATCGACCAAGAGCGGTCAAAGCTTCGCCTCGTGGCGGAGGTGGCTCGAAAGGTCTGGGCCTGAGGCCTGGTTCAGCCCGCCACCCGATAATTCACGTGGTTGACCCCGCCGGGCGACGAGACCATCCGGATGCGTTCGAGCGTCCTCGGTGCTTCGGCGAGGTGGTTCTCGAATAGCCGCAGGCCACTGCCGAGGAGGACGGGCAGGATATGGAGCCGGAGCTCGTCCACCAGGCCCGCGTCGAGGAACTGCCGGGCAATGCTGGCCCCGCCGCCCACCGCGACGTCCCGCTCCCCGGCGGCCGCCTGTGCCTGTTCGAGGGCTGACTCGATGCCGTCCGTGACGAAGGTGAAGGTGGTCGCACCCCTGCTCACCGGCACCCGGACATGGTGGGTGACGACGAACACGGGGTAGCGGAAGGGAGGGTCGCCCCCCCACCAGCCGTCGGCGTTGGGATCGTCCTGCCAAGCCCCCTCGCCACCGCTGAACATGCGTCTGCCGAACACGGCGGCCCCGGTATGCGCATGCGCCACACGGAAGCTCTCCACCTGTCGGGCCCACCTGTCGAGCCCGCCCTCGCCCAACGGTCGGTCGAGGGACCGGTTCGGCCCCGAGATGAACCCGTCGACGGACATCGAGATGTCCAGGATCGTCCTGGACATGTTCATCGCCTCGACTCGAGCGCCCCGACGCGACGTCGACCGTCCATGATTGCCTCCACGGTTCGGCTGCCTTCATCTATAGGTCGGAGCGAGCCCTGCGACCTCTACGTCGAGGGCGGCCCGCACCCCTGGCGCCACCCGCCCATTGGGCGAGGCGGCGGCCGGGGCCGGGGACGGAAGGCGACCCGGGCGTGCCGAGGCAGCGGCGGACCGTGGACCGGGATCTCCCGAGCGTCGGTGATCGGTGACCGCTCACCACGATCGGGTCTGCGAGCGACGTGTTGCGTTTCCATGCCCCGATCGAACAACACCAGCCACAAAGGCTCCTGAAAGGCGCCATGAAGCAACCTGGACTCGGTCGGTCATGCCATCGATGGTGGCTCGCCGGCGCCGGTGGTCCTGGATCTGAGTCGTTGTGCGTGGCCCGTCAGGGCAGAAGTCCTCGTCGGCCGTGATCCCGGCACTTGGGCCGTCACCCGTCTCTCGAGGGCGTGGGCGGCGCTGTTCATCTACCGTGCGGTGCGAACTGTGGCACTCGGACCGGGGCGCAGCGGCGTCGTGGTCACCCGGGTGGGCGGGCGGAAGCGTGGTTCGATGCCGAGGGGGTAACCATGCGACTGAGCCCACCGACCAGGCTGGCCATCGCCGCGGGCGCGGCGGTACTCATCGTCGTGACTACCGCAGCCTGTGACCCAGGTGTACATCCAGTACACGGTCGGCTACCAACCCGGCGCCACCCCCCAGAACACCCGTGGTGTTACGCCGTTCTTCCTGGACGTGACCGGCTGCGGCAACTCGGTCTACGACGTTCCGGGTGACGGCGGCGCCGGCTCCGTTCACGTGCGCAGCCGCACCTGGTCGGCCCCCTGGAGCGGGTACCTGGTCACCGCCGGCGGGCACCTCCACGGCGGTGGCATCGACATCGCCATCCGGGATGACGCCGACGGCCTGGAGTGCAAGATGGTGGCTCACTACGAGCACCAACATCCGCTTGACGCGCCCGGCTCGATCTCGACCTGCCCCACCCACGAGCAGATCGGCGCCGGCCAGACGTTCACGGTGACCTCCCGCTACGACAACTCCACCCCCCACCAGGACGTCATGGGCATCGTGCTCGCCTACGGCTGGCGGGGGACGCAGTAGCCCGGCCATGCCAGGCCCGGGAGGTCGCAGGCGGCTGGCGCCGCCCGTGCTGTCGGTGACGCCGCTCAGCCGGGGCGCCAGCCGGGCGGCAGCTCGCTCCGGTGCGGTGGATCGGCGCCCCTCCGCCCGACGGTGACGGCGGCCGCCCGGTGGGCCGCGTCCACCGCGGGCGCGAGGGCCTCGACGTCGGCAAGGCCCTCGACGGCCCGGCCGCACGCCATCCACCACGTGAGGAACGCTGCCGTGAAGCTGTCGCCGGCGCCGATCGTGTCCACGACCGGGGTGTCGACGACCGGCATGGCGCACGTGTCGGTGGACGTCACGACGGTCGTGGCCGCCGCGCCGGCCGTCAGCAGGACCGCCCGGGTGCGCCCGGCAACCAGACGGGCCGCGACCGCCGTCGGCGAATTCGCCAGGTCGACGTAGCGGAGGTCTTCGATGCTCGCCTTGACGACATCGGCCCGGACGAGCATTCGCCGGAGGCGCCCGAGGTACGAGTCGCGGTCGCCGACGGCGCTGGGGCGGCAGTTGAGGTCGAGGAGCACGAGCACGTCGTCGCCGGCGTCGAGGACCATGCGCTCGACGGCGGTTGCCATCGGCTCGACCGCCAGGCCCAGCCCGCCGGCCACCACGGCCCGGGTGCCCATCGGCAGCGGCACCGGCGCCAGGGCGACGGCGCTCGTTCCCTGGAGGTAGAAGTGGTACGTGGCGGCTCCGGCGGCGTCCAGCTCCGCCACGGCCAGGGTGGTGGGGCTGTCGGTGCGCTGAACCTGCTCGGCGTGCACACCGTCGGCGTTCAGGTCGGCCATCAGGCGCCGGCCGAAGCGGTCGGTCGAGATGGCGGCGACGAGGCCTACCGGTGCGCCGAGGCGGGAACAGGCTCGCGCCACGTTGAACGGTGCACCCCCCGGCGTGGCCGTGATGGTGCCATCGGCTCCCACCACGAGGTCGACCAGGGCCTCGCCGACGACGTTGATCACAACGGACCCGATCGGGGCCGCGGCCCCACTAGACGGAGCCACCCGAGATCTCGACGTTGATGCCGGTGATGTAGGACGCGTCGTCGGAAAACAGGAAAGCCACGACACGCGCGACCTCGTCCGGGGAGCCGTAGCGGCCGAGCGGCACCATGCTGATCATCTGGCGGGCCACCTCGGATGGGTCGTCCGCGTAGTACGGGCTGCGGGCAGCGGCCTGCGATGCCACCTGGTTCTCCCACATGCGCCCCGGTCCGATGAAGGCCGGCGACACGGCGTTCACCCGGATGCCGAAGGGAGCGAGGTCCTTGGCCGCGCTCTTGGTCAGCCCGATGATGGCCGCCTTCGACGCGGAGTATGCCGACATGTTGGGGGCGCCGGTGACGCCGGCCATCGACGCCGACGACACGATCGACCCGGCCACCCCAGCCGCCACCATCGCCGCGCTCACCGCCGAGAGCACCGTGAACGCGCCGAGCACGTTGACCTCGAACACGCGCCGAGCATCGAGGTGGGGGTATCGATCGATCCGCTCGAACGCGCCCTGGTAGCCGGCGTTGTTGAACAGCGCCGTCGGCACGCCGAGCGCATCGCGGCAGGCGTCCAGGGAACGCTCGACCCCGGCGGCGTCGGTGACGTCGAACACGTCGCTCCATGCCGGCGCTCCCAACGCCGTGCACTGCTCCCGGGTGTCGTCCAGCGCCCCGACCATGCTGGGGTGGTCGACCATGGCCAGTGACCATCCCTGCTGGGCGAGGTGGCGCGCCGCCGCCCGGCCGATGTCGCCGGCGGCGCCGGTGACCAGCGCGATCGGCCGCTCGTCGTCCATGGAGTCAGGCTGGCGGTGCGAAGCGACCGGGCCCGGTGGCGATCCGCGGTCCGGCGGGATCGAACACGTGCACCGTTCCGGCGAGCCGGACGTCGATGTTGTCGCCCGTCTTGCCCTTGAACGGTGCCGGCATCTTCGACACCGCAGCCACCGTTTCGCCGTCGTGGTCGAAGGCGACGTGGACGAATGCCTCGGAGCCGAGATCCTCGACGGTCCGGATGTGCGCAGCCAGCGGACCCTCCCCGACGCGCACGGCCTCGGGACGGAAACCCACGACGACGCGATCGCCGCCGAAGGCGCCCAGACGCGATGTCATGTCGGCATCGAGGTCGAGCGGGCAGTCACCGACGCGGACCGGTAGGTCGGACGCGCATGCGAACAGGTTCATCGCCGGCGACCCGATGAAGCCGGCCACGAACAAGTTCGTCGGCTCGTGGTACAGGGCGTGCGGTGTGTCGCACTGCTGGAGCAGCCCGTCGCGCAGGACGGCGACGCGGTGGCCCATGGTCATGGCCTCGACCTGGTCATGGGTGACGTACACGGTCGTCACGGCCAGCCGGGCCTGGAGCTCGGCCAGCTCGGCCCGGGTCTGCACCCGCAGCTTGGCGTCGAGGTTCGAGAGGGGCTCGTCCATCAGGTACACCTGCGGTTTGCGGACGATCGCCCGGCCCATGGCCACCCGCTGGCGCTGGCCGCCCGAGAGCTGCTTCGGCTTGCGATCGAGGAACGGCTCGAGGTCGAGCACCCGCGCGACCTCGCGCACCCTCGCCGTGCGCTCCTCCTTGGGAACCTTGTGCTGCTTGAGGGCGAAGCCCATGTTCTCGGCCACCGTCAGCTGGGGGTACAGGGCGTAGTTCTGGAAGACCATCGCGATGTCCCGGTCGCGGGGCCGGACGTCGCTCACGTCGCGGTCGCCGATGAAGACCGCCCCCTCGTCCAGGGGCTCGAGGCCGGCCAGCAGGCGCAGCGCGGTGGACTTGCCCGAGCCCGAGGGCCCGACGAGCACCATCAGCTCGCCGTCGTGGACCTGCAGATCCAGGTGCGACACGGCCGGCTGGTGGGTCCCGGGGTAGAGCCGAGTCGCCGCCGCGAACTGGACCGATGCCACGTTGCCTCCTACTTGATCGCGCCCATGGAGAGGCCACGGATCATGCGCTTCTGCGCCAGCCAACCGGCCAGGACCACCGGCACGCAGGCGAGGACCGACGCCGCCGAGAGCTTGGCCAGGAAGTTACCCCGGGTGCTGATGTTGGTCGTGACCCAGATCGGGATCGTCGAGCCGCTCGCCGGGTTGAGCTGCACGGCGTAGAAGTACTCGTTCCAGGCGAAGATCACGCAGAGCAACGCCGTGGCCGCCAGGCCCGGGAGGGCGATGGGGAGGATCACCGAGGTGAGCTGACCCCTCAGACCGGCACCGTCGATCTCTGCGGCCTCGACCAGCTCGCGGGGGATCTCCCGGAAGAACGACCACAGCATCCACACCGCGAGGGGGAGGTTCATCCCGGTGTAGAGGATCATGAGGACGAGCCGGGTGTTCAGCAGGTCGAGGTTCCTCGCCAGGATCCACAGGGGCAGGATGGCCGCCACCACCGGGAGGAACTTGGTGGAGATGAAGAAGAACAGGACGTCCCGCCACTTCGGCACGGGCCTGATGGCGAGGGCGTAGGCCGCCGGGATCGCCAGCAACAGCACGACCACGGTGCTGACCGTGACGACCCAGAACGAGTTGAAGAATGCCTCGCGGAACGACAGCAAGCCCGAGGAGGTGCTGGTGACGTCGTGGTAGCGATCGAGCGTCGGGCTGAACAGCAGCTTGGGGCTGGTGTTGGCGTCCTGCTCCTCCTTGAACGAGCTGAGGACCATCCAGAACACGGGGAAGAAGAACAGCAGGGTGGCGAGCCAGGCCACGGCCCCCAGCAGGGCGTTCACCGACCGGCGCTCTCCGACGCCGAGCCGCGCGCCTGCCGAACCGGCCATCAGGCGATCTCCTCGCCTCGCAGCAGGCGGGACAACACGCGCAGGGCGATGGTGGCAACCACGATGGACACGATCACCACCACGATGCTGTAGGCGGAAGCCTTGCCGAACTCCCAGCCGCCACCGATCGAGCGCTGGTAGACGAAGTACGGGATGTTCGTCGAATCCGGGCCACCCCCGGTCATGACCGCCACGTGGTCGAACACCTGGATCAGGTAGATCGTGCCGAGGAGCGTGCCCAGCTCCATGTACGGCCGGAGATGGGGCAGCGTGAGCTGGCGGAACGTCCCGAACGCGCTGGCGCCGTCGACCTTGGCCGCCTCCAGGACCTCGGAGGGCTGGCTCTGGAGGCCGGCCAGCATGATCAGCATCATGAACGGCGTCCACTGCCACACGAGCACGACGACGATCGACTCCAGCGGGTAGCGCGACACGAATTCGATCGAGTCGATGCCGACGCGTGCGGTCGCCCAGTTCAGGACGCCATAGAGACCGCTGAACATCTGGTTCTTCCAGATCAGACCGGCCACGACCGGCATGATCAGGAACGGCGTGATCAGCAGCGTGCGCGCAATGCCCCGACCGAGAAACTTGCGGTCGAGCAAGACGGCCAACAGCGTTCCCAACACGAGCGAGATGAGTACGGCCGAGACCGTCATCACCACGCTCACCCGGGCGGCGTCGCGGAAGAACTGGTCGTCGGGGAGGTCGCGGTAGTTGTCGAGCCCGATGTACTTCCGCGGCGTCGGCGGCACGATGGTCCAGTCCGTCAGGCTGTACCAGATGTTCATTGCGAACGGGACCTGCGTGAGCAGCACGGTGAAGACCAGCGCCGGCAACAGCGGGAGTCGCTGCCGCCACGGCCGGCGGAGCCCGTCGTGCTTGGGCGCGGTCCCCAGTGCCGCGCCCGGCTCCTGCCGCACAGTGTCCAGCTGCACGGCGTTCAGTTGATCAGCCTCCGACCTGGGACGCGATGTCCTGGCACGCACCCAAGGCCGCGTCGATGTCGATCCGCCCGGCGATGACGCCGGAGAACTCCTCGGTGCAGCGGTTGCCGACGTCCTGGAACTCCGGGATCCCGACGTACTGCACGCCCGGCACCCCAGGCCTCGGCGTCGTGCCAGGGTTGTCGATCGGGGCCGCCTCCATCGCCTCCAGGGTGGCGTCGGCGAACGCACCGGCGGCCTCTTGGTACTCCGGGATCTCGTACGTGGAGGCCCTGGTGCCCGGCGGGATCGCCGCCCAGCCACCGGGGACCTCTGTGCCGGCCTCCTTGATGTAGTCGGGGCCGGTCGCCCAGGAGATGTACTTCCACGCCGTGTCGGGATCGGGCGAGTTCTGGGGGATGGCGAGCGCCCAGCTCCACAGCCAACCGGACGCATCGGTCTCCTTCACGGGAGCCGTGACGTACCCGTTCTTGCCCTTGACCGGGCTGTCGTCGGCCTCGAGCGTGCCGGCCGCCACGGTCGCGTCGTACCACATGGCGACCTTGCCGTCCTGATACTGGGCGAGGCACTCGTTGAACGAGGCGTTGGCGGCGTCGTCCTCGCCGGCGTCCTGGATGAGGCCGTTGTAGAACTGGAGCGCCTGCTTGAACTCGGGCTGGTCGACCTGGGCCTCGCCGACGCTGCCGTCCTCGTTGGCGGTCCACCACGTGCCACCGAACGTGTTGAGCACGGTGGTGAACGACGCCCCAAGGTCACCCCAGCCCGGCTTGCCCCGCAGGCAGATGCCGGCCATGTCGTCGGTGTTGACGGTGCGGGCGATCTCCGCAACCTGGTCCCAGGTGGGGTTGTCGGGCATGGTGATCCCGGCGGCCTCGAGCACGTCCTTGCGGTACATGAGGAACGACGACTCGGCGTAGAACGGCGACGCGTACATCTTCCCCTCGACCGACAGACCGTCCCGGACAGTGGGGATCAGGTCGTCGAGCTGGTACGTGTCGTCGTCCTCGGCGTAGGGCGTGAGGTCGGTGAGCCAGCCGTTGGCGCCGAACTGCGGCGCCTCGTACATGCCGATCATGACGACGTCGAACTGTTGACCGCCGCCCCCGACGTCGCGGGTGACGACCTCGCGCAGCGTCCCCTCCTCGAGCACCGAATAGTTCACCTTGATGCCGGTCTCGGTGGTGAACAGTTCGGGAGTCAGAGCAGAGATGTCCTCCATCTGGGGGTTGCCAACGATCGCGACCGTGATCTCGCCGCCCTCACCAGACTCGGACCCGCCGGCCCCGCTCGGCTCGGCGCTGTCATCGTCGTCGCCGCAGGCCACCGCCGCCAGGCCGATGGCGGCAACGGCGAGGACGGGCAGGACGCGGCGGCTGTGGTGGCGCCAGCCCAACTGCAAGGTCGGTGTCATGGCGGTGTCCCCCCTTCAACTGCGGGGTCTGTCGGATGCGACCCACGACAATCGCATTATGTATTGGTTTTGTGTGGTTTTGCAAGGCTATATCAACATGAATCCACGCTTGTCATGTTGATATCTCTGTGCTTATCGTGCTGGTGTGAGGGGTAACGGCCGGCCTCCCCCCATCGCGCTGTGCGACAGGACCTTGCCGGACATCGCCGCGCGGGGCGTCCCGGTGCCGACCTACGACCGTCGGCGCCTCGAGCCGCGCATCCTGCACGTGGGCGTCGGTGGCTTTCATCGGGCGCACCTCGCGCTCTACACCCACGAGCTGGCGGAGACGGGGAGCGACTGGGGCATCCGTGGCCTGGGGCTCCTGCGCCAGGACGGGCGCATGGCGGAGGCCCTGGCGCCGCAGGATCACCTGTACACCCTCGTCGAGCGCGGCGGCGGCGAAGCCCGCGCCCAGATCGTCGGCAGCATCGTCGACTACCGGCTGGCCTTCGACCGCCCGGCCGACGCCGCGAAGCTGGCGGCCGATCCGGGGGTGGCCATCCTATCGCTCACGATCACCGAGGCCGGGTACGGCGATGGAGGCGCCGGCGCCGCATCATCCCCGCCGACGACCTTCGACGTCATCGCCATGGGCCTGGAGCTACGGCGGGCGCAAGGTCATCCCCCGCTCACGATCGTGAGTTGCGACAACCTACCCGGTAACGGAGACGCCGCCCGGCGGTCCACGCTCGTCGCCGCCCGGCGGCGCAGCGCGTCACTGGCCCACTGGACCGAGCGGCACTGCGCCTTTCCGAACTCGATGGTCGATCGCATCACGCCGGCCACCTCGGAGGACGATCGGGCGTGGCTCGTCGACGCGGTCGGCATCGAGGACCGCTGGCCGGTGGTCGCCGAACCGTTCCGCCAATGGGTCATCGAGGACGAGTTCGCGAACGGCCGCCCGCGCTGGGAGGAGGTCGGGGTGCTGTTCACCGATCGCGTGCACGACTGGGAGATCTACAAGCTGCGGTTGCTGAACGCGGGCCACTCGAGCATGGCGTACCTCGCCGCCCTGGCGGGCGTCACGTACGTCGACGAGGCCATGGCGCTCCCGGACGTGCGGAGCTATCTCCACCACCTGCTCAACGACGAGGCCGTCCCGTCGCTCGCTCCGATCCCGGGCTACCCCTCCGGCGACTATGTCGCTTCGGTCCTCGAGCGCTTCGCCAACACCGGTGTGCGCGACCAGATCGCTCGCCTGTGCATCGACGGCAGCGCCAAGTTTCCCACCTTCCTGCTGCCGACGATCAGCTTCCAGCTCGAGCACGACGGTCCCGTCGGCCACGGTGCGCTGGCGCTGGCCGGATGGGCCCGTTACCTAGCCACCGTTCCGGTTGAGCGCCAGGCCTTCGACGCCGCCGGCGACAGGGCGCGGCACCACGCCAGTCGGGCACTCGACGAGCCGGCGCGCTTTCTCGAGTTCGCGGAGGTGTTCCCGGCGACGCTGCGCGACAGCGGTCGGTTCCGGGCCGCGTTTGCCGCCGCCTGGCAGCGTCTCGGCGAGGTGGGCCCGCTCGTGGCGATGGGGGAGTGACACTACGCTCGCAGTCTCTATCCAGGACGGTGCAGGCCGATGACGACGACCGATGGCGCGGGCGGCGCCGAGCGCAGCGGTGGTGGCGGCAACAAGCTCCAGCACCACCGCCAACGGGAGATCTACGTCCTCGCGCTGAGGAGCGGCTCCGTCGACGTCTCGGACCTGGCGCGCCGCTTCGACGTGACGACCGAGACGATCCGCCGCGATCTGTCCGACCTCCAGGAGCGCCAGCTGCTGCGCCGAGTGCACGGCGGCGCCGTTCCCTTCGAGCGCCTCCATCACGAGCCGATGGTCGACGCACGCGACATGCTGAACGCCGAGGAGAAGCTGCGCATCGGGCGCGAGGCCATCCGCGAGGTTCCCGAGAACGGCTCGGTGATCATCGACTCCGGCTCCACCGGCCAGCGACTCGCCGAGGTATTCCCGGTGGATCGCCGAGTGCACGTGGTGACCAACTCGCTGATCACCGCCTCGACGCTGGTCCGGCGCGGCGTCTCCGAGCTCACCGTGCTCGGCGGTGGCGTCCGGACCAACACGTTCGCGATGGTCGACGCGGCGTCGGCGGAGGCGGTTCGTGCGCTGCGGGTCGACGTCCTGTTCGTCAGCTGCGACGGCCTGTCGTTCCAGCGCGGCCTCACGACCCCGTATCGCGACGAGAGCCTGCTGAAGCGGGCGATGATCGAGAGCTCGCGCCGGGTGGTCGCGATGGTGGACCAGTCCAAGTTCGGCAACGATCAGATGTTCAGCTACGCGGCCCTCGACGAGATCGACGTGCTCGTGACGGACACCCGCGTCGACGACGACGCCCTCGCCGTGCTCGCCGAGCACGACATCGAGGTCAGGCGTGCCTGAGCGCGGGACGGCCGCATCCACCCTCCACGACATACGTGAGCTCGAGACGGTGGCGGTGTCGGTCGCCCGTGCCTCGGCGGCCCTCATCAGGGCCAATGTCGGCAGGGCCACCCGCCTCGGTGAGAAGTCGTCACCGACAGATGTCGTCACGCGGACCGATCTCGACGCCGAGCACTTGATCCGGGGGCTGCTCGCCGACGCCACACCTGGGGCCGGCGTGCTCGGGGAGGAGGGTGGGCAGACCCTCTCGCCCGGCGGGGTCGACGCCGCGCGGCTGCAATGGGTGGTCGATCCACTCGACGGCACCGTCAACTTCCTCTACTCCCTCCCGGTGGTGGCCGTGAGCGTTGCCGCCGCGCTGGACGGGGATGTCGTCGCCGGTGCGGTCGTCGACGTTCTCCGGGACGAGACGTTCTCTGCGTCCGTTGGACACGGGGCTCGGCTGGGTGGCGATCCCCTCGAGCTCTCGCAATGCCAATCGCTGGCGCGCGCGCTGGTGATGACCGGGTTCTCTTACCGCGCCGACATCCGGGCCCGCCAGGGGAAGATCGTGGAGGCGTTGCTTCCCGCGGCGCGCGACATCCGCTGCTTCGGGTCGGCGGCGCTCCAGCTGTGCTGGGTCGGCGCCGGTCGGGCGGACGGCTACTTCGAGCGGGACATCAAGGTGTGGGACTACGCCGCGGGAGCGCTCATCGCGCGCGAGGCCGGTGCGGTGACGGAGCTGCCGTGCCCCGAGAACGACGGCCTCGTCATCGCCGCCCCTCCCGCACTTTTCGACGAGCTGCGGACCGTCGTCGAGCAGCGATGATCAGGACACCGCGCCCGCCTCGACCGGTGAGGCTGAGCGCCAGTCGCGCCAGATGGTGAGCAGCGCGTCCGTGGCGATCCCTTCGGCGACCCGGGCGACGGCGACCACCGCCTCCCAGCGCCGAACCGCGTCGGGGTCGGGAGCGACCAGATCGGTGATCGCGTCGAGGTAGGACCGGCGGACGCGATCGAGCATGCCGGGCTGGGCTCCCGGGAGGTGCCCGGGCCCCGTCGGACCATGGGCTCGTGCCGACATCAACAGCGATGTCCTGGCGATGTCGGCGACGTCGCTGCCGCGTGCCGCGTCGAACCAGTCGATGATCACCGGTCCGTCGCTCGCCATGATGACGTTGCCAGGATGCAGATCGCCGTGACACAGCCGCGAGGGTGTCGTGGGCGGGAGCAGCTCCAGGGCGACGACCAGCGACCGGTCGACACGGGCGGACGCCGCACGGATCTTGCAGGTCAGGCGGTCGCGCTGGGCGGGGAGCGCCACGGGGGGCACGAGCGTGAACACGTGGGCCTGCAGCTCGGCGAGGGAGCGGGTGTGGGTCGCGACATCTGCCGGGCGCTCGAGCATGTGGTCCCACATCGAGCGGCCGTGCACACGCTCGTAGATGCTGGCCGCCCGGCCATCGATCATCTCGATCCCCATGAACCGCGGTGCCGGCGCCCCGGCATCATGAACGGCCGCCGTGTAGAGCGCCTCGAAGTGGATCCATGCCTCGGGCGTCGCTGCGAAGGGCACCTTCGCCACGGCATTGCGTCCCCAGGCGAACACGGCGGACCTGCTGCCCGTCGCCAGCTGTTCCCCGAGTCCGACGCCCACTCACCCTCTCTCGGTCGTCCGGTGTCGGCGCATCGTACTCGTGTGCCCGTTCGGCACCGGGAGCGTGGGGAGTCGCACCAATTCGGCCGGCGAACGGCGGGAGCGCTGGGGGATCATCGACGCATGGACCACACCGAGGAAGCCGAGCTCGTGCGTCGGTTCTACGGCGACGCTTGGAACCGGTGGGACGACGCCGTGGTCGCGGGGCTCCTTGCGGAGAGCTTTGCCTTCCGCGGATCGCTGGGCGATGAGGTTCAGGGGCGAGCCGGGTGGCGCGCCTACCGGGATGCGATCCGGCGCGCCGTGCCCGACTTCCACAACGAGATCGTGGACCTCTTGACGGCGCCCGGCCGGGCCGCGGCGAGGCTGAGGTACACCGGTCATCACCACGGTGTGCTGTTGGGCCGGCAGGGCTATGGCGCACGGATCGACTACGAGGGCGCAGCCTTCTTCCGCTGCGCCAACGGCCGGCTTACGTCTGCGTGGGTCGTCGGCGACCTCGACCGGCTCCGTGGGCAGATCCAGGCGGCGACATCGCGGTCGTGACGTTCGACGGGGTTTGGCCGGGCTACCCGAGGGGTTGACCGACGGACGGCGGCCAACACCCCGCCGTCCCGACCCGGCCGGCACCTAAGCTCACGGTCGGAGCAGTCGTGAGGGGGGTATCGGCATGGCCCGCAGACCGCTAGTACTCGTGCTAGTCCTCGGTCTGGCGGCCGCAACGCTGGGGCTGGCCGAAACGGCGAGCCCGGCGGCAGCGGAGCCGGCAACGGTCACCATCGCCGGGAGCTTCCAGCAAGAGCTGGGCTGCCTGGGTGACTGGCAGCCCGAGTGCGGCACCACCTACCTGGCGTTCGACCCGGACGACCGTGTGTGGCAGGCCACCTTCCCGCTGCCGGTCGGGAACTGGGAGTACAAGGCGGCCCTCGACGGCACGTGGGACGAGAACTACGGCGCCGGTGCCGTGCGCGACGGCCCCAACATTCCGGTCGGCCTGACGGCGCCAACCTCCGTGAAATTCTTCTATGACAACGCCACCCACTGGGTGACCGACAACCAGACGTCGGTGATCGCCACGGTACCCGGGAGCTTCCAGAGCGAATTGGGGTGCGCCAGCGACTGGGACCCCGGCTGCCTCCGGTCGTGGCTGCAGGACGCGGACGGCGACGGGGTCGGGCGGTTCTCCACGTCGTCCCTGCCGCCAGGCTCCTACGAGGCGAAGGTGGCCATCGACGAGTCGTGGAACGAGAACTACGGGGCCGGTGGGACCCGCGACGGCGCGAACATCCCCTTCACGGTGGGCGCCACGGGCGACATCGTCACATTCGCGTACGACCAGGCCAGCCACGTCCTCGAGATCGACGTGACCCCGGTCGAGCCAGTCGACGACGCCGCGCTCGTGCGCGAGCCGGTGCGCCACCCGTTCGTCGACCAGCTGCTGTACTTCGCCATGCCCGACCGGTTCGACGACGGCGACGCCGGCAACAACTGCGGCGACTTCGCGGGTACCTGCGTGGCCGGCGGCACCCAGGAGGACGTCCTCGCCCACGGCTACCTGCCGAGCGACAAGGGCTATTACCACGGCGGCGACCTCGCCGGCCTGCGGCGCAAGCTGCCGTACCTCCAGGGCCTCGGCGTGACCGCGATCTGGGTGGGCCCGATCTTCAAAAACAAGCCGACCCAGCCCGACAGCACCGACCTCTACGGCCATTCGGCCGGCTACCACGGCTACTGGATCGAGGACTTCCTGCACGTCGACCCGCACCTGGGCACCGACGCCGAGTTCGCCGGCCTGGTCGACGAGGCCCACGAGCGCGGGATGAAGGTGGTCATGGACATCGTGACCAACCACACGGCGGACGTGATCCAGCTCGAGGGCAACGCCGGCTACCGCAACAAGCGCGACTTCCCCTACCTCGACGCGGACGGCCAGCCCTTCGACGACTCCGACTACGCCTACTCGGGCCAGCCCGACTACACGTTCCCCGAGGTGAACGCCGGCTCGTTCCCCTACACGCCGACGGTGCCCCCCGGCGAGGAAGCCGCCAAGAACCCGGCCTGGCTCAACGACCCGCTGCTCTACCACAACCGGGGCAACACGAGCTTCACGGGCGAGAACTCGCTCTACGGCGACTTCTTCGGCCTCGACGACCTGTGGACGGAGCGCCGCGAGGTGGTCGAGGGGATGGTCGACATCTACTCGCACTGGATCGACGAGTTCGGTGTCGACGGCTTCCGCATCGACACCACCAAGCACGTCAACATGGAGTTTTGGCAGAAGTTCGGTCCCGACATCCTCGCCGCCGCCCACGCGCGGGGCGTCGACGGCTTCTTCGCCTTCGGCGAGGTGTTCGACCAGACCTTCGGCCCGCAGTTCATGAGCGAGTTCTCCACCAGGGGCCGGCTCCCGTCGACCATCGACTTCGGCTTCCAGGTGGCGGCGCGGGGCTTTGCGTCCGAGGGCAATTCCACCGATGCCCTGCGCGACTTCTTCGCCCTCGACGATTACTACACCGACACCGACAGCAACGCCTATGCCCAGCCGACGTTCCTCGGGAACCACGACATGGGGCGCATGGGCTACTTCCTGCAGCGTGTCGACCAGCAGGGCGCCAGCGACGCCGAACTGCTGGCCCGCTCGCAGCTCGCGCACGCCCTCATGTTCTTCTCCCGCGGCCAGCCCGTCGTGTACTACGGCGACGAGCAGGGGTTCGTGGGCGACGGCGGTGACAAGGACGCGCGCGAGGACATGTTCGCCAACACCGTGCCGTCCTACGCGGACAACGACCTGATCGGCACCGACGAGACGTCCGCCGACGACAACTTCGATCGGTCGCACCCGCTGTACGGGAACATCGGGGAGCTTGCCAAGCTGTCCCGCCAACACCCGGCACTGCGGTCGGGCGCGCAGATCCACCGCTACAGCTCCGACGGCCCGGGCGTCTACGCCTTCTCGCGCATCGGCCGCGACCAGCGCATCGAGTACGTCGTGGCTCTGAACAACAGCGAGGGCCCGGCCACCGCGACGGTGCCCACGTACTCGCCCGGCGGCGCGAAGTACAAGCTCATCTCCGACAAGCTGCCGGGCAACACGGCCATGCCGCCGACGGCCACCACCAACGCCGACGGGGCCCTCGCTCTGACCGTCCCCGCGCTCGGCGAGGTCGTCTACCAGGCAAAGCAGCCCGTACCGGCCAGCCAGGCGGCCCCCGGCATCGCGATCACCGGCCTCCAGCACGGCGACACGGTGTCGCTCGGCACCACGTCGATGGATGGCCACCAAGTCACCGACCGCATCGAGGTCGCCGCCGAGCTCGACTCCGATGCCTACGCCGAGGTGACGTTCGCGGTGCGAGAGGGGGACGGCACGTACGTGCCGATCGGTACCGACGACAACCCCCCGTACCGGGTCTTCTACGACGCCAGCCACCTGCGCGGCCACGAGGACACGAAGCTGTCCTTCCGCGCCATCGTCAACGACCTCTCGGGACACCTGGCATCCGACCAGGTGGTCAACGTCGGCGTGGAGTTCCCGGAGACCACTGGACCGGCGACGCCGTACGCCGTGATCCACTACAACCGGCCCGGCGGCGACTACGGCGACCACACCACCGGCAACTTCAACGACTTCTGGGGCCTGCACCTCTGGGGTGACGCCATCGATGTGTCGGAGGCCACGGACTGGACGGCGCCGAAGCCGTTCCTGGGCGAGGACGAGTACGGGCGCTTCGCATTCGTCAAGCTCGCCGACGACACCCGGCCCGTGAACTTCATCGTCCACCGTGGCGACACCAAGGACCCCGACAACAGTCCGGATCGCAGCTTCGACCCGGGCACAACCCCGGAGATCTGGTTACGGCAGGGCGACGCGACGATCTACACGTCCCAGGCCGAGGCCCAGGGCCATGCCACGGTCCACTACGCCTGCGCGGACTGCTCGGGCGTCACGATCGACGCGACCAGCGCGGGGGATCCCGTCGAGACCAATGCCCCACCCGATGCGATCGACGACTACGGTGCCGTGTTCACGCTGGCGCCCCCCGACCTGTCGGCAGCGCTGACGGTCACCGTCCGCAACGGTGGAACGGTGGACATCGTGCCCGCGACGTTCACGCCCACCGAGACGCCGACCGCCTGGTTCCAACCCGGCGAGCAGGTGGTCCACCCGTCGCGGGGGGCGGCGGAGGACTTCGCCACCATCCACTACCGCCGCCCCGCCGGGGATTACGGCGACCCGACCAGCACCGACTTCAACGACTTCTGGGGCCTGCACGTGTGGACGGGCGCGGCAACGGAGTCGCAGTGGACGAGCCCGGTACGGCCCGTCGGCCAGGACGTGTTCGGGATCGAGTTCCGCATCGACCTGACCGACGGTGCCGACCAGCTCGCGTACATCCTCCACCGGGGCGACACCAAGGACCCGGGCCCCGACCAGTTCCTCGTGTTCGACGCGTACGGCCACGAGATCTGGCAGCTCCAGGGCGCAGATCCCGAGAATCCCTACGTGGCGCCGCCTCGGCGCTGACCCGTCCGCCGTGTCGGCCACCCCGGTCAGTCGATGAGGACTCCGGGGTTGAGCAGGCCGTTGGGGTCGAGCGCACGTTTGGCGGCTCGCAGCGCCACCGCGAAGAGCTCGGGCCGCTGGCGATCGTAAGCCGGGCGGTGCATCCGGCCGACCGCATGGTGGTGGGTGATCGTGCCCCCGGCCGCGACCACGGCCTCGGACGCGGCCTCCTTGAGCTCAGCCCACTGGTGCTCCTCGCCACCCTGCGCCCCCATGCCGGCAAAGGTGTAATACGGCGCCGGTCCGTCGGTGTACACGTGGGTGAACCGGCAGCTGAGCAGCCCTCCGCCGCACACCTCGTCGAGCGCCCGTCCCAACTTCGTCCTCACGTCGGCGTCGAAGTCTGGCCAGCGGTCCCATGTGATCGCGGTCTCGAAGGTGTCCGTCACCAGCCCGAGCCCCGTCATGGTGTTGAGGTCGAAGCCCACGAAGCTGTTGCGCCACGCGGCGACTGCGCCGCCGCGACTGGTGGGGGTTTCTGCGTCGGTCAAGACGACTTCGTCGTCGGTGATCTCGCCCCCGTGGTCCCGGGCGAGGGTCACGGCGGCATCGATGTTGGCGCGCTGAGGTACGTCGGCCGACTCGAACCCCACGATCATCAGGGTGGTGCTGCCGTCGAGTCCGGCGCCACGCTGCGCCTCGACCGGATCGAGAATGCGGAGGTTGGCCGGCCACAACTTCGCCTGAACGATGGCCTGGACCGCCCGCCAGCCCGCCTCCCAGCCGGTGAACCGCACGCCGGCAGTGGCGCGGAACCGGGGCCGGGGCTGCAGTCGCAACCAGGCCTCGGACACGATCCCCAACGTGCCCTCACTCCCCAGCACCAGGCGATCGGGGCTCGGCCCGGCACCACTGCCCGGCAGCCGCCGCGACTCCCACCAGCCCGAGGGGCTCAGCATGCGCACGGACTCGACGAAGTCGTCGATGTGAGTGTGGTTCGTGGCGTAGTGGCCGCCCGAGCGCGTGGCGATCCAGCCGCCGATCGTCGACCACTGGAACGATTGCGGGAAGTGCCTCAGCGTCAGGCCGTGCGGGCGTAGCTGGTCCTCCACGGCTGGACCCAGGGCCCCGGCCTGGATCCGGGCGGCCCGGGACGTGAGGTCGACCTCGAGGACCCGGTCCATCGCCGTCAGGTCGACGGTCACGACGCTCGCGGCGTCGGCCGGAGGGTTCACGCCCCACACCACCGACGACCCACCGCCGAAGGGGACGACCACGTGGCCGGCCGTGTCGCACCAGTCGAGGATGGCCTCGAGCTCGGGCTCATCCGCCGGGTAAGCGATGACATCGGGCGGAACGTCGAACCGGCCCCGGAATGCCCGCAACCGGTCGGTGTAGGCCATGCCGTAGGTGTGGCGGGCACGCTCCCACCGGTCGGTGGAGCACACGCCGGCGAGCCCGGCCGGAACCACGACGCGAGGCTTGCGCAGCTCGACGTCGTCGATCGACGCGGCGGCCTCGACGTGTGGCTCCACGCCGAAGTGCCGGGCCAGCCACCCGGCCAGTCGGCGGCGCTGGTCGTCGGTCGGTTCGTCGGCGGCCAATCCCCACCCCCAGAGGCTGCGCCGGCCGGAGGCGTTCCACCGGTGTGTCTGCTGTTCCCTCTGCACGCGACCAGGATCGACGATGCGGTCCGCGGACGAAAGTGCGGTCGGTGAGTCGTTACTGTCGTGGCCACGCACCCAAAAAGGGAGGCAGAACCGTGGCCGTCGACACCTTCATGGCGTACGTCGGGGTGTATCCGAACGTCGCCGCCGCCAACGCCGACTACGAGCTGGTCAAGGACCTGCACACCGACGCCGGGCTGATCGATGCCTACGACGCGGCCGTGGTCGAGCGGCGACCCGACGGCAAGGTCAAGATCACCAAGAAGCACGAGACGCCGACGCGGGTCGGTGGTGTGCTTGGCGCCGGCGTGGGGCTGGCCACGGGTCTGGTGGTGGCGCTGTTCCCGTTCGCCGCGCTCGGCGGTGGGCTCCTGGCGGCGACCATTGGCGGCGGGGCGGTGCTCGGAGCCGTGGCCGGGCATGCGGCTGCGGGCATGAGCCGCGACGACCTCAAGGAGCTCGGCGAGCAGCTCGATGCCGGTGAGGCCGGGCTTGTCGTCGTGGCCGTCTCGGACATGGGCGCGAAGGTCAAGGAGGCCATGGGCCGGGCGGAGAAGCTGCAGGCGAAGGAGCTCAAGGCGGACACCGAGGACATCGAGCGCGATGCCAGCGAGGCCGCCGGTGACGGCGGCGCCGCTTCGAGTTGAACCGATCATCTGAACCCACTCGTCTCATGACGGGTGCCGCCGTCGGCTTCCCAGCTCGTCGAGTTTCGCTCGTATGCGCTGGTTCCCGGGCAGGTGGAGGCGTTCGTCGAGCACTTCGAGCGTCACCTCCTGGCCACCCAGGAGCAGCTCGGCATGGACATCGTGGGCCAGTTCACGGTTCCCGCGGACGACGCCCGTTTCGTGTGGGTTCGCCGGTTCCGGCAGCCCGCGACTCGCGCCGCGGCGCTGGCGGCGTTCTACGGCGGCCCGACCTGGAAGGAGTTCGGCCCTCGGGCCAACGAGTTGATGGTCGACCACACCGACGTCCACCTCCTCGTCCCGGATCGCTCGGCTCCACGCTTCGTCCCCAACCACGCTCCCCATGCGCGGCGACCGGACACCCCGGACCCAGGCGGCAGCGATCGCCGCCCATCCGCGGTCGTGGCCGCCCTCTACGACCTCATGACGGGTGGAGAGCTGCCAGCGGATGTGGCCGAGGCCATGACCGGCGCGCTGCACCGGTCCGGTGACGGGGTGACCGAGCTGGGGCGCCTCGTCACCGCCGGCGTTCCCAACGACTTCCCTCGCCTGCCCGTCCATGAGGACGCCACCGTGGCCTTGTGGCTCCTGTCCGACCGGCGGGGAGGCATGGCCGCCACGACCGCGGCGGAGGCGGTGTCCGACTCCCAGGGCCTGGCTCTGCGGACTACCTGCCTGGCGCCAACTGCGCGCTCGACGCTCCGCTGACGTTCCCAACCGGCGGGCGGGTCGACGGCAGGGCGCGACTGCCAGAGCGCCACCGCGGGGCCGACTTGCGGATCGCCGCCAAAACCTGGCTGGTCAGCGCGCTGTAGGGCTCGCCGGCGCGCGGTCGGACGATGCCCACGCGCAGGCCCAGGTCGACACCTTCGACTCGGCGAGTGACGGTCCCCGCCGGCGGTGAGCCGAAGCCGGCAGTGGGTAACAGGGCAATCCCCACGCCGGCCCGGACGGCTTCGACCGTCGCGGCCGCACTTCCTATCTCGGCCTTGACATCCAGGGCGACGCCCAGGTCGCGGAAGGTCGCGATCACGTGGCCCCGGTAGGCGCAGCCGGGCTCGCTCAGCACGATGGGTTGCCCCCCGAGCCGTTCCGCCGCCACGTCCCCATCCCGGGCGAGCTCGTGACCGGCGGGCAGGAGGAGCCCGATCGGCTCGACCACCAGGGGCTCGAACCCCAGGCCCAGCTCCGCAGGCGGCGCCGAGCAGACCGCAAACGCCAACCGGCCCTCGGCCACGCTGGTGGCGAGCAGGGCGGTGCCCCCGACCTCCAACAGCAGCGTCACGTTCGGGCGTTCGCGGCGAACTCGAGCCAGTAGCGGCATTAGGTCGAGGTGGGCAAGCGGCTCGATCCCGCCGATGCGCACGGTGCCCCGCGCCGCCGACGCCAGCCCCGCGGCCTCGTCGGCGATGGCCCCGACATGGCGGGCGATGGCGTCGGCGTGGGGGCGCAAGGCGGTGCCCAGATCGGTGAGGCCGAGCCGTCGCCCACGGCGGATGAAGACCGGCCCGCCCAGGCTCGACTCCAGCTGCTGGATGTGGAGGGTAACGGTCGACGGGCCGATGCCCAGCCGCTGCGCCGCCCGGGCAAAGTTGCCGGCGTCGACGACGGCTTGGAAGGTAGAGAGCTGGCGAAGGTCCATTGCTTCAGTATTTCTGAAGCAGAGATCCAAGTCGTTCCCATTCTCTGAAGGCGACGGCCCGGGTAACAGTGTGTGCATGACCCCCAATGCCTTTGTCGAAGCCCACCCGGCCGCGATCGAACCGATTGACGTCGGCAATGGCATCTCGGTGCGGCAGCTCTTCCGGGCCGGCCCCGAGCCCGGTGCGCACCGGGCCCTGTTGGTCAGCTTCCCCGCCGGGTCCCAATGGCCGGGCGACGACGTCCACGAGGCCGGTCCGGAGGGCGTGTACGTCGTGCGCGGCACGTTCCACGGCCTGACCGGCCCGGGCTCGGTCCACGGCGCCGGCACCTTCGTCCAGTGCGCCGCCGGCACCAGCCACTCGCCGTCCACCGAGACCGGCGGCGACCTGTTCGTCTACTACCCGGAGGGCTGAGCCCCCCGGCCTGCAACCGCCCGATCGTGGCGATGGTTGACTGGCTGAGCCTGCGTTCGATCGAGCCGGTCCTGGCGGCCGGCCTCGGCGACGTCATGGCGCCGGATGCCGGCCTGGGCTCACTCCCACCCCAGTGAGCCAATCCGGCGCCTAGGGCCGCGCCGTTGGCCCACTCACCTGCGCGCCAGGTCGATCAGCTCGGTCTCGGGGTCACCGATGCGGTGCTTGGCGATGCGTTCGGATGGCGTGTGCGGCAGCTCGGAGCGGAACTCCCAGTACCGGGGAACCTTGAAGCGCGCCAGCCGCTGGGCGACGTGTTCCCGCAGTTCCCCAGAGGACGGCGCCGCGCCCGCGACGGGCACCACCACGGCGCGCAGCTCCTCCCCGAGGTCGTCGTCCGGCATGGCGAGGACGGCGCATTCGAGCACTGCGGGGTGGCTGACCAGCACCGACTCGACCTCGGCGGCGGCTATGTTCTCGCCGCCGCGGCGGATCATGTCCTTGATCCGTCCCCGCAGCGTGAACCGGCCGTCGGCGTCGCGGACCGCGATGTCGCCGGTGTGGGCCCAGCCGGCCGCGAAGAACGCCGCCGTCGCCTCGGGATTCTCGTAGTAGCCGTCCATGAGCCCGAGGCCGCGCACCACCAGCTCGCCCCGCACCCCGCGGGGCGCCTCACCCCCGGCGTCGTCCACCACCTTGGCCTCGCAGTGGCTCATGGCGCTGCCCAGGCTCCCGGTTCCGACCAGCTCGTCGTGGTCGTCCTCGAGCACCGCCAGGTTGAGCCCTGTCTCCGTCATGCCGAAGAACTCGTACCAGGGCGCCCCCCAGCGCTGTTCGATGTCGCGGTGGAGCCGCGGGGGGATGGCGGAGCACCCCACGCGAACAAGGCGATGGGCGTGGTCGTGCTCGGCGGGCGGCTGCTTCAGCAGCAGCACCGGCATCGCCCCCAGGCAATAGAAGGTCGTCACGCCCCAGTCGGC
>JBKPAA010000017.1:0-93519 GCA_046726215.1 Actinomycetota bacterium | reverse complement strand
AGCGTCAGATGTGTATAAGAGACAGACGCCGCCCTGCTCGACGAGGCCCGCACGGCCGGGGTCAAGGTCCTCGACGGACACGCCTGTGTGGGGGCGCGCGAGCACGCCGACCACGTGGCCGTCGAGCTCGACGGCGTGGGCGGGTTGACGGCGGGCTACGCCGTGGCGGCCGACGGCATGTGGTCACCCACCCGCAAGCACTTGGGCCTGGCCTCGCCCGGGTACCGCGGTGAGTGGCACGCCTTTCGTCAGTACTTCGCGGGCGTCGGTGCCCGGGCCGCCCGGGACCTGTTCGTGTGGTTCGAGCCCGACCTGCTCCCCGGCTATGCCTGGTCGTTCCCCCTTCCCGGCGGCCGAGCCAACGTGGGGTTCGGCATCGTCCGGGGTGAGCGCGTCGAACGCGTCCAGGACATGGCGGGTATCTGGCGAGACCTGCTCGACCGGCCGCACATCCGCCGGGTGCTGGGCGAGGGCGCCGAGCCGGAGGCACCGCATCGGGCCTGGCCCATCCCCGCCCGGATCGACGAGGCGGTGCTCACTGGCCGCCGCACGCTGTTCGTGGGCGACGCCGCCGCCGGCTGCGACCGGCTCACCGGAGAGGGCATCGGGCAGGCGCTGTTGAGCGGCGTCCTGGCCGCCGAGGCCATCGGCGGCGGCGATGGCGAGCCGCCCGGGGTGGTCACCGCGCGGTACCGCCGGGCGGTTCGCCGGGCGCTGGTGGCCGACCACCACATGTCGACGCTGCTCATCCGAGCGGTCCGACACCGCCGGGGCGTGCGCGCGGGCCTGCGGCTGGCGGGCGCCACCGGCTGGACCCGCCGCAGCTTCGCCCGCTGGCTTTTCGAGGACTATCCCCGCGCCGTGGTGGCAACGCCTCGGCGCTGGCGGCGAGACATGTTCACCCGACCGGGTGCCTACGACTGACCTGCCGACGTGGTTCCCGCCTCCCTGCTGCCGCACCTCCGCAACGCCAGAGACCTGGCCGACCGCCACTACGATTCCCCGCTCGACCTCGACGCGCTGGCGGCCGCGGCGCTCGTCTCGAAGTACCACTTCGCCCGGTGCTTCGCCGAGACCTACGGCGAGAGCCCGATGCGCTACCTCACCCGCCGGCGCATCGAGCGTGCGCAGGACCTCCTGCGATCGGCCAACCTCACGGTCACGGAGGTGTGCATGCTGGTCGGCTTCTCCAGCCTGGGATCGTTCTCGTCGCGCTTCCGGGAGCTCGTCGGAGAGTCGCCGACCCAGTACCGCGATCGCTGGGCGGCGCGGGGTGGACCGCGCATACCCGGCTGCTTCCTGTTCATGCGGGGCATCGACGGCTGGCCGCGCAGGCAACCCGGGCAGGAGAGCAACCTGGGAGAAGCCCAACGCGCCGGGCGACCCGTAGGTTCGCGGTCATGATCACGAATGTCTCACTTGCGACCGTGTGGGTGACCGACCAGGACGAGGCCAAGGCGTTCTACGTCGACAAGCTCGGTTTCCAGGAGCACACCGACATCACGATGGGCGATGGCTACCGCTGGCTCACCGTTTCTCACCCCGATCATCCCGAGCTGGAGCTCACGCTCATGAAGCCCGGCCCGCCCCTCGACGACGCGGATGCGGCGACGTTCCGGAGGATGCTCGACAAGGGCTCGCTGGGCGCCGTCGGCCTCGCCACCGACGACTGCCGCAAGACCCACCAGGAGTTGGCCGCCAAGGGCGTGACCTTCATCCAGGAACCCGCGGACCGACCCTACGGCGTCGAGGCAATCCTGCGGGACAACTCGGGCAACTGGCTCGTGCTCGTCGAGCAGAAGCCGTCCACGGGCGAGGACGTGCCCCACTGACACCCGCGTCGGCCGGAGTACCCGGCCACGTGAACTTTCGCGCCGCGACACCGGGCGTTCATCTCCGGCTCACCGCCACGCCACCCTCCCCCCTTAGGGTGCCTCTGCACTGCTCGGTGCCGGTGCTCCCCCTCCACCAGCACTCGGCCCGAGCTTGCACGGTGGCTGGCCAGCGGCGGTTGCAGCCACCGCCGTCCGGCGCACCCGTCACCCCCCTGGGTGCGCCGGATGCGCGTCCGGGGGACCTGTCGGCGCTCACTTGACCCCGCGGTCAAGGTTGGCCAGCATCGTGGCGTGCTCCGGACCCGCCTGACCGACGTCCTGCAGATCGAGCATCCGGTGATGCTCGCCGGAATGGGTGGGGTGTCCTACCACCGTCTCGTCGTCGCCGTGTCGGAGGCCGGTGGCTTTGGCTGCATGGGCGCGTCCACGATGGCCGACGGGGAGATGCGGGCGGAGATCGCGGCGGTGCGCGAGGCCACCGCTCGGCCCTTCGGCGTCGACCTGCTCACCGCGTTGCCCCAGGGGCTCGAGGCCAAGGTTGGCGACGTCATCCGTGGCGGGGCCAGCGCCTTCGTTGCGGGCCTGGGCGTGCCGCGTGACGTCGTCGATCTGTGCCACGAGCACGGCCTGCTGGTGGTGAACATGTGCGGCAAGGTCCGCCACGCGGTGGCGGCGGTCGAGGCCGGGTGCGACATCGTGGTCGCCCAGGGGACCGAGGCCGGCGGGCACACGGGCCGGGTCGCCACCATGGCCCTGGTCCCCCAGGTGGTCGACGCCGTGGGCGAGCGGGCGCCGGTCGTGGCCGCCGGGGGCATCGTCGACGGGCGGGGGCTGGCGGCCGCCCTGGCGCTGGGCGCCGACGGCGTGTGGATCGGCACCCGCTTCATCGCGACGCCCGAGGCCCGGGGCGTCCGCGGCTACAAGGAGACGCTGCTGCGTAGCCACGAGGACGACACGGTGGTCACCAGGGCTTACACGGGCAAGACGTGCCGGGTGATCGCCAACAGCTACACCCAGGAGTACGAGGTCGATGGGCGGGAGGTCCAGCGGTTCCCGGCCCAGGTGCTGCAGTCGATCCAGGACGGCGCCAACCACCTCGGCGGCGACGAGACCACCGCCGGCGTGGAACCCGACCGCGAGTTCTTCCCTGCCGGCCAGGGGGTCGGGTCGATCGCCAGCCTGGTGCCCGCCGGCGAGCTCGTCCACCAGATCGTCGACGAGGCCGAGGCGGTCCTCACCAAGCTCCGCCCCGCGTGACCGACGGCGGCTAGCGCCGCAGCTTGCCCCACAGGCCGCGTCGGTAGCGCACGCGGACGATCCGCCGCAGCGCACCGGCGACCCATCCCGGGAGCGGGAACCACTGCAACTCGCGGCGCAGGTCGAACCGGCTCGCCAGCACCGACTTGGTGTTGCAGAACGCCCGAAGCCCCTCGACGCCGTGGATGCGACCTATGCCCGACTCCTTCACCCCGCCGAACGGCAGGCCGGCCACGGCGTAGCTCACCATGCAGTCGTTGATGCGGACGTTGCCGGCCTCGATGGCCCCGGCGATCCGCTCGGCCCGCTGTTCGTCGGCCGACCAAACGGAGCTGTTCAGGCCGTAGCGGGAGTCGTTGGCCAGGCGCACCGCCTCGTTGTCGTCGGGGACCCGCATGATCGGCAGGACCGGGCCGAAGGTCTCCTCTCGCATGATGTCCATCGAGTGGTCGACGTCCACCAGGACCGTCGGCTCGTACCACAACCCCGCCCGGCCGGGAACCCGGCGACCACCGGTGAGCACCTTGGCACCCTTGGCCTCGGCGTCGGCGACGTGGCGCTCGACGGCCTCGACCTGGGGGCCGAAGCTCATGGACCCGATGTCGTGCCCGGGGCCGCGGCCCTGACGGACCGCCTTGGTCCGGTGCACCACGAGGTCGACGAACCGGTCGTAGACGGAGTCCTCGACGTAGGCCCGTTCGACCGCCATGCAGGTCTGGCCGGCGTTCATGAACGCGCCCCACACCGCGCCCGATGCCGCCCGCTCGACGTCGGCGTCGTCGCACACGATCATCGGATCCTTGCCGCCCAGCTCGAGCAGCACGGGCGTGAGGGTTTCGGCCGCGGCCGCCATGACCAACTTGCCCGTCCGGACCGAACCCGTGAACGCGACCTTCTGGACGCCGGCGCGGACCAGGGCATCGCCGGTGCGCCCGCCGCCGGTGACCACCTGGACGATGTCGGGGTGTGCACCGGCCTCGGCGAACAGGCTGCCGATCTCCAGGCCCACCAGCGGCGTGACATCGGAGGGCTTGAGCACCACGGTGTTGCCCGCCAGCAGTGCCGACACCAGCGGCGTCATGGCCAACGTGAGCGGATAGTTCCACGGCGAGATCACGCCCACGACACCCATCGGCTCGTAGCTGCGCCAGGCCCGCTTGTGCGGCAGCAGCGATCCCACCGGCACCTTTTCGGAGCGCAGCGCCCTGGGCCCGTGCTTGCGGTAGTGCTGGATCAGCTCGCACGTGGCCAGCACCTCGGCACTGAGGGCCTCGGGCTCGAGCTTGCCGGTCTCCTTGCAGATGACGTCGACGACCCGGTCCATCCGGTCGATCAGCAGGTCCCGCACCGCCAGCACGTGATCGAGGCGCTGCTCGAAGCCCAGGCCGCGCCACGTGCCGAAGGCCTCGCGCGCCCGGGCAACCGCAGCCGCCACCTCTTCGGGCCCGTGCTCCGGCAGGTCGGCCAGCACCTCGCCGGTCCGGGGGTCGATCGTCTCGAAGCGGGGCTCCAGGTCAGCTACCAAGCCACTCCTTGAGCCGACCGACCAGGGCGGGGACGTCGGCAGCGATCGGTGTCACATTGAGGACCGTAACGCCGCTGTCCTTGTAGGCGGCGAGCCGATCGCGCACGTAGCCCTCGGGGCCGCAGATGGTCGCAGCCTCGAGCAGCCCGCGCGGGATGGCGGCGGCTGCCTCGTCCTTGTGACCGTCGAGGTAGAGATCCTGGATCTTCTCGGCCTCGGCCTCGTAACCGAACCGTCGGACCAGGTCGTTGTAGAAGTTGCGGCCCTTGGCGCCCATGCCCCCGACATAGAGCGCCAGCATGGGCCGGGCGAGGTCGCGGAGGTCGGCGGCGTCGTCGCCCACCGCCAGCAGGCCTCCGGCCACGACCTCGAGGGGGCCCAGCTCGGGCGGCCGCTTCGCCGCACCCGCCGCCAGGTCGGGTCCCCAAACCTCGTCGACCTTCTCGGGCAGGTAGAAGATCGGCAGCCAGCCGTCGGCGATTTCGGCGGTCATCCGGACGTTGCGGGGTCCCAGCGACGCGACATAGATGGGGACGCGGTCCCGCACCGGCGTGGGGATCAGCTTGAGCGGCTTGCCGAGACCTGTGCCCTGGTCGGGTGGCAGCGGCAGCGTGTAGGACCGGCCGTCATGGGTGACCCGCTCGCGGGTCCAGACCTTCCGGCAGATCTCGATGATCTCGCGGGTGCGGCTCACCGGCTCGGTGTAGGGGACGCCGTGCCACCCCTCGATGACCTGGGGGCCCGAGGCGCCGAGGCCCAGCACGCAGCGGCCGTCGGACAGGGCGTCGACGCCGGCGGCGGTCATGGCGAGCAGGGTCGGGGTCCGGGTGTAGATGGGGAGGATGGCGGCGCCGATCTCGAGGCGCTCGGTGACGGCCGCCAGGTAGCCCATGAGGCTCACCGCGTCGAAGCCGTAGGCCTCGGCCACCCACACCATGTCGAGCCCCGCCGCCTCCAGCTCCGTGGCCTGGTCGGCCGACTCCTTGAAACCGCCTGCGTAGCTGAGCGGCATGCTGAGCTTCATCCGTCGATCCCCCGCCCTAGGCCGCAGCCAGGCGCTCCCGCGCCCGCTTCGAACGGTCGAGCAGGTGGGCCGGCACCGACACGCCGTTCACCGTCTTGCCTTCGCCACCGGTGGCGGCGCCCTCCTCGGCCGCCGCCTCGGCTTCTTCGGCCGCCGCCTCGGCGGCCGCCGCCGCCTGCTCCCGCCGTTCCAGCGCCGAGCCGAAGTCGCGGGGGCGGGCGAGCACCGCACCGTCGAGCGAGCCGATGTCGACGCCGTTGTCGAACAACACCCGGTAGCGCGTCCAGGTGAAACCCTCGACCAGGTAGACGCGTCCCCTGGTGCCCGCCGGTACCCCAGGCAGGTCGTCGAGGTTCTTCACCCGCTCGTTGCGCTTGAACCCGTCCAACGCAGCCTTGGCCATACGCCCATGATCCTGCCAAATCTGCCGGTGATCGCCCGAATCTCGCGGGCCGGTTGGAATAGTTCGCCCAACTAATTAGTTTGGTGAAGTGATGGCCGGTCCGAACCCCAGCGACTTCGAGATCACCGAGCTTGCCGGGCGCCTGCGGCTGGCGTCTGCCCGGCTCCACCGCCGGCTGCGCCAGGAGGCCGACACCGGCCTCTCGCCGTCGCAGCAGTCGGCACTCGGCACGATCGAGCTGAGGGGCCCGATCACACTCGGGGACCTGGCCGCCGCCGAGCAGGTGACACCACCCACGATCACCAAGGTGATCGCCCGCCTCGAGGAGGAGGGCCTCGTCGATCGGACCGTCGACCCGTTCGACCGCCGCATCACCCGGGTGTCGGCCACCCCCGAGGGGCGCCGGCGCCTCGAGCACAGCCGGGCCCGGCGCAACGCGTTCCTCGCCCTCAGGCTCGAAGAGCTCGGACCGGACGCCGTGCGCCGCCTGCACGACGCCATCGACGCGCTCGAAGGGCTGGCCGGCGTGAGGGTGCACGCGTGACCGAGCGCCTGCGGCTCGCCGGTCACGCCACCTTCCGGTCGTTCGCCAGCCGCAACTTCCGCCTCTTCTTCGCGGGCCAGCTCATCAGCCAGGCCGGCACGTGGATGCAGTCGGTGGCGATCACCTGGTTGGTCTTCGCGCTCACCGGCAGCGGCATCGCCCTCGGACTGGTCACGGCGGCCGAGTACCTGCCCATCCTGGTGCTCGGCGCCTGGTCGGGTGTGATCGCCGACCGCGTCGATCGCCATCGGCTGATGCTCTGCACCCAGTCGGCGTTCCTGATCCTGGCCGTGACGCTGTCGGTGCTCACGCTCAGCGACCGCATCACGGTCGGCGCGCTGTTCGGGCTGTCGCTCGCATTCGGGATCATCAACGCATTCGACAACCCCTCCCGCCGGGCGCTCGTCGTCGAGCTGGTGCCGGAGCCCGACGTCCCCAACGCCGTCGGGCTCAACAGCGCGCTGATGACCGGCTCGCGGGTCGTGGGGCCCGCCCTGGCCGGCCTGCTCATCGCCGGGCCCGGGGCCGGCGTGTGCTTCGTGGTGAACGCCGTGACCTATATGGCGGTGATCGTGGCGCTGCTGCGCATGAACCGTGCGCTGTTCCGCTCGTCGCCCCGGGTCGCCAAGGCCAAGGGGCAGCTCCGGGAGGGCCTCCGCTACCTGTGGCGGACGCCGGAGCTGCGCCTTCCCATCATCCTCATTGCCGTGGTCGGCACGCTGGCGTTCAACTACCAGGTGACCCTTCCGCTGCTGGCCGAGCGCACCTTCCATGGCACGGCTTCGACGTTCACCATGTTGTTCGCCACGCTCAGCCTCGGGTCGGTGGTCGGGGCCCTGGTCGTGGCCCGACGGACTACCGTCGGCCTGCAGTTCCTGGTGCGGTCCGGCGTCGGGCTGGCGCTCGCCACCCTGGCGCTGGCAGCAGCGCCGACCCTGCCATTGGCGGTCCTGGCCACGTTGGTGGTGGGCTTCAGCAACGTGTTGATGATCTCGGGCGCCAACACGGTGGTCCAGCTGGAGGCGGCCCCGCCGATGCGGGGGCGGGTGCTGGCCCTGCTCACCGTCGTGTTCCTCGGATCGACCCCGATCGGCAGCCCGATCATCGGGGCGCTTTCGGAGCTGACCGACGTCCGGGTCGCCTTGGCCCTGGGCGGGTTGGCCACCGGTCTCGCCGCAGCGTGGACGGCGCGCCAGATGCGGGCCCTGGGGCGGGCCTCGCAACCGCGGCCGGCGTCGACCGATCACGTCGGCACCGGCGTCGAACCCGCCGCCGCCTGAACCCCGGGGTCAGTCGTGCGGTAGCCCCAGCACCCGCTCGCCGATGATGTTCCGCTGGACCTCGCCGGTTCCGCCCCCCACGGTCAGGGCCGGGGCAAACAGGAACCCGTAGTGCCAGAGGTCGACCGGGACACCGAGCGGTCCGCTGTCGGTGAGCAGCCCTGCCGGCCCCGCAAGGTCCTTGGCCAACCCGAACAGCCGCTGACCATGCTCGTCGGCCAGCACCTTGCGGACGGACGCCTCCGGTCCCGGAGGCTCGCCGCGAATCTGGGCGCTCACCGTCCGCAGGCGGATGAGGCGCAGCAGCTCGCCCTCGATGTGGAGGCGGACGATCCGGTCGCGCAGCATCGGGTCGGCCACCGGTCCTCGGGACCGCACGATGGCCAGCAGGTCCTCGGCGGCGGGCCCCCGACCCCACAACCCGCCGCCCGTCGACAGGGAGACCCGCTCGTTGGCCAGCGTCACCTTCGCAAGCTCCCACCCCCGGCCCTCCTCCCCGACCAGTCTGTCCGCCGACAGGCGCACCTCGTCCAAGAAGACCTCGTTGAACATGTGGGCGCCCGTCATCTCGACGATCGGACGAACCGTCACGCCCGGCGCGTCCATAGGACAGACGAAGTACGAGATGCCGCGGTGCTTGGGCACGTCGGGATCGGTCCGTGCGATGAGGATCCCGAAGCGGGCCTCGTGGGCGAGCGAGGTCCAGATCTTCTGGCCGGTGACCACCCACTCGTCGCCATCCCGCACCGCGCGGGTGGTCAGCGACGCCAGGTCCGAGCCGGCGCCGGGCTCACTGAAGAGCTGGCACCAGATCTCGTCGCCCGACAGCAGCGGAGGCAGGTAGCGCTCCTTCTGCGCCTCGCTGCCGGCGTAGAGCAGCGTCGGACCGGCCCAGCCGATCCCCACCGGGTTGGCGGGCCAGGCGACACCCACCCGCCGCAGCTCTTCGTCGATGACCAGCTGGTGCACGGGGTCGGCGCCCAACCCGTAGGGCTTGGGCCAATGGGGCGCCACAAGCCCCGCATCGGCCAGCTCACGGCCCGACGGCGACGGGTGCTCGTCCAGCCACGCCCGCACCTCGGCGCGCCGCGGGTCATCGTCACTCGGCAGCTCGAAGTCCACACGAGGACCCTACGTGGGGTGGGCCGTTTCCGACCCAACCGCTACCCTCCGACGAGCCGGCGATCCCCCAAGGAGGCATCGATGTCAGGCTGGAACTTCGCCGATGTCTGGGAGGTCATCGCCCAGCGGCTTCCGGACGCCCCGAGCCAGATACAGGGCGATCGGCGCATCAGCTGGAGCGAGTTCGACCGCCGGGCCAACGGCGTGGCACAGACCCTGCTCGACGCCGGCGTGGCCGATCAGGACAAGGTGGCTCAGTACCTCTACAACTGCCCCGAGTACATCGAGTCGATGTTCGCTGCGTTCAAGGCCGGCCTGGTCCCGATCAACACCAACTACCGGTACCAGGACGACGAGCTCGTCTACCTGTGGGACAACGCCGATTGCGTGGCCGTCGTCTTCCACGGCGCTTTCACCGACACGATCGAGCGCATCCGGCCGCGGGTCCCCCGGGTGACCACCTGGCTGTGGGTCGATGACGGCAGCGGCCCCCGGCCCGACTGGGCGATCGCCTACGAGGACGCGGCCGTCGCCCGCTCCGAGCGGGTCGAGGCGCCGTGGGGACGTGACGGCGACCAACTGATCATGCTCTACACCGGCGGGACCACCGGCATGCCCAAGGGCGTGATGTGGCGGCAGGACGACCTGTTCCGCAACCTCGTCCCCCAGGTGAACCCCGTCTACAAGGATGCCGAGCCCGACCCGGCGGTCGTCCGTGACCAGGTCAAGGACGTGGGACCCGTGGGCCTGCCGGCCTGCCCGCTCATGCACGGCACCGGCCTGTACACGCAGCTCATCTGCCTGGCGCTCGGCGGGAGCACGGTGACGCTCACGTCGCGCCGCCTCGACATCGAGGAGCTCTTCGACACGATCGAGCGTGAGCGGGTCAACCAGATCGCGATCGTCGGCGACGCCTTCGGTAAGCCCATGCTCAAGGCCCTGGACGAGTACCCGAGGCGATGGGACCTCGCCAGCTTGTTCCTGGTCGCCTCGTCGGGGGTGATGTTCAGCGAACCGGTCAAGCAAGGCCTGCTCAGGCACCACCCCAACATGCTGTTGGTCGACGCCTTCTCGTCGTCCGAGGCGATCGGGATGGGCCAGTCGGTGTCCTCGGGCACCACGGCCAGCGACACGGCGAAGTTCGTGCTGGGCGAGGACACGATCGTCATCACCGACGACGGCCGCCGAGCCGAGCCGGGTTCCGGTGAGATCGGCCGGGTGGCGGTGGGCGGGCACCAGCCGGTCGGCTACTACAAGGACCCGGAGAAGACGGCGGCGACGTTCATCGAGTTCGAGGGTCGGCGCTACTCGTGCCCCGGCGACTACGCCCAGGTGGAGGCCGACGGCAGCCTGACGCTGCTGGGTCGGGGTTCGGTGGTCATCAACACCGCCGGCGAGAAGGTCTTCCCCGAAGAGGTCGAGGAGGCGGTCAAGACCTACCCGGGTATACGCGATGCCGTGGCGGTCGGCATCCCCGACGAGCGCTTCGGGGAGGCGGTCACCGCGGTGGTCGAGGTGGTCGACGGCGCCGAGGTCGAGTCCGACGACGTCATCGCTCACGTCCGCTCCAAGCTGGCGATCTACAAGGCGCCCAGGCGGGTCTTCATCATCGATTCCATCGGCCGGGCGCCCAACGGGAAGGTCGACTACAAGCTGCTGAGGGCGTACGCCATCGACCACTCGGCCGCCGGATAGCCGCCGGATAGCCGCCGCGAAGCCGCGGGAGGGCCGCCCGAGAGCCGCCGGATTGTTGCCGATCACCTGCCGGTGACCGATGCGTGATGTCCGCCGGGAACGGGCGGTACGGTGCGCCCGTGTCCGAGCCGTTCGAACCCTCGCACGAGCTGCGCAAGCGCTTCCACCAGCAGCTCGACGAGATCGACGCGCGGGTCATCCGCCTGTTCGCGCTCGTGACCGAAGGCGTGGCGGCGGCGTCGGACTCGCTGCTCGCCGGCGACACCGAGATGGCCCGCCAGCTGGCAGGCCGCGACGCGCTCGTCGATCAGCTGGAGGCCGACGTCGAGCAGGTGGCCGAGCGTGAGCTGGTCACGCAGGCGCCGATGGCCCGCGACATGCGGTACCTGGTGTCCGTCCTGCGAATCGTCCCCGAGCTGGAGCGCAGTGGCGATCTCGCCGAGCACATCGCCCAGCGAGCCGCAACGGGGCTGGCCCTGCGCCTCACGCCCACCGTGCGGGGCATGCTGGAGCAGCTGGGCACCACCTGCGTCGAGATGTGGCAGGGCGCGGCCGATGCATGGGCCGAGCGCGACGCCGACGCGGCCGAGCGCCTCGACACCACCGACGACCGCATCGACAGCCTGCACGACCAGTTGGTCGACGAGCTGGGAAAGGCCGACATCGCCCTGCCCGACGCGATGCAGGCGACCCTCGTGGGGCGGTTCTACGAGCGCCTCGGTGATCATGCCGTGCACATCGCGGAACGCATCCGCTACATGGCGGTCGGGACCTGATGCGCGTTCGCCCCGTTGTTCCCGCCGGCTGGCTCAGTCGGCGGCCGTAGCCACGGCCCGATACGCCCGCGATCGATTCGGGGCGCCGGGAAACACCCCTCTACGCCCCGGCCCGACCCCCACCCGCCACCCCTCATGGCGTCGGTCTGTGACCGACCCGTAGTCTTCCTCGAATGGCCGATCTCGGATTCGATGGCAAGGTCGCGATCATCACCGGCGCCGGCGGGGGCCTGGGACGCTCCCACGCGCTCGATCTGGCCCGCCGAGGCGCACTGGTGGTCGTCAACGACCTCGGAGGGTCGGTCGACGGAACCGGCAGCGGCACGACCGCAGCGCAGGCCGTCGTCGACGAGATCACGGCGGCCGGCGGCGACGCCGTGGCCAACTACGACTCGGTGGCCACACCGGAGGGTGGCCGGGCCATCGTGCAGACCGCGCTCGACCGCTTCGGTCAGGTCGACATCCTGATCAACAACGCCGGCATCCTGCGCGACGCATCGTTCAAGAACATGGGGCCCGACAACGTCAACCCGGTGCTGGACGTCCACCTCCGGGGGGCGTTCCACGTCAGCCAGCCGGCGTGGGAGCACATGCGGGCGCAGAGCTACGGCCGCATCGTCAACACCAGCTCGGGAGCGGGCCTGTTCGGCAACTTCGGTCAGACCAACTACGGCGCCGCCAAGCTGGGCCTCGTCGGCCTCACCCGGGTGCTCGCCGTCGAGGGAGCCAAGAACAACATCAAGGTCAATGCCATCGCTCCGGTGGCCAAGACCCGGATGACCGAGGATCTTCTCGGCCCGATCGCCGACAAGCTGCTCCCCGAGTCGGTGACGCCGCTGGTGGTCTTCCTGGCCCACGAGGACTGCCCGGTGACGGGCGAGATCTACACCCTTGGCGGCGGCCGGGTGGCGAGGGTGTTCCTGGGGGTCACCAAGGGCATCGTCGACCCGAAGCTGACGGCGGAAGCCGTGCGCGACCGCTTCGCGGAGATCCGGGACGAGGAGGGCTACGAGGTGCCGGCGAGCATGAACGACGAGCTGCGGCTGGCCCTCAAGTCGCTGGGCTGAACCCGTGGATTCCGGGATTAGCGATATATCGTCAAACCATCGACAACCGATCGATAGGAGAGACGATGAGGCATCGCATGTTCGGTCACCACTTCGGCGCGTGGACGCCCCCCGGCCCCGGGGTGTTCGCGTTCGACTTCGATCCCCGGGGCCGGGGCGGCTGGGGCGGTCGAGGTCGTGGCCGCCGCAACCGCGGCGACGTGAGGGCCGCCCTGCTGGCTCTGCTGGCCGAGCGGCCGATGCACGGCTACGAGATGATCCAGGAGCTCGACAACCGCACCGGTGGCATCTGGCGCCCCAGCCCCGGTTCGGTCTATCCGACGCTGCAGCTGCTAGAGGACGAGGGCCTGATCACCAGCGAGGCGAGCGAGGGCCGCAAGCGGTTCACGCTCACAGACGCCGGCCGCGAGGAGGCCGCCAACGTTGCCGAGACCCCACCGTGGGCGCAGTACGCCGACGACGACACCCTGTCGACGGTCAGCGAGTTCCGCAAGGCGTCCTTCGGCGTGATGAACGCGCTGGGCCAGGTCGGGCTCTCCGGATCCGACGAGCAGCGCGCCCGGGCCCTCGAGGTGCTCGCCGAGACCCGCCGCAAGCTCTATGCCATCCTCGCCGAGAACGACGCCGAGTAGACAGCGGGCTCCTGCCTGCCGGCGCGAAGTCGGGGCGCGACACGCCTCGAGCCAGGCCTTGCGTCGTTCGAGTCGGCATCGGGTTGTGGCCGTTTCAGAGTCGCCGCCGGCGGGTCGCCATCGCCGCGTTCCTACCGCCAGCGGTTGTGGTACCCGCAGTGCAGCTGGCCGTTGTCTGGATCGGTACGGCCGCCGCGGGACCAGGGCTGGACGTGGTCGCCCTGGCAGCGCTCAGCGGGCATGTCGCAGCCGTCGTGGGTACAGCCACGATCGAGGACGTCGAGGGTCGGGCGAACGGCTCCGGTGAACCGGCGCGCCCGTCCTAGGTCGATGACCCGGGAGGGACCGTCGAACACCACCCTTTCGATGAGCGCCTCGTCCACCAGCGAGGCGATGGTCCCGGGCGTGATCACGGTGTGGTCGGCGAGCTCACACACCGGGCCCTTGAAGGTCTCGTAGCCCACCAGCACGCTGACGAGCGGTTGGGGCCGCTTACCGTCGGTGGGCGCGGCCACCGCCCGCCGGGCCATCTCCACTAGGGCGTCGTGTCGCCGCCGCGCAGGGGTGCGGGTCAGATGGCAGGCGATGGCTGCCTCGCCGTGCTCAGCGCGGGCCACCGCCCAGGGTGAATCGTCTCGGGTAGCTGCCAGGTAGGCGGTGGTCCGGCGCCGCCAGCAACGGCCAGGCCCTCACCGGCAACCGGCGCCGATTCGTCGCGAGTACCGCAAGAAATTGGCGCCGGAACGATCGGGGGGCAAGAAATTGGCGCTGGAACGTCGCCCGCCCCCCACGGGATGGAGGGCGAAGTCGGGTCGGCCGTCGGCGTCACCCCTTTGAGCTCGACGCGCCGCACCGGCCGGGGGCAGCCCGGACACGAGGAGTGGACCTCATGCCGGACCCAACCGTACGCGAGGTGTTGCTCGCCGGAGTTGACGAGCTCGTCGACCGGATGGCCAACCGGCCGGTGTTGCGGCCGCCGTCAGGTGGCGTGCTGGACGAATGCGATGCACTCGCCCTGGTTGTCGAACGGATGACCCCTCGTGGCAGCTCGATCTCCGCGAGTCCCCGGTGCGAAGCTCGGCTCATAGCGCCTACCGAGATCGACCGCTACCTGAAGGGGTTGGACGAGCCACGGCGAAGCACGCTCGAGGCGCTGCGGAAATCGATCATGGAGGTGGTGCCGGGAGCCGAGGAGTGCATCTCCTACGGCATGCCAGCGTTCAAGGTGCAGGGCAAGACGGTTGCTGGATTCGCTGCATTCAAGAACCACCTGAGCTACCTGCCCCACAGCGGTTCGGTGCTCGCGATGCTCCCCGACGACGTTGAGCCCTACGAGACCTCGAAGGGCTCGCTGAAATTCGCCATCAACAAGCCACTCCCCAAGCGCCTCGTCAGGAAGCTCATTCACGCTCGGATGCACGAGCTCGGCTTAGCGTAGATACCCCAGCGCGAACGCACGGTCACCGCTCGGCCGGTCTGCAGTGTGCGATTGCGTCACCTGGCTGCTCGGTCTATGGCTCGGGTAGTTGGCCGTGGGCGGCGAGCCAGTCGACGAGTCGTCCACATCATCCCTGGCCAGGACTTTTCGTAACGGTTCAGCGACCCCTTGCGACCCGGAGCGCCCAACCGACGAGCGGGAGTTGGAGCGGCAGGCGGCCCAGCGCGATCGCCCGGAAGCGGCCCGCCGGCATGTCCGGGAGCGCCTGACGCTCGGTGCCGGCGTCGAGCGCCATCTGCACGTTGGCGGGAAACACGGCAACCAACAACGCAGCGGTGAGCCAGCCGCCGACCTTCCCCGCCCGCCGGCTCGACAACAGAACCCCGCACACGATCTCGGCTGCCCCGCTCACCAGCACGACGCGCCGGGCGTCGCCCCCCCACCGTGGCACGATGCGCTCGTACGCCGCTGGCGCTACGAAATGGGTGATACCGCTGCTCACCATCAACGCGGCCAACGCCAGCCGTGACCTCCTGGCACCACGAGACTCCGACGGCTGAACCTCGACCCTCGGCTGGTCCGTCATGGGCGGGCAGGTTATGCGCTGCCCGGTGCCCGAGCGTGCCAGCGGTCGCCGTAGCGTTCAGCCCTCGGCGGGCGCTTCGGTCGGGCGCGCCAGGCCCAGCGGTTGGCGAGCGACCTCGACGCCATCGGGCTGGTGCGCCACGACGTCACTCGCCTGGGTATCGGCCGGCAGGAATCCGATGAAGACCCGCCGGTCCCAGCCGGTGACGTCGTACAGGTCCAGCGGCACCGCCGATCCGTCGGCCCCCTCCGCGGTGACGGCGCTGACATCGCCGGCGACCACGCCGTACACGGCCCAGCTCTCGCCGTCCATCGTCTCCGTCGCGGTCGCCTCCAACGGCGGAGGCGCCCCCGAATCGGCGGATCCGACCGCGCCGCCGGAGCCCGCGCCGGAGCCAGCAGCCGTCTCCTCGTAGGAGAGGCTGCCGAGCCGCGCTTCCTGATCCGCCGATGCGACCAGGCGCCACTGGATGTCGCCCATGGTGCCCCATACCACCTGGACCTGTCCTTCTTCCAGGCTCGGGAACCCGGACCGCAGCGCCGAGTCCATGGGGTGGGCGCTGATCAGGCGACCGATCTCGGCGTCGCCCGCCGGGCGGAGCGCCTCGGCCACGCGCCGAACGGCGTCCTCGTCGAGGCCCGAAGCCAGCAGGGTCACTAGCGTCCCGCTGGGTTCGTACCACTGCAGGAGCGTCTCGCTCGCGAACCGACCGAGGACGGCATGCCGGCCGCCCACCGTCGTGGACGCAGCGTCGAGGCTCAGGCCACCCCACCGGGCGAGGTCCACGGAGGCGGCAGTGCCGGGACGTTGCAGGACGACCAGGTACTTGTCGCCCCCGGGCGCCTGCGTCGCCGTGTACGTGATCGACAGGCCGGACCCGATGGAGTCACCGATCGCGCCCGCGGCGTCGAGCGGCCCGCTTCCGATCTCGACGAACCCGTCGGGCAGGCCCCCCGGCGCGATCGCGGGCTCCGCGGAAGCGGCCGCGGCCGCCGCCAGCACCTCGTCACGGCTGAGGTCGAAGCCCCTGACGAGCACGCGCCCGTCGTCCTCGGACCACTCGACATCCCACGCCCGATCGTCCTGCGACAGCGTGGCCTGATGCCCGCCCACGGTGACCCGCTCGCCGTCGGTCCCATCACCAAGCGACGCGGGGTCTGGAACGATGTGCGCCACACCCACCGTCGGCCCGGCCCAGGGGTCATCGGTGGACTCGATGCCATAGACGACGATCTCGCCGCTGAGGCCGCTGTCGGGGCCCGAATCGTCGTGCAGGACCGCGGTTTCCGGGTCGGGTCCGACCCCTTCCGGAAGCCAGCCCGGGAGCAGATACCTCGGCTGCCCGCTGGTGACCGCCGGTCGGTTGTCACGGGTGACCACGACTGCGGAGACGCCCGCCAGCACGACGACGACGGCCGCGGCCAACAACGCTCGCCGGCGCAATGGGGAGGCCCCGTGGGATGCAGGACGCTGATCGAGGTCGATCACAAGCGGTTCGGCGCCGCCGGGCGCGTCCGTCGAGGTGTCGAGGTCATCGCGTGCCGGGGGTGGGTCGAGCTGGATCACGGCGTCGACCCGCTCGCGCAGGGCGGTGGCCGCCCTGGCGCCGAGGCGATCCAGCTCGGTCAGGGCAGTGGCGTCGGGGTCGTTCATCGATCCTGCTCCCGGTCGAGAAGGCCCAATGCGCGCGCCAGGGCCAGGCGGCCGCGATGGAGGTGGACCTTGACGGTCCCCTCGGCGCAGCCGAGGGCGAGGGCGATCTGCGCGATCGGACGGTCCTCCAGGTAGTGCAGCGCGACGGCCTGCGCCTGGCGCTCGGGCAGGTTGCGCAGCTCGCTCCAGAAGCGAGCGTCGCCGGCTTCGAGCTCGATCGTCGCGGTGGGCCGCCCGGCCAGGCGGCCCAGGGCGCGCCGCTCCCGGTGCCGACGGCGGCTGTGGCCCGCCGCCCGGTTGGCGACGACCCTCCGGGCCCAGGCGCCGGGCTTGTCGTAGCCGCCGACACGGTCCCACGCCTGCCACGCGGCCGCGAGCGCATCCTGCGCCAGGTCCTCCGCCGCCGCGAGGTCGCCCGTCAGCGACCAGGCGAACGCGACCAACGGGCGCCGCTCATGGCGGGCGAACGCCTGGAACGTCACGCCCGAGGCGGGTGGCCTGCTCGCGGGCGGCCGCCCCACAACCGCCTCCCCTGCAGCGTTCATGCCATCCACTCGTCGCCGGTCCCTCCGAGGTTTACACGGGCCCAGAAGTTCGATCAGGTCGAAGCGTGCTCCAGGACGGCCCCGAGCAGGCGGACGAGCACGGCGCGGGCGCGGTCCCGGTCGTCGTTCCACTCCGTGCGGAGGGTGTCCCACGTCGCCCACGATGCCGCCGTTGCCAGCGCGTCGGCCACGTCGGCACGAACGGACGCGGGCATGCGAGCCAACTCCGGTGCGAACACCTGCTCCACCTCAGCGCGCAGGAAGGCCGAACCCGCGTGCACGGCCCGCCGGATCTCCGGCGCGAACGGACCGTGGACGTTGGCCGCCACCCGGAACGGCGTCATCACCTCGAGGAGGTTGGCCCGCTGCTCGACGAACCGGCCGATGCGCTCGTCGACCGGCAGCGCCGTGTCGATGGGGACGACCAGCGCGGCCATGCGCTCGGCGATCCGTTCGGTGACGGCGATGTGCAGCGAGGGCAGGTCGGCGAAGTGCTGGAACACCGACCGCACCGACACGCCGGCGCGATCGGCGATGCGGGGGGCCGTGGGCCGCAGGTCTCCCTCCTCGACGAGTGCGATGCAGGCATCGACGATCGCCTCGCGGGTGCGGAGGGCCCGGGCGGCGCGCCCGTCGGCGGGCACTGCAGGTACGGCGGTTTCTTGCACTCGCCCTGCAGGTTATCCGGGAGCGGTGGGCGCCACCGGGGAGCCATGGTGCAGCACCATCCGCCAGCGACCGTCCGCTCGGCGGAACAGGTTGACCGCCGCAACCGTGCCGCCGACCTGCTCGCCGATCAGGTTCTCGTCGACCGTCACCCATGCGAGCTCGCCGGCCAGGTGCACACGCTCGTCGGTGAGGATGAACTGCAGGTGCTGCGGCCCACCGAACAGGGCGAACCACGACCCGGCCACGGCACCCCAGCCGTGCAGTGTTTTCCAGCCCGGATGTGTGCATGCGACGCCGTCGTCGTGCGCCCACACGTCGGACATGGCGTCGAGGTCCCGCGCCTCGAACGCCTCGTAGAAGCCGCGGTTGGCGGCCAGGACCGCCTCGACGTCGACCTCTTCGGGCATCACGCCGACCCTATCGCCGCCGGCTCGGACGGCCGGTTGTGCCCTGGCGGGGGACCACTGCCAGCATGGCGGCGTGCCCACCATCCACCACGTGCCCTCGACCGATGGTGTCACGCTCGCGCTCATCGATCTGGGCGGTGACGGCGCGCCCCTCCTGTTCTGCCACCCCACGGGGTTCCACGGGCTGATCTGGGCACCGCTGGCTGCGCACCTGGCCAAAGTGGCCCACGGATGGGCACTCGACTTCCGCGGCCATGGCGACAGCACGGCGCCCGCGTCGATGGACTTCGCCTGGGATCGCATGGTCGACGACGTCCTCGCCGTCATCGACCACCTGGGGGCAACCGACGCCAAGGCCGTCGGCCACTCAATGGGCGGTGCCGCCCTGTTGGGGGCCGAGCTGCGCCGACCCGGCACCTTCGCCAGGCTCTGGCTGTACGAACCCATCGTGTTCCCCGGGCCCCTGGGCGGATCCAACCCGATGGCCGCCGCCGCCCGGCGCCGCCGACGCTGGTTCCCCGACCGCGAGGCGGCCTATGCCAACTTCGCCGCCAAGCCACCGCTCAACAAGCTCGATCCCGAGGCATTGACGGCCTATGTGGACCACGGTCTGCGCGCCCGCCATACCGCCGACGGCGACGCGGCCGTCGAGCTCAAGTGCGCCCCAGAGGTCGAGGCCATGGTGTTCGAGAACGGCACGGCCGCCAGCGCCTTCGATCGCCTCGGTGACGTGCAGATCCCCGTCACGGTCGCCGCCAGCGGCGACAGCAGCGGTGCGGCACAGGTGGCGCCCCTGATCGCAGACGCGCTGCCGATAGGCCGCCTGGACCGGTTCTCCCACCTGACCCACTTCGGTCCGATGGAGGATCCGGCCGGCACCGCCGCTGCGATCCGGGTCGCCCTCGAACTGGGCTGACGCGACAACGCTGCCGCCGGACGAGGGGTCCCCGTTCGTGTCACACCCCGCGCCTACTGTCAGCGGCATGGCGTTTCCGGTGCCGCGATCGCTGACCCCGTCCAAGGTGGCTGCGTTCACCGACTGCGCGCTCGCCTTTCGCTTCTCGGTGATCGATCGGCTCCCGGAGCCGCCCTCGCCCGCGGCCACCAGAGGCACGCTGGTTCATGCCGCCCTCGAGCGCCTCCACCTGCTGGCGCCCGCAGAGCGCACGGTCGATGCCGCCCTGTCCTGCCTGGCCGATGCCGCCATCGATCTGCGTGACGACCCGGAATACGCCGGGCTAGAGCTCAGTGGCGACGCCGAGGTCGCATTCCACGCGGAGGCCGCGCTACTGGTGCGCAACTACTTTCGGCTGGAGGATCCCCGCACGGTGCGGGCCATCGGCCTCGAGCTGATGCTCACGGCCGACGTCGACGGCCTGCCCCTCCGCGGGATCATCGACCGCCTCGAGCTCGACGGCGACGGCGGCCTCGTCGTCACCGACTACAAGACCGGTTCCGCACCGTCGACACAGTACGAGCGCAAGCGTCTCTCCGGCGTCCACATCTACTCCCTGCTGTGCGAGCAGCTGCTGGGCCTGCGGCCGACACGGGTGCAGTTGCTCTACCTGCGCGACCCGCTGGCGCTCATCGCCGAGCCGAGCGAGCGCTCGACCCGCGGTACCCGGCGCACCCTCGGGGCGGTGTGGCAGGCGGTCGAGCGGGCCTGCCATCGCGAGGACTTCCGGCCCCAGCCCTCCCGGCTCTGCGAGTGGTGCTCGTTCCGCACCTACTGCCCGGCCTTCGGTGGCGACCCGGCCGCCGCCCGCGTGTTGGCCGAGCGCCACGAGGCCGAGGCCGAACCACGGCTCGCGCTCGAGCTCGCCTGACTCGGCCGCGTCCCGATGTCGGTCCCCTGAGCGCCATCATCCAGGGGATCGGCCGTTTCGACGGCGCCATCGACGAGCGCGTCGACCGTTTCCGGGGGCACCGACACGTCGATCGGCTGATGTACGCGGCCTCCGAGCTCGGTGACTTCAGCCTGGTGTGGCACCTGGTCAGCACCGCTCGGGCCCTCGGTCCCGATCGTCGCCTGGTCCACGCCCTCCGGGTCGCCGCCATGCTCGGAATGGAGTCGGCGCTGGTCAACGGCCCGGTGAAGAGCTTGTTCCGCCGCCACCGGCCCGCCTGGGAGCAGGCGAGGCCGCTCCGGCTGCGCCGCCCCCGCACGTCGAGCTTCCCCTCGGGCCACGCCTCGTCGGCCATGCTCGCTGCCGGCGTGTTGAGCCAGGGCGACCCGCTGTGGCCGCTCTACTACGCGATCGGCGCGGTGGTTGCTAGCAGCCGGGTGTACGTGAAGATCCACCACCCGTCGGACGTCGTGGCCGGCGCACTACTGGGCGTGGTGCTGGCGCGCATCGCACGGCGAGCATGGCCCCTTCCTGCCGCGGTTCCGGAATGACTCGGCGCGGCGACCCGTTGACCCATCCGATGACCGAATTCGCCGTGACTTGGGACTACCGCTGCCCGTTCGCCCGCAATGCGCACGAGCACATCATCGAGGCCCTCCGCGCCGGCGCACCGTGGACCGTCCGGTTCGTGCCGTTCTCATTGGCGCAGGTGCACGTCGCCGAGGGCGAGCCCGACATCTGGGGCCGTCCGCAGGACGACTCCGGGCTGCTCGCCATGCAGGCGGCGGTGGCGGTGCGAGAGCAGTTCCCGGACCGCTTCCTCGATCTCCACGAGGCGCTGTTCGCGTTGCGTCACGACGAGGGCAAGCACTTGGAGGCGCCCGACGAGGTGCGCCGGGTCCTCACCGCCTCCGGTGTCGACGCCGACAAGGTGTTCGCGGAGATCGCAGCCGGCGAGCCGCTGGACCGGGTCCGGCTCGAGCACACCGCAGCCGCCGAGGATCACGAGGTCTGGGGCGTCCCCACGTTCATCCACGGCGAGGCGGCCGTCTTCGTGCGGCTCATGGAGCGGCCCCGAGGCGACGCCGAGCTGGCGAGGCGGACGATCGAACGCGTGATGGACGTGCTGACCGGGTTCCCCGAGCTCAACGAGTTCAAGCACACCTCGCTGAAGCGCTGAGGTCCGCCCTCAGAGGCTCGTCGTCACTCAGCGACGCACTGTCAGCCCGGCACGGCGACGTCGAAGTCGTCGCGGTCGTCACCGGCCGAGCCCGGATTGGCGAGCAGCGTGCGCACGTCGAGCAGCAGGTCGGCAACCTCGTTCGAGGACACCAGCTCACGATGGAGGAGGTCACCCAGGCCCTTGTCGATCAGCGCCAAGGCCTCGCTGATCGTCTCGTCGAGCGTGTGCGTCTCGGTCATCCCTGACCACCATACCGGTCGCTCGACCGTCGGCGGCGACAGCGGGCGGCGAATCGGTCACACCCGCGCGGGTCTCGCCACAGCTCCCCCGCGCCGGCGAACTAACGCAGGGCCGCCAGCTCGGCCTCGATGCGCGTCAGGCGCCGCTCGATGTCGCCCACCCGTTCGGCCAGGTCGGCCGTGTCCTCGGCCACGGTGAGCGGGTGCAGGGTGGCGACGTGGTTGCCGATCATCTCCGGTGGCGGGGGTGGTGGAGGCATCGTCGGATCCTCCCGCCAATCGCTGGAGCGGTAGGCGGGACGACCGTCGGCCGCCGGGCTTCGGTCGGCGTCGTGCTCCGTGGACGGGCCACGTCGCTCGAGCGCGTCCTCCAGGCGCTGCTCGAGCTGGGCGACCCGGCCGGCAAGATCGGCGTAGGAGGGAGACACTCCCTCGAGCGATGCGGCGCCCGCCGCCGGATCGCGGCCGGCCGGCCTCGGGGAGGCGCCGGTGAGCACCTGGGCCCACCGCGTCTCGCCGCCCGCCCCGTCAGCGTCGAGGCGGGTGGCGAAGGGCGTGGGAGTTCGGGCCGCCAGCATGTCGAGAACGGCATCGACGTCGCTGGGGTCCGCGAAAGGCGCCAGCCGTCGGGCCCGCTCTCGGACCTCGGACACCGGCTGTGCACCCTGGAGCAACAGGGTCGCCAGCACCGCCAGGTCACCGCGGCCGAGCCGCCAGCGCTCATCCGCACGGTGGCCGTACCGAGTGGTGCGCTCCCCCGGGGCGCGTCCCAGGACGAATCGCGCCAGGCCCTTTGACTTGAGCGCCAGCAGCGTGTCCTCCACCGTACGGTCGTCGTAGGCGACGACCGGATTCCGCCCGCTGGTCTGGTTGCAGGCGAGGCGCAGGTCGTTGAGCGTCACCGGATACGCCCCGGGGGCGACCGCCTCCCGCTCGATGAGGCACCCGAGCACGCGCCCCTCGGCCACCGTCAGCTCCATAGGGGTTCGATCGTATGTGCCAGCACCGCCACCGCGCGCCGGCTACTAGCTTGGGCCGGCCATGGGGATGGACCGCAACGCGCCTCCCGCTGCCCCGGCCCGAGCGGCCGTGGAAGCGGATGGGATGTCTCGGGCCGGGCTCACGTTCGCATCGCTCATGAGCCTGGGGCCCGGCCTCGCGGTCTCGACCGCCCGGACGGCCGCCGACCTCGGCTACCGGAGCTTCTGGACCGCCGAGACGACCGGGCCGGAAGCCTTCTCGCTGCTCGGCGCCGCCGGCGCCGCCGCCCCCGGCCTCGACCTCGGGACCGGCGTCCTGGCCCTCCAGCTGCGCACTCCCATGGTGGTGGCGATGGCGGGGGCAACGCTGCAAGCCCTGCACCCCGAGCGCGACGTCCTGTTGGGGATCGGCATCTCGTCACCGGTGGTGACGGAGCGCTGGCACGGGGTCCCCTACGGCGAGCGGCCCCTCGCCCGGGTCCGCGAGTACGTCACCCTGCTGCGCGCCTGCCTGTCGGGCGAGAGGGTCGACTTCGCCGGCGACTTCTACAACGTCAAGGGCTTCCGCCTGGGGGTCCGACGCGGCGAGCGGGTCCCCAAGATCGTCGTCGGCGCGCTGAACCCGGGCATGCTGCGGCTGGCCGGTGAGCTCGCCGACGGCGTCCTACTCAATTACCTGCCGGCTTCGCACGTTCCGTGGTCGGTGGATCAGGTGCGCAAGGGCGGCGACGCCGCCATCTGCGCCTACGTCCACGCCGGCGTGTGCGCGCGCGACGAGGGAATCGACCGCGCCCGGCGAGACCTCTACTCGTACGCCGTCGTGGACAGCTACGCCCGGAACTTCGAGCGCGCCGGGTTCGCCGAGGAGGTCGCCGAGATCCGCGATCGGTTCGCTGCCGGGGATCGCGAGGGCGCCGTGGGCGCAGTTACCGATCGCATGGTCGACGCCATCGACGTCATGGGTGACGCCGACGCCGTGCACGCCACGATGCAGGCTTACGTCGATGCCGGCGTCGTGGTGCCGGTCCTCATGCCCCTACCCTGGGGGAAGGACCGCCGAGCCTCTGCCGATCTCACGATTCGGGCTGGAATCGGGAAGGGTTGACATGGAGTTGCGTGACCGGATCTGCGTCGTGACCGGCGGTGCCAGCGGGATCGGTCAGGCCCTGTGCCAGCGCTTTGCGGCCGAAGGCGCCCGCGCCGTGGTGGTCGTCGACCGGGACGCCGACGGAGCGCTGGCCACCGCCGACGCGTTGGGGGGCCGGGGAACGCCCCTCACCGCCGACGTCACGGTGGAGGCAGACATCGAGGCGGTCGTCGAGCGCACCGAGGCCGAGATCGGTCCCATCGACCTGTTCGCGTCCAACGCGGGGATCCTGGGCTTTGGCGGCATCGAGGCGCCCGACACGGTGTGGGAGTCGGTGTGGTCGGTCAACGTCCTTGCCCACCTGTACGCGGCCCGGGCGATGGTCCCGCTCATGCTCGGACGCAGCCACGGATACCTGCTGTCGACCGCATCCGCGGCCGGGCTGCTGAGCCAGCCCGGTGACGCCCCGTACTCCGTCACCAAGCACGCCGCGGTGGCGTTCGCCGAGTGGCTCGCCATCACCTACGGCGACCGGGGAATCAAGGTGTCGTGCGTGTGTCCGATGGCGGTCGAAACCGCGATGCTGCGCGGCGGGGCGGTCGCTGGTGGGTTGGGACGAGAGGCTGGCGACGCGCCGGGCGCCGAGACCCAGGCGGCCGCCGTGGCGGGCGTCCTGTCGCCGGAGCAGGTGGCCGACAGCGCGGTCGCCGGGATCCGAGACGAACGCTTTTTGATCCTCCCCCACCCCGACGTGGCCATCTTCGAGCAGCGCCGGGCCTCGGACCGGGACCGCTGGCTGGCGGGGATGCGCAGGCTGAGTGCCGACCTTGCCTCCGGCGCCCGGCCGGTCGACACCGAAGCTCCGCCACGCGGGGGCTGATACCGTCGTTTCTGACGCATCCGTCAGCAGGGGGAAGAGCAGATGCGGGGATTCAGGCCCAGCGCTACCGCGCTCGCAGCCTTGGCCGTCGCGGTCGCCGCCGGCGTCGTCGTGCCGGCCGGCGCCACGGCCGGGTCGGCTGCGTCGACACGAGGCAGCAACCCGAATCGGTTTGAGATCACGGTGCTGTCGGCACGCCCCGATCAGGTGTCGGGCGGGGACGCCCTGGTGCAGGTGGCGGTCCCCGGCAACGTGGCGCTCGACGACGTGACGATCACGCTTGGCGGCGCCGACGTCACCGACGCGTTCGCCGCGGGAGACGACGACCACACGCTCGTCGGGCTGGTCGGGGGTCTCGTGCAGGGTGACAACACGCTGACCGCCAGCGCCGCGCGCCAGAACGGCCAGGCGAACGGCCACAGCGCGCACCTCACGCTGACCAACCATCCCATCGGTGGTCCGATCTTCTCCGGCCCGCAGCAGCAGCCCTTCGTCTGCACCACCGCCCGGGCCCGGTTCGACGGGCGGCCGCTGCTGAGCCAGCCGCTGGTGGACAACCAGGACCAGATCGGCATTCCCGTTGCCGCCGAGGATGCGCAGGGCGGCTATCCGCAGGACGGCCGGGGCTACCCCACGGCCGCGGCCCAGATCGTCGGGTGGAGCAAGGACTGTGCCGCCACCACCCGCATCGGCTACGTCTACGGCACCACCGGCGGGCAATTCCACTGGCTCGACGATCCGGCCGGACCGCTCCCCGCCGACATCGCCACCATCACCACGCTGGATGGGAAGACGGCGCCGTTCATCGTCCGCTGGGAACGCGGGACCATCAACCGCTTCATCTACAGCGTCGCCATGCTGGCCCCCGCCGGTGAGTCCGATCCGGCCGCCCCCGACGACTCCCTGTGGAACCGCCGCTTGGTGTTCAGCTTCGACGGTGGCGTCGGGATCGGCCACTTCCAGGGCACCACCAGCACCGGCTCGATGCTGCCCGCCGGCCTCCTCGGCCAGGGCTACGGCGTGATGTGGTCGAGCGGCACGCGCACCAGCACGCACTACAACCTGCAGGTCGGGGGCGAGACCGCGCTCATGCTCAAAGAGCACACCGTGGAGGCCCACGGCGTGCCCGACTACACGGTGGCCGTCGGCGGTTCGGGCGGCGCCATCCAGCAATACGTCTACGCCCAGAACCACCCGGGCCTGATCGACGCCGCCATCCCCCAGTACTCGTATTCCGACATGGTCACCCAGACGATCCACGTCGGCGACTGCGAGCTCTTGGAGCACTACTTCGACGTCGGCGGCCGCAACAACCCCCGGTGGAAGGACCCGGAGGTGCGCCAGGCCGTCATGGGCCTCAACGCCTCCAACTTCCCCCAGAACCTGTCCCAAGGCGAGATCAGCCAATGGAACGGCCTGTACGGGTTGTACGCCCTCCTCGGCTACCAGGTCATGGACCGCGATCCGGCGTCGCCGGCGCCCGCCCTCACCGAGTGCCGGGCCAGCTGGTTCGGGCTCACTCCACTGACGCTCAACCCCACCTTCACCAACGTCAACGACATCGACAAGCTGGCTCAGGGCACCGCCGGGGTCGAGTGGACCCACTGGGGCGACACGGTGAACATCTACGGGCGGGGCGCCGATGGGTTCGCCCGGGTGCCATGGGACAACGTTGGCGTGCAGTACGGCCTCCGGGCGTTGGCCGACGGCGTGATCACGCCGGATGACTTCCTCGACCTCAATGCCCAGGTCGGGAGCTGGAAGAACACCTCCCAGATGGTGCCCGAGGGCTTCCCGTTCCAGGGCGCGTTCTCGCCCGCGAACTTCGACCCCTGGAGCTCGCGCAACATGAACCTCAGCTCCGACGGCGGCGTCACGCCGGCGCCCCGGCGCGAGGGTGACCCGGACGCCATGAGGGCCGCCTACACGTCGGGCATGGAGTTCCAGGGCGACATCGATATACCGATCATCGATTGGCGGCACTACCTGGAGGACGAGCTGGACATGCACCACTCGCACCAGTCGTTCGCCAGCCGCCAGCGGATGCTCGACGTCGACGGCGACGCGTCGAACCAGGTCATCTGGTTCACCGACGCGCGGCCCGCCCGCGCCTTCGACCAGACGGCGATGGCATTCGAGGTGATCGACGAGTGGATGGCGAACATGGCCGCCCATCCGGAGCGCAGCGTGGCCGAAAACAAGCCGGACCGGGCGGTCGATTCCTGCTTCGACACCGATGGCAACCTCATCGCCTCGGGCCAGGGGGTCTGGGACGGAGTCCTCGACGATCGGCCCGCCGGTGCCTGCACCGAGCGCTTCCCCATCTACTCCTCGTCCCGCCGCCAAGCCGGTGGACCGTTCGAGGGCGGCGTGTGGAAGTGCCAGCTCCAGTCGGTGGACCGGGCCATCGAGAAGGGCCTGTACGGCGACTGGCAGCCGACCGCCGCCGAGAAGGCCCGGCTCGAGCAGATCTTCCCCGACGGCGTGTGCGACTACACCAAGCCCGACGCCGGCAAGCCCAGGGGCGGCCACTGAGCCGCGAGCCAGGAGCCACCTCGGCTCGGGCGGGTCGCGCCCGGGTCGGCAGGTGCCTCCGGGACGTCGCCCCCGAGCGACTTCCGATGGCGCTGGCCGAGCTGCACCGGGCGCTGCCCCTCGGGGGCGTGTTGGACCTCACCGTTGGTGCCGGTGATGGCTGTCCCGGTGACGAGCCAGCACGCCCGTTGGCGGGGCGCGAACCGCCGCTGTCCGACCTGCTCGTCGGCGCCGGCTTCGAGCCCGACGAACCGTTGGCGGCCCTGGGCGCGGGCGTGGCGCGCGGCCCGCGCGTGGCCCGCGCGCGGCGGGCCCGAACGCTCCCCGACACCGTGGGCCCCGGCATGCGCATGCTGATCTGCGGGCTCAACCCCAGCCTCTACGCCGCCGACGCCGGGGTGGCCTTCGCCCGACCCGGGAACCGGTTCTGGCCGGCCGCCCTGGCGGCGGGGCTCGTGTCGGCCGACCGCGACCCCGACCACGCGCTCTACCACCACGGCGTCGGCATGACCGACCTCGTCAAGCGGGCCACGGTGGCCGCCGGCGAGCTGACGACCGCCGAGTACCGCAGCGGGCTGGCCCGCGTGGAGCGGCTGGTGCGGTGGCTCCGACCCCGCGCCGTCTGCTTCGTGGGGCTGGCGGGATGGCGAGCCGCCGCCGACCGGCGGGCGCGGCCGGGCAACCAGCCCGAGAGCCTCGCAGGAGTGCCCGTGTACGTCATGCCCTCGACCAGCGGGCTCAATGCCCGCACATCACGGGACGAGCTGACGGCCCACCTCCGTCAGGCCGCTGCGGCCGCTGCCGCATGAACCGGCGCCGATCCTTACCGGTCCTCGCGAAGAATTCAGCGCCGGAACGGGGTTCAGACGCCCATCTCGGCGAGGCGGCACCGGAGCGGGGTTTCGGCCCCCACCCAACCCCGAGGCAATACGGGCCGGCGACGACAGGACGAGGCAATAGGACCGGGGGGCCGGTGCGGATTGCCTCGACAATCCCGGGGCGGCCCGTATTGCCTCGGGCTCCCACGGCCCCCCACTCCGGACCAACCGAACGGCGCCGATCCTTTCCGGTCTCGCGAAGAACCGGCGCCGGAACGGGGTTCAGTCGCCCATCTCGGCGAGGCGGGCCTGGGACTCGTCGGCCGCCCAGGAGAACACGCCCTTCGACATCGTGGACAGCTCCTCCCCCGCCCGGCGGCCGAACACCTCGGCCCGCACCCGGTGGACGCCCGCGTCGTCGGGCGCCGCCTGGGCGGCGAGCTCGGCCAGATGCCCCGCCAGGCGCAGCTCCCCCGCCGCCGCCAGCTGCTCCGCACGATCGGCCAGCCGTCCGGCCCCACCCGCGAGCGATGCCAGCTCCCTGGACAGCTCCGCCTCGGGGGCCGGCTTCAGGTGGGCGGGGTTGCCGTCGTACCAGCCGCCGTAGAGACGCCACACCGTCCGCACCACGAACTCGGGCTCGTCATAGACCGGCCGCAGGTAGGGGCGGTCGAGCAGGCCGGCCGGTGCGTGCACGGTGTGCACGATGTCGTCGAGCCGGGCACCGGAGTTCATCAACTCGAGCGCGTGGTCAACGAGGCTGTCGAGCAGGTCGGCGGTGTCGGTGAGCGCCCGCCGCACCCGATCGGCCCCCGCGATCGGCCAGCCGTGGCCGGGCAGCAGCAGCTCGGGTTCGAGCGCCACCATTTCGCGCAGCGCGACGGCCCAGTCCCGCGGATAGCGCTGCACCTTCTGGGGATTCCCGCAGTTGGGCGACGCCCAGATGAACAGGTCGCCGGTGCAGACCGCCCGGCGATCGGGCATCCAGATCCACGTGTGGTCATCGGTCTCCCCGCGGGCATGGTGAAGCTCGAAGCGCTGGCCGCCCACCTCGACGTCGTGCCGCTGCGTATAGGTCTCGTCGGGGTAGCGGTACTCCGTGGGCCACTGCAGGCCCGGGATCTTGAACTGCCGGGCGTTGATCACCGCGTTGTAGCCCGCGGTGAGCCGGTACCGGTCGAACCGCGCCGATACCAGTTCATGAGCCACGACGCGGGGCCGGGGCCGGCCCCAGGCATCGGCCTCGTCTTCGTAGGGCCCGAGCCCGAAGACGTGATCGATGTGGCCGTGCGTGTACAGCGCCGCCGCCACCGGGAGGCCGGTCCAGGATCGCATCTTGTCGAAGTTGGCCCGGGCCAGGAATTGGCTCCCGGTGTCCACGAGCACGAGCGCCCCGTCCGCGGCGACACCCGTCACGTTGCCGAACGCGGTGATGAAGGCGACGCCGGGGGCGACCTCCTCCAGGTCGCTGTTGACCGCCACGGGATGCACCTCTTCGACCGAGATCTCACCGCTCCAGAGCTTGTCCGTCACCTCGAGCGCACTGCGACCCATGCCGCCGACACTACGACCCTGCCGGTCCGGGTTCCCGGTCCGGACCCCGGCGGGACGCGGTACCGCCGCCATCACGATGCGTAGTGACGGTGAGCGGAAAATGGGAACGAGTGCGCGAACGTCCAGCTAGAACCCGACGAGGAACGCGGAACGTGCTTTCGTATGGAGGCGCTCCCCACTTCTTGTGCAAGAATCGGGACCCTATGAAGGATCGGGTCTGGGGCGATCCGGCTGGCCCAGCACGGCAGAGCGGCCACACCAATGGTTCACGTGCCACTGGTACCACCCACCCCGACGCTCGCGATGACGCTCGCGACGGTGGGGTCACGCCCATGCATCTCAAGGCGTCGTTGAACGACAAGGGCCGCCGACGCGGCCCGGTCCGGCGGGCCCTGCGCACCGCAATCGATTACCTGCCCCGCGGTAACACGCTCGACGCCGAGACGTTCCGCCGGCGCCACCTGCTGATGTGCTGGATCCTGGGGCTGCACATCCCGCCGCTGTTCCTGTTCGGTGTCTGGCAGGGCTACGGAGTGGCCCACTCGGCCATCGAGGTCACTACGCCCGCCGTCTGCCTGGTCTTTGCGCGCCTGGCGCGGAACCGGCGACTGGCCGCGTTCTTCGTGACTGCGGGGCTCGTGTTCTGCTCATCCGTGCTAGTCCACCTGTCCGGCGGCATGATCGAGGCGCACTTCCACTTCTTCATCCTCATCGGGCTGATCGCCCTCTACCAGGACTGGGTGCCGTTCCTCTGGAACGTGATCTTCACCGTGCTCTCGCACGGACTCGGCAGCACCATCGCCGCCGACCTGATGTTCAACCACAGCGCCGGCCAGAATCGCCCGTGGAGCTGGGCCGCCATCCACGGCGTGTCGGTGCTGGCGGGTTGCGTCGGCGTCATCATCTTCTGGAAGAACACCGAGCTCGAGCAGCGCCGCAGCAACCGGCTGGCCGCCGAACTGGCGGCGTCGGAACTGGCCGCAGTCCAGGCCCAGGCCACCCACCAGCAGTCGATCTCCGAGCTCTTCGTCAACCTCGCCCGGCGCAACCAGTCGCTGCTCGACCGCCAGCTGGCGCTGATCTCCGAGCTCGAGCAGCACGAGAACAAGCCCCAGTCCCTGTCCGACCTGTTCCAGCTCGACCACCTGGCCACCCGCATCCGGCGCAACGCCGAATCGCTGTTGGTGCTGTCAGGCGACGAGCCGCCGCGCCTGTGGGGACGCGCGGTGCCCCTGGCCGAGGTGGTGCGCGCCGCCGCCGCCGAAGTCGAGGACTACCCGCGGGTCGAGGTGCTGGTGAGCGACTACCTCGAGGTGGCCGGGCGCGTCGTGGCCGACCTCTCCCACCTGCTTGCCGAACTGATCGAGAACGCGACCATGTTCTCGCCGCCGACCTCGGACGTGCGGGTGCGGACCCACCTGGTGCCCGGTGAACGGCGGACGTTCCTGCTCAGCATCGAGGACACCGGCATCGGTCTGTCAGACGAGCACATGCACGAGGCCAACGAGCTGCTCGCCGACCCCCCAGACGTCGATCCCCGGCGCTCGACGCTGGGCTTCCATGTCGTGGCCCGGTTGGCGCAGCGCCTCGGCCTGCGTGTGAGCCTGGCCCACACGCCGGGCGGTGGCGTCACGGCCCTGGTGACGCTTCCGGAGGACGTCGTCAGCGAGCGTCTGATGCCCGTACCCGAGGTGACTCCGCCGACGTACGTCGGCCCCGCGTTCGCCGGTGCGGTCGGATCGGACGACTCGCCCTGGATCGCCCGCGAGCACGAACTGGCCCGGTCGTTCATGGCCATCCAGCCTGCGGCCTCCATCACCGCACCGGTTGCCGCCACCATCGCCGCGCCGGTCTCCCCCGCCCCGCCGTTCGCTCCACCCGAGCCGCCACCGTTCACCGCCGCGCCGCCGTTCGCTCCACCCGAGCCGCCACCGTTCACCACCACGCCGCCGTTCGCTCCACCCGAGCCGCCACCGTTCACCACCACGCCGCCGTTCGCTCCACCCGAGCCGCCATCGGTCACGACGCCCCCCTCACCGATGACCTCCGACGGCCTCGTTCGCCGGGTTCCCGGCGCCAGCCTGGCCCCGTCGCTCCGGAAGACGGCCGGTCCCGACGGCGCGGCCCCGATCGCGGCCGGTGGCGTCACCCCGGCCGACTGGCGTCCCGGGGAGCACGCCGGTTCGATGCTGTCGCGCTTCCAGGCCAACCAGCGGGCCGGGCGGGCGGCAGCCGCCGCGTCTCCCATAGACCCCGAGGCCGAGCCCGGGGAGGACGGCCGGTGACCAACGCGCCCGACGGTGGGGAGCTCGACTGGCTGATCAACAGCTTCGTCGACCGTATCCCCGGGGTGAACAGCGCGCTGGTGGTGACGACGGACGGTCTGGTCCTCGCCCATTCTCACCGGATCGCCCGCGACACAGCCGACCAGTTGGCGGCCGTCACGTCCGGGCTGGCCAGCCTCACGGCCGGCGCGGCCCGTTGCCTGGACGCGGGCTCGGTCCAGCAGGTGATCGTCGAGCTGACCCGCGGCTACCTGTTCGTCACCACGATCGGCGACGGATCGGCCCTGGCGGTGATGTGCGGCACCGAGTGCGACATCGGCCTCATCGGTTACGAGATGAGCCTGCTGGTCACCCGCATCGGGCAGGTGTTGACGCCCGCCCTCCGCACCGACGGCCAGGTATTGCCTCCGCGATGAGCGTGTTTCCCGACGACCCCCGGCTGGTGCCGTTCTACGCGTTGACGCGGGGGCGCACCCAACCCGATGGGCGCGATCTGCCCTGGGAGACGATGGTGGTCGCGACCAGCGATGGACGGGCGGCAAGGCCCCAGCTGCGCTTCGAGCAGGGACGGATCGTGGACCTGTGCGGTCGTCCGGTGTCGGTCGCCGAGATCGCGGCGCACCTCCGCGTGCCCCTCGGCGTGGCGGCCGTGCTGGTTTCCGACCTGCACACCGGCGGCTACGTCGCCATCCATCGGCCCAGCGTCGCCGACAGCGGCCGCCCTCATCGTGAGATCCTGGAGCGCCTCCTCCACGGCCTCAAGGCACAGGTGTGACCGGATACGCGGGCCCCGCCTTCGACTCGCCGATCCCCGTGAAGATCGTGATCGCGGGCGGATTCGGCGCCGGCAAGACCACGTTCGTCGGGGCCGCCTCCGAGATCGCGGCGCTGAGCACCGAAGCGGCCATGACCGACCTGTCGGTCGGCGTCGACGACCTCTCGGCGGTGCGGGGCAAGTCAACCACGACCGTGGCGCTCGACTTCGGACGCCGGACCATCGACGAAGGCATGGTCCTCTACGTCTTCGGCACCCCGGGCCAGGACCGGTTCTGGTTCATGTGGGACGACATCGCCAGGGGGGCGGCCGGGGCGATCGTGCTGATCGACACCCGCCGCATCGCCGACGGGTTCGCCGCCATCGACTTCTTCGAGGACCGGCAGGTGCCGTTCGTCGTCGCCGTCAACCTGTTCGACGACGCCCCCCGCCACCCGCTGGCATCGGTCCGCGACGCCTTGACCCTCGCGGCGGACGTGCCCCTCGTGGCGTGCGATGCCCGCGTCGGCAGCTCGGTCATGCCCGTGCTGATCACGCTCGTCGAGCATGCGCTGGTCCGGTCCATGGCCGGGGCGTAGGCGCCGTCACCGCGGCGCGAGGTCGCGGATGGCCTGCCGTTGGTCGTAGCCGAACGGCAGCAGCGCCAGCGCCGGCGTGGAGACGCCGTTGTCGACGTAGCGCTGGATGTGCTCGCGGCACTCCTCGGGCTTGCCCCACACGATCAGCTCGTCCACCACCGCGTCGGGGATCGCGGCGGCGGCCGCCTTGCGGTCGCCGTCCCTCCAAAGCCGCCACATGTCCCCGAGTCGGTCGCCGCGGCCCAGCCACTCGTGGAAGGCGGCATACACCGGCACGTTCAAGTACGCGGCGATGGCGAACCGCCCCATGCCTCGCACGGTGTCGGCATCGCCGCTCGGGGCCACGAAGATCCGGGCCGCGATCTCGGGGGGCGCACCCCCGGCGTCGCGAGTCCTTCGCTCGGCCGCCCGGTGCACGATCGGGGCCACCGTGGCCACGTCGTCGGCCGACAGCCAGTTGACGATGGCGCCGTCGCCCTCGCGGCCGGCGAGCCGCAGCATGCCCTCTCGGAGGGCCGCCACCAGTATCGGCACGGGCTCCAGCGGCACCACGCCCAGCTTGAAGCCGCGCACCGAGAACGTCTCGTACTCGGCGGTCACCTTCTCGCCGGTCAGGGCCCGGCGCAGGAAGCGCACCATGTCCCGTGTGCGTTGGTACGGCCGCTCGAACGGGATGCCGTTCCAACCCTCGACGATGACGTTGGATGACGTGCCGACGCCCAGGGCGAGCCGACCCGGCGCCGCCTGGGCCAGGGATCCCACGCTCTGCGCCAGGCAGCCCGGTCCCCGGGTGAACGCCGGGACGATGGCGGTGCCGAGGCGCAGCGACGGTGCCCACGCCGAAGCCAGCGCCAGCGGCGTGAACGCGTCGGCGCCATTGGCCTCCGACGACCAGACATCGGTGTAGCCCAGGTCGGCCAGCTCGACGACCCAGTCTCGTTGCTCGTGTAGCGGGACGTTGTCGAACGGGACGGTCATGCCGTAGCGCTGCATGGACCGGATGCTGTCACATGCGTCGTTCGCTGCCGACCCGAACGATGGTCGACTGGCTGGCCGTGGCCAGCAGCGTCCCGTCCTCCGCCCAGAGGTGGACGACACCGTGGCCGAACCCGTGGGCCACGGCGTCGATGCGAATGTCGAGCAGCACCCATTCCGTCGGCACCAGGCGGTAGACGCGCAGGGTGTTGTCGAGGCTGCTGTTGCCGCCACCGGCCAGCCCGAGGGCCTGGCCGATGCCGAAGGGCACGTAGTCGCCCAGGATCGCCAGGCTGGCGCCCGAGGACAGGTCCAGCAGGTCGGGCATGCGCGCCCACACCGACGAGCGCCCCCCCGGCGCGGGATTGCCCTCGATGTCCTCCCAGGGCCGGGCGTCGGCCAGGCGGACGTCGATGCGATCGTGGATCGACTCGCCGGTCGCGAGGCGCGGCGGGCGGACCGGGCAGTCGTCGGGACGGGGGACGTCAGGCCTGGTCACCCACATCGCCTCGGCCTGGTCGCCACGTGTTCCCAACGCCGCATTGACGGTCAGGATCTCGGTGTCGGCCACGTGGCCAACCACCCTGGCCTGGGTTACGTGCCTCCCGGTTGCCGCGAGGGTCACGTCGATGTCGAGGATCGACGGCGGCCGGGCGTACGAGAGATACTGGGCGGTCGCCCAGATGACCGGGCGTTGACCCGTGTGCTCCATGGCGGCGATCGCGGCACCCAGCGCGCACCCACCGAACAGGAACGGGGCCGCGGTGGAGATGCCGGGGGTGATCGGCAGGACCCAGCGCATGGGGTTGTGCGTCGGTTCGAGCCCGAGCCACTTGCGGGCATCCATCGGAGCGACTCTAGGTGCCAGACTGCCGAGCCATGACAGACACGCCCTGGCGGGGAGATGCCTGCTCGCTCGTCGATGCCTTCCGCTCCGGCGAGCGCACGCCCGAGGAGGAGCTCGCGCTGGTCCTGGCGGCGGCAGAGCGGAGCGCCCTGGACGCCCTGTGCTACCTGGACACCGAGGGTGCGCGCCGGGCGAGCGCGGCAGCCGACGTGTCCCTGCCGTTCGGCGGCGTGCCGATCGGCGTCAAGGAGCTGGAACCGGTCAAGGGGTGGCCCCAGGCCGACGCCAGCCTCGTGTTCGCCGGCCGAGTGGCCGACCACACCACCACGATGGTGCGGCGGCTGGAGGGAGCCGGTGTCGTCAAGGTCGGGCAGACGACCGCCAGTGAGTTCGGCGGGCTCAACGTCAGCGTCACCAAGCTCCACGGCGTGACCCACAACCCCTGGCAGATGGGCCGCACCGCCGGGGGCTCCTCGGGCGGCTCCAGCGCGGCCGTGGCCGGTGGGCTTCTGCCCATCGCCACCGGCAGCGACGGCGGCGGGTCGATCCGCATCCCCGCGGGCTTCTGCGGGCTGGTGGGGATGAAGGGAACCGCCGGCCGCATCCCCCGGGGCCCCCTCACGGAGATCGCGCCCCTCACGGTCGTGGTCGGCTGTGTGGCCCGATCGGTCCGCGATGTCGCCCGCTGGTTCGACGTCTGCTCGGGCTACGACGGTCGCGACCCCTACAGCCTGCCCCGCATCGACGGCTGGGAGCGCGACCTGGGCACCCACGCCCTCGAGGGTCGACGCGTGGCGATCGTGCCCGACCTGGGCAACGCGGTTGTCCGCCCCGAGGTCGAGGCCGTGGTGCGGGAGGCGGGCGAGGCGCTTGCCCGCGACGCCGGGCTACGCATCATGGATATTCCTCTGCTGCTGCCCGGGCTCGGCTTCGAGTGGGCCATGGCCAACCTGTCCCAGCTGCGCCGGGCCCTCACCGGCCTGTGGCCGGCCTGCAAGGACGACATGACGCTGGAGATGGCGTTCGGGCTCGATCTCGCCGATCAGATGTTCAACCTCGACGTCGCCGCCAGGGTGGAGGCGCAGCGCACCGAGGCCAACGAACGCATGGCCGACGTGTTCGACGCGGTCGACGTCGTCGTGTGCGCCACCAACCCCGACGTGGCCTTTCCCGCCCACATCGGCATCAACACGCGGGTGGGCGACGTGTCCGTCGGTCCCGAGAACAACGGACTGCTGACGATTCCCGCCAACATCGTGGGCAACCCGGCCATCTCCGTGCCAGTGGGGGCAGTGGACGGGTTGCCGGTCGGGATGCAGCTGATGGGCCGCCACCACGAGGACGCGCTGCTTCTGGACCTGGCACGGGTGGTCGAGCGCGAGCGCCCGTGGCCGCTGGTCGCTCCCGGGGCACCGGTCTGACGACGCCCGCGCCGTCGCCGTCCGGTCAGGTCATCACGATCCGGCGCGCGGTCACCCGGTAGCCGGCGCGCCCGAACGCAGCGGCCATCGGGCCGTTGCCTGTGTCGGTGTCGGCGACGATCCGCGCGGCTCCCGCGCCGGCCAGGAACGTGGTGGCATCGGCCAACAGGCCCCGGACGTAGCCGCGCCCCCGCTGCTCGGGGACTACACCGATGTAGCCGACGACGAACGCCTCGTAGTTGCGCGACGGCATGACGACGCCCACGAGCGCGCCGTCGGCGTCGGAGGCCAGCCGCCACCACTCCCGGGGTGCCGGCATCCAAGCCATGTCGTCGAGCTGGATCCGGGCAGCGCCCGCGGGCCCGTGGCGCTCGATGTCGCGCCGGGCATAGGCGTCGAGGGTTCCGACATTGACGCGCTCGAGGACGTCCAGCAGTTGGCCGTCGTCGGCTGCCGGGGCGAACGTCAGCCGGTCGTCTTCGGCGGGGAGGCCCGACGCCGCCAGCCATTCGACGCGCAGTCGCTCGACGAACGGACGCAGGCCCGCCTGGCCGGCGGCATCGGTCCTTTCGTCGACGGCGCGGCGTACGTCGGCGCGATCGTGCCAATCGGCCGGCAGGAACAGGTGGTACTCGGGGAAGCCGCCGCCCTCGGTGCGCACACGTTCGGCGGCGGCCTGCAGGAGGTGGGCCCCGACGGCGACGCGATCGGACGCACCGCCGAGGTCGAACCAGTCGAGGGCGATCGGGTGCTCGTCATCGGGTGCGCCCCACCACGCCGCCCGTGCCACGACCCGGCCGTCCCTCTCGGCGACCCACGTCCAGTGCGGTCGATAGTGGTTCTGAGCGGCGGTGGCGAGGAAGTCGCGGCCGGGTGGACCGAAGGCCGGTCCCTCCCAGGCCAGGAAGCGGTCGATGTCGGCGGCGGTGAGTGGACGGACGGTGATCTCCGGCGTGGTCAAGGGCGCCTCCAGCGGCCAACGAGCCCAAAATGTCACACCCCCTCCGGATACTGGGGCCATGACCAAGCAACTCACCCTCGTCAATACCTCCCACCGCCCTCGGCCGCATTCCTGGCGGCTCGACGATCAGACCCGCGAGATCGGCCGCAAGGGCCTGGTCAGCGCGCGGGCCGCGCTCATGCATGCGCGCCGGCCGGGCCAGCAGCCGAGTCGTGCCACCACCCGAGCAGGATCACCACCCGGAGCCCGGGATCGCCCGGCGGCATGAACGCCCGGACGGTAGCGTGCGCCGTCTATGAGCATCCTTGGCTGGATTCTGGTGGGCCTCATCGCCGGCGCACTGGCCCGCTGGGTCACCGGGGCCCGGAGTCTCGGCTGTCTGGTCACGACGATCGTCGGCATCCTTGGTGGCCTCATCGGTGGGGCGCTGTTCCGGTTGGCGACCAGCCCCGACACCGACGTCATGGACGACTTCGACATCGGCTCGGTCTTCGTGGCCTTCATCGGAGCCGTGCTGCTGCTGCTGGTGCTCGCGGCGGTAAGCCGCGATCGGCGCTGGTGATCAGGCCGACGGGCCTGCATTAGCGTGAGTGCATGGCTGACGTCGTGATCGTCGAGGCCGTGCGCACGCCCATCGGGCGCCGCAACGGCGGACTGTCCACCGTCCATCCGGCCGACCTCCTGGGCACCGCCCTCACCGAGGTCGTCAAGCGCTCCGGCATCGATCCCGTCGAGGTCGAGCAGGTCGTGGGCGGGTGTGTGAGCCAGGTGGGCGAGCAGTCGTTCAACGTCACACGGACGGCGTGGCTCAGCGCCGGCCTGCCGCAGGGCACCGCCGCCACGACGGTCGACACCCAGTGCGGCTCGTCCCAACAGGCCACCAACGTGGCCACCAGCCTGGTGGCGTCCGGGGTCGCCGACGTGGCCGTCGCCTGCGGGGTCGAGCTGATGTCCCGGCTGCCCATCGGCTCCAACTCATCGAAGCGGCTCGGCCTGGGTGTGCCGATCCCCAAGACCTACTTCCCGCGGTACGAGTTCACGTCCCAGTTCGAAGGCGCCGAACGCATCGCCGACAAGTGGGGCGTCACGCGCAGCGACACCGACGAATTCGGGCTGCTGTCCCAGCAACGGGCCGCCCGGGCCTGGGCGGAAGGGCGGTTCGACACCCAGGTGGTCCCTGTCGATGCCCCCGACGTCGACGACCAGGCCAAGCCGACGGGCACCACCCACCATGTCGCCCGCGACGAGGGCCTGCGCGACACCAGCCGCGAGGCGCTCGCCGGGCTCAAGCCGGTGGCTCGACCCGACGGCGTCCACACGGCGGGCAGCTCGTCCCAGATCAGCGACGGTGCCGCCGCGCTCCTCATGATGACCGCCGGCAAGGCCGAGGAACTGGGCCTGCGGGCACGCGCCAGGGTCGTCGACACCTGCCTCGTCGGGGTGGATCCGATCCTCATGCTCACCGGACCGATCGACGCCACGCAGCGCCTGCTGGGCCGCACGGGCATGGCGCTGGCCGACATCGATCTCGTCGAGATCAACGAGGCCTTCGCTTCGGTGGTGCTGGCGTGGCAGCGCGAGCTGGGCGCGGATCTCGATCGCACCAACCCCAACGGGGGTGCCATAGCGCTGGGCCACCCACTGGGAGCGACCGGGGCCTTCCTCATGACCAAGGCCGTCCATGAGCTCGAGCGCACCGACGGGTCCACGGCCCTCATCACGATGTGCTGCGGCGGGGGGCTGGGCACCGGAACGATCATCGAGCGCTCCTAGCCGCCCTCAGCGGGCGCCGGAGCCCCACGGGCTCCCCGGATCGCGGCCCACGGCCGCCACGAGCCGTTGCCCGACCGGGGAGTCCCATTGTCCACGAGACCAACCACCCGCTCGAGTGCGTTGGCGTTGCTCGCGGCCATCGTCGCAACCACGGCCGTGGTCACGCTCCCGCTGGGGGACCGCCGCACCGGCACCGAGGGCCAATCGAACACGGCCACGGTCGTGGCGGTCATCGACGGCGACACGCTGGTGGTCGACGTCGGCGGGAGCGAGGAGCACGTGCGCCTCATCGGCATCGACACGCCCGAGAGCGTCGCCCGCGACCGACCAGACGAGTGCTTCGGGGCCGAGGCGTCGCGGCACCTCGGCGACCTCGCTCCATCCGGCACGGCCATCCGCCTGGAGCGCGACATCGAGGCCCGCGACCAGTACGACCGACTGCTCGCGTACGCCTACCGCGCCCGCGACGACCTGTTCCTGAACCTCGCCCAGGTGGCCGGGGGCTTTGCCGAGCCGCTCGGCTACCCGCCCAACACCGCCCACCAGGCCGACTTCGAGCGGGCCGAGCGCGAGGCCCGCACCACCGGCGCCGGCCTCTGGACGGCGTGCGGCAGCGCCGACGTGCCTCTCGGCTAGAGCGGCCCGTCCGGCCCCGCCCTACCGAGACCAGCGGGCGATAGCCTCCGCTCGATGGCCACGCTCGCGGAACGACTCGGCTACGGCCCCGACGACCGGGTGCTGATCATCAACTGTGACGACCTGGGTTCGTGCCACGCCGCCAACGTGGGCATCTACGAGGCGCTCCGCGACGGCGTCGCCACCAGCGCGTCGCTGATGGTGCCCTGTCCGTGGGCCCGGGAGGCGGCAGCGCGTTACCGGGGCGAGGACGTTGGCGTCCACCTCACGCTGAACGCCGAGCACGACCTCTACCGCTGGGGGCCCATCACCCATGCGCCCTCGCTCCTCGACGGCGACGGCGGGTTCCCGCGCACCCAGCGTGACCTCTGGGAGCACGCCGACATCGACGAAGCCCGTCGGGAGCTGCGCGCCCAGATCGAACGAGCCATCCTCTGGGGCTTCGACGTGAGCCACTTGGACAGCCACATGGGGACGCTTCAGCTCAAGGCCGAGTTCTTCGACCTCTACCTCGAGCTGGCGGTCGAGTTCGGCCTGCCCATCCGCCTCTCGGGTGCGTCCACCGAACGCACCATCGGCTTCCCCTTCCGCAAGCTGGCCGAGGAGGAAGGCGCGGTCTTTCCCGACCACTTCGTCTTCGTTCGCGGTGGGGTCGGTAGCCGCCGCGACATCGAGCGGGCGGTGCACGACCTCGTGCCCGGGGTGACCGAGGTCTACGTCCATCCGGCCGTCGATTCGCCGGAGCTCCGGGCGCTGACGGCCGACTGGGCGGCGCGGGTCGACGACCACGACCTGGTCGTCACCGACCGCAGCCTGCGCACGATGCTCGAGCGGGCCGGGGCCAGGCTCATCGGCTACCGCCAGTTGCGCGACCTCCAGCGGCGCGGGTAGTCGCCGACGTCATCCGGGCGCCGCGGTGCGCCCGTGCAGTTCGGCTTGGGCGGCGCGGAACTCCCCGCTCCGGGTGATGGGCAGGATCGCCAGCAGCGCCCTCATGGATCCGGCCACCTTGGCCCGCCCTCGCATGACCGCCACGTTCAGGTCCAGATCCCCGGACGCCAACAGCAGCGTGTCGGCATAGGTCGTGGTTATGGTCACCTCGGCATCGGGATCCGGCTCGGGTCGCGGCGCCGGCGCCGCGTCCACCAACCGCCCGTCCTCGAACGCCAGCGTGAACTCGACGTCCCCTTCGGGTCCGCCGGTGACGACGCGCTGGATGCGTGCCGTCGCCCCGGGGCGGGACGGCAGGTCCGCGAACAGCTCGCGCGCCAGCGCCAACCATTCGGCGCTCAGGAAGCTCGCCCCAGCCACGGCCTACGCGATGGATCCGACCCTCACGCCCGCCGGCCGACCCGGCTGCGCACCCCCGCGAACAGGTCGGACTCGGGCTTCTCGGTGTCGACCAGGCTGCGGGCGAGGATATAGTCGTCGAACGGGTGGAGCGCCGACTGCTCGTCCCGGGGCAGTCCGAACCAGAACGGCGAGGTGGGGTCGACCTGGGTCTCGTGCGCCAGCAGCGCGTCGAGACGCACCTCGTTGAAGCCGGCGAGATCGACGGTCGTGGTAATGCGGTGGTCCTGCGAGGGGCGCTCGAACCACTCGGGACTGAACGGCGATTCGAGTCCGAGCTCGGCGAAGCGTCGATGCATGGCCTCGACGCGTCGGCGGGACCAGACGGAGTAGTAGAGCTTGAGCGGCTGCCAGGGGTCGCCGGCCTGCGGATAGGCGTCGGGGTCGCCGGCCCGCTCGAACGCGGGGACGGAGACGTCGTGGACCCGCAGGTGGTCGGGATGCGGGTAGCCGCTCTGATCGTCTGGGTAGGTCACGATCACCTGCGGCCGCTGCCGGCGGATGACGGCGACCAACCGCTCGACGGCCTCGTCCAGGGGGGCATTGGCAAAGGCGTCGGGATGCTGGTTGGGCTCGGTGTCGGGCATGCCCGAGTCGCGATAGCCGAGCATGACCACCTCGTCGTAGCCGATGATCTCCGCGGCCCGCGCCAGCTCGCGGCGCCGGACCGCCGGCAGGTCGGCCACCACCTCGGGCCTGTCCATGGCCGGGTTGAGGATGTCGCCGGCCTCGCCCCCCGTGCAGGTCACCAGGATCGTGCGCACGCCCTCGGCTTGGTAGCGGGCGACGGTGCCGGCTCCCTTCGACGCCTCGTCATCGGGGTGAGCGTGAACCGTGAGCAGGCAGAGTCCGGGATCAGGCATCGCCGGTCACGCTACCGTCATCGATATATCGACCCCGAGTCGGGTCGCCGGACCCGACGCCATCGGGGCGGCGGTGGTGGTCGATCCGCACCGCGCCCGGATCGGGAACTCGGGCACACCTCGAGCCCGGTAGCAGGGTAGATTCCCTGGCATAGGGGACATCCGTTCCCGACTACGGCGGGCACGAGGCAGGACCAATGGACAGCCCCGAGGACTGGCGCTGGGTCTGGATCATCGCCACGGCGGTGTTCGCCATCGGCGAGCTGACGAGCCCCGGGTCGTTCTTCATGCTGCCCTTCGCCATCGGTGCCTTTGCCGCCACCGTGCTGGCGTTCCTCGGCGTCGACGTCATCGTCGAGTGGCTCGTCTTCGTCGGTGTGTCACTGGCGGTCTTCGCAGCACTGCGCCCGGTGGCGCATCGGCTCAACCGGTCGGTGGACGACACCGGCGTAGGCTCCCGGCGGCTGCTGGGACACTCCGCGGTGGTGATCCGCGAGATCCCGGCGGGCGGGGACGTCGGCCTCGTGCGCGTCGACCGCGAGGAGTGGCGGGCCCAGTCGACCGACGGATCGGGGATCCCCATGGGCACCGCCGTGAAAGTCGCCGACGTGCAGGGAACCCGGGTGATCGTCGCCGCCGTCGACGAGGTCTCGACGTCGGCCACCGAGGAGCTGGAGCCATGAGGGCCGCGACCGAGGAGGCGTCGCCGTGACCGCGCTGACCGTTCTGCTGATCGTCTTCGCCGTCATCGTCATCGTGTACGTGGCGGCCGGGGTGCGCATCGTCCGCCCCTACCAGAAGGGCCTGGTCGAACAGCTCGGGAAGTACAAGGAGACCGTCGACCCCGGCCTCCACCTCATCGCGCCCTTCTACCAGACGCTGCGCCCGGTGGACATGCGGGAACAGGTCGTCGACGTGCCGCCCCAAGAGGTCATCACCGAGGACAACGTGGTGGTCTCCGTGGACGCCGTCATCTACTACGAGCCCACCGAGCCCCAGCGCCTGGTCTACAACGTCGCCAACTTCATGCTGGCCGTGACCAAGCTGGCGCAGACCAACCTGCGCAACCTGATCGGCGACATGCAGCTCGACGAGGCGCTGACATCCCGCGAGAAGATCAACACCGAGCTGCGTGAGATCCTCGACGATGCCACCGACAAGTGGGGCGTGCGGGTGGCCCGGGTCGAGATCCAGCGGATCGAGCCTCCGACCGACGTCATGCACGCGATGCACGAGCAGATGAAGGCGGAGCGCACGCGGCGGGCCGTGGTGACGTCGGCCGAAGGCGAGCGCCAGGCGGCCATCACTCGGGCCGAGGGCGACCGGCAGGCCGCCGTCTTGCGCGCCGAGGGCGACAAGCAGCAGCGCATACTGCGGGCGGAGGGCGAGGCCGAGGCGATCCAACGGGTGGCCGAGGCCGAGAAGTTCCGCCAGGAGACCGTGGCCGAGGGCGAGGCCGGCGCCATCCTGTCGGTGTACGGCGCCATCCACGAGGGCGCCCCGGACACGCCGCTGCTCACCATCAAGTACCTCGAGGCGCTTCGCGCCATGGCCGACGGCCGGGCCACCAAGATCGTGGTGCCGACCGAGCTGGCCGGCATCGCCGGTTCGCTCACCGCCGTGGCCGACCTGCTGAGCGGCAACCACGGCAACGGGACGGGCGACGACGGCGCCGAGCTCCCGCCGGTGCCCGGCCCCGGCACCAGCGCCGCGGCCCGCGCCGCTCGTCCGGTCTCGTCGGAGCCGCCGGCCCCGCCTCCCACCGACTGACATCGCCGCCGCAACGTCGGCGCCCGAGGAGGTCGCCGTGCCAGAGACGTCCGCCATCGATGCGGTCAACCAGTACTTCACCGACGCCGCCCGGGTCATCGACCTCCACGACGACATGTACGGCGTCCTCACGACCAGCTACCGCGAGGTGGCCGTGCAGGTGCCGGTGCGGCTGGACGACGGCGAGCTCATGGTGGCGAGGGGCTACCGGGTGCAGCACAACGGCGCTCGGGGCCCCTACAAGGGCGGCGTGCGCTTCCACCCCGACGCCGATCTCGACGAGGTCCGCGCGCTGGCGTCGCTCATGACCTGGAAGACGGCCCTGATGGAGCTGCCGTTCGGCGGCGCGAAGGGCGGCATCGAGGTCGACCCGACCGTCATGAGCGCCGACGAGCTGCAGCGCATGACGCGTCGGTTCACGCAGTCGATCCACCACGTGCTGGGGGTCTACCGCGACATACCCGCCCCCGACCTCAACACCAACGCCCAGGTGATGGCGTGGATGATGGACGCCTACTCGACGGTCCACGGCTACAGCCCGGCCATCGTCACGGGCAAGCCGCTGGACCTCGGCGGCGCCCCGGGGCGGGACTCCGCCACCGGCCGCGGGGTCGTCTACGTGCTCGACGCCTGCTGCCGGCACCGGGGCGTCGAACTGGCGGGCCAGCGGGTCGCGGTGCAGGGATTCGGCCAGGTCGGCAGCTGGGTGGCCCACGAACTCGCCGAGCGGGGGGCGAAGGTCGTGGCGCTGTCGGACGTCAAGGGGGGTATCGTCCACCCCGCGGGGCTGGACGCCGCCAAGGCCATCGCCACGGTGCGGGCCGGTGGGTCGGTGGTCGACCTGGCGGGGACGAACGGGATCGAGGCCCTGAGCAACCAGGAGCTCATCGAGCTCGACGTCGACGTGCTCATCCCGGCCGCGGTCGAGTCCGTCATCACCGAGGACAACGCCGATCGGGTGCCGGCTCGCATCGTCGTCGAGGCCGCCAACCACCCGACCACCCCCGGCGCCGACAAGATCCTTCGCGACCGCGACGTGCTGGTGGTGCCGGACATCCTGGCCAACGCGGGCGGCGTCACGGGCTCGTACTTCGAATGGACGCAGAACATCCAGCAGTTCACCTGGAAGGAAGACCACTTCCTGGCGGAGCTGTCGGACCGGCTGGCCAAGGCATCCCACGACACGTTGTCGTTCGCCGACGAGCACCGGGTGACCCTGCGCCAGGCCGCCTTCGCCATCGGCATCCAGCGCGTGGCCGACGCCGCCCGCCTGCGCGGCTACGTCTGACCCGCGCCGTCGAACTCGCGGCGGCTACCGCGGCCATGACGCCACGATCCACCGCAAGTTCGGCGGTTAGCCCACCCCCGCCAGCGGTTCGAGGCGCTCCTGGCCCGTGTCCTCGTCCTCCTCGAGGCGCCACCCCAGGCGGGCGGCGAGCAGGGGATGGCCCTCGTCGGGGCCGCTGGCGATGAGCTCGTCCCCCGCATGCAGCTCGACGTGCCCCCGGGGGGAGTAGATGTAGCGGCCACCGCGCCGGACGGCGAGCACGTGGAACCCGGGATCCACGTCGAGCTGGAGGTCGTGGAGGGTCGCGCCGTCGGCCGGTGACCCGGGGGCCACCGGGACGCGCACCACCACCTCGTCGCTCTCCCCGAGCGCGATCTTGATTATCGGGTGCACCTCCTCGTGCTTCTCGATCAGCCAGACCATCTGCTGGGCCGCATCGCCGAGGTCCTCGGCCGCCTGGGACAGGTGCAACAGCCCCCGAAGTGGCGACGGGTCGATGTCGCCCGAGCTGGCGCGCAGCACCCACAGCTCGAGGCGGTCCTTCATCTCGTCGAGGCGATCCTCCAGGTGGCGCACCTCGGCCGCCAACCCCAGGTCGCGGAGCACCAGCGCCGAGTAGGCCAGGCCCACGGCCGTCTCGGACACGTTCTTCATCTCCACCAGCACGTCGATGGCTCGGTCGAGGTCGGTGAGCGTGCCGTCCTCCGGCGGCGTCGGTGGCTCCCACAGCGGGGCGGCGGCCAGCTCCCGCAGGCGGGTGATGCCGGCCGGGGACCCCCGCAGGAACAGCACGTCGCCGGGGAGCAGGATCTCCTCGCCCTCCACATCGGTGATCCACTCGCGGTCACGCCGGATGGCGACGATGCGCATGCCGGTCTGCACCGGCAGCTCGAGGTCGGCCAGGGGGCGCCGGGCGAGGTGCGAGCCGTCGCGCACCCGTACCCGGTGCGACACCTCCTCGGCGTTGGAAAGGTCGGCCACCAGCTCACGGGGGATCCCGAGCCGGTGCGTCACGATCCGGGCGATGTCGACGGCGGCGTTGGCGATGCGCTCGATGGCGGAGATCACCTGCAACACGGAGGCCATGGCGTCGGCCTCGCGCGGGTTGCGAGCGGCCATGACGCATACCGAGCGCATGTCGTGCACCAGCGCATCCATGCGCTCGTCGAGGGCACCCACCTCTTCCGCCATGTCGGGATCGCCGAAATACAGGGCGGCGTAGGCGAGATCGACCATGAGCTCCGAGAGGTCTTTGACCTCCGGCAGCATGGCCCGGAGATTTCGGGGTCTGTCATCCATTGGGACTATCAACCTCAGACGATACGCGGATCAGGCGATCCCCAGCAGGGCTATGGCGATGATCAGGGTGAAGGCACCCACGAAGTCGACCGACGAGCTGACCACCGGGATTCCGTAGGTGTCGGGATCGACGCCGGTGCGGTAGGCGGCGATCGTCCCGTAGTAGGCAATGCCGACGACGAACAGCACGGCAAATGCGCCGCCGATGAGGGAGGCGGCGACCATCTGGCCCAGGCCGGGGCTGGCCTCCCCCAGGGCCCGGGCGACCCAGTGCGCGCCGACGCCGTTGAACACGTAGACCGGCGCCGCCAGCAGGAAGACGAATGAGATGTCGCGCCGCGCCTCCCGGTTGGGCCTCGATTGGGGCTCGACGAGGCCGAGAAACAGCTTCGACGACAGCCGGCCCGACAGGATGCCGCCGAGCGCCCCGGAGCTGGACAGGTGGGCGGGAACCAGCACCAGCAGCGCCGGCAGGGCCTCGAAGCGACTGAACGACTTCTCGAGCGTGACGCCGGCCAGCGCGCTGATGCATCCGGCGAGCACCAGCACGGGCACCGATTCGCGGACGATGCGCCGCAGCCCCTCGGTCGAGGACTCCAATCCGACGATGAGCAGCGCGACGGAGATCAGCACCAGCACAGCACCCACCAAGGGTGTGACCACCGGGATGCCCAACAGCAACGTGCCCAGGTACAGCGCCGGCAGGGTAAGCACGTCGCCCAGGGTCGAGACCAGGGGGGCGGTGACGTTGTCGAGATCCCAGCCGTAGCGGACGGCCCCGCCGGTCAGACCGAGCGCCGCGGCCAGCACGATGAGCGACCCCAGCACTCCCCCGACGATGGACACCGTCGACATCGACAGCAGATCGATCGAGCCGACGAGGCCGAGCCCGACGGCGATGGCCTTGGCCACCACGGCCAACGCCAGCGAGATCGCCATCGTGAGCAGCATCGAGGCCAAGACGTTCTGGCCCAGGACCGTTTCGCGTCGCAGCGACCACCGGAACGTGCCGGCATGAATGGAGGTCGAAAGCCGGTTGCCGAACGACCCGAAGATGTTGCCGCGGAGGCCGATGGCCGCCGGGACCAGGACCAACAGGCCCGGGTAGCGCTCGAGAGTGCCGGTGATCGACCCGAGAAACGCCCCAGCCACGAAGCTGGTGGTGGAGTTCAGCCCGAGCGCGACGAGGCTCTGCCGGACGCCGGCCGCGTCCGGTCCCAGGAGTGGGCGCAGCCGCGCCACGAGGGGCATGAGCCGTGGCATTGCCGTCGAGGTTTCACGAGTCGGTCGTGGGGCTACTCATCGGAGCGCCGACAGTCTGCAACACGCGGCGTCGCGAGCGGTGTACTCAACGACGAGCGGCGGGGGCGGACCCGTTCGAGCCCGGGAACATGGCAAGCTCGCCGCCATCCACGAGTCACGAGTCCCCATGAGCACCACTCGCGCTGTGCGTTGGGTGCTGGCGACGTTCGCCTTGGCACTGATCCTTGCCGCGTGCGGCGACGACGGCCGGGAACTGCGGGCACCCAGCTCTGACCAGACCACGACCTCGGCGAGCACGACGTCCACCACGCCATCGACGACCGAGGTCGCCGCCGGCACCGCCGGCGGAACCGGCAACGGGCAGGGCGGCTCCGCCGGCACCGCCGGATCGTCCACGACGGCCTCGACGCTGCGGCTGACGAGCCCAGCCTTCGCTGAGGGGCAGCCGATCCCATCCGAGTACACCTGCGTGGGCGATGATGTCTCGCCGCCCCTTGCGTGGACCGGAGTGCCAGCGGGGACCGCCGAGCTGGCGCTGGTGGTCCGCGATCCCGACGCCGACGGTTTCATCCATTGGGTGATCACCGGGCTGCCGCCCGACGCCGGTGGCCTGGCCCGCGGCAACCCGCCGTCGCAGGCGGTCGAGGTGCTGAACGACTTTGGGCGCCAGGGATGGTCCGGCCCCTGCCCCCCGTCGGGCACGCACAACTACGACTTCCGGATCTACGCCCTTGCCCAGCCGAGTGGGATCGCTCCTGGTGCTGACGGAGCGCAAGCGGCGGAGCTGCTGGAGTCGGTCGCGGTGCTGGCGTCGGCGGCGCTGAGCGGCACCGCGGCGGCGCCGTAGCCGGCCCGGGGGGCCAGCCCGTCAACGGACGGCGAATCGACGGGTTGTCGGCGAGGCGGGCGCCTCGATCGGCAACGCGTGGACCGTGACGGTCTCGACGATCGCCAGCCGGGGACCGTCGTGGGCCCACGCCACCAGCGCGTCGACCGCTGGCCGGCCACCCTGGGCCTCGAACTCGACGCTGCCGTCGCGCAGGTTGTGCACCCACCCGGTGACGCCGAGGCGGTCGGCCTCGCGCCGGCAACTCTCGCGGAACCACACACCCTGGACCCGGCCCGCGACCACGGCCCGCACGCGGACGATGTCGCCGGGATCCGGCCCGGGGAAGCTCACTCCTCCGGCGTCGGCCCGGCGGAGGCGCCGCCGCCCGCAGCCCGGCGGGCACGCTCCTCGGCCTCCATCTCGGCCTCGAGCTCGGCCAGCGGATCGGCGCCGTCCTCGCCCACCGCCCCGTCGTGGGCCTCGGCCTCGTCGGCACCGTCTTCGACGTCAGGCTCGGACGACTCGTCGTCGAGCTCCTCGGACTCGGCGTCGATGACGTCGCCCCGCTTGTCGACCGGTGCCACCCTCTCGGCGACGCGGGCCGGCAGGTCCGCCTTGCGGATCTGGAAGCTGGCCACGGCCAGGGCGACGAGCGTGGGGAAGAAGAAGTATCCGCCGAGGAACAGCACGAGCCCGGCCATAGCCACCAGGGCGAACGTGATGAGGCGACTCCGGTCGGGGCGGCGATTCGCCCAGAAGGCGAACGCCGACACCGCCACCGGCAACGCGAGGTAGAGGAGCACACCAGGCCCGCTGGCCTCGAGCAGCGATTCGTGCTTGTCCGGTAGCTCCTGGCCGGTGACGGCCTCTCTGGCGGCCACCGCCACCGCCTGGAAGGTCCTCGGCAACGGTTCGCCGCGATCGTCCACCGGAACCTTGGTGAGGAACAGCACCGATGCCGCGGACACGATCGCGAAGCCCAGTGCCACCATCACCGCCAGGTCACCGGGGCGGCGGTTCCCCCGGGCGCCGAGCAGGCCTCCGATGGGGGTCCTGCCGGTGGTGTCGCCCCCGGTGGTGGCCGATCCTGCGCTTGTGGATCCGGCGCTCGAGCCGCGTGACGAGGCCGACGCGGTCGAACTGGTCACCGCGTTGGTCCGGCGGGCGGTGAGCGCGTCACGAGATGCCCGGTTGCGCGCGGCCCGGCGTTGCTTGGAGGTCTGGCGCTTGTCTGGCACAGCCGACAACGGTAGGCCGCCGAGGACCCCGTCGGCGATCCGATGGCCGGCCCATCCACGAGCGCCGGTCCGCTCCAAACATGGGTTCGCCGTCGCACACGCTTCAATGCCCCCATGGATGTGCGCATCGGGACGTTCAACCTCAACAATCTGTTCGATCGGTTCAACTTCGAGGCCGACCTGGGACGGCTGCCCGCCGAGGATCGCAACGTCCAGACCACGTACCAATGGGTCTTCGTGGGGCAGGGCGCCGGGCCCGGTGACCCACCGCCACAGCTCGACGCCCCCACGTCGTCGTCGCCTGTCTTCCGGATCCAGAAGGGCGTGCGGGGCGAGCTCATCCAGGGTAAGCCCGCCGCCGCCCAGCAGGCCCTGGCGGCCCGGATCGCCGCCGTCGACGCCGCCGTGGTCGCACTGCAAGAGGTCGAGAACCTCGACGCGCTGCGGCGTTTCAACCGCGACGTTCTCGCGGAGCCGTACGCATACGAGGTCCTCGTCGAGGGCAACGACCCCCGGTTCATCGACGTTGCGGTGCTGTCCCGGCTGCCGATCGCGAACGTCACGTCTCACCGCTTCGAGGTCCACCCGGACGACCCGGACATGCCAGTGTTCGGACGCGACCTCCTCGAGCTCCAGGTGTTCAACCAGAGCCGGGGCCGGAGGCTGCTGAGCCTCTTCGTCACCCACCTCAAGTCCAAGCTCATTCCGTTCGGCGACCCCGACCCCGCGGCCACGGCGCGGGCCAACGACGAGCTGCGCACCCGCCAGGCCGAGACCATCGCCCGCGTCGTGGCCAGCCGCACCCGCCCCGACGCCCGCTACCTCGTCCTGGGGGACCTCAACGACGCTCCGGAGGCCGGCACGCTGGCCCCCATGGTGTCCGGGCTCGGCCTCGTCGACGGACTCGTAGACGTGACCGAGAGCCGCCCGCCGCCGGCGGCCACGCCGGAGAACTCACCAACCACGGTGCGCTGGACGCATCGTCATTCGGTCGCCAACGCCCCCGACACGTTCGAGCTCTTCGACCAGATCTGGCTCAGCCCTGCCCTGGCCGGCCGAACGACGCACGCCGAGATCGAGCGGCGAAGGGCGTGGAACGCCAGCTCCGCCGGTGTCGGAAGCGATCACGACCCCGTCTGGATCCAGCTCACCGGCTTGTGAGCCGAGAGGTCATCGGTCAGCGAGGGACGCGCTGACCCTTCCGTTGGACGCGGAGCCACCGGTAGTCGTAGCCGCGCAGCTCGAGATCCAGGCCCGGTTCGCTGAGCGGGGTGCGGTCACCACCGAGAAGGTCGTGCACCGCCACGACGTCATCGATGCCACCCAGGTCGAGGTGCACCCGACACGGAGCGGGTGAGAAGTTGTGGGCGGCCACGACGATGGCCCCCTCCCAATCACAGCGATGCGCCAGCACTGACGGAACATCGTTCTCGACGACGCTCCATTGCCCCAGGCCGAGCTCGGGGGTTTCCCGTCGGCGGCGGATCAGCCGCTCGAACCAGTTGAGCAGCGAATTCGGGTCGCGCCGCTGGTCGGCGACGTTCACGGCCAGGGGTCCGAATTGGCCTTCGGCCATGGGCACCGGGAAGCTGTCGGGTTCGGCCGTCGAGAACCCGCCACCCGGCTCGTCCGACCACTGCATCGGCACCCGCACCGCCAGGCGGTCATCGGCCGCCAGGTTCTCCCCCAGGCCGATCTCCTCGCCGTAGAACAGGACCGGCGTCCCGGGTAGCGAGAACAGGAGGCTGTAGGCCATCCGCAGGCGATCGACGTCACCGCCGAGCATCGGCGGCAGCCGGCGGCGCAGCCCGCGACCGTAGACCTGCATGTCCGGCTCGGGCCCGAACGCGGCGAACACCTCCTCGCGCTCGGCGTCGGTGAGCTGGTCGAGAGTGAGCTCGTCGTGGTTGCGGAGGAACGTTGCCCACTGCGAGTCGAACGGCACGGCCGGGAGCTCGGCGAGCGCCTGCTCGACCGGGGTGGCGTCCTGGCGGGCGAGCGCCAGGTAGATGCGCTGCATCACCGAGAAGTTGAAGACGAGGTGCAGCTCGTCGCCGTCCTCATCGCCGAAGAAATCCCGCTGCTGGGCCGGGGGGAGATTGACCTCGCCCAGGAGCACGGCCTCGCCACGGCGCCGCTGCACGAAGGAGCGCAGGTCCTTCAGGTAGCGATGGGGGTCGACGGTGGGCGCGTCGGCGACGCCCGCCAGCTCGAGCAGGAACGGGACGGCGTCGATCCGAAAGCCACTCACGCCGAGCTGGAGCCAGAACCCGACGATGCGGGCGATCTCGTCGCGCACCGCCGGATTGGCGACGTTGAGATCGGGTTGGTGCCGGTAGAAGCGATGCAGGTAGTACTGCTTCGCCTTGCGGTCGTAGGCCCAGACCCCATGCTGCTTGCCGGGGAACGTCTCCTGCAGCTTGCGGTCGCGTTTGGGCTTGTCCACCCAGACGTACCAGTCGCGGAACGGCGACGCCGGGTCGGAGCGGGCCGACTGGAACCAGGGGTGCTCGATCGACGTGTGGTTCACGACGAGGTCGACGATCACCCGCATCCCACGGTCCTGGGCGGTCCGGACGAGCTCGACGAACTGGCCGAGCGTTCCCAGCCGGTGGTCGACGTCGTAGAAGTCCACGATGTCGTAGCCGTCGTCCCGATCCGGCGTGGGGTAGTAAGGCATGAGCCACAACGCCGTCACCCCGATGCCGGCCAGGTAGTCGATCCGGTCGATGAGGCCGGCGAGGTCGCCCACGCCGTCGCCGTCACCATCCAGGTAGGTCTCGACGTCCAGGCAGTAGACCAAGCCGTTCTTCCACCACTGGTCGCTGGTCGTGCGGATGCTCATCCCACGACCTCGGGGAGCACCTTGGCACCGAACGCGTCGATGAAGGCCGCCTGCTCCCGCGGAACCTGGTGGATGAACACGTCGTCGACGCCGAGGTCGAGGATCCGTCGCAGGGCCGCGGCGTGCCTACCGAGATCGGACGAGACGAGGACGCTCGCCTCGACGTCCTCCGGGCGCACGTGCCGCGAGGCCTCCTCGAACTGCTCGATCCGCTCCAGATCGGCCATCAGCACCGAATCGAAGACGTTGGTCCGCCACTGATCGAAGGCGCCGGACCGTGCCTCATCGTCGGTGACGGCCCACGCCACCTTCGCCTGAACCCGCACCGGCTTGCCGTCCCCGCCCCCGCCCCGAAAGGCCTCGATGACGGCCCGCAGCCTGTCCTCCTGCTGGTTCACCGTGATCAGCCCGTCGGCCCACCGCCCGCACCAGCGTGCGGTCTCGACGCTCAACGCTGCGCCGACGATGGGCGGTGGCGCCGCCGGTAACGTCCACAGCCGCGCCCGATCGACGCGCACGTGTCCATCCAGGCTGACTTCCTCGCCGCGGAGCAGGGCCCGCACCACGTCGACGCACTCCATCAAGCGTTCGTTGCGTTCCGGCTTGGCGGGCCATGGGCGGCCGGTTATGTGCTCGTTCGACGCCTCGCCGGACCCCATCGCAACCCAGAGGCGACCGGGGAACATCTCCCCGAGTGTGGCGATGGCCTGAGCGATGATCGCCGGGTGGTAGCGCTGGCCCGGAGCGTTCACCACGCCGTAGGGCACGCCCGTGAGCTGCATGGCGGCGCCCAGCCACGACCAGGCGAATCCCGACTCGCCCTGCCGCTCGCTCCAGGGGGTGAAGTGGTCGGACGAGGAGATGGCCCCGAAGCCGGCCTGCTCGGCGTGGTGCACATCGCGCAGGAGCGCGCTCGGCGGGTGCTGCTCGTGCGAGGCGTGGAACCCGATGATCGGCACAGATCTGGAGCATTCCCGGCCCGGCCGGTCATGAGTCGTCGTCGGCGCTGTAATCGCGTCATCGATGAGTTTCCCGGGACGCCGGCGTTGAACGTCCTAGAACATCCGGAGACGAGCCCAGGAGACAGACATGACGCAGCTGCTGGAGGACAAGGCCGCCATCGTCTACGGCGCCGGTGGGAGCATCGGCGGCGGCGTGGCCCGAACGTTCGCACGCGAGGGGGCGAGGGTCTTCCTGGTGGGGCGCACCCAGGAGACGCTCGACACCGTGGCCAAGGACATCACGTCTGCGGGTGGGTCGGCGAGCGTCGCGGTGCTCGACGCCACGGACGAGCGGACGGTCGATGACCACGTCGAGAGGGTGGTCACCGAAGCGGGCTCGGTCGACGTGTCCTTCAACCTCATCAGCCGGGGTGACGCCCAGGGCACCCAACTGGTCGACATGGCGACCGAGGATGTCCTGCGCGCCGTTGTCACCGGGCTGCGGTCCAACTTCATCACCGCCCGGGCGGCGGCGCGCCGCATGATCGAACGGGGCTCCGGTGTGATCCTGCACCTGAACAGCGCCTCGGGAGAGGGGGCGATGCCCGGGATGGGCAGCACCGGCCCGGCCGATGCCGCGACGGAGGCGTTCATGCGCTACCTGGCGGCCGAGGTGGGCCCGCAGGGCGTGCGCGTCTGCGGGATCTGGACCGCCGGCGTCGCCGAGACGCTGACGGACGAGAAGATCGCCGGGGTCGGTGGCGAGGGCAGTCCGAGCGCCCGGGCGGCCGAGGAGATGATCGCCGGCATGGCCGCCCTGCGGCGTGTGCCGAGGCTGGCCAACGTCGCAGAGGTGGCGGCCTTCCTCGCCTCCGATCGGGCGGCCGGCATGACCGGCACCATGGCAAACGTGACCGCCGGGCTGGTCCTCAGGTGACGCCGTCCGACGACCGATCGACCACACCAAAGCCAACGACGAGAGGAGAGCGCGACATGGACTTCAAGCTGGAGCTGGTGGTACTTCCGGTGAGCGACGTCGACCGGGCCAAGTCCTTCTACGCCGACCGGGTCGGCTTCGACGTGGACGTCGACCACAGGGCCGACAACTTCCGCGTGGTCCAGCTCACTCCCCCCGGGTCCGCCTGCTCGGTCACCATCGGGCAGGGTGTCTCGGAGGCGGCACCCGGGTCGGTTCGGGGCCTTCACCTGGTCGTGTCCGATATCGAGGCCGCCCGCACCGAGCTGGTCGAGCGGGGGGTAGACGTCGGTGAAATCTTCCACTTCGAGTCGGGGCAACGGTCACCGGGGCCCGATCCCGAGCGCAGCATGTACAACTCGTTCGCCGACTTCAGCGATCCCGACGGCAACACCTGGGTGCTCCAGGAGGCCCGGCGAGACGAGCCCGGCGCATGACCCGAACGACGCGCCGCGCCGGTGACGACGTCGCCGCGATCCCGGGGGACGAGTCCGCGTTCGCGGTGCTGACCGTACGCCACCGGCGCGAGCTGCACGTCCACTGCTATCGGATGCTCGCGTCGTTCGAAGAGGCGGAGGACGCCGTCCAGGAGACCCTGCTGCGCGCGTGGCGCAGCAGGGACAGCTTCGACGGCAGCTCCTTGGTCCGCGCCTGGCTCTACCGGATCGCCACCAACATCTGCCTCGACATGCTCCGGCGCCGCGCCCGCCGCCCGACGACGATGCGGTCGTACGCCGACGTGCCGTGGCTGCAGCCCTATCCCGACCGCCTGCTCGACGAGGTGGCAACGAGCGACGACGAGCCCCACGCGGTGGTCGTCGCACGCGAGACGATCGAGCTGGCCTTCCTCGCCTCGCTGCAGGTCCTGCCGCCTCGGCAGCGCGCCGCGTTGCTCTTGCGCGACGTGCTCGGCTGGCCGGCCAACGAGACCGCGTCCCTCCTCGAGACGAGCGTCGCGGCCGCCAACAGTGCCCTGCAGCGGGCCCGGGCGACGATGCAGCAGCACCTGCCGCAGCGGCGAGCCGAATGGTCCGCCCGGGACTCGAGCGCCGAGGAACGGGAGCTGCTGGACCGGTTCATCGACGCCCACCAACGTTGCGACGCGGCCGCGGCCGTGGCGATCGCATCGGAGGACATCCGGATCACCATGCCGCCCAACCCCTTCTTGTACTCGGGCCTCAGGGATGTCGTGCCGCTGCTCGAGCGGGCCTTCGGCGAGGACCGGGACGGCGACTGGCGCCTGGTTCCGACCCGGGCCAACCGGATGCCGACCGCGGCCAGCTATCTGCGCCGGCCCGGCGACTCCGAGTTCCGCGCGTTCAAGTTCGATGTCCTGCGGATCGAGCGCGGCACGATCGCCGAGATCACGACGTTCGGGGCGGGCCTGCTCCCTGCATTCGGCCTCCCGCCGACGCTCGCGGACGCGTCGCCCTGACGTTTGGATGGCGCCCAAACCTGACCGACCGTGCCCGAGCCAGTATCTGACCGCGCATGGCGAAATCGATATAGTCGCACGGCCGTGCGAAGACCAACGACGCGGCGTGGACGAAGGAGCTGTTCCCTTGGCACGAACCTCCACCAAGCGGAGCACGTCCGCTCCCGTCGTGCAGCTGAGCACGCACCACGACGGCCCCAAGCGATCATCGCTGGCGCAGGAACGCTCCCGTGAAACCAGGCGGAAGCTGGTCAAGGCCGCCCTGGACCTGTGGAGCGAGCGTGGCTTCGAGACCGGGATCGACACCACCACGGCCGAGGAGATCGCCGCCCGCGCCGGCGTGGCCAAGGGCACCTTCTACTTCCACTTCGCACGGAAGGAGCAGGTGCTGCTCGAGATGGGGTGGCTGACCGCCAGGGCGCTGTACGAGGACGCCCTCCGGGAGCTCGCCAGCGGTCGCGCCCTCGACACCGTCCTCGACCAGCTGATGACGAAGCTCGCCCGGCGCATCGAGAAGGGGCCCCGCGCCGCGGTGGGCCGCATGATCCAGGAGTTCCATCGCGCCCCCGAGTCGGAGCTCCGGCACGATCAGGAGCACTTCGGGTTCCAGCGGGCGTTCTCGGTCGTGTTCACCCACGCCCAGGATTCGGGCGAGCTCCCGAACGACATCTCCCCGAGGGACCTGGCGGCGATGCTCACGGCGCTGGTCATGGACGGGATCCGGGAGTGGACCGTCGACGAGCGCGTCGACCTGGCCGCGGCGCTGCGTCAACGCACCGCCCTGTTGCTCGCCGGCGCCCGCAACCTGGTCGTCGCCCCACCCCGTCGACGCCGCGCGACGGCCTCGGGGCGCCGGGCGTAGCGCGCATCCCGAACGCGACTCGTGGGCGGAGCCCGGAGTCCGCGCACATTTGTTGGCCTATGACCAATAACGCTGCTGGCCTGGCGCGCCCACCCCTTACGCTCCTGCCATGCCGATCCGCGAGTTCTTCCACCTGATCCACGTCGTCGACGACGGGGGCGAAGCCCGCGCCTGGTACGACGAGGTCTTCAAGCCTCAGCGCTTCGTCGAGAACAGCTGGTCCGACGTCGAGAAGCGGTGGGCATCGCTGGCCATGATCGGCGACTTCATGATCGAGGTCATCGAGCCCGGCTCCGCACCGGGGGACGAGGTGGCACCCCTCGGTCGGTTCCGCACCCGGTTCGGGCAGCGCTTCCACTCCCTGGCGTGGTATGTCGACGCGTCCGGCGTGCCGGCCCTCTTCGGCGAGCTCCGGGCGCACGGCGTGCGCATCGCCAAGCCCGGCGGCGGGATGTTCCCCGAGGGGGACGTCGACCCTGGTCCGACGATCTTCACCCATCCCAGGGACAGCTTCGGTCAGCTCGAGTTCGTCGCCCTGGACGAGTACTGGCGTGGCCTGGACCCGCGGTTCGCGGTCGACTGGTCACCCTCTTTCTGGCGGGACGATCATCCCCTCGGCATCGAACGCGTGGCGTACTTCACCACCGTCGTGACCGAGGTCGAGAAGGCCCGAGCGCTCTTCGAGGGCCCGCTCGGGGGTCGGCTCATCCACAGCGAGACGTCGGCGAGCGCGGAGAGTGCCTTCGTCTTCGTAGGGAGCGACTCGATCGTCGAGCTGGCCAAGCCGACCGTGGACGACTCCCGCCAGGCGGTCGATCTCGCGGCCAACGGCGAACTTCCCCACGGCTGCACCTTCAAGGTCCTAAACCTCGACGCTGCCGAGCGCCACATCGAGAACGTCGGCGTTGGGGTCGCCGACCGATCGGGTGACCGGTTCACGCTCGAACCGGCGGATTGCTTCGGGGCGGTCTACGCCTTCACGAGCCGCACCATCCCCGGTGACCCGCGGGTCTGAGGCCCCGGCGACCCGCTTGGTCCCGGCCCCTGTCGTTGCCGCCAAAATGCCGCTAGAACGCCGGACCGCCGTCCGACGCCCGCCCTCACAGGAGACGTGCCCATGACACCGGACCCGTGCTTCGACTTGAGCGGCAAGGTCGCGTTGGTGACGGGCGGCAGCCGCGGCCTCGGTCGCCAGATGGTCCTGGCGTTCGCCGAGCGCGGGGCCGACGTCATCGTCGCCAGCCGCAAGCTCGAGAACTGCGAGCAGGTGGCGGCCGAGGTTCGGCAACTGGGACGTCGGGCGTTCCCGTTTCCCGTTCACGCCGCCAAGTGGGAGGCGATCGATCGGCTGATCGACGCGTCTTACGCGGAGTTCTCACGCATCGACGTCCTGGTCAACAACGCCGGCATGAGCCCGCCAATGCCCAGCCACGAGGTGAGCGAGGAGCTCTTCGACAGCGTCGTCGGCCTCAACTTCAAGGGCCCGTTCCGGCTGGCCAGCCGGGTGGCCAAGCGCATGTACGACGGCGACGGCGGGGTGATCATCAACGTGTCGTCGACCGGCGCGCTGATGCCGATGCCCGCTGTCGTTGCCTACGGCAGCGCCAAGGCGGCTCTCAACGCCATGACCCGCTCGCTGGCCGCCGAGTACGGACCGAAGGTCCGGGTCAACACGCTGTCGCCCGGACCGTTCCTGACCGACATCTCCAAGGCATGGCCGCCCGAGCAACGCGAGCGGGCGGACAACGCCCTGGGCCGCCCGGGCAGCCCCGAGGAGATCGTCACCGGGGCGCTGTTCCTCGCCAGCCCGGCATCGAGCTACACCACCGGGGCGATCGTGCGCGTCGACGGTGGGCTGCGCGTCGGTCAGTGAGCGGGCTGCGACCGGCGACCGGTCGACACCCGACGGTCGGCAAACCGCCCCGGGGTGGTGCCGACATGCCGAGTGAAGTGGCGGCTGAGGTGGGCCTGGTCATGAAAGCCCGTCTCGATCGCCACCGCCGCTGCGGGCTGGCCATCGAGGAGGCGGCGGCGGGCGGCGTCGATGCGACGGCTGATGACATACGCGTGCGGTGAGATGCCGTAGGCAGTTGTGAAGCTGCGCACGAGGTGAGTGGGGCTGACGCCCAGGATCGAACCGCTGTCGTTCAGGGTGAGCGTCTCGAACAGGCGGGCGTCCAGGAGCTGGCGGAGTTGGTCCGCCACCCGCGGATCCGCCGCTGGCCCGGCCGGGGGCCGCCAGCCGAGGTGGATGCGGAGCCGCTCGATCACGGATGCCAGGGTCGCGTCGCCTCCGAGGAAATCGTCCCGGGCCTGCAGCAGGCGGTGGAGTCGATCGAGCGTCCGATACAGACGCGGATCGACGATGCGCGGATGGTCGACGGCCGGCCCGACCAGGCGCTCACTCAGCTCGGCCGTCTCGATGTAGAGCACCCGCTTGCGGAACCCCGATGGATCGGCGGCCCGCCCGTCGTGGACGACGTGCGGGGGCAGCACCGTCACCGTCCCGTGACGGGAGCCATGCGCGCGGCTGTCGAGCTCGTAGCGGATGGCGCCCTCGTCGACGATGAGCACGGTCCACGTGTCATGGGTGTGCGGCGGATAGCGGTGCTCGACGAAGCGGGCGTGGAACACCTCCCGGACGCCGGGCAGCGCCGGCTGCCAGGCCCGCACATGTTCCGCTCCGGTGGTCCGCGGCACCGCGAAAAATGTACAAGACCTGGTCGGAGGCCCGGCAGTGGGATTGCTGGCGTGGCAGACGACACGAAGATCGCAGTGGTGGTCCGGGACGACCTGGAGACCTGGCAGAAGCTCAACGTCACCGCGTTCGTCGCGAGTGGCATCGGAACCTCGGCGCCCGAAATGATCGGCCGCGTCTACGAGGATGCGTCCGGGGTGAAGTACCACCCGATGTTCGGGGTCCCGGTCCTCGTGTTCGCCGCCGGGGCGGGGCAGCTGCGCCGTGCCTTCGACAGGGCGAGGGCACGGGGGCTCGTCGTCGCCGTCTACACGGACGAGCTGTTCACCACCGGCAACGACATCGACAATCGGGCTGCCGTCGCAGCCGTGGCGACCGAGGACCTCAGCCTGGCCGGCTTCGCCGTTGCCGGCGACCGCCGGTCGGTCGACAAGGCCCTCGACAGGCTCCGGCTCCACCCGTAGAGGCACTCGAGCGGCGCCAGTTTTGTGTTGTCAGTTCTTGGGCAGGTCCCGGAACGGCACATCCCGATCGGTCTTGGGCTCGCGGGGCAGCTCGAGCACGCGTTCGCCAACGATGTTGTGCTGGATCTGGTCGGACCCGCCGTAGATCGGTGGCCCCTGGGCGAACAGTGCGCTCTCGATCAGGTCACCGAGACCGGCGATCCCGACCACGGCCTCGGTGGCAGCCACGGACCGGGGGTCGTAGCCGTGGAGCATCCCGGCGGCCTGCAACACCTCGAAGGTCAGCTCGCGGCCCAGCCGGACCGCATGGTTCTGGGCCATCTTGCTGAGGTTCGGGAGACCGGGCAGCTCGCGGCCCGACTCCTGGAGGGCGCGGGCCCGCCGGCCGGTCAGCACCAGGAGCCGCTCCCACGTGTACAGCCGGGCCAGACCCTGGCGAACCAGCGGATCGCCGTTGCGCCCCACCTCGCGTGCCAGGTCCACGAGCCGGCGCCAGCCCCCGGACCGCGCCGCAACCGATGGCGCCGTGTGCCGGGCGCTGACGAAGTCGCCGGCACGGACGTCGAGGTCGCCCGCGATCGGCCCCGACCTCGCCGTCGTGGTCGCCCCCCCGCCACCCGAGAGCGCCCGTTCGAACGCCAGCGTCGTGTTGGCCACCCTCCACCCCTCGCCCTCGCCACCGATCAGATCGTCGACGGGCACGCGGGCATCGGTGATGAACACCTCGTTGAAGAAGTTCCGGCCGGTCATCTCCCGTAGGGGACGAACCTCGATGCCGGGCTGGTCCATGCGGATGAGGAAGTAGGAGATCCCGGCGTGCTTGGGCACGTCCATGTTCGTCCTCGCGACCAGCATCGCCTTGTTGGCGAAGTGGCCGCCGGACGTCCAGACCTTCTGACCGTTTACGACCCAGTCGTCGCCGTCCAGCACCGCGGTGGTCTGCAGTCCCGCAAGGTCGGATCCGGCGTTCGGTTCGCTGAACAGTTGGCAGAACCCATCGCGGCCGGTGACCATCCCCGGCAGATGCCGGCGCTTCTGGTCGTCGGTGCCGTGGACGAGCAGCGTGGGACCGGCCATCCCCGTGGCGAACCCGGCCGGGCCAGGGACGGCGCCGAAGCGTGCGATCGCCCGCGACACCGCCGGCGCGTGCGCGCGCGGCAACCCGCGTCCGTACCACTCCCGAGGCCAATGTGGTTGCGCCCATCCCGACGCACCAAGCCGTTGCCACCACTCGCCCAGCGACAGCTCCGCGTCCCAGTTGGCTTCCAGCCACTCGCCCAACTCGCCCAGAACGACGTCGAGGTCGCTCTCCGATACCGCCGTCATGCCGGGACCTCCCCGCAATGGGTGGCAATCAGCCGGCCGCCTGACATCAGCCCCAGGAGCACCGGCGGCTCACCTGACCAGGGGATCCCGGGGCAGGCCGAGGATGCGCTCGCCGATCTGGTTGCGGGTGATCTCGGAGGTGCCGCCCGCGATCGACAGGGCGCGGCTGAAGACGAGCGCCGCCCCGACACGACCACCGAGACCCTCCGCCAGGGCCACGTCCGCCCCGAGGATGGCCAGCCCGGCGTCGGCAACCCGCTGCGCGTGCTCGGCGCTGAGGAGCTTGGTCACGTTTCCCTCGGGGCCCGGTTCGTCCCCTGCGACCGCCCGCTCGGCCCGCCGCAGGTTGAGCACGCGCATCGTCTGCTCTTCGGCCAGCAGCCGGCCCACGATTCGCCCGGCGCCGGCGACGGCATCCTGGCGCTGCCGGTAGACGTCCAGAAGGAAGCCGCCGCCCCCGACGCCCTGGCCGCCGCCGATGCTGATCCGCTCGTTCCCGAGCGTGGACCGGGCGACCGTCCAGCCGCCGTTCACGGGCCCCACGACATCGTCGTCGGGAACGAACACCTCGTCGAAGAAGACCTCGTTGAACAACGCGCCCCCCGACGCCTCGCGCAGGGGACGGACATCGACGCCCTCGGCCTGCATGTCGATGACCATCATCGTGATGCCGGCGTGCTTGGGGGCGTCCGGATCGGTGCGCACGGTCGCCAGGCCGCGATGGCAGGACTGGGCACCGCTGGTCCACACCTTCTGGCCGCTCACCCGCCATCCCCCCTCGACCCGCGTCCCCCGCGTGCGGATGCCGGCGGCGTCGGATCCCGCGTTGGGCTCGCTGAACAGCTGGCACCACACCAGGTCTCCCTGGAGGCTGGGACCCACCCACCGTTCCACCTGGTCGGGACTGGCGTGCTGGATCAGGGTCAGCGTGATCCAGGCGGTGATGCCGTACTGCGGCCGCTCGACAGCGGCCCGGTCGAGCTCCTGGTCGATGACGATCTGCTCGACCGCAGTGGCGGCACGGCCCCAGGGCCGCGGCCAATGGGGCATGGCCAGCCCCGTCTCGATCAGCCGCGAACGCTGTTGCTGGGGCGGCAGCGCCGCAACCTCCGCGGCCAACGCCCGCACGTCATCGCGGATGGCGTCCGCCTCGGGTGGAAGCTCGAGGTCCATCCGGCGGGTCACCCCGGCGTCGGCGATCCGCGCCAAGTCCTCCGCGGCCGCCCCGGGCTCGAACAGCGCCGCCAGCGCCGCCGCGCGTCGCAGCAGCATGTGCGCATCGTGTTCCCAGGTGAAACCGATGCCACCGTGAACCTGGATGTTGAGCTGCGCGTTGGCGACATAGGCGGGAAGCGCCTGCGTGGCCGCGACTGCGCTGGCCAGGGCGAACTGCCGGGGGTCGCCAGAGGCGGCTCGGGCTGCGTCCCACGTGGCGGCGGTGGCCAGCTCGGCGGCGACGAGCATGTTGGCGCAATGGTGCTTGACCGGGCCGTAGGTGCCGATGACCCTCCCGAACTGCTCGCGAGCCTTGGCGTAATCAGTGGCCATCTCTACGCACTCCTGGGCGCCGCCCGATGCCTCGGCGGCGGCGAGCGTACGGGCAAGGGCGAGAGCCCGTGAACGCCGTCCGTAAAGGACGGTGACCGCGTTCAGCCCGACGCCGTTGAGCCGGACCCGCGCCGATCGGCGGGTCGGATCGAGGTTGCCGCTCGCCGCCACGACCACGCCCGCCGCGGCGCGCGGCACGACCACGACGTCCTCACCGACGGCCAGGCCCAGGACGTCGGCCGTGCCGGCGCCCAGCACGATTCCGGCGTCGCCGCTGACCACGTCGTCGTCGATCGCCAGCGATCCGCCGAGCCCGAAGCCGGCGACGATGGAGCCGTCGGCCAACCCCGGCAGCAGGCGGACGCGTTGATCGTCGGAACCGCCGTCGGCGATGACCGCCGACAGGACGGCGGTCGGCAGGAAGGGCCCGGGCGCCACGGCCCGCCCGAGCGCCTCGATGACGACCACGAGCTCGGGCAGGCCATACCCCGAACCCCCGTAGCGCTCCGGGACGTGGAGCCCCATCCATCCCAGCTCGGCCATCGAGCCCCAGAACCCCGGCAGGCCCTCGTCGTGAGCATCGAGTAGCGCCCTCGCCGCCGCCCTCGCCTTCTCGCCCTGCAGGAACGAACGGGCCACGTCGGCCAGCTCGCGGTGGGCGTCAGTGATGGCGATGGCCATGGGTCCTCCCCGTGCAACTCGACGCGGCCTCGGGATCGTAGGCGAGGGATATGGACTCTGACTAAATGTGGAGAGCACGTCGCGAGGGCGCCTGCAGGCACCGGTCAGTCGGTTGGACGGTCGATCTGCTCGACCAGCTTCCGTGGGGCGAGGACGCAGTAGCTCTCGACGAGAAGCTCGGTGACCTCGTCCCAGTTGACACCCGTGTCGAGCACCATGCCCACGAGGTTGGCCCCCCACGCGGGCCGGAAGAACGGATGGCCCGCGCGCCGGAGTGCGTCGAGCTCGGGGCCCGACGATCGGAACGTCACCACCGTGACCGGCCCGTCCGCGAAGTCGATCGCGAGGACGTGAGCGAACATCCGGTCGCGGATTCGCCATTGCGTGCCGGCCCAGGCCTGTTTTTCGGCGGCCTCCGGCAGCCCGAGGCACACCGAGCGCAGCTCGGCGACGACGTCGGCCGGCACGTCCGCGTACTCCGTCGCGCCTAGGGCCAGCGACGACGCGCGTGCCAATCGACGACGCCGGCCCTCGTCAGCCTGGTCCAGATCCATGATTCCCGGCCATCGGGCCACCGATGAGTCTGCGCCCGGACCGCCGTCTACACGGACCGACGTCAGCGAGAGGAACGCGCCCATGCCCCACGCGCCCATCATCACCAGGCTTCCGGAGCGCCGACAACTCGTCCCCGCGCCACCGCACTGGCTCGAGTGACAGAGTGAGCCCGTGACCACCCCCCGCCATCGACCGCCGGGCTTCCACTCGGTGACGCCCCGCATGGTCGTCGCCGACGCCGAGGCGGAGGTCGACTTCCTGCGCACGGTGTTCGACGCCGCCGGCGACATCCATCCTGGGAGGCCGGCCGAGATCCGCATTGGCGACTCGCTCATGATGGTGACGTCGGCGGCCGAGCGTGAGCCGTTCCCCGCGTTCCTCTACGTCTATGTCGACGATGCGGACAGCACGTACCGCAAGGCGCTCGACGCCGGGGCTGAGAGCGTGGAGCAGCCACTCGACACCCCGTACGGCGACCGCCGGGCGATGGTTCGCGATCCGTTCGGGAACGTGTTCCAGATCGCCCATCGGCGTGCGCCGGCCGGGTAGTCAGGGGCATGACCGCCATAACCCCTTCTGTACGGGACGCGTACCTGGCCAGACTCGGCTTGGACGCCGACCCGCCCGCGGCGGAGGCGTTGTTCAGGCTGCACCGGGCACACGTCGAGCGGGTGCCGTACGAGACGCTGTGGATCCACCTCGGCGAGCGCTGGGGCATCGGCGGCCATGAGTCGGTGGCCCGCATCGCAAACCGGGGGCGAGGCGGCTACTGCTATCACCTCAACGGCGCCTTCGGGGAGCTGCTTCGATCCCTCGACTACGACGTGTCGCGCCACGTCGGTGGCGTGCACGGGCCGGGGGGCCCGACCGAGGACACGATGACCAATCACCTGGTCCTGACGGTCCAGGGCCTGCCGACGGAGGCGAACCCCGACGGAGCCTGGTACGTCGACGCCGGCCTGGGCGATGCCTTGCACGAACCCCTCCCCCTGGTTGCCGGCACCTACCGCCAACCGCCGTTCGAATTCGTCCTCGACGAGACACCGGATTCCGTCGGTGACTGGCACCTCACGCACGACCCCGCGGGCGGATTCGCCGGCATGTCCTGGCGATCGGCGCCTGCCGGGATGGAAGCCTTCGCCGAACGCCACGCATGGCTGTCGACGTCGCCGGACTCGGGGTTCGTGAGGGTCATGACCGCACAGCGGCGTGATGCGTCCGGCGTCGACATCCTGCGGGGTCTGGCCTTCAAGCGGATCGGGGACCGTGCGTCCGAGTCGACGCTCACGACCAGGGCCGAGCTGGCCGATGTCCTCGGCAGCCTGTTCGGCCTCGATCTCACGGCCGTCGACGGTCGGGCCTGGGACGCCCTGTGGGCGAGGGTGTACGCCACGCACGTCGCATGGGAGGCGGCCGGCCGCCCTTGAACGGACGGAGGCCGGACGGCACTGTGGCGGGACCGGATCCCCGCCTCGGACGGTGCCGACGGCGCCGGCCGGCCGCACGGGCCGTAGCCTCGAACCATGCTGCCCCGAGCCAAGCACGCAGCCGGAACGGTGGTCACCGGGATCGAGGAGGCGCGGCGGCGGCGAACCGCGGACCTCATGCTCGAGCTCGATCTCACCGAGCCGCTCATGGAGGAAATGCCGCAGGACCCGGTCGGGGCGGTGCTCGCCCGCCGCCACGCGCCGCTGCGGACGGTCCTGCAGGGCCTGCACCGGGCGGCGCGCGATCGCCGGGTCCGGGCACTGGTGGTCAAGCTGGGCGGGTCGGGGTCGCCGGTGGGGCTCGCGCAGGCCCAGGAGCTGGACGACGCGGTCCGAGACCTCCGCGACCACGGCAAGATCGCGGTCGCTTGGGCCGAGACCTTCGGGGAGTTCGGCAACGCCAGCATCGCCTACTCCCTGGCGACGAGCTTCGACGAGGTTTGGCTGCAGCCGTCCGGCGACCTGGGCCTGACCGGGGTCGCCGCCGAGGTGCCCTTCCTGCGGGGCGCCCTCGACAAAGCCGGGATCACGCCCCAGATCGCCCAACGTCACGAATACAAGAACGCCGCCAACCTGTTCACCGAACGACAGTTCACCGCCCCTCACCGGGAGGCGACGGAGCGGGTCGTGGAGTCGGTGATGGAGCAACTCGTGGCGACCATCGCCGCAAACCGCAGCCTCGACCAGGACCGCGTGACGGACCTGATCGACCGCGCGCCGCTCCTCGCCAGCGAGGCTCTCGAGGCCGGCCTCGTCGACCATCTCGGCTACCGCGACGACGTCTACGCCGCGGTTCGGGCCCGGACCGGCGCCGACGTGGTCTTGCAGTTCCTCGGCCGCTACCGCCGGTCGAAGCTGGCTCAGCTGTCGACACGCGTCACGACGCCGCCGCCGGACACCGTGGCCCTGGTGCACGTGACCGGACCGATCCATCTCGGCAGGAGCCGCCGTCAGCCCGTGCTGGGAATGACCGCAGGGGCGGAGACCGTGGCGGCCGCGCTGCGGTCGGCGACCAAGGCCGACGACGTGAAGGCGATCGTCCTACGGGTCGTCAGCCCCGGTGGCTCGTACGTGGCGTCCGACGCCATCTGGCGCCAGGTTGCCGTGAGCAGGCAGGCCGGCAAGCCGGTAGTGGTGTCGATGGGCGACGTGGCGGCGTCCGGCGGGTATTTCGTCTCGATGGGGGCGGACGTCATCCTTGCCGAGCCGGGGACGCTGACCGGCTCGATCGGCGTGGTGTCCGGCAAGCACGTGGTCGACGGGCTGGTCGACCGGCTCGGCATCGGCCACGAAGGGGTCGCAGGGGGCAGGCACGGGCTGATGTTCTCGCCACTCCGGGCGTTCACCGAGGAGGAATGGGAGCGGCTCAACGTCTGGCTCGACCGGATCTACGACGACTTCACGGCCAAGGTCGCCGACGGTCGCGGGCTGTCCCGCGACCGCGTCCACGACATCGCCAGGGGTCGCGTCTGGACCGGTGCCGACGCCAAGGAGCGGGACCTCGTCGACGAGCTGGGTGGCCTGCGGGCGGCGCTGGACGTGGCGCGACAGCGGGCCGGCCTTCCGCCGTCCGACGAGCTCGACGCCCGCGTCTACCCGCGCTTGCCGGTGGCCAGCCGGCTGCGCCCCGCGCACTCGAGCGAGGATCCCGCCGCGGCACGCGCCGTCTTCCATGTCGAGGCGTGGGGACCGTTCGTCGACCTGGCAACACGCCTGGGTCTGTCGAGGTACGGGCCCCTGATGCTCCCCGCCGAACACCACCTCGCATGGTGAGCGGGCCTGCGGCGCTCGGTCTCAGGTGGCCAGGCTGAGCGTGTAGACGTTGCGCCCGGTGCCGACAGCGGCCGGCGGGATCCCGTAGCGTCTGGTCGTGCAGCGCTGGCAGGTCGACGGCTGGACGATCACCCGGGTCCCCGATCCCGGCTTCGAGCTCGTGCTTCCTCAGGACGAAGCGACCAGGGCGACCCTGCGGCGCTCGGAGTGGCTCCACCCGAGGTTCGTCACCGATGACTGGGCGCTCCGCGTCGGCTCGAGTGCCACCGTGATCGCCAACGACGCCTACACGGTGATCGTCGATCCCTGGCTGGCGTTCGATGATCCGGGGCGGTTCCCGCCGCGCCTGGAGGCGCTCGCCGCGGCCGGTTGGCGGGCCGACGAGGTCGACATCGTGATCAACTCGCACATCGACGGCGTGGGAGCGAACGTCGACCCCGCGACCGGCGCGCCGGCGTTCCGACACGCCCGGTACCTCGTACCGGGCGCCGAGATGACCGCCCTGGCCGATGGTCACCGCTCTGGTGCCGAGGGGCTCCTCGATGTCGAGCGCGCCGGGCTACTCGACCGTTACGACGAGCGCACCCAACCCGCGCCCGGTGTCGTGCTCGACGCCCTGCCGGGCCACAACCCGGGTCACTTTGGCGTGTACGTCGGCGACCCGCCCGCAGCCGTCGTCGTCGGGCACCTGTTCCTGCATCCGGCACAGATCGCCAATCCCGACGCCGCCGACCTCGACCACGACCCCCAGGCGGTGCGGGTGACGAGGCGTGCGCTGCTCGAGCGCTGTGAGCGCGAGGGCATGCTGCTGATCGGGCCCCTGTTCGAAGCGCCCGGCGGCGGAACCATCCGACGCGACGGCAGTCGCTGGCGGCTCGAGCCAACTGCCTGATCCGCTCGCACCGCCTTCTACCAGGACGCATGGCGAGTCGCCCGCGTGCCCGAGCTGACTCGTGGCGGATCGAGCGGCGAAGCGGCAATCTGTGCGCCGCGGATCCCGGAGGTGACGGGTTTGGCCGGTGACGAGCACGCGGCTGAGGAACGCCGATCCATCGGCACGTCCCGATTGGAGGCATTCAGCGACGGCGTGTTCGCCATCGCCATAACCCTGCTCGTCCTTGACCTCGCGATTCCTCGATCCGGCGGTGCGTTGGACCGCGTCCTCGATGCCTGGCCCTTCTACCTAGCGTACGTCGTGAGCTTCCTGACGATCGGCGCTGCGTGGCTCGCGCACACCGCGATCACCCATCGACTCGCCAAGGCCGACCTGACGTTCCTGCGGCTCAACCTGCTCCTGCTCCTGGTCGTGTCGGTCCTGCCGTTTCCCACGAGCCTGGTCGCCGAGGGGCTCGACGATGTGTCCGGTGAACGGGTCTTCGTCACGATGTACGGCATCGTCCTGCTGGGGATCCGCCTCCTGCTGTACGCGTTGGACAGCTACGCCCGGCGGGAGCGTCTCTATTCACCCAGCACGGTTGACGAGCCCGACAGCGTCACGCGTACCGTCCGGCCGGTCGTGATCGGCTACGGGGTCGCGATACTGCTCGGCCTCGTCGTGCCTGCCGTTGCGGTGGGGTTGTACTGCGCAATCGCCGTGGTCCTCATCGTCCCCTTCGGCGAGCTCAGACGGCTTCTCTTCCACCGCGCCTAGCCATCGGTGACGGCGGTAGCGCCGGCGGCGCGGTGCGTCCCCTGAGGCGTCGGCCGGTGCGGCCGTGGCCACCACGCAAGCGGAGCGTCCAGCGGGCAGCATGTTCGATAGTCGACCGTCGATCGAGGATGAGGTGTCGTCATGGCCAAAGAGGTGTTCGAGGCGTTCGAGGGGCAACAGGACCAGTTCGGGTATTCCCAGGCCGTAGCTGTCGGTGACACCATCTACGTCGCCGGGATGCTGGGCATTGGCGAGGGGCTCGTCATCCCCGACGACGTTGTCGAACAGGTCGCCCTCGCCTACCGAAACATCGCCGAGACGTTGGCCCACTTCGGTGCCGACATGTCACACGTCGTCGATCAGAAGGTGTACGTCACCGACATCGACGCGGCGATGGGTGCACTCGAGGTGCGGAAGGCGGCCTACCCGCAGGGTGGCCTGCCTGCGTCGGCGATGGTCGAGGTGTCGCGGCTCGCACTCCCGCAGGCAAAGGTCGAGATCAGCGTGATCGCCCGCAGGGACGCCTGAGCCACCGCGCGAGCCTCATGAGCTCGCCTTGCGTTCCATCGCGAAGGGGGGCGTGCCGGCGAGCTTCCCGCCGTCGATGATGAGGGTTGTCCCGGTGACATAGGCGGCCCGATCCGAGCACAACCACACGGCGGCGGCAGCGACCTCCGCCGGTTGGCCGATGCGGCGCATGGGCATGGCGTTGGCGGCGAGCGCCTGCGCAGCCTCACCGGCGCGCTGCAGCTGCTCGGTGAGGATGGGGCCGGGAGCGATGGCGTTGACCCGCACGCCCTCGGCCGCGTAGTCGAGGGCGGCAACCCGCGTGAGACCCTCGACGCCGTGCTTCGAGGCGACGTAGGGGGCGAGCCCGCCGACCGCCTGGCTCCCGGCGGTGGACGACATGTTCACGATGGCGCCGCCGCCGCCAGCGAGCATGGCGGGGATCTCGTGACGCAACGCCGAGAACACGCCACGCAGGTTCACGGCGCAAGCGGCATCGAAGGCGTCCACGCCGATGTCGGCGAGCGGCGTCGGCGGATGGTCGCCGCCCGCAGCGTTGTTGCAGGCGATGTCGAGACGCCCGAAGGTGGTGACGGCCTGCTCGACCAGGCGGGCCACGGCGCCGTCGTCCGTCACGTCGGTCGGCACGGCGACGGCCCGACCTCCCGCGGCGGAGATCTCGTCGGCCAGGCCTCCGAGCGCCTCGCGGTCTCGAGCGGCCAGCGCGACGGCTGCGCCCTCCCGTGCGAAGGCACGGGCGACGGCGGCGCCGATCCCGCGGCTCGCCCCCACGACGATCGCTACCTTGCCGTCGAGGGCTCCTACCGGTCCGCCAACCTCGGCGGGGGTCACGCGCTGCTCCCGGCGAGGACCCCGACGAACGCAGTAGGCGACAGCGCTGCGGACATATCGCCGAATAGGAGCACCCCGGGCTGCCTCTGCGCCAATCAGTTGCTGACGGCGTTCCCCGCAGCGTCGACGACGAACCAGATGTTGCCGATGCCCTGGCCGTTGGTGTCGCCGGGGGCGGGGTCGCCGGAGAAGTGGTAGAGCGGCCAGCCGTTGTAGGTGACCTGCGCCGAGCCGTCATCGGGACGGTCGGCGGTGCCGAGGAGGGCCTCGTCGACGCCGTCGCCGGCCGTCGCGGGGCCCGCCAGCGCCGGCCACGTGTCCGCGCACGCATCGACGCAGGTGCTCGCACCCTGGGCGTCGGGCATGAACAGGTACAGCGTCCTGCCTTCGCCATCGACCAGGATCCTTCCGAGGGCTGCATCCGCCGTCGCCACCGTGGACGCGCCCTCGGCGGGGGCGGCAGCCTCGGTGGACGTCGTCGTCTCGGCCGGCTCCGTCGTGTCCGCGGCGGACGTGTTCGTCGTGGAGTCGTCGTCGTCGCCGCAGGCCGCCAGACCGAGCAGACCGAACAGCTCGAACGTCAGCGCTGCCAACGCGATGGGACGCGCAGTGAACCTCATCAGATCCTCCCTGCCTCGAAGCTCGGGGCATGCGGCTTCAGCCACGGTGCTGCCATGACTTACCGGCGATGCGGCCCAGAGGATTCAGGTCGGCGTCAGCTTCGAGGTCGCCAGGCGACCGAGCTCGTCCTTGAGTACGCGCCGCAGCAGCTTGCCGGTCTCGTTGTAGGGCAACGCCGCGCGCACGTCTACGACGACCGGCGTCCGCGACGAGCGCAGCCGCTCGCGCACCCATGCCTGGAGCTCGGCCTCGGTGGTGCTCGCCCCGGGCTCGAACACGACGGCGGCGGCCGCGGCCTCGCCCCACTCGTCGTCCGGCACCCCCGCCACCCCGGCCTCGGCCACGGCAGGGTGTTGGAGCAGCACATCCTCGATCTCGCCGGGCGACATGTTCTCGCCTCCCCGGACGATGACGTCGTCGAGCCGGCCATCGACGTAGAGGAACCCGGCCTCGTCGAGATGTCCGGAATCGTTGGTGGGAAACCACCCGTCGGGTGTCAGGACGCTGCGGTCCAGGTACTCGCCGGCGATCTGCTCGCCCCGGACATGGATCTCCCCCGTCTCGCCCGCCGGGAGCGCGGCGCCGAACGGTCCACGGATCTCGAGCTCCAGCGTTGGCAGAGGCCGGCCCACCGAGCCGAGCCTGACCCGCACAGCGGGATCGTCGCTGCGGTAGGCCGCCCGATGGTCCTCGGGACCGAGCACCGCGACCGTGCTGCTGGCCTCGGTGAGGCCGTAGGCGTTGACGAAGCCCACTTGGGGCAGCAGGTCCATCGCCCGCTCGACCACGGCCACCGGCATGCGCCCACCGCCGTACGACAGGTGCCTCAACGACGGGAGGGTGCTGTCGAGCTGCTCCATCGCATCCAGCAACCTTCCCAGCATCGTGGGCACCACCATGGCGTGGGTCACCGCCTCTGCCTCGGCGAGGCGTACCCATCCGTGGGGGTCGAACTGCGGCAGGTACACGATCCGCCGACCGGCGTAGGTCGACGACAGGATCGCCGCCATGCCGGCGATGTGGTACGGGGGAACGCTCACCAGCGTCGCCTCGTCCTCCCCCGCGGACATGAACTCGATGGTGGATAGCACGTAGGAGACGAGGTGCCTGTGGCGCAGCAGGGCGGCCTTGGGCTCACCGGTCGTGCCGCTGGTGAAGAGCCACATGGCGACCGCATCGGGGTCGACCTTAAGGTCGCCGGCAGCCTCTGCGTGCTCGAGGCGGGTCGCCAGCTCGTGCTGGGCGAGGCACTCGAGCCCCCGGACACCCCGGATCCGAGCCCGGGTCGCCGCGTCGGCCACGACGAGGGCGGGTGCCACGCGCTCGACCACCGACCGCAGTCGCTCGTCGGCCAGGCGGTAGTTGACGGCGGTGAAGGGGACGCCGGCCATAGCGCTGGCGTAGAGCAACAGCGGAACCGTCGCCGAGTTCGTGCCCACCAGGCCGACCCGTTCCGCGCCGCTGGCCCGCACGAACGCTGCCCCCCGGCGGGAGCGATCCAGCAGCCGGGCGTAGCTGATGCCGTCGGCCCTGGTGCCCACGGCGATGCGCTCCGGCATGCCCTCCGCAGCCATCTCGAGCAGCATGGCGATGTTCAAGGTGCCTCCCCCTCGCGGAGGTAGCGGCCGAACCAGCGCCAGATCTGCTTCCAACCGTCCTTGGTCGCCTCGACGTTGTAGCTCGGGCGGTCGACCGAAAAGAAGGCGTGGCCGGCTCCCTCGTACGTGTGGAACTCGTACGTCTTGCCGTGGGCTCGGAGCTCGTCCTCGATCCGGGCGACGTCGTCGGGCGACGGGTTGGCGTCGTCGGCACCGAACAGGCCCAGTAGGGGGCAGCCGAGGCCCGGCGTCAGATCGATGGGCGCCACCGGGCGGACGGGCGACAGGTCGTCGGGCCCGGCGACGACGCGCCCGCCATAGCAGTCGACGGCCGCGTCCAGGGACAGCGTGCACGCCACCAGGTATGCCTGACGGCCGCCCGAGCAATAGCCGATGACACCGACCTTCCCGTTGGAGGTCGGCAGCGACCTCAGATGCTCGACCGCGCCGCCCACGTCGCCGATGCACTGGGCGTCCGGCACCCCGCCGGCGTCGCGGGCCGCGGCGGCGGCATCGGCCGCCTTCGCCCCCGGCGCATAACGATGGAAGAGGTTCGGACAGACGGCGTTGTAGCCGTACACGCCGAAGGTTCGCACGATCTCCTTTGTGGCTCGGTCGTAGCCCGGCATGTGGTGGATCACGACCACCCCGCCGTACCGCGCCTCGGCGAGCGGCGCCGCCTGATACGCCTCGATCTCGTCGCCGCCGTGGCCCGAGATGATGATGGACTCGGCCCGCATCGCGTCGCTCATGCGGCGAGTGTACGGCTTGCCCAACCGTCGACATTTGGTCGCCGCATGAATCTAGAGCCATCCCATCCGCGGCCGGGGTCGAGGAACCGGAGGACCGGCGGCCCGGGCGGGCCGGCTTGCTACATCGACCGCCTCGGGTCGAGTGGCCCGGCGGCCGCTCGGGCCATCGAGTCCTGGTGGAACGCGGCCACGAGCGTGCCGTCCTCGGTGAACACCCTGCCGTCCCCGTAGACCCGGCCGGTGGCCGCCTTGGTGGCCTCGTGCCGCAGGAGCAGCCACTGGGATACGTCGAGCCGGTCGACGAAGTGCATCGTGTGGCCGATCACACCGGTGGAGATCGACGCATGCGCATCCTCGATGCGCACCCGGTCGCGGTGGGGGCGCATGCCGAGACCGATGATGGTGCCGCAGGTGGCCCAGATCAGCACGGCCTGGTTGGCCGCCTGCGAGGCCAGCGGTCGCTCGAAGCGGTGCCACGCCATGTGCACGGGCACCCCGTCCGAATCGTGCGGGCCGGGCACCGGCCTGAGCTCGGCACCCGGGAACACGAGGCCGGGGGCCGGCTCGAGTTCGGCCGGGCCGGGAACCGAGGGCATCGGCGGCTCGTGGCGCATCAGGTCAGCGTCGACCACGTTGAGAAGGACCGTGGCGCGGGTCAGCAGCCTTCCCGCCTGCACGGCAGTCACGGTGTCGCTGGCCCAGGTACGACCCGCGTGCAGCGACTCGACCTCCAGCTCGATGGGCCGGGTGTAGGTGCCGGCCCGCATGAACACGGCGTGCACCGACCGCACGTCCTTGGCGCCGCCGGCCGCGTCGTCGGACGCCAGGATCATCTGCGCCAGCAGCTGACCGCTGAAGACGACATCGCGACCCTCGGCGGAGTCCGACGGCTGAGTGACGAGATAACGGCCCACACCGATTTCAGCCAGCTGCAACAGGTCGGGCAGGTCGCTCCTCGCGTCGCCCGGCAGCGGCTGATCCATCGGCGGACGATGCTAACGCCCGAGAGTTCGACCGGGTCAGATCATGGCAGCGGCCGAGTCACGACCCTGCCGTGATCGCATCGACCTCTGCGACCTCGTCGGGCGCGAGCCGCCAGGTCGCGGCGGCGTTGGCCTGCGCCTGGCCGGCAGTGGTCGCCCCAGAGATGACCGAGGCGACCGTCGGCTTGGCCAGGAGCCATGCGATGGCCAGCTCGAGGACGGTGTGACCCCGCGCCTGGGCCCAGGCGGTGAGGCGGTCGATCGCGCCGAAGTTCCGGTCGGCGAGCATCGCGTCGGCGCGGTCGCCCCACGCCGCCAGCCGGGTGCCTTCGGGCGGCGGCTCCCCACGCCGGTACTTGCCGGTCAACAGACCGCTGGCGAGCGGAAAGTACGGGATGTGGGCGAGCCCCAGCCGCTCGCACATGGGCAGGACCTCGTCCTCGTCGGCGCGGTGCAGCAGGTTGTAGTGGTTTTGGACGCTGACGAAACGAGCAGCGCCTTCCTTCACCGCATCGTCGGCGGCGACCAGCTGATCGGCCGAGAAGTTGGAGCAGCCGATCTCGCGCACCTTGCCCGCTTGGACCAGCTCGTCGAGGGCTGCCAGCGTCTCTGCGATCGGTGTGTCGGGGTCGGGCCGATGGATCTGGTACAGGTCGATGCGGTCGGTGGCCAATTCGCGCAGGCTGCGCTCCACGGCGCTCCGGATGTACTCGGGGCGCGCGCCGCCCGGACGGTTGGCCCCGAGCGGGCTGGCGAACTTCGTGGCCAGGACGACGTCATCGCGACGTGCACCCAGCGCCGCCGCCAGCCGCCGCTCGCTCCGGCCGTAGGCGTCGGCCGTGTCGAAGAAGGTGATGCCGGCGCCGAGCGCGGCGTCGACGACCGCGGGAACGGCCGCCTCATCCATCCGGAACCCGAAGTTGTTCGTGCCGAGACCGACGACGGAGACATCCAGCGAGCCGATCTTGCGTGTTTCCATGGCCACTGCCTAGCCGACCGGGGGTTCCGTCTCCGTCCCATCCGCGGCACCGACCGACGCCCACGGCGACGCTCCTGATGTCATCGGCGGACGGTGTGGAAGAACGAGCGGACGTCGTCGACGAACAGGTCGGGGACCTCCATCGCCGCGAAGTGCCCGCCCCGCGGCTGGTCAACCCAGTGCGTTACGCGGTAGCGATTCTCGACCCAGCGCCGAGGCGTCCGCGCGATCTCACCGGGGTAGTTGGCGATGCCCGTGGGGGTGTCGACGCGCCCCTGGGGCAGCGCGGCGCGGCCGGCCCTCCGCATCTCGTAGTACAGGCGTGCTGACGACGTCGCCGTGCGGGTGACCCAGTAGAGGGTGACGTTCGTGAGCAGCTGGTCCTTGGTGAAGGACCGTTCGACGTCGCCCCCGCAGTCGCTCCAGGCGCGGAACTTCTCGACGATCCAGGCGGCCAGCCCGGTCGGGGAGTCGTCGAGGGCATAGCCCACGGTCTGCGGCCTCGTGCTCTGGATCGCCGAGTAGCCGGTGCCGGTCGCCTGGAATGTGCGCGTGCGCTCGACGCTGGCCCGCTCCTCGGGCTCCAGCTCGTGCGTGCGCTCACCGCTCGGCCGGGGGAGGCCGACGAAGTTCACGTGAAGCCCCGCCACACGGTCGGGTGCGATGTCCGCCATGTTCTGGCTGATGAGCGAACCCCAGTCGCCGCCCTGGACGCCGTACCGGGGGTAGCCCAGCCGGTCCATGAGCGTCGTGAACGCCTCGGCCATGCGGCGCGGGTGCCAGCCGGGTTCGGCGACCGGACCGGAGAACCCGTACCCGGGCAGCGAGGGCGCCACGACGTGGAAGGCGTCGGCGGGATCGGGCGGGTCAGTGAGCGGCCCGAACACGTCGAGGAACTCCACGATCGACCCCGGCCAGCCGTGGCTGATCACGAGGGGCAGGGCCTCTGGGTGGCGGGAGCGGGCGTGCACGAAATGGATGCGCTGCCCGTCGATCTCGGTCAGCCAGTGGTCCAGGCGGTTCAGGCGACGCTCCTGGGCCCGCCAATCGAAGCCCTCGGTCCAGTAGCCCACGAGCTCGCGCAGGTACGCCAGGTCGGTCCCCTGCCCCCACCCCGGCTCCGGTGCCGGGCTCGGCCACCGCGCCCGGGCGAGCCGCTGGCGCAGGTCTTCGAGGTCGTCCTCCGGGACGCGCACCTCGAACGGCTCGATCTGCGGTTCTGCTGCCATCGCGCCTCGTTCCGCCCGTCCGGTGGGCGGCAGCTTACGCGCCGGCGCATGGGCTTACCTGGACGGAGACCAAATGACGGCGACCCGGCAACCGGACGTTCATGCTGCCTTCGACCCCGGATCACCCGCCGTCGGTAGCGTGACGGTCGTGACGACGTTCGCCGAGCGCCTGGTCCGGTTCGATGCGTGCTTCAACTTCCGCGATCTCGGCGGCTACGACACCGACGACGGCCGGCGGGTGCGCTGGAGGACGCTGTACCGCGCCGACACCCTGCATCGACTGGACGGTGAGGACCTCGACGTGTTCCTCGAGCTGGGGCTGCGGTCGATCATCGACCTTCGCTCCCAGCACGAGCTCGAGGAGCACGGGCGCTTCCGGCACGCCGGCGGCGCGCCGATCGTGCACCACGTGCCCATTATCGACGTGGTGGGCGGCCCCCAACGCCCGATCCAGGCGTGGCCCGACGCCCGGCCGCGGCCGACGGGCGAGGGCTACATCTCCATGGCCGACGAGGGTCGGCGGGCGATCGCCGACGCCGTCGGCCTGCTCGCCGATCCGGGCGCCCTTCCGGCGGTGTTCCACTGCACCGCCGGCAAGGACCGCACCGGCATCCTGGCCGCCATCGTCCTCGGCGCGATCGGCGTGCGGGACGACGACATCGTCCACGACTACTTGATGACGGGCGAGTCGCGGGCGGCGCGCAGCGCCTACCTGCAGGCCCACGAGCCCGACTACTACGAATTCCTCGCGGGCCTGCCCGCGACCGTCCGCGAGATGCACCCCGAGGCCATCCCCACGCTGCTCGCCTGGATACGGGCGGAGCACGGATCGGTCCGGGCATTCCTCCTGGCCAGCGGCGTAGCAGAGGACACGCTCGCGGCCTTGAGGGAGAACCTCCTCGGCGGGTGACCGTCGCCTCACGTGCCGGTCGTCGTTCAGGCGACGCCTGCATCCGCCGCCGACCTGACGGCATACAGGTCACCCGCCTCACCGCGGCGGCGGCGCACGGTCTCGGTCGCCACCAGCCCGAACGCGACGCTGGCGACGGCCACCACGATCCCCGTCACCGCCAGGCCGATCGAGACGGACGTGCGGTCGGCGATCACCGCCACGACCACGGGGCCGACGACGATTCCGAGGTCGCTCATCGCTCGGAACAGGCCGAGCGTCGTGCCTCGCAGGTGGGGCGGCGCGACGTCGACGGCGTAGGCCGCCGGCGCCGGGCCGCCGATCGCCGACCCGGCCGAGTACAGGGACGCGGCCAGGACGAACACGAGGACGGAGTCCGAGGCGCCGAGCCACACGAGCCCAGCGGCGGCGACGACCCCGCTGGGAACGATCGCCCACTTGCGGCCGAAGCGATCGGCGATCAGCGCCGAGGGCGGTAGCCCGACGAGGTTGACCAGCGCCATCATCGTGAAGACGAGACCCAGTTGACCGGACGACAGCCCGAGCTCGTTGGCACCATGAAGTGGCAGGAGCGTCTGTTGTCCGGCCGTTCGGGCCATGAAGATGGCGAACCCGACCCACGACACGGCCAGGAAGCTCGGCGACAACAGGAGCTGGCGCAGAGGGCGCTCGCCGGGCACGGCGCCCTGGGCGACGGCGTTGTCGTTGTCATCGCCGCCGGGCGGACGCGGCCCCTGCGGACGGGTCTCGGGGAGGCGTAGCCAGGCATGCAGGGCCGCGAAGAGCACGAGCACGCCGACCACGACGAACGGCGCCCTCAACCCGAACCATTCGGCGAGGAACCCGCCGATGACGGGCCCGATCGACACGCCAATGAACAGGGCAGCCTGGTTGGTGGCGATGTTCTTGGCCCGGTTCAGCGGCGTGGAGATGTCGGCCAGGAAGATCTGGGCGCCCGTCATGTACATGGCCGACCCCGTGCCGCACACGAGCCGCCAGATCAGGAACACGACGATGTTGGGTGACAACGCGCAGCCGAACATGCTCAGCGAGATCACGACGGGCCCGCCGACGAGGACGAGCCGGCGACCGTGGCGATCGGCGGCCACACCCAGCGGCACGTTCATGACGAGGCGGCCCAGGCCGAATGCCGCGACGGCCACGCCGATGAGCGCCGTGGTGACGCCGAAGCTCTCGGCGAACAGCGCGAGGTTGGGCGCAATGATGCCCTGGCACGCCATCACCACCACGGTCGCCAGACAGATGACGAGCAGGGCCTCGTTCTCACGCAGGCGGCGAACGGCCTCCAGGAGCCGGGTCATGGTGGGTCAGGGACCAGTTCCCGAGGCCTCAGAGTCCGAGCGTCCAGCCACCCTCGTGGCGGCGCAGCCATCCGGAAGAGGCCCACGTGCCGCCGTCGACGTGGATCGTGTCGCCGGTGACGTAGTCGGACATCTTTGAGCACAGCCACACCACGGTGCTGGCGCACTCCTCGACGAGACCCTCCCGGCCGAGGGGCACGACCTTGGACCACGCGGCGGACGAGTCCGCCCACGTGCTCGGGTCGACGGGCCCGGTGCGATTGCCCCGGAGGCCGGGCGTCACGGTGTGGTCGGGGGCGATGCCGTTCACCCTGATGCCGTGCTCGGACAGCTCGAGGGCCATGGTGCGGGTGAAGCTGACCATGCCGGCCTTGCAGGCGGCGTACACCGCGAACATGGGAGCGGCACGAAAGGCCTCGATGCTGGCGACGTTGACGATCGAGCCGCCGTTGCGGCCGTCGACCATGGCCCGGGCAACCTCCTGCGTGGCCACCAACATGCTCATCAGGTTGATGTCCACGTGCCGGCGCATGCTGCGCTCGGGCATGGTCAGGAACGGCCCGCCCCGCACGCCGCCGGCGTTGTTCACCAGGATGTCGATGCGGCCGAAGCGCTCGAGCGTGCCGGACACCGCGGCACGGATCTGGTCGGCATCCATGACGTCGCCGGCGATCCCGAGCCCGCGTCGCCCGAGGCGCTCGATCGCCGTCTGCGTCGCCGCGCAGCGCTCGGGCACCACGTCGAGCACGGCGACATCGGCACCGAAGCGGGCCAGGCCCAGGGCGACGCCTTGGCCGATGCCCCCGCCACCCCCCGTCACGATTGCGACCTGGCCGGTGAGCATGATGTCGGCCGGATCGATGGCGATGCTCTCGACATCGCGCGCCAGGGCCATGAGCTCGACGTGGTCCACCGGGACCCCCCTTATCGACGATCGTCAGGCGGCCTTGGCCACGGGATCGACGCCCATGAGCCTCGCGAGGTTCGCACCCATCACCTTGCGCTTGTCCTCCTCGGGCAGCCCGTCGAGCTCGTCGACGAAGGTCACCGGGTCGAACAGGCCCTCCGGGTGCGGGTAGTCGGAGCCGAACACGACGTTGTCCGCTCCGAGCAGCCCCACGAGGCCGACGGTGTCCTCCTCGTGGAACGGGTGAACGAAGATGGACCGCTTGAACACCACCATCGGGTCCTCGTCGAACAGCCGGGGCGACCGCTCGTAGAGCCGCTCGAGCTTGTGAACGAGGGGCCGCACCCAGGCGCTGCCGTTCTCCACGGGCATGAAGCGGAGACCGGGGAAGCGTGTGGACAGGCCGTGCCCGATGATGGAGGCGACCACATCGCTGATCGTCCGGTGGTCGGCGGCGAGGATGGCCCCAAAGGCGGACCGCTTGCGCTCGAAGGGCAGGAACTCGCTGTCGTGGCCTTCCCACTCGTTGAGGTAGCGCTGGAAGCCACTGTCGGAGGCGTGCATGCCCACGAGCACGCCCGACGCCTGCACTCGCTCCCAGAACGGGTCGAACTCCTCGAGCGCGAACGAGCGCCGGCGCCCGTTGTAGTCGGGCACCGGGGCGGGCCGGACGAGGATGGCGCGGGCGCCCTGCTCGAGCACCCAGTCGAGCTCACGGAGGGCCTGGTCCAGGATCGGCAGGGTGACGATCGGCGTCGGGAATATGCGGCCCTCGAAGTCGAACGTCCAATGCTCGTGCATCCACCGGTTCAGCGCGTGGATGACGGCATGCGTGGCCCTGGGGTCGTCCGCCAGCCGCTCCTCGAGCAGGCTGGCCAACGTCGGCCACATCATGGCCCTGTCGATGCTGAGCTCGTCCATGAGGACGATGCGGTCCTCGGGGTTGAAGAAGGCCGGCAGCGAGCGGATGTACTTGGGTGGGGGCGACAGCTCGATGTCCCCTTCGCTGGCGCCGGTCTTCGACGAGGGATTCTTCAGCTTGAACTCGAGCTCCTGCGCCCCGGGCGGTGCGACCACGTTGAACGTGGGGTTCGGGATGTACTCGCTGATCTTGTTGTTCAGTGCGATCTTGGTCCGCCCGTCGACCTCGACGTACTTGACGACGTGCTTGTAGTCGTCCGGCAGGTACTTCGTGAACGCCTCGGTCGTCTCGTACATGTGATTGTCGGCGTCGAAGACCAGGTAGTCGATCTTGCGAGACATCGCCACCCCCCACCGAAGGAAAACCTGAGGCGATCCGTACTCTAGCCGGGCACAATCTGACCCCACTCAGATACGGACCGCGCGCCAGCCCCGCGATCCCCCGGTTCCTGGCGCCGAATTGGTTGCCGAGGAACCATTTCGGCGCCAGGAGCCGCAACGACGGGACCCGGTGTAGGCCCGCGGGATCAGTAGCCGTCGTTGGACCCGGAATTGCTGTTGGTGGTGCTGGGGGTCCCGCCGCCGGACGAGCCGGTGGCCGCCTTGTCCGACAGCACCACGTGCCAGGTGAATTGCTGACCCGCGAAGTCGTCGGTGAAGTTGTTGCCGGTGACCTTGCCTTGCGAGTCCTCGGAGAAGGTGTAGAGGGGCTTGCCGTCGTCGGTGACCTGCTGGCTGCCGTCGGGGCGCATGATCACTGCCAGGTCGGCGACGCCGGCCGCCGCGGTGGGGGTGCCGGTGCCGGGCTGCAGGGGCTTCCAGAACGACTCACAGGCGCCGGTGCAGAGCACCTTGCCCTTCGCCTCCTGCTGGGGGGTGTACAGCGCCATTCCGCTCTTGTCGACGAGGACGTCGCCGACGCCGTCGACGTGCTCGACGGACACCGTGTCGGAGCCCTGCGCCGGGGTCGCCGACGACGAGTTGCCGCTGCTGCCGCCACTCGAGCCGCAGGCGGCGAGCGCCAGCGCACCGGCGACGATGGCCGCGGATGTGGATAGTCGTCTCATGTCGTGTCTCCTTGGTTGGGGGGCTTCGGCTCGACCTTGGCGTGGCCCCCCGACACGGCGCGGTCGCTTGCGGCTACCACCGGACCTTCGGGCCCCTGGTCGCGAACCGCGCGACCAATGAGGCGCTCAGCAACGCCACGGCGGCGATTTCGGTCTCGCGGGAGAGGGCGATCGCCGACGGGTCGTAGCCCGGCTCCTGGAACCCGAACAGCGGTGTCCGCTCGCTGACGAGCAGCAGCACGAACGAGACGCCCGCCAGGGCGATCCCACCCGCCGTGACGAGTGCCACCACGGGGCCACCCCACCGGCCGGTGACGTGCTCGAGCGGCGACAGCAGTGCGAGACCGACGAGGGCCGCGACCACGAAGTTGACGACGAACAGCGTCCCGATCGTCGGGATGGCGGAGTAGGCGCCGTTGTACTGCTGGAGGTGGATGGCGCCCACCGCCAGGACGGCCACGGCACCGAGGCCACGGGCGACCAGCCAGCCCCAGCGCGGCCGTTCGGCGTGGGCGGGGGGAACCTGGAGGGTGGCGGGGCCGGTGTGCGTCTGCATACCTGGAACTACCGGCCCGCGCCGCGGATGGGATCTCGCGGGAAATAGATCTCCGCGTGCCCTGCCGGCGGTAGATAACAGTGTGTGGAACGCGTCCGACGAGGCTCTGGTAGCCGGCTTCACCACCGGTGACCCCGACGTCGCGCGGGTGTTCCTCGGCCGATTCCAGGATCGCGTGTACGGGCTCGCACGGGCCATCACCCGCGACCCGATGGCCGCCCAGGAGGTGGCGCAAGACGCCTTCCTGCGGGCCTGGCGGTACGGCGCCAGCTACGACCCGCGCCGGGGCTCGGTCACCGCCTGGCTCCTCCGCATCACCCGTAACGCCGCCCTCGACTACGTGCGGACCAGCCAGCGCCGGCTCGACCACGTGGCGGTCGACCTCGCAGGGGCGACGGACGACATGGCGGGCGACGCCGACGTGGTGAGCCCGCTCGGCGACCTCGATGCGATCGCCGATGGCCTGCGGGCGCTCCCCACAGAGCAACGCGAGACCCTCATGGCGGCGGCGTACTACGGATTCACCACCCGGGAGATCAGCGAGGCCTGGGACCTCCCGCTCGGCACGGTGAAGACCCGGCTCCGGCTCGCCCTCGCCAAGCTGCGTGATCTGTTCGCCGGGGTGTCGCCGTGACCGCCATGGACTGCACCGACCTGGCAGAGGTGGCGCCCGAGCTGGCGCTGGAGATCCTCGGCGGCGATGAGCGGGCCGCCGCGATCGCCCACCTCGACGGGTGCGTGAGCTGCCAGCTGCTCGTGGACACGCTGGCGGCCGACGCCGACCGGCTGCTCATGCTCGCGCCGACCGCCGAGCCGCCCCTCGGGTTCCAACAGCGGGTCCTGACATCCCTGACCGAGGTCGCGCGTCCCGTGGCGCCGCGCCCGCGAAGGAGGCCGCGCGCCGCCGCCGTGCTAGCGCTGGCGGCCTGCGTCGCGGTGCTCGCCCTGGCGCTGGGCCTCGGCCCGGCGACGCGCCCCGCCCCGGCGGCAGCCGAGATGCGAACGCCCGGCGGCGAGGTGGTCGGGCAGGTGTTCGTGCACCGTGAACCCGAGGCGGCGCTGTTCATGACGCTGCCGGGCTGGGGAGACCAGATCGGACGCTATGCCCTGCCGCACGAGACCTTCTCGCTGCGCATCGAGCGCGACCACCGACCGCCGCGCCTGGTGCCCTTCGACGTCGAGCACGACTCGTCCTGGGGGGGCACGCTCGACATCGACCCGGACAGCATCACGTCGGTGGCCGTGGTCGACAGCCAGGGCCATGTCTGGTGCCAGGCCGAGCTTTGACGCGACCCCAGGTGGGTAGCGTCCCTCCATGAAACGCACCATCAACGGCCGGGCCGGGGCGCGGCGCATGACCCTCGGCGTGCTGCGCCAGTTCGTCTCGTCGGGCGCCAGGGGCGAGTAGCCGTTGTACTAGACAGCGAAGACGCCGTCGACGACGAGCAAGACGGCGGCGACCACGGCCGCGGCCGCGGTCACCCGTGTCGCCCAGCGGAGGGTGCGGCCGCTGACGCCGTCCACCCGCACCCGCGCGGCGACGATGGCGAGCACGGCGACGGCGATCGCCAGGGCCAGGGCCACGACCCCCGCACCCCGGTCGGCGTGCGCGCTCAGGGCCAGGAACACGAGGGCCGGGCCGGCCACGAGCGGCACGGCGACGGGCACCAGGGCCGCGCGCCGACCGGGCAACGCCGGCTCGGGTGAGGGCACGGGGCGTACGAGCGCGATCGCACCGGCGACCGCCGCGACCGCACCCGCGGCGATGCGGAACGCCGGCGCGCTGACGTCGATGGCGTCGAGGAGCGGCCCGCTCGCCAACGACATGAGGTAGACGCCGAGGCCGCCCGCCAGCCCACCGATCGCCGCCACCAGCGCGATCTCTCTCCGAGATCCATCGCGGCGGGGCAGCCCGAGCGCCACCCTGCCGGGATCGAGCGCGGCGACGAGGGCGACCAACCACAGCCATGCCGACGGCGCCGGGCTCGACTGCACCGCCGACCCGGCGCCGGCGGCGGCTGCCGAGTCACCCGGACCCGCGGCACCGACGATGGCAACCGTGCGCAGCAGAGCGGCCAGGGCGTGCTGCTGGTCGTCCATGCGCGTTTCGCCGTCACGGAACCAGGCGCCGCGCACCCGATGGGGTGCCGGGAAATCACGCGCCTCGGCGGCGCCGGATTGCTCCTGGACCGCCAGCCCGGCGATGCAGGTTGCCCGCTCGGCCAGCGGGCCGCGCAGGTCGGCGAGGCGGGAGTCGGCCTGGGCCACCCGCCACAGGCCCGTCAGGCCCTCGCCCAGCACCCCATAGCCGCCGCCACGGGGGACGTGTGGACCCCTGACCAGCAGGCCCCATGGCCCGAATCGCTGGCTCACCCACCGCACCTGCGATCCGAAGAGGCCGGACTGGCGGCGCGCGTACGCCAGCTCGACCTCCGTGAGCGGCTGGCGGTCGCTCCGGTCGGGGAAGCCCACGGTCTCCGCCAGCCCGTAGGCGGCCCAGTGATCGGGGATGGGTGGCCAGAGGTCCTCGGCGACGTCGCGCCTGGTGGCGAGGTAGTCGCCGACCCGGGTGGCCGCTTCGCCCCAGGGCCCGTCGGGGAACAGCCGGTGGAGGCGGGCCAACGCCCAGTAGGTCTCCCCCGTGTAGTACTTGGAGTACACGCCGGGCACGGGACGCCCGGCGGCGACGTCGTAGAGGGCGAGCACCGCCCCGGAGGGCTCGGTCTGGGCCAGGAGGAACCTTCCGAGCTGCGCCAGCAGCTCGTCGTGGCGATGGTCGCCGGTATCCGCACGCCGCTCGGCGAGCCCGGTGACGAGCAGCGCCGCCGCACCCGACGAGACCTCGCCCTGTGATTGGGGCGCCGCCCAGCCGTCGCGCTCGATCAGCCGCGCGAGCGCCCATGCCGTTCCCCGGTCGGCGGTCTCCAGCGCACCGGGGATGCCGGCGGAGGCCGCCTGGTAGAGGCCCATGCCGGCCCCCACGTGGCGGACGACGTTGTACTCCGCGGCTGCCGTGTCGTTCTCGGCGTTGTACAGATACAGCCAGGTGCCGTCGGGTTGCTGGTTGCGCGCGAACCAGTCGACGGTCTCGGTTGCGGACGCCCGCAGCTGGGCAGCGTCGACGGCGGGGCAGCGCTCGGGCGGCGACAGCACCCCGAACACCGCGACCGCGGCGCCCGCGAACGCGACCGCGGCGAGCGCCACGCGCACCCATGGTCGGTCCGCTCGCAAGGCCATGGTCAGCGGGGCCCGCTGGCGGCGAGGCGGGGAGACGCCGCCCGATCGCCGTCATCGGCCGGGCCGGCACGGCCGCGGATCGGGGGCCGGCGCGAACGCCGGACCGGGGGCAGCAGCAGCGTCGGCAGCGCGAACCAGGCCGTCAGCGGCAGGCGGCTGAGCACGCGGGCCATGGCCGGTGCCCCGGTCGACACGGCGCCATCGCGGTCTATGAGGGTCACGGGCGCGCCGGGGGCTCCCGCGGCGACGCGGAACCGCGCCAGCCAGTCGAGGCGGCCGATCGAGGGTGCCAGCCACCGGTGGTCTCGGTTCTCCGGATCGATCATCACCACCCGATCGCGAGCCGACGGCACGGCCCAGATGACGAGGGCCGCGATCGCCAGGTACGAGAAGACCTGGACCGAAGCCGAGACCTCGATCGCGATATGGAACCACACCGCCACCCACAGCGCCGCATAGCGGGTGGCCCGCCACCACAGCCCGATGGCGATGAACAGCTCGGTGATCACGATCAGCTTGGCGGCGACCGTGTGGAACGAGCGGTCGGCGAGAAGCGACACGGCCCACCCGGGCAGGGGGGACGCCTCGAGGCGGTCGCGGACCTGCACGATCCGGTGCCAGGTGACGGTGCCGCCGAACCAGTCGGGATCGACGAGCTTGCTCATCCCGGACGCCCCGTAGACCACGGCCGCCTCGAACCGCAACAACCACAACGGCCACGCGGGAGCCCGTGGATCGAGTGGCGGCCGCCCGCGCCGAGCCCGGATCCACGCATCGACCGAGAGCTCGCGCCCGCACGGAGCGATGGCCAGCGCCGCCAACACGATCAGGAGATAGGCCCGGTTGCTGTGGACGTGCGTGGTCGACAGGAACAGGTTGTAGGCGACGACCGCAAACGTCGCGCCCGTGGCTACCCGGGTGCACAGCCCCAGCGACATCGCCACCGCGGCGACCACCCCGACCGCCAGGACGGCGCCGTACAGAGGACGGGGAAGCTCCGGATACCAGGCCGCGTAGGGCTCGTAGAACGTGTCGCGGTAGATCCTGCCGTTCAGCGCGTCGACGACGTACGGGCGCAGGTGCAGCAGTGTCACGGGACCGATCAGCACCCGCAGCAACGCCAGGGATCGCATGCTGACACGGCGGCCGAGCAGCTCGTCGATGGCGTCGATGACCCCCACCGGCCGTTCGGGCGCGGCCGCAGCCGCCGCGGTCACCGCGCGACCGCCCGGTCGTCGCTGCGGAGCACCGTCACCTTGGGCCCGTCGGTGTTGTGCCAGGTCGTGACCGTGGCCTCGAGGTAGCGGGTCTCGTCGTCGCGGGGCGTGTTGTCGGCGACGTAGTCCAGGGCCGCGTCGAGGAACGCCAGTTGATTGTCGAGCCCGGCGTCCGCGTGATGGCGGACCTCGGGGTGGCCCAGGCCCCGACCGGTGACCAGCTCGTCCCACCGGTAGCCCACCCACGGTTGGGTGACCGGAACCCTGGCGCCGTCTGTCGTCACCCTTACGATCTCGGCCTGCCAGGTGCTCGACTCGGGGAACATCTGGAAGGCGAACTCCTTGTGCGCGGACCAGTAGCCGCGCGCCACCAGCGCCAGCTGCGCGATCACGACCAGGGCCACAGCCAATCGTCGACCGATCACCCGCGCCCGGGAGTCCACCCCGAGACCATGGCACGGACGCGGCTGGCGCGCAGGTGCACCGGCAGGATCCACCAACTGCCCGGTTCGATCCGGTATGCCTCGTCGCCACCACTACTGGGAGGTCAGTGATGATTACCGCGCTGCTCGTCGGCCTGGTCCTGTTCCTCGTCGGCACGTTCCCGGCGACCTGGCTCCTCATGCTGTTCCTGGGGAACGTCGGTACGAACGTGTCCTACTGGGGCGCACTACCGCTCGGGATCCTCGTGTCGGCCCTCATCGGCGCGGCCGGGTCTCAGCGCGGGGAGCCCGTGGTTTGACCCCGGCGGGCGGCGCGTCGCTCAGGCAGCGACGGGGCCGGCGGCGGTGAACGCCAGGCGCAGGACGAAGAGGTTGCGCGCGCCGTCCGGATAGCCCACCCGGCCACCCACCCAGGCGTGGACGACCATCCAGAGCCCGTCCCGATCGCGGAACACCTGGGGGCCGCCGGGCCCCTGCGCACCCTCCGACGACGCGAGCCACGGCCCGCTCGCCGGCTGGGCGCAGGGGCCTAGCGGCGTCTCGCAGACGGCGTAGCCGACCGCGTAGTTCGCCGTTCGCCAGTCGTTGCCCGAGTAGAAGAGGTAATAGTGACCGCCCGCCGCCACCATCGATGGCCCTTCGACCACACGCGCCTCCCACACCTCGTCCGCGCCGATGAGCCGTTGGGGCGTGCCGACGAGCCCGAGGCCGTCACCCGTGAGCTCGGACGAAACGATGGCGCCTTCGTCGATGTTCTTCCATTGCAGGAACACGTGGCCGTCCCCATTGACGAACGGGCTCGGGTCGATCGCGCCGCCGGGATCGGCGCACACGAACGGGCCGCTGGACCGGTCGACGAACGGTCCGGCTGGGTCGTCGGACGTCGCCACCGAGATGCAGTGCCGGCCGTCGGGGGCGCCGACGGTGTAATAGAGGACGTACCGGTCGCCGCGCGCTAGAACGCTGGGCGCCCAGACGAGCGTCGCGTTCTGGACGGCCCAGCTGGGCAGCTTGGGCAGCGCCTCGCGGCGCGACCCCGCTCGGAAGACGTTGCCGGCGGTGAGCACGGGCACGTGCATCCCGCCGCTGCTCGTCGAGTAGGCGTAGTGGACGTCGTCGTCGACGAGCACGAAGGGGTCGGCGAAGTCGTCGCAGTACGCCACCTGCTGCTCGCCGAACGCCCGGCGCAACTGGCCGAGTCCGCCCCCGCCGATCCGGGGCCGCGCACCGACGTGCACCTCGGCGGTCGCACCCGACCGAAGCGCGGCCCCTCCACAGTCGCCGCCCCCGGACACCACGATCGCGATCGCGCCGACGACGACCGCGGCCCCAGCCACAACTGCGCCACGTCGCATGTCACCTCCCAGCAGGGGCGGCGGTGCCCCGCGGTCTCCCCTCGCCCCGTCCTAGGCTGCCGCCCGTAGCCCTGTCGGCCAAACGGCTGTCGGTGACCGACCGAGGGAGGCGCAGCAGCGCATGGATGATCTCACCGGCAGGGTGGCCGTGGTGATCGGTGGGGGGAGCGGCATCGGCCGGGGCATCGCCCTCGGCCTAGCTGCCGAGGGCATGCGAGTCGTGGTCGCCGACATCGACCGCGCCTCGGCCGAGGCGGTCCAGGACGAGATCGGCCGCACTGGTGGCACCGCCACGGCCGCACAGGTCGACGGCACGGATCGGGAGTCGCTCGGCCGCCTGGCCGACGGCACCATCGCCGAGGACGGGGCCGTGCACGTCCTGTCCACCAACGTGGGCGTGGTGGCGGACCGCCCCCTCGACACCACCTCCGAGGCCGACTGGGCCTGGATCATCGAGTTCAACCTGTTGTCGGCCATCCGCGCGGTGGACGTCTTCCTGCCCCACCTCTGCGCCTCGGACGGCCCGGCGCACATCGTCATCACCGCCTCCTTGGCGGCCCTGTTGGCACCGCCCACCATCAGCGGTGTCCACCTCGGCCCGTACACGGCCACCAAGCACGCGCTGCTCGGGTACGCCGAATGCCTCCGCGGCGAGCTCGCCCACGAGGGCATCGGCGTCTCGCTGCTGTGCCCCGGAATGGTGCGCTCGAACCTCGCCGCGACATCCGCCCGTCACCGGCCGGCCCGGCATGGTGGGCCATTGCCGGCGCCGCCCGCCGGCGAGCCGCCGCACACGTTGATGGCGCCCGAGGCCGTCGGCCCGGTGGTGGTCCGCGGCATCAAGGCCAACCGGCTGCACGTCCTCACCCACCCGGCGGCCCGAGGCCTGATCGAGGCTCGCCACGCCGTACTCGTCGACGACTTCGCGTTCTTCGCCGGGGCCTGACCCGGAAGAGGCTCAGCGGACCGCGGTGCGACGGAAGGTCCGCATGGCCGCCGCGGTGAGCGCCAAGGCGAAGAGGGCGACGACGCCGAGGCTGAGCGCCGCCATGGCGGAGGTGTTGCTCATGCCCCAGATGTCGTGGAGCCCAGCACCGTTGCGGTCGACGAGGCCGTAGCGCACGAGGGCCAGCGCATGGGTGATGGGCAGCAGCTTGCCGATGACGGTCAGACCGGCGGGCAGGGCGCTGATCGGAAAGAACGAGCCGGCGAAGAAGAAGGGGACGATGGCGACGGCGGGGAGCGCCCCGATGTACTCCTCCTGCGTCGGCAGGCGATTGGCGAGGATCTCCGCAGCGCCGTACATCGCGACGGCGAAGGCCAGCGTGGCAGCGGCGAACCACAGCACTCCGGTGGCCTCGAGCTGGAACTCGGCGCCGCGCAGGGCGGACGCTCCGAGCAACACGGCGACCTGGAGGGCGCTCAGCGCCACGGCGACGACGAGGTTGCCGGCCACGATCAGCGGCCGGGACATCGGTGCCGCCAGCAGATCACGCAGGCCGCCGCCGAGGCGGTCGACGACCACCCCGAGGCCCGACTGCATGCAGCTCAGCGGCACCAGCAGCACGATGGTGGCCACGGCGACGAAGCTCATGTAGTCGACGCCACCGACCGGGGTCCCGAACGTGTCGGCCAGGGCGGGAACGACCACCAGCGCGAACAGCAACGGTGAGAGCAGCGGCACCAGCAGCTCGCGGGGCGTCCGGGCGCTGATGGCGAGGCGCCGCCGGGCGAGCGTGGACACTGCGGACAGGGCGCCGGTCCTGGATCGGGGCCGGGCGGCCGCGGGGGCCTCGAACGTCACGGTGCTCGTGATGGCTGTCATGGGGACTCCTTCGTGGGGGGAGGGGGATCGGGCTTCAGGCGGCGAGGGATTCGCCGGTGAGCTGCAGGTAGACGTCGTCGAGCGTGGGCGGACGAGTGGTGACGGCGGTAACGGGCAGGCCCAGGTCGGTGATGGCTGCGACGGCCTCGCGTGCCGGCCGGTCGTGCACCGGTATGTGGAGGGTGGCGCCGACGGCGAACGTGTCCCCGCCGGCGAACCCCCGCGAGCGCAGCGTCGACACCGCCGCCCACACGTCACCGTCGAGCCGCAGCTCCACGAGCTCGCGGCCGAGGTGGGCGAGGAGCACGGCCGGGCTGTCGAGGGCAACGATGCGGCCCTGGTGCACGATGGCGACGCGATCGCACAGCTGCTCGGCCTCCTCCAGGTAATGGGTCGTCAGCAGGATGGTCATCCCGGCCCGGGCGCGGAGGCCGGCGATTATGTCCAGCAGCTCGAAGCGGAAGCGGGGGTCGAGGCCGACCGTGGGCTCGTCCAGAAACAGCACCACGGGTTCCGAGACCACGGCGCGGGCAACCTCGAGTCGGCGGCGCTGGCCGCCGCTGAAGGTCTCGACGGGCCGGTCGATCACCTCACCCAGGCCGAACGGGTCCACGACCGCGGCGATGCGCGCGGCGGTGCTCGTGGTGTCGAGGCCCCACAGGCGGGCGTGGACCTCCAGGTTGCGGCGGCCCGTGAGGCCCCGGTCGACGACCGGTTCCTGGAACACCACCGCGCTTGCCCGGCGGGCGGCGATGGGACGGGTGGCGACGTCGAACCCGGCCACGCGGGCCCGCCCCGAGGTTGGGGCGATGGTCGTCGTGAGCATGCCGACCGTCGTCGACTTGCCCGCGCCGTTGGGGCCGAGCAACCCGAACACCTCGCCCGGCGGTACCGCGAAGTCGATGCCCTTCACCGCCTCGACCCCGCCGGGATAGGTCTTGGTCAGGTTCTCGACCCGGATCGCAGATGTGTGGTTGGCGGTCATGCCCGAAAGGACGATCGGCCGCCGCCAAAAGTGACCCAGGCCTCCCGGCCGTTTGTCACACCACCGGGACGTCACATTCGGGGTGACTCACTCGTCCTCCATGTGCACGCGCGTCGTCGGCGCCGCGACCCTGGAGGAACCCATGGACCGCTACCCATCTCCCGGCGGGACCCGCGAGATCGACGTCCGGCTCGGACGAGCCTGGCGCGACCACCACCGCTACCTCCTCGACGTCGCCTTCCGGGTGCTCGGGAGCGTCAGCGAGGCCGAGGACGTCGTCCAGGAGGCATTCGCCCGGCTCGTACAGGCCGACCTGGACGAGATCGAGGACGTGAAGGGTTGGCTGGTGGTGGTCGTCAGCCGGCTCTCCCTCGACCAGCTCCGCTCGGCCCGGTGGCGGCGCCGATCCCCGACGGCAGCGCCACCCGAGGACCGCCCGGCCCCGCCGTCTCGCCTGCCGACCGATCCCGCGGATCGGGTCACGCTGGACGACGAGGTCCGCATGGCGCTCCACGTGATCCTGGCCCGCCTCACGCCCGCCGAGCGCACCGCGTACGTCCTCCACGACGTGTTCAAGTACTCGTTCGACGACATCGCCGGGATCGTCGGGCGGTCATCGGCGGCCTGCCGGCAGCTCGCAGCCCGGGCCCGGCAGCGGATCCACGCCGACAGCGGCGCCGCCCGCTTCACGGTCGAGTCGAACGACCAGCGCCGGGTCACAGAGGCGTTCATCACCGCCACGTCGACCGGCGACCTCGACGGCCTCCTGGCCGTTCTCGACCCCGACGTCGCCGGCCAGGCCGACCTCGGTGGCCGGGTCGGCCTGCTTCCCCCCGTCGTAGGTCGCGAGGCGGTCGCCCCGCTCGCGTTGCACTACCTCGGGCCCGACTCGTCGACCACGCTGCTGTCGCTACCGGTCGGTGCGGAGGCCATCGTCATCGCGCTGCGCGACGGACGCGTCTTCGGGGCCTTCACCCTCACATTGCGCGACCAACGCGTCCATCACATCCACGGAGTCCTCGACCCCGCCAAGCTCGCCGACCTCAACATCATCGTCGACCCCTGACGCCGACGGTCGCTGCGGGGTCGTCATCGAACCAGCGCGTGTCCTACGTTCGCCGTACTCGACACGCCGGCGAGTGTGGGGGGTGACCGTGGAGCTCGGGTTCTGGTCGATGAACACACCGGAGGACCCCGCCCCCGACGTCCTCGCCGGATGGCTGGAGGAGCGCGGCTTCGAGTCCTTCTGGGTCGGCGAGCACTCCCACATCCCCACGTCGCGCACGACCCCCTACCCGGCCGGGGGCGACCTGCCACCGCAGTACCTCCGGATGATGGACCCATTCGTCAGCCTGACGGCCGCCGCCTGCGCCACCCGCCGGCTGCTGATCGGCACGGGTGTGGCGCTCCCCCTGGAGCACGACCTCTTCGACCTCGCGAAGTCGGTGGCCACGCTCGATCGGCTTTCGGGCGGCCGGCTCCAGCTCGGGGTCGGGGTCGGTTGGAACGAGGAGGAGCTCGCCAACCATCGCCCCGACGTCCCCTGGTCGCAGCGCTACCACGCCCTGGCGGAATGCGTCGGTGCCCTCCGTGCCCTTTGGGCAGAGGACGAGCCGGAGTTCCACGGCCGGTTCTACGACTTCGAGCCCGTCTGGTCGTACCCCAAGCCGCAGCAGCGCCCTCACCCGCCGATCCTCTGCGGGACGGGCGGGAGGCTCGGCACCACCCACGCGGTGGCGTGGGGCGACGCGTGGATGCCGATCGACATCGCCCTTGGTGACGTCGCCGAGAAGATCGGGCGGTTCCGCGAGATCGCAGCCGCCGGCGGCCGTGACGACATGCCGATCACGATCGTGGCCTTGGGCGACCAGGCCCCCGACACGCTGCGCCGCTACCGCGACATCGGCGTCCGGGGCGTCGTCGTCGGTGCCGCACCGAGGGTCGGCGTGGACGGTGCCTCGGCCACGCTGCCGTTGATCGACCGCTTCGCGGCGCTCGTCGACGAGCTGCGCTGAGCGGGACTGCGGGACGTCAGCGGCGGGGCCGGGGGTCGGTGTTCTGGATCGCCTTGATCACGTCGTCGCCGACGGGCAGCCGCGCACAGCCGTGGTCGTGCTCGCACACGAAGTCGAACTGCGGCTTGGCGGCGCCGTGGCAGCCCGAGCAGCTGGTGCCGCTGAAGCGATTGACCACCTCGCTGCCACCACGGGTCACGATCGTGGTGCCGGCGGCGGCGACGTCGAGGGTGAAGAACTCCCAGTCGTTCGACTCGGGGTCGA